>NZ_JAPKNM010000014.1 GCF_026460985.1 Sphingomonas sp.
GAGGATAGCGAAGCTTGGCAGCTTGCTGCCTAGCGCAGCTTGGAGAGGGGTAGAGCGGAGCGCAGCTCCGCGCGGCTGCTGCGCAGCCGCACCCCCTCACCCAGCTCCGACTAAGGCTCTTCGAGCCTAAGTCTGCGCAACCAGTGCGAGGTCGATCATGCCCCGCATGATCGAGGATCGCGCGGGGCGCGATCCGACCTCGCACTCCCCTTTCAGGGGGCGAGGGAAGATAGAGGCTGAATGTCGATCCGTCCCAGGCGCAAAAAAACCGCCGGCACGTACAAGACGCGCCGGCGGCGAGACGGGGGAGCGGAGGGGCTCAGAACTTCGCGGTCAGCCCGACGAAGATCATGCGGCCGAGCGGATCATAGACGCCCGGATAGGTGTTGCCGTTGCCGAAGGAGCTGAGCAGCCCCTGGGCGATCGCGGGCGGATCCTTGTCGAACAGATTGTTGATGCCCGCGCGCAGCGTGAAGTCCTCGAACACGTCCACCGTCGCGGCGAGATCGAAATAGCTATAGGCGTTGATCTTGCTGTTGAGGACGTAGGGCGTGCCTTCGAGATACTCGTTGTCGGTGTTGCTCGAGAGCTTGGCCGATCCGAAATAACGCCAGTTGAGCGACAGCGTCGCATCCGCCCAGGGCATCTGCCAGGTCGTGCGGAACTGGTGGCGCCAAGTCGGCGTCGGCTGGCCGCAGGTCGGCCCGAACAGCCCCGCGCAGTCATAGGTGCCGAGGCCCGGGAGCGGCTGCACGATATGCTTGTCGAGCCAGGTGCCGACGAGCTCGAAATTGAGCCTTCCGGCGTCGCCCAGGCCCAGCGTGTCGAGGGCGAAGGCATAGCTGGCGTTTACGTCCACGCCCGAGGTCTTGAGATAGCCAGTGTTGAGCGTTGTCGCGACGATATAGCCGTCGGTGCCGAAGATCACGCCCGTCGTCGGATCGCGGTGGAACAGGTCGCAGAAGAAGGTGTTGCCCGTCTGGATGCACTGGTTGATCGTCAGGAACGGATCGACCGAACCGATATAGCTGTTCACCTTGATGTTGTAATAATCGAGCGAGAAGGTGAGGTTGGGAATCGCCCGCGGCGTCAGAATCATGCCGACGGTATAGGTGTCGGCCTCCTCCGGCTTGAGCAGCGGATTGCCGCCGCCCTGGGTGACGCAGGTCTCGGCCGGGCATTCGGGGATGCGGCCATATTGCGCCTGGGTGACCCCGGTGAGCGCGCAGCGATCGAACGAGGCGATCGGCGTCGCGCCCGAGCACGGATCCTGGCCCTGCACGTTTCCGAGCCCGCGCGAGGCGAACAGCTCGCTGATATTGGGTGCGCGGATCGCGTGGTTGTAGCTGGCGCGGAAACGGAGATCGCGCGACGGCGCATAATCGAGCTCGACCTTATAGGTGGTCGCGCCGTAGCTGGTCACCGTGCCGTCGAGGCTGTCATTGGTATAGTCCGAATAGCGCAGGCCGGCATTGACGCTCAGCGAATGCGCGAAGGCCATGTCGGACAGGATCGGCAGTCCGAGCTCGCCATAGATTTCCTTGACCTTGATCCGGCCTTGCGATTCGAGCGTGCCCTTCTGCTGGGCGAGCTCGTCGGCGCGGAAGTCGAGCGTCTCGGTGCGCTGCTCGACGCCGATCGCGAAGCCCAGGGCCTGCGACGCCCAGGGACTGCGCACGCCGAACGCACCCAGATCGCCGCTGACGCTCGCGCTCAGCACGGTCATCTTCTGCTCGCCGCGCGTGAAGGTCGGCGCGTAGATATAGTCGTAGACCGAGGGATCGATATTGCCCGCGCCGAACACGTCCATGGCGACGCAATCGGGGTCGGTGCCGTCGATCACCGACTTGCAGGTGGGCACGCCGTTGACGTTGACCACCTGGAGCGCGTTCTTCGCCTTGGCGGGCGAGATGTCGTTCTGGTAATTCTCGTTGAAGACCATGACCGAGCGCAGCGCGCCGACATCGTAGCGGATGCCCGGCGCGATCTCGCCGCGTACGCCGCCCTGGAAGCGATAATCGGTGTGGCGCAGATCGTCGCGCCGCGGCGCGCTGCCCTCGCCGGTCATGCGATAGCCGATGAAGGTGTTGCGGCTGGTGTCGGTGCCCGCGGCCGCGCCGCAGAGCAGGTTCGCCTGCTGCGCGCTCAGGAACGGATTGTCGCAGTTGATCGAGTAGACCTCGCCCTGGAACAGCGCTGAGGGCGCGGCCTGCGAGAAGCTCTTGTCGTCCATGAACATGAAGCTGCCGTAGAGCTCGGCCGCGGTGGCGAGCTCATAATGCGCGAAGGCGCCGGCGGTGTAGCGCTCGTCGGAGCGCTGCATATAGTTGGTCGGCGCGTAATTGTAGCGGAACGCGCTGGTGTACGGCACCCAGGTCTTCGCGCCGTCCTTGGTGTTGTTGTAGGTGACGGGCGCGCCGGTCGTCGGATCGGCGAGCACGGTGAAGAGGCCGTATTCGTTGTTGCTCGAGCCGCCGCAGACGAAGCCGGTACGGTCGCCATTCGGATCGAGCGCGCAGGCCGAATAATCGCGCGAGCCCTGCAGGATCGGATTCACCTTGCGATAGCCGGCATAAGCAGTGACGTTGCCGCGATCGTCCGCGAAATTGGTGCCGACCGCGACGCTGACGTCGAACTTCTCGCCGTCTGCCACCGAACCTGGCGCGGTATTGTAGCCGCTGTTCGTCACCAGCTCGCGGAGCGACTGGTTGTTGTTGTTGTGCTGGTAGAAGCTGAACTGCGCATCGGCGCGGACGCCCTCCAGGTTCTTGCGCAGGATGAAGTTGACCACCCCGGAGATCGCGTCCGAGCCGTACACCGCCGAGGCGCCGCCGGTGACGACGTCGATGCGCTCGACGAGGGCGGCGGGCACGAAATTGACGTCCATCGCCTGGGTCGGCAGCAGCCGCTGTCCGTCGAGCAGCACGAGGACGCGGTTCGAACCGAGATCGCGCAGGTTGATGTTCGCGGTGCCGTCCGAGCCGTTGGAGACGTTCTCGTTGGCGTCGGCGGTGAATTGCGGGAGCCGGTTGAGCACGCTCTCGACCGTGGTGGCGCCCTGATAGCGGATCTCGGTCTCGCCGACGACGGTGATCGGGCTGTTGCTCTCTAGATTGGGCCGCGGAATGCGCGTGCCGGTGACGACGATCGGCTCGTCCTCCGATGCGGCGGGCGCGTCCTGCGCGACTGTGGTGTCCTGCGCATAAGCGGGCGACGCGAGCGCGATGACGAGGGCTGCGGCACTGACGCCGAAGCCGCTACTGCGGATTTTGACCATGGTTAACCTCCCTGCTTCCCCATTTCGCAGGATGGAAACATGCTCGTCACAAAGTGTCAAATATTTTATACGATCTACAATATACGATGAGGCTGGTCCGACCTGGTTTTGGGATCGGCCGCAGGCGTAAGGCGCGTCCAGAGGTGTCCTTCCTCGTCACCCCGGCCTTGTGCCGGGGTCCACCTTGCAGGCAGGGAATTGGCTGGAGGTCTTTGCGGGGACGTCTCCGCAAGCATCGTCAGTTTCTCGTTGGATGGAGATGTGGACCCCGGCACAAGGCCGGGGTGACGACGGGTGAGTCACCGAGCGTGCTCCCCCCAAAAATGTCGGCGGCTCGTCACTTTTTGCCGGCCGGTACTCCTTTGTAGTCCGGCGGCTGACCCGGTTCGCAATTCCAAGTCCGCGAATGCGAAGTAAGTTCGCGCATCGCCCCTAGCGATGGAGATGCCGCGTGAGTCGAGCCGTTCGATGCATTGCCGCGGGCGCGTTGGCGATGCTCGCGCTCGCCGGCTGCTCCGAGGGCGAGGGCGGCAAGAGCAAGGGGAGGCAGCTCCTCAACGTATCCTATGATCCGACTCGGGAGCTCTATCGCGACGTGGATGCGGCGTTCGCGCGCAAATGGAAGGCCGAGCATGGCGAGGATATCAGGATCAACCTGAGCCACGGCGGCTCCGGCAAGCAATCGCGCGCAGTGATCGACGGGCTCGAAGCCGATGTGGTGACGCTCGCGCTGGCCTATGACGTGGACGCGATTGCCGAACGAACGAACAAGCTCTCCAAGGACTGGCAGCGCGCGCTTCCGGACAACAGCGCGCCCTATACCTCGACGATCGTCTTCCTCGTGCGCAAGGGCAATCCCAAGGCGATCCGCGACTGGGGCGACCTGGTGAAATCGGGGGTGAAGGTGATCACGCCGAATCCCAAGACCAGCGGCGGCGCGCGCTGGAACTTCCTGGCGGCATGGGCCTATGGCCGCGGCCTGGGCCGGTCCGAGGCGGGCGCCGAAGACTTCGTCCGGCGCCTCTACGCCAATGTCCCCGTCCTCGATTCGGGCGCTCGCGGCGCGACGACGACCTTCGCCGAGCGCGGCATCGGCGACGTGCTGATCGCCTGGGAGAACGAGGCCTTCCTGGCCAAGAAGGAGCTCGGCGCGGGCGGTTTCGAGATCGTGATCCCGTCGATCTCGATCCTGGCCGAGCCGCCGGTGGCCGTGATCGACGGCAACGCGCAGAGGCATAAGACGGCGGATCTCGCCGCGGCCTATCTGCGCTATCTCTACACCCCCGAGGGGCAGGAGATCATCGCGCGCAACCATTATCGGCCGCGCGATCCCCAGGTCGCGGCGAAATATGCCGGGACCTTCCCGACGCTCAAGCTCGCCACCGTCGACAAGGATTTCGGCGGGTGGCGCGCCGCGCAGGCGCGCTTCTTTGCCGACGGCGCGCTGTTCGACCGCGTCTTCGCCGATACCAAGCGATGAGCGTATCCGCCGCTATCCCGCATCCGGCGCGGCGCAACACGATCATCCCGGGCTTCGGCCTGACTTTCGGGTTCACGTTGACCTGGCTGTGCCTGATCGTGCTCATCCCGCTCAGCGCCGTGTTCATACGCGCCGCCGGGCTCGGCTGGTCGGGCTTCATGGAGGTCGGGCTCTCGCCGCGCGCGCTCGCCGCCTATCGCCTGAGCTTCGGGGCAGCGCTGCTCGCGGCCGCGGTCAATGCGGTATTCGGCTTCCTCGTCGCCTGGATCCTCGTGCGCGGCGACTTTCCCGGCAAGCGCGTGGTCAGCGCGATCGTCGACCTTCCGCTGGCGCTGCCGACCGCGGTGGCGGGCATCGCGCTCACCGCGCTCTACGCGCCGAACGGGTGGATCGGATCGCTGCTGGAGCCGCTCGGCCTCAAAGTGTCCTACACGCCGACCGGCGTTGCCGTCGCACTGGTCTTCATCGGCCTGCCGTTCGTCGTGCGCTCGGTGGAGCCGGTGCTGGCCGACCTCAGCGTCGACGTGGAAGAGGCCGCCGCGTCGCTCGGCGCGACGCCGTTCCAGACGTTCCGCCGCGTGATCCTTCCCGCCACCATGCCGGCCTTGCTGACCGGCTTCGCGCTCGCCTTCGCGCGGGGAGTCGGCGAATATGGCTCGGTGATCTTCATCGCGGGCAACATGCCGTACGTGTCGGAGATCGCGCCTTTGCTCATCGTCACGCAACTCGAGCAGTATAATTATGCGGGCGCGACGGCGATCGCGGTGGTGATGCTGCTCGCCTCCTTCCTGGTGCTCCTGCTGATCAACCTGATCCAGGTCTGGGCGCGCCGCAGGATGACCGACTGATGCGCGGGCGATCTGGATGGAGCCTCGTGCTGCTCGCCATAGGGTTCGGCTATCTTGGGCTGTTCCTGCTCGTGCCGCTCGTCGCAGTGTTCGCCGAGGCGTTGTCGGCAGGGGTGGGCGCCTATATGGACTCGATCCGCGATGCCGACGTCTGGTCGGCGATCCGCCTGACATTGCTGGTCGCGGCGATCGCGGTTCCGCTCAACCTGCTCTTCGGGGTCTCGGCGGCCTGGGCGATCACCAAGTTCGAGTTCCCGGGCAAGAGCATCCTCGTCACGCTGATCGACTTGCCCTTCTCCGTCTCGCCGGTCGTGTCAGGGCTGGTGTTCGTGCTGCTGTTCGGCGCGCAGGGCTGGTTCGGGCCGTGGCTCCAGGCGCACAATGTCGAGATCATCTTCGCGGTGCCCGGCATCGTGCTCGCGACCGTGTTCATCACCTTTCCCTTCATCGCGCGCGAGCTCATCCCGCTGATGGCCGAACAGGGCAGGGCGGACGAGGAGGCGGCGCTGTCGCTGGGCGCGAATGGCTGGCAGACCTTCTGGCACGTGACGCTGCCGAACATCCGCTGGGGGCTGCTGTACGGCGTGCTGCTCTGCAACGCGCGCGCGATGGGGGAGTTCGGCGCGGTGTCGGTCGTCTCGGGGCATATCCGGGGAAAGACCAACACCATGCCGCTGCACGTCGAGATATTGTACAATGAATACAACTTCGTGGCGGCCTATGCCGTGGCGTCGCTGCTCGCTTTGCTGGCGCTGGTGACCCTGGTGCTCAAGAGCGTGCTCGAATGGCGCTACGGGCTGGACGGGAGGGCGGGGCATTGAGCATCTCCCTCAAGCGAGTCACCAAGACCTACGGGGACTATCCCGCGATCCGCGACATCAGCCTCGAGGCCGAACCACGCGAGTTCCTCGCGCTGCTCGGGCCGTCGGGCTCGGGCAAGACGACCCTGCTGCGGATCATGGCGGGGCTGGAGTTCGCCGAGCAGGGCGTGGTGTGCTTCGACGGCGAGGACATCACGGCGCTGAGCGTGGCCGAGCGCGGCGTCGGCTTCGTCTTCCAGCACTACGCCTTGTTCAAGCACATGACCGTCGCGGACAATATCGCCTTCGGGCTGTCGGTGCGGAAGCGGCGCGCGCGCCCGTCGCGGAACGCGATCGCGGCGAAGGTCGCGGAGCTGCTCGACCTCGTCCAGCTGGGCGGGCTCGGCAAGCGCTATCCGGCGCAGCTGTCGGGCGGGCAGCGGCAGCGCGTAGCGCTGGCGCGGGCGCTGGCGGTGGAGCCGAGGCTGCTGCTGCTCGACGAGCCCTTCGGCGCGCTGGACGCCAAGGTCCGCAAGGAGCTGCGGCGCTGGCTGCGCGACTTGCACGGGCGGATGGGGCTGACCTCGATCTTCGTCACGCACGACCAGGACGAGGCGCTCGAGCTTGCCGACCGGGTGGTGGTGATGAGCAGCGGCCGGATCGAGCAGATCGCGCCGCCGAGGGAGATATACGAGGCGCCGGCCAATGCGTTCGTGTTCGATTTCGTGGGCGAATCCAATCGCCTGCCGGTGCGGATCGAGAATGGGGAAGTGCGTTTTCGGGATGTCCGCGTGCCAGTCGCGCCGCCGGCGGGGATGATGGGCACCGCTTTGCTCTATTTCCGCCCGCACGACGCGGAGATCGTGCCCGCAGGCGAAGGAATCTCCGCCATCGTATCGGGTATCCGGCCCCGCAACGGCCATATGCGCGTCGAGTTCAGGGTCGAGGGGCTGGAGCGCATCCTGGAGATCGACATGGACCGGGAGATGCGGATCGAGGCCGGCCAGGCCATCTCCATCAGGCCGGTGCGCGGCAGCATCTTCCCGGCGCCCGAGACGCCCTGATCAGGTGCGCGCCTCTCCGGCGACCATCGAGGCGAGGCCGAGCTTCAGGTCGCGCGGGCTGTAGCCGAGGCTTCGCATCCGAGCGATGCAGAGCGCGGGAAAGCCCGGATCGCCATCCCCCGCCTCGGGCTCCACATGGATCAGCGATCTGCTCACGCCGGTCTCGGACGCCAACATCCGCGCCAGATCGAGGATCGAGGTCCGTACGCCGCTTCCGACGTTGAACGGCTCGTCATAGGTCCCGTCGGTCACCAGCATCAGCGCCGCCACGACATCGTCGACATGCACGAAGTCCGCACTGAAGCGGCCGCCGTCCTGTAGCGCGACGGGGAGGGCCGAAGCGAAGGCGCCGGCGAGCGCGGCCACGGCGCCCGCCCGCTGGCCCGGACCATAGACCGAACCGAGCCGCAATGTCGCGAGCGGCAGCCCGGCGGGCCCGCATGCTTCGCGGGCATAGACTTCCTGCAGGATCTTGGAGCCGAGATAATAGCCGCGGCTGCGCGGGAACATGGCGGCGGTCTCCGTCGGCGCCGCTTCCCAGCCCGCATAGGCGTTGGCGCTCGTCGTCTGGACGAACCGGCGAACCCCCGCCTCGATGGCCGCCCGGACGAGCCGCAGCGTGCCGAGCGCATTCGCACGCCAGCAGCGTTCGGCTTCGTCCGGGTCGATATGATCGGCGGGAATATGCGCGGCCAGATGCACCAGGGCCTCGCAACCCTCGAGCACCGCCGCGTCGACCTTGTCCTGCAACAGATCGAACGACCGGACATCGTCCGACGTATCGGCCGGGTCGGGCCGGCGCGCCAGGCGGCGAACGCGATAGCCGTGCGCGCGCGCGGCTTCGACGAAGCGGCGCCCGATGAAGCCGCTGCTGCCGGTGACCGCGAGGAGGGGGCGCTGGATCACGACACGCTATCGATGCGCGCCTGGGGCACGAACAGCTCGTCGAGGAAGCGCAGGATGACCCCGGGCGTCGGAACGGGCTGCCGGACGGGTTCGCCGAGCAGCAGCTTGCGGATACACATCTCGACTTCGTTGAAGCCGACCATCGCGCGCATCGGCGTGGTGCCGGAGAAACGCGCGTTGATCTCGAAGACGCGGGGAACGCCGTCGGCATCGATACGGAACTGGAAATTGGCGGGGCCGTGCGGCTGCAGCGCGGCGCCGAACTCCCGAACCGCGGCGTTCAGCGTGGGATAGTCCTCGACATAGGCGCGGTAGGTATTCCCGTCGCGAAGATCGCGCCGCATGACGATCGAGGCCTGGGGCTCGCCATCGAAGACCAGCACGCTGGCCGTATATTCGCTGTCGCCGTCGCCCACGCATTCCTGCACGACCAGCCCGGTGCGTCCCACCAGCGCGCGTTCGAGCGAGTCGTGGTCCTCCACGATCGAGACGCCCACCGATCGCGCGCCGATCCTGGGTTTGACGACCAGCGGGAATCCGATCGCGGCGACGAGCCGGGCGACGGCATCGGCGTCTTCGCCACGCGCGGAGTGCGGCGGGTGGAGACCGGCCTCGGCGAAGAAGCGGGCAGTCTCGAACTTGTCGTCGGCGATCGCGATCACGCGGGGATCGCTGACGATGACATGGGTATCGAAGGCCGCCTCGAGGGCAGGACGGTTGTGCGCGAACCAGGCGAGCTCGACATCGGTGCCGACGAGCACGACATCCGGCCTTTCCCGATCGATCAGCGCGGTGATGCTTTCGCCGAACGCCGGGTCGTTCGCCATGGGGATGCGGTGCGCGCCGGCGGCCCAATACAATCCGGCCGAGAGCGGGTTCGGGTCGGCCGCCACGATCTCGCATGCCAGCGACGATTGCCGAAGCGACTTGATGATGCCCTGGCCGAGGACCGCGCCGGCGCCGGTGACCAGCGCCTTCATGCGAAGAACCCGCACAGCCGGTCCTGGGTGGGACGGGAGAGCGTCGTCGCGCGTATCGCCGCCTGGTGCGCGGCGCGATCGAAGGGCACGAACCGGGGCTGCACGTCGATCCGGTCCTCCCGCAGCTCGATCATGGCCCATTGCAGCCGCGGATCGGCGAGTTCGCGGGGCTGGCCCAAGGATCCGACGGTGAAGACGTCCGCGCCTTCGCCTTCAAATCGGCGTGCGCGATGGGTGTGCCCGAATATGCCGTAGCGATAGCCGCGTTGCACGAGCGTCCTGGCCGCGGCATCGGCGCTGGCCGTATCGGCGAGGTAGGTCCAGTCGCCGAACGCAAAGGGGTTCGCATGCGCGGCGAGCAGGGGCCCCGCCGCCCATTGTTCCTGCCAATCGAAGCCGGCCAGCGCGCCCGGCGAGATCCGTGCCGCCGTCCACTCCACCGTCTCGCGCAGCCAGTCGGGCAGGCGCGCGAGATAGTCCGGCTCCGAGGCCGTATCGAGATACATCTGATCGTGGTTGCCCGACACGAGGATCGCGCCGTCGCGCGCCACCGCCTCGTGCACCAGTTCGAGCGTTTCCGCCGGGTTCACGCCATAGGTGAGGAGGTCGCCGAGGATCAGCAGCACGTCGAAGCCTTCGGAGCGCGCATCGCGGAGCGCCGCGTCGAGCGCGGAACTCACGGAATGGATGTCGCTGAGCACCGCGATCCTCACTGCCCAAGCCCTGTCATGGTCCGGCAGCCTCTCGCCGTGAAGGTAGCGATATCATGCGTATCGGCGATTCACACGAACCTCCCGGATAATATCCGAAATCGCCAATGGCGCGGGCATTCAGCAGACGGCCGGCGCGCTTGCGAAGCGTAGTCCTGCCGAGACATCGCGATACAGCGCCAGATGCTCGGTCGCGCAGGTGTCGATCGAGAATCGCTTGGCGGAAGCGAGCGCGCCTTCGGAAAGCGCGGCATAGAGCCGGTCGTCGCTCAGCACGGCCGCCATCGCCGCTGCCATCGCCCTGGGATCCGAAGCGGGGACGAGCTCGCCGTTACGGCCGGGCAGGACCATTTCGCAATTGCCGGCGACATTGGTGGCGACGATCGGCAGGCCGCTCATCAGCGCCTCGATCATCGCGATCGAGAAGCCTTCCCAGAGCGACGAACTCGCATAGAGGTCCGCCTGGCGCATCAGGGCCGGAATGTCGCTCCTGACGCCGAGCAGTTCTACCAGATCCTCGGCGCCTTCCTCCCGCACCAGGGCCTGCAACCCCTCCATTTCCTCCCCGCCGCCCGCGATGCAGATGCGGGGACGGCGCCCCTGCGGCGCCAGCAGCGCGACGAGCGGGCGGGCGGCGCGGATCAGCGTAGGATAGTCCTTCTGCCGCGATATGGTTCCGACCGCGAGGATGACCGGATCCCGGGAGGGCGCGCCGCGCGGGGCCGTCGCCTGAAAATGCGGGCTGGCCGCGTTCATGATCCTGCGGATCGGCCGCGCGGCGTGTGCGGCGGTCGCCGCTTCGCACTGGTCGCTGATCGCCACATAGCTCGCGACCACCCGATCGAAGAGACGGAACGCCCAGGGCGGGAAGGAGAGGCGGCTGTTGTGATGCGTCAGCACAACCGGCGAGCCAGGCCGCGCCATGGCGACCGCGGGCAATGCGGCTGCGGTATGCGCATGGATCACGTCCGGGGGAAACTCGCGCAGCGTGCGTCGCAGCCTGATTCCGGCCGCGGCCACGTTGCGGCGGTTGCGCAGGCCCAGCGAGCGGGCGGTGACGCCGCTCCCCTCCAGCCGCTCGATCAACGCGCGCTCCATCGCCGGATCGTTGCCGACCTGCGCCGCGTCGCTCAGGGCGAGCACCATGGTCTCGTGCCCGCGGGCGCTGAAAGCCTCCGCCAGATTGGCGACGAGCATCTCGGCTCCCCCGGAGGTGAAGCTCGTGATGATCAGGCAGATGCGCATGCCTAGGCTTGGGTGGGCGAGAGCAGGGCCGGAGTGGGATCGTTCCCGTTGGTGCGCAGACCGTTGCCGAGATCGAGGCCGGTTGCCGCCAGAAGTGCGCGTGCCTCCGGGGTCAGGCGTTGCCGACACTGCGCGACGATCCACGCCGCCTCCGCAGCGCTTAGCCATTCGCCGAACCCGCCGGCCTTGCCGCTGCGCATCCGGAGGCTCAGCGTGTCGCTTCGGTCGTAATCATGCCCCGGTATGCCCTGGTCGCGTTCCTTGGCCCGCATCCGATCGAACTGCGCCGCCTCGATCGCCCGCTGCATCGCGTCCTCGCGAAGTTCGGCGCCGAGGAAGTCGAGGATGGCGGCGACGACCGTAGCCGGCTCGCTCAGCATGAGCTCGTAGCTGATCAGGAGGTGCGGACGTCCGTCCAGGCCCTCCGCCCAGCCGTTCAGGAACCGCGTCAGCGCCGGCAGGCCATAGGTCGCATCGTCGAGGAAGGCACCGATGTCTCCGGAAAACACCTTCTTGTGGCGCGTGGCGTGAAAATAGGCCGACACGATGACGTCGCGCGGATCGCGCACGAGAAAGATGGCGGGCCGGTCGAGGAAGAGCCCGCTCTTGTACTCGAGGTGGCTGACCAGGACGAGCGGCATGCGATCGCGACGGGATTCGCCCGCAAATGCGCCGATCCCCCGGACCGGATCGAGATCGAAGTTCGGCAGCACCCGGAACATCGTCTCGAGGTCGGGCTGGAAGCCCAGCTCCGCCAGCTCGGCGAAATAGCAGGAGAGCAGATAGCGCAGCCAGGTCCGCCCGCTCTTGGGATAAGAGACGAGGAAGGCATCGGCGCGCTTCGCGGCAACGGACAGTTGCGGCTCGTCGCGCCAGCGCCGCCGCACTGAGCGGACGATCTTCCTGAGGGGCATATTGTTCATCGCTCCACCTTCCGCCGCGTCATTTCCAACACTTCGCCGATCGCGGCCTGCCACTCGCCGATGACCCTTTCGGGCGTGAAGTGGCGCATCCGCTCGGCGGCCGCCTTGCCGATTGCCTCGCGCGCGGCGTGGTCGCTGCACAGGTCGACGAGCGCGGCGGCGAGCGCATCCACGTCGCCATTGGGGACTAGGATGCCGCTGCGATCCCGCTCGATCATTTCCGCCGGGCCCCATTCGCAGTCGAAGGAAATGACGGGCAGTCCCGCGGCCATCGCCTCGCCGACGACCAGGCCCCAGCCTTCGAAGCGGGACGAGAGGACGAACAGGTCGGTATGCGCGATCCATTCGCCGGGGCGGCCGGTCACGCCCGGCATCTCGACCCGCGCAGCGAGGCCGAGCCGGTCGCGCTGCGCCTCCAGCGCCGCCCGGTCCGGGCCTTCTCCCCACAGCACGAGTTTCCATTCGGGGATCGCGTCCCTGGCCTTGGCGAAGGCCTCCAGCAGCAGATCGAAGCCCTTTTGCGGGACCAGCCGGCCCACGGCGGCGATGGTGCGTCCGTCCGATCGCGGTTCGGGAAGGTCCGCCGGCGCGGTCGCGGGATTGGGGATCACCCAGGTCCGGGGCGGCACCGCGTCGCCGAAATAGCGCATCGCGCCGGCGGTCATGGTGACGAACCCGTCCGCGCGCGGATAGGACCAGCGGCGCAGGGCGCCCCAGACGGGGCCCACCGTCTGGAGGGCAGGGTTGTTACGCTCCGAGACGATGATCGGGATGCCGAGGCCCCGGGCGGCGATCACCGACAGGATGTTTGTGCGCGTCAGGAAACTGACGACGAGGTCAGGCCGGAGCAAACGAAAGGCCTGACGCAGGGCGTTCTTCCTGGCGCGCACGGCACCGATCGCGGAGAGGGCGCCGCGCGGTGCGGATTTCAATCCGAGGGGAAGGATGCGGACGGCGGGATGGTGCGCGTAATAGGGCACGGTCTCGCGATGCTCAAACGCGAGCAGCGAGACGGTCCAGCCCTGTGCCGCGAAATGGTTGCAGAGCAGGCTGACGATATGCTCGGAGCCGCCCGCGCCGAGGCCCTGCAGGACGAAGGCGATATGCGGCGCCTTGCCGGCCGGCTTCGGGGGGACGGCAGGCGCAGGGCTCGCCGGCTCGGCGGCTCCGGCCAGTTCCTCCGCCAGCGCGGCCGAGGCGCGATCGTACCTCAATAGTGGAACTTCAGCGTGATCGCGGTGCGGAAGCGCGAGAATTCGTCGAGCGGATCGGTGCTGTTGCGCCGGGTGTAGCGGATGTCGCCCGCGAGGATCAGCCGGCGGTTGATCAGATATTCGAGCTCGGCGGTGGCGCCGTATATGTCCTGGACCTGGCCGCTGCCGAAGAAGCGGCTGCGGCGGTAGATCAGCCCCGCCTGCGCGCGCAGATTGTGGCGGATCTCCTGCTGGATGCCGAGCCGTACGCGGATGTCCTCGCGGGAACGGGCGCCGGCCTGATAGGTCGCGACATTGCCGACGAAAGCGTCGAGCGTGAAGGCCGTGCGCGGGAGCGGCTGGAAGATGACGCTGGCCTGCGCCGAGGGGCCCGTCCGTGCGTCGAGTCGCGCGTCGACCGGGTCGAAATGGTAGATGCCGAACGCTAGCTCACCGCGTATCGTCCCGCCGGGATCGATCGCCGCGCCGATGCGAGCGCCATAGGTGTTGGAATCGCGATCGAGGCCGCTCTCGCCGACGGTGGGCGCGAAGTCGCGCTTGTTCACGAAGCCTTCGACGAATCCGTTGATGAGCGGCGACACGCGATACTTGCCGCGCGCGGTCACGGCGTAGCTCTTGAGGTTGCGGTTGCGGTCGACAGGGTCGGTGTAGCGGAAGATCTCCGCCGTCCCGCGCAGGGTGAAGCCGAGGCGGGGACCGTCGTGGCTGTAGGAGAGGTCGGCATCGAAATTGTCGAACTTGCGGGGGCCGAGCGAGGGCAGGGTCCGCGCTTCCGGCTCGCCGCGATCCTCGATGCCGCGCTGCCATCCACTGAGCAGGACCAATTTGTCGGCGAGGCTGAAGGCCCAGGCGAGGGCGGTGCGTACCTGGCCGCCGGCCGCGCTCTCGCTGTCGTGCTTGAAATACTGCCGGAAATTGCCCTCGGCGCGGACGGAGACGTCGAGCGTCGAACCGCTATGCTTCAGCGCGACATAGGGCCGCAGGATGAGCTTGGTGTCCGCGTCCTCGCCATAGGCCTGGGCGAAGATGTTGCTGTCATATTCGATCCGTGCGGTTCCGCCGATCTCGAGCTTGCCGCCGCCGAAGGGTAGCTCGGTCGGCGCGAACACGTCCGCGGGGAGATCGAGGACCGGGGTGGATTCCGGGATCTCCTGCGCACGCGCCGCCGTGGCGGGGAGCATGCCGCACAGCAGCAGGACGGCCGACCATCCGCGCCGGTCGAGCTTTCTCAGAACCACTTTTCGTGGACCCGTACGGTGTCGCCTGGCTGGATCATGTCGGCGGGCGTCGCCTTGCCCACCACCGGCCGGCCGTTGACGGTCCGCGTGATCTCGACCGCGTCCTGCTGCGCGCGGAAGGTATAGCCCCCGGCGACCGATATCGCCGCGAGCACCGACATGCCGGCGCGGTATTGATATTCGCCCGGCGTCTTGACCTCGCCCAGTATGTAGACGGGCCGCAGTCGCACCGGCTGGACGCTGACGGTGGGGGCGTTGAGCAGCTGGCGCTGCGCCAATTGCGTGGCGATGCTCTGCTGGAGTTCGGGCACCGTCTGGCCGCCCGCATCGACGTCCCCCAGCAGCGGCAGCGACAATTGACCGCGATCGTTGATCACATAGGTCACGTTCGTCGCCTCGGCGGCGGTCAGGCCGGGGATCAGCACACGGACCTCGTCGCCCGCGCCGAGCCGATAGGCCGCGATCGGCGCCGGTGGCAGGTTGTCGAGGCTCGAAAGGCCGCTCGAGCACGCCGCCGTCGTAGCCGTCAGGGTAAGCGCGACCGCATGAAGGAACCCAGTTCGCATCTGCCTCACTCCCTCAGAGTTGCACGAACTCTATGCTTCCGGGCCCGATTCCGGTGTGGCAATTCCGGCTCGGAACAGGCGAAAACGGACGACTGGAATCCTCTCTTGGGGAATCTCGTGGCGAGGACGGGATGTCAGGCAGCGATCCGCCGGCTGGCGCGCCAGTGCGAGAGATCGCGATCGATCATCGCCTCGAGCCGGGCGATGTCCGCAGCATAATAGTCCGCCATCTGGCGGCGCGTGGCGTCGCTCAGCGGCGGGTACTGGATCTCGCGCGCGAACATGCGCCGCACGCCTTCGAACACCGGCTTGCCGCGCAGCGGACGGGCGGCCTCCTTGAGGGGCGCCAGCGCGGTGCGGACAGGCAACGGAAGGAACTGCGCGCTGCTGTCGTTGCGCGGCGCGGTGCCCACTTCGTCCGAGAAGTGATAGGGCGCGCCGATATGCTCGCATACCGTGGCGACCACCTGCGCAGGTTGCGACTTCACGTCTTCGAACAGCAGGACGCGGATCTGCTCGCGATCGAAATGCTCCAGCCAGCGGGAGAGGTGTTCGGCATAGAGCCCGTCGCGGAGGAAGCGATGGTGGCGCGTCGCGCCCGAATGCAGATAAGCCTCGGGCGGCCCGGTGACGGTGCCGCGACGGTAGAGCATCTTGTAGTCGGAATAAGCGCGGTCGACCGGGTTGCGGAGCTGGAGGACCAGCCTCGCGCCGGGCATGATCCTGGCCAGGCGCCCCGGCGCCGCGGGATGCGCGAAATAATCGGCGGACTTCTCGCCCAATATCTGTTCCGGACGCGCCGCGTGGAACAGCCGCCGGTAATGATCGATCCCGCGATGATGGTCCTGGCTGAAGAAATGGGGTTCGGGGCCGGGGAGGAAGATCGCGGGGTTCGCCTGGAGCTGATTGTGGATCCACGTCGTCGCGGCCTTGACGGCGCCGATGATCACGAACCTGGGCAAACGGGCGTCGGCGGTCATTGGGCGAATTCCTTCGATGTTGCGGCTTGCTCGGCGAGTGCGATGCGCAGGCAGTTCGCCATGCGCCGCATATCGGCCTCGTCGAGGAGGTGATCGACCGGGAAGGCGATCGTACGGCGGCCGATCTCCGCCGCTACCGAGAGATTGTTGGCGCGGCGCAGGTCGAGACCGTCGAACGCGGCTTCCCGCGACATGTCGGCGCAGGATCCGCTGCCGACCGGCATCCCCATCTGCACCATCCGGTCGATCAGCGGGGCGGCGCTCCCGCCGGGCAGCGCCTCCGGGGCTATGGACAGGTACAGGCGATAGAAAGCGTGGCTCACATGCGCCGGTATGTGCGGCAGCTCGACGCCCGGCGCGTCGTGCAATTCGGCGAGGAGCGCCTCGGCGTTGCGGCGGCGCAGGGCGAGCCAGCGCGGCAGCTTCGCCAGCTGGCATCGCCCGATCGCCGCCTGCATCTCGGTCATCCGCCAGTTGGTGCCGAAGCTGTCATGGACGTAGCGGAAGCCGCTGCCCGGTGCGTGCGCGAAGATCTTCTCGGGATTCTTGCCGTGATCCTTGAACGCCCAGGCGCGCGCCCAGTGATCACGGTCCTTGAGCAGCACCATCCCGCCTTCGCCGCCGGTCGACATGATCTTGTCGGTGCAGAAGGAGAAAGCCGCGGCATGGCCGAAGCTGCCCACCCTGCGTCCGCGAAACGCGGCGCCATGGGCCTGCGCGCAATCCTCGATCAGCCAAAGACCCGCATCGCGGGCGAGCGCCGTCAGCCCGGCCATGTCGCAGGGCCAGCCTGCCAGATGCACACACAGGATCGCGCGCGTGCGATCCCCCACCAGCGAGCGGACCGACTCCAGGTCGATCGTCTGGCTCACCGGATCGATGTCGGCGAATGCCGGCGTGGCGCCGACCGCGACGACGCTCGCCGCGGTCGCGAAGAAGCTGCGCGCGGGAACGATCACCTCGTCGCCCCGTCCAATCCCGAGCGCCCGCATCGCGAGTTCGAGGGCAGTCGTCCCGTTCGAGACCGCGATGGCATGGGGAACGCCGCAGTAGCTCGCGAACTCGCGTTCCAGCCGCCGCGTATGATCGCCATGGACGAGCGCGTTGACCCGGCCGCTGCCGAGGACGGCGGCGACTGCCTCGATCTCGTCCGCATCGTGCTGCGGCCAGCGAAGCTCCGGACGATCCAGCGGGCTGGATCGCACCGGGATCGGTACAGAAACAAGGCCTGGGATGGATGCCGGGACTATGATCTGCATCGGCTGTGCATTTGGATAAGCCATCATCCGACCACCCTTCTCAAAGGGATCACCGGGACCGAAGGTGCCCCCGGGAACAGCGTGGCGGGCTGGCTGACTCTCGCTTTGCCTCCGGATTCCTCAGCCAGCCTTCGCAAGATGTCGGCCCAGCGCGAACTGGCCGAAGCCAGGACCATCTCGTGCGTCAGGCGTGTGAGTTCCGCGGCGTCGCCCGTGGCGATGAGGCATTCCAGCTGACGGAATCCCTCTACCAGCAGCTCGAGCGGGATGGGGCTGGGCATGGCTTCGAAGATGCCCGGGATCGAACTCTCGATCTTGGACTCCGAGGTATCGAACAGCTCCTCGTACAGCTTCTCGCCAGGACGCAGGCCGATGAACTGGATCGGCACGTCGGTGCCCGGGCGGAGACCCGCCGCGCGGATCACGCGCTTGGCGATCTCGACGATCTTGACCGGCTGCCCCATGTCGAGAACGAAGATCATTCCGCGATCCGCGTCGCTCTCCAGCGCCTGCGCGCTGCTCTGAAGGATCAGGAGCACCGCTTCCTCGATGGTCATGAAGAAGCGTTCGATGTCCGGATGCGTGACGGTCACCGGCTTGCCCGCCGCGATCTGGCGGTGGAAGAGCGGGATCAGCGAACCGCTGGACCCGAGCACGTTGCCGAAGCGCACGGTGAGGAAACGCGGGCTGTCGGGATCGCAGCCCCCGATCAGGTCGAGCGCCTGGCAATAGAGCTCGCCCAGCCGCTTGGTCGCGCCCATCAGCCCGACGGGATTGACCGCCTTGTCGGTCGACACCTGGATCATCGCGATCGATTCGAACTCGCACACCAGATCGGCGACGTTGCGGGTGCCGAGCACGTTGGTGTGCACGCCCGCGCAGGGATTCGCCTCCACCATCGGCACGTGCTTGAGCGCGGCGGCGTGGAAGACGATCTCCGGACGCCGGCGTTCGAAGACCTGCCGCAAGGCGGGGCTCTGGCGCACCGAGCAGAGTTCGGGGTGGAAGGTGACGCCGGGGAAGCGTTCGCGCACCTCCAGCTCGATCGCGTAGAGATTGTATTCGGCGTGATCCAGCAGCACGATCTCGGCGGGGCCGTAGCCCGCCAGCTGGCGCACGAGCTCGCTGCCGATGGTTCCTCCGGCGCCCGTGACCAGCACGCGCTTGCCCGCAATCAGCCGCTCGACATAGCCATGCTGGATGACGACCTCGGGCCGTCCGAGCAGCTCGGCGAGCGGCATCTTCTCGATGTCGATGCGGTCGCCGTTCCCGGCCGCCCGGATCCACGGGCTGCGGAAGCGCGAGACCGTGAGCGCCTCGGCCTCCGCGAGCGCCGCGATCCTGAGCGACTGTCGGCGATCCAGCAGCGCGTGGTTTTCCTGAACCACCAGGCTGGCCGGGCGCCGTCCCGCATCGTCGAGGCGCCGGACGATTTCGGGAAGCATTTCCGGTGAGCCGAGCACGGGTATCCCGGCGATCTTCAACTTGCGCTCGCGGCCGTCGAAGGTGAGCACGCCGGCGATCTCGAGCTCGGACTGCACATCGGTGCGCACCAGTTCGATCATCGCGCACGCCCAATCGGCATCGCCGAGGAGCAGGACGCGCCGCTTGCGACGCGTGCTGCGAAACGCCTGCACTTCCTTGAGGTAATCGCGAAGCTGGCGGCGAGCGATCCGGGTTGCCAGCATCGCGACGGCCATCAGCAGCACGTGCACGACGACGAATGTCAGAAGCTCGACGCGGTAGACGCGCTGTGGAATGACGAAGGTCGCGGTTATCAGCCAGATCACCGACGAGCTGACCATCAGCGTCGCGGTAAGATAAAGAGCGTCTCCGATCGACAGGAACCGCCAGCTGCGGCGATAGGCGCCGATCAGGAAGAGCGTCGCCAGCGTCGCCACGGTGAAAGCGGTGGCGAACCACAGATCGTTCAGCATCTGCAGCGTGCGGGTGCCGGGCAGGAGCGCACGCGTCAGGCGCAGCGCGGCGAGGATGGCCAAGGCGTCCAGCGTCACGACGGCGGTGAGCCGCGCGGCCCAGAATTGCGCCGGGCTACGGAGCGCGAACGATCGCGCCAGTCCGTCGAGCCCGGCCCAAACGCGTCCGACTGCATTCGGGGGCGTCGTCGGCCTTGCGTCCGCCGTCAGGCCTGCTTCCTCCGCAACATCCGGCGCGGCTGATGCAATAGACGACATCTTGCGACGCTCCTCTCTGCCAGGACAGCGCTGCGGTTTCCGAGTGGCAGCCTGTAGAGACAGAAGGTATCCGGCGGGCGGGAGCGTCGTAATCGATCTACCGGTTACTATCCTTTATGCCTGAGGATCGCGTGACCAGAGAAGCCGCCAGCTCATTGTGGGTAGAAATCGAGCGCGCAGCCATCAAAAGCGCTCCGCTTTTCTCCGTCTGACCAAACGGGGTATCTACCGATGCGCACCGCCTCGATCCGCGTGCGCGGCTATAAGCCTTCCGAAATGCGAGCGTCGTTTCCCATGGCCCGCGGCCGAGGGAAGCCGTTCCCGAGCGCGTCCGCGATCCGCGCGTCGCGGCAGGAGGATAGTGCGCCGTGAAGATCGTGATCCTGTCGAGCCTCTCCTGGTCGCTCGTGAACTTCCGCGGTGCGTTGATCGCGCGGATGGCGGCGGAGGGGCACGACGTCGTGGCATGTGCCCCCGACGCCGAACCCGAGGTCGTCGAGACGCTTGCGCGCGCGGGCGTCCGCTTCCGGTTGACGCCGATGGCGCGAGCCGGAACCAACCCGCTGCGCGATCTCGCGACGCTGGCGGGCTATGTCGGGCTGATGCGCGCCGAGCGGCCGGACATGGTCGTCGCCTATACGCAGAAGCCCATCATCTATGGCGGCATCGCGGCGCGGCTATTCGGGCGACCGCGCTTCTACGCCATCATGAGCGGCCTGGGTTACGTGTTCAGCGACGAGGCGAGCACGCGTCGCGGGCTTCGCCGCCTGGTCTCGGCGCTCTATCGCGCAGGCGTCCGCCGCGCTCGCTGCATCTTCGTGTTCAACGGGGACGATCGCCGGTCGATGCTCGCGAACCATATCGTCGATGACCGACAGCGCGTCGTGCAGGTGCCCGGATCGGGCGTCGACGTCGGCCATTTCGCGGCCCAGCCCATGCCGGCCGGCGCGACGACCTTCCTGATGATGGGCAGGCTCATGCGCGACAAGGGCGTCGGCGAGTATGTCGCGGCGGCGCGACGGGTGCGTGCGCGCTGGCCCGGCACGCGCTTCCTGCTCCTCGGCCGCCCGGAAACGGAGAATCCGACCGGCTATGCCGCGGAGGAGATGCAGGCGTGGCAGGACGAGGGGCTCGTCGAACTGCTCGCCGAGACGCGCGACGTTCGCCCCTATCTGGCCTCGGCGCATGTCTTCGTGCTGCCTTCTTACTATCGCGAAGGCCTGCCGCGCACGATCCTGGAGGCCTTGGCGACCGGTCGGCCGGTGATCACCACCGACATGCCGGGCTGTCGCGAGCCGATTGAGGAGGGGCGCAACGGCTTTCTCGTGCCGCCACGCGACGCGGAGGCGCTGGCGGACGCGATGGAGCGGTTCCTCGAATGCCCCGCGCTGCTGCAGCCGATGGGCGAAGCGGCCCGGCAGGTGGCGGTCGATATCTATGACGTGGAGCGCGTCAATCGGCAGCTCCTCGCGGAGATGGGGGTCATCGGACCCGATCCGATGGCATCGCCGGAGGCGTCCCGGCCGGTCGACGGCACGATTGCCGCCGCCGCGTGAACCGGGCCGTCCGCCTCCAGCCCGTCCTGGCCCTGCTCGTGCTGGTGCTGATCCTGCCCATGATGCTGATCGTCGCGGGGCTGGTCGTCTGCAGCCTCGGAAGGCCGGTGCTGTTCCGGCAGATGCGCAGCGGCAAGGGCGGCACGCCGTTCCGCATGGTCAAGTTCCGCACGATGCGCGAACTGCGCGACGAAGCAGGCGACCTGCTGCCCGACGCGCTTCGCACGACCGGGGTCGGGCGTTTCCTGCGCCGTTCGCGGCTCGACGAGCTCCCGGAACTCGTGAACGTGATCGCGGGGGACATGAACCTGGTGGGGCCGCGTCCGCTCCTCCCCGAGACGATCGCCGAAATGGGGGAGGGCGGCGTGCTACGCGGCTCGGTCCGGCCGGGGCTGACCGGTCTCGCCCAGGTGAGCGGCAATACGCTCCTCGGGCGGGACGAGAAGCTCGCGCTCGACACCTGGTATGTCCGCAATCGTTCCTGGTGGCTCGATTGGCGCATCGTGCTGCGGACGGTGGCCGTCGTGATCGCGGGCGAGCGCAGGGTCGGGCTGTGACGATGCGCGCCATATTGGTCGGCGCCGTGGAGAGCAGCGCGGTCGCGCTCTCGGCTTTCGCCCGGAGCGCGGAATGGACGCTGGCAGCGGTCGTGACGCTGGACGAGGGGCTGGCGGGGCGGCATTCCGATTTCGTCGATCTCGGACCCGCGGCCGAGCGGATCGGAAGCCGGGTGATCCGCGTCGACAACATCAATCGGGACACCTCGCTCGCGGCAATCGAGGCCGTCGGCGCGGACCATGTCTTCGTGGTCGGCTGGTCGCAGATTTGCGGATCGCGCTTCCTCGATCTCGCTCCGAACCGGGTGATCGGCTACCATCCCTCGGCGCTTCCCCGCATGCGCGGGCGGGCGGCCATCCCGTGGACGATCCTGAACCAGGAGCCGATCACCGCCGGCTCGCTCTTCTGGATCGACGGCGGGACCGACACGGGCGACCTGCTCGACCAGCATTATTTCCACCTGTCGCCAGGGGAGACCGCCGCGAGCCTCTACGCCAAGCACATGGAGGCGTTGGGCATCATGCTCGATCGATCGCTGGCGTCGCTCGCACGGGGCGAGGAACCGCGACGCCGGCAGGACGAGGCATGCGCGACCTGGTGCGCGCGGCGGACGCCGGCCGACGGACGTATCGACTGGTCGGCGCCGGCCTCGGAGGTGCTCCGGCTGGTCCGCGCGGCCGGCCGGCCCTATCCGGGCGCCTCGACCAACGCCGGGTCGGCGCCGCTGACGATATGGGCGGCCGAGCCGGTCCCGGACGCGAGCCGTCACCTCGCTTCGCCGGGGCAGGTGATCGCCGTCGCGGACGACAGGTTCGTGGTCATGTGCGGTGCCCGATCGGCGGTCAGCGTCACCGAATGGGGCGCGGGCGAGCGCCGCCCCGGGCTCCACGCATTCTTGGGCAGGAGCGATTGATGCATTTCGGCCCAGGCACGCGGATCGCCGTCGTGGCGCCCCATCCGGACGACGACGTACTGGGTTGCGGCGGCACCATGATCCGTGCGGTGAAGGCCGGTGCCGAGGTCCATGTGGTTGTGGTGACCCGCGGCCGCCCTCCGCTGTTCGACGAGGGCTTTGTGGCGCAGGTCCGGGAAGAGACGCTGGCGTCGCATGCCTTTATGGGCGTCCGTCAGACGCACTTCCTCGATCTTCCTGCCGCCGCGCTCGACCAGGTTCCCCGCGCGACGCTGAACCAGGCACTGGCCGCCACGCTGGATTCGATCGCGCCCGAGCTTCTGTTCGTGCCTTTCGTCGGCGATATCCATCTCGACCATCAGATCGTCTTCAGCGCGGCGATGGTCCATGCGAGGCCGCGGTCCAGGCGATGCCCAGGCGCGGTTCTCGCCTACGAGACGCTGTCGGAGACCAATTGGCTGGCCCCGGGAATCACTCCGGGGTTCCAGCCCAACAGCTTCGTCGACATAAGCGAGACGCTCGACGCCAAGCTCGAGGCGTTCAAGATCTATTCATCACAGCAGAAAGAGAGCCCGGACGAGCGATCGCTCGAGACGATCCGCGCGCTCGCCGTCGCGCGTGGGGCAACGGTCTATCGTCACGCGGCGGAAGCCTTTGTCGCGGTGCGGCAAATTTTCTGATGCGGTCTTGCCGCTCCGTCCGACGTCTCCGGATCGGTTCGTGCGCTGGACGGTCCAAGTCGTTTCGGAACCGTTCAATTCCCATGGCGACTCGGGGAATTTGATCCGATCCGGATCAGATCAAGAAAGATACCTCGAAAGTCGTAATGTCGGTCGCCAAAAGCGCGTGAAGCCGGCAATCGCTTCTCAGAATCTCATATTCTTTCAGCGATTTAGCGAGATGTATCCAAATGTGATATTTTGCATATGCTAACAACGTGATAATAACGATCCATCAACAGAAAAAATGAGTGTCGCACGGTGTTAAAAACAGAGACATAGGACGTCTCCAGTCAGTGCCCCTATTGACCGGTTGGACGCCCACGAATTTGGGGGTACTTATGTCCGATCGTGTGAATGTACTGCTGCTTTGCCGCAATTCCATCATCCGCGAAGGCCTCAGCCGCATCCTGGCGGAGCGCGAATTCAATATCGTTCAGTCCTCCAGCTCGAGCCAAGGGCTCACGGCGAGCATCGATTGCGATGCGGATCGATCGCCGGAGCTGGTGCTGATCGACAATGGCGCGGAGGAATGCGACGCCGACCATATCGTCGAGTTGCAGGCCCGCTTCCCGCATTCGAACCTCGTCATGCTTTCCGACCGGTTCGATTTCCAGATCATGCTCAAGGCGTTCCGGCTCGGCATGCGCGCCTATATCGTCAAGGAAATCTCGTGCGACCGGCTGGTCGGCACATTGCGCCTGGTCGCCATGGGCGAACGCGTGCTGCCTTCGCAGCTCGCGGACGAGCTGCAGTCGCGGCCGGCATTCGAGAACGCGCCCGAGATGGAGCAGTCGGTCGACGCCGCCTGCCTGTCGGAGCGCGAGCGCGAGATCCTGCGCTGGCTGATCATGGGATGCCCCAACAAGGTCATCTCCCGCCGCATGGAGATCAGCGAGGCGACTGTGAAGGTTCACGTCAAGGCCGTGCTCCGCAAGCTCGGCGTCAAGAACCGAACGCAGGCCGCGATCTGGGCCGCCAATCACGGCATGCGGGGCCGCTGCTACGATATCGAGCCCGCCTCGATCGACAGCATGCCGCATCCCGCGCAATTGCCTGCCCCCGCACCGGTGGCGATCCACGTCTGAAACCCGTTCGTTGGATTGGATCGACGCATGGCGAGCGGTTTCGATAAGGTCTTCGTCGCGCGTGCGCGCGAGACGGTTCGCGCGCACGCGGGCGGGTTGCTCGTCAAGGGAACCCGACGAAGGCTGACCGCAGTCGCGCATCTGCTGTCAGGCAATTTCCTGAACGCGCTGATCATGCTGGTCAGCGTGGCGATCGCTGCCCGGTCGCTCGGCGTTGCGGCCTACGGGATCATGGTGATGGTCCT
>NZ_JAPKNM010000015.1 GCF_026460985.1 Sphingomonas sp.
GAAGGGGCCCGCTCGCGAAGCGAGTGGGAAGGATGAGGGGGACTGAGTCTCACTCCCCCTCACCCTTCCGCCGACTAACGTCGGCTCCCTCCCTCTCCCACAAGGGGAGAGGGAAGGTGAATGACCACAACTGGATCGCCAGCTCTCATCCCGCTCCTTCCGTCTGGCGAACGGGTGCCACCTCCCCTAGGGGGCAGCCATGATCCGCCTGCGCCCCCAGACCGCCGCTTATGGCATGCTCGCCCTCGTCATGCTGCTCTGGGCGGGCAATTCGATCGTCGGCAGGGCGGTGCGCGACGACATTCCGCCCTTCCTCCTCGCGCTTCTGCGCTGGACCGGCGCACTGCTGGTGATCACGCCCTTCGCCGTGCGCCATGTCGTCGCGGATCGCGCGGCGATCGTCCGGAACGGGCCGATCATCCTGCTGCTCGGCCTGCTCGGCGTCGCGGCGTTCAACGCCTTTCTCTATTCGGGACTGCGCTACACCACGGCGAGCAACGGCCTGCTGCTCCAGGCGGCGATCCCCGCGCTGGTTCTGCTCGTCGACTTCGCGATCTTCCGCGCCCGCGCGGGCCTGGGCACCATCGCCGGCGTCGCGCTGTCGACGCTCGGCGTCGTGGTGATCGTCTTCCAGGGCAAGCTCGCCGCGCTCGCGCAGGTCGCCTTCAACCGCGGCGACGCGCTGGTGCTCGGCGGCGTGGCCGTCTGGGCCTTCTACACTTCGCTGCTCCGCCTCCGCCCGGCGCTCCACGCGACGAGCTTCCTCGCCGTCACCTTCGCGATCGGCGTGCTCGCCATGCTCCCGCTCGCCGCGACCGAGTGGCGCGAGATCGCCGCCATGGACTGGACACCGCGCGTCATCGGCGCGGTGGTCTATGTCGCCTTGCTGCCCTCGGTCGTCGCCTATGCGCTGTTCAACGCCGCGGTCGCCACGCTCGGCCCGGCGAGCGCGGGCCAGGCGATCACGCTGATGCCGCTGTTCGGCGCGCTGCTCGCGGCGCTGATCCTCGGCGAGCAGCTCCACGGCCACCATTTCGTCGGCATGACGCTGATTCTCGGCGGGATCATCGTGAGCGCAGCCGTGCGCGCCCGCGACGCGGCCGCACGCTAGCGGCGCTCGGAGCGGATCAACATCGCACTGAGGAAAATGGTGCCCGGGGACGGAGTCGAACCGCCGACACTGCGATTTTCAGTCGCATGCTCTACCAACTGAGCTACCCGGGCACGGGGGCCGGCGAACGCCGGAAGCGGGCTCTTAGTCGGGCTCCCGGCCCGTGTCCAGCCCGGTTTGTGCATTCGGATCGACAGGCTCGCCGGGGACGCGATAGCCCTCGCCCAGCCATTGCAGCAGGTCGCGATCCTTGCAGCCGCGGCTGCAGAAGGGCTTGAATTCAGGTTCGGTCGCTCTGCCGCAGATCGGGCAGCCGTCACGCTTTGCCAATGCCTACTCCTTCGGGGCGACGAACGCCGTCGCGCCCCCGATGCGCCGCGCCAGCTCTGCGGTCCAGTCGGGCCGCTGCGCCAGCCGGTTGGCGATTCGCCTGGTCACCATATGGGTAGCCGGCGGCGGCGGGGGAAGCCGCTCGATGCGGCGCAGCTCGGCGCGCGCCTCGGCGCCCACCGGATCGGCGCGCAGCAGCTCCGGGAGCGAGGGCCGCGTCCGCCGCCGCACGATCTGCAGGAAACCGAAGCCGTTGACCGTGGTCCGCTCGAACGGCTGGGGCAAGGCCGCGTCGATCGCCTCGGCCACCGCCTGGCGCGCCGCCTTGTTGGCGAGCGTCGGGAAGT
Organism: Sphingomonas sp.; assembly: GCF_026460985.1. Taxonomy (GTDB): domain Bacteria; phylum Pseudomonadota; class Alphaproteobacteria; order Sphingomonadales; family Sphingomonadaceae; genus Sphingomonas. The sequence goes on from NZ_JAPKNM010000015.1 coordinate 1,789, forward strand.
CGATCCCGATCGAGCCCGCGATCCCGTGCCGCTCGATCGCGCGCGCCACCGCATGCGCCGCTGCCACCGCAAGCGGCTCGAGCGGCCCGCCGCCGTCGACGTCGAACAAAGTCATCGCCGGCGTCGGCGACAATCGCAGCGCGCCGCCCGGGAATGCGATCTCACCGGTCACCGCCTCTTCGAGCACTTCGGACCAGCCCGCCTCTTCAAGGAGATCGGGCTCGTGCGCGCGCAGCATCCGCACCGGCACGCCGCTCGCGCGGATCCGCGCCAGCAGGTCCGGCCCCTCGCCCGGCACCGCATCGGCGCCCGCCGGCACCGCCTTGGGCAGCTTGGCGCGCCCAGGCTCGGGTATCGCCTCGCGGACGATCCTCACCCTGAGCGTGGCCCCCTGGGTGATTCCCTGCGGCAGCGGATCGCACAAAGCCTCGCCGCCCTCGAAGGCGACCTTGCCCGTGCTCTTGTCGACCAGCCGCGCATTCAGCACCGCGCCGTGGCGCGGCCCCGCGCTCTCCGGCTCGATCCGCGCCTTCCAGATGACGCCCCGCGACACTAGGGCGGCGCGGTTCTCGCCGATCCCGGCCTCGTAGAGCCACTCAGCCAAGCTGGTACCCTGTGCCTTCGAGCAGCGCGCGGGTCTCGAACACCGGCAGGCCCACCACGCCCGAATGGCTTCCCGACAGGAAGCGCACGAACGCCTCGGCCTTGCCCTGGATCGCGTAGCCGCCCGCCTTGCCCATGCCTTCGCCGCTGGCGACGTACCAGTCGATCTCGGCCTGGCTCAGCCGCTTGAAGGTAACGATCGTGTCGGAGACGCGGGTGCGCGGGCGTCCGTCCAGCCCGATCAGGCACACCGCCGAGAGGCAATGGTGCCGCCGGCCCGAGAGCAGCGCCAGCATGCGGCGCAGATCGGCTTCGTCCTCGGGCTTGGCGAGGATGCGGCGGCCGACCGCGATCGTGGTGTCGCCGGCGAGGACGATCTCGTCCTCCGCGCGCGCGACCGCCTGCGCCTTGTCCATGGCGACGCGCAGCACATAGGCGCGCGGCAGCTCGCCCGGCCGGATGTCCTCGTCGACATCGGGCGCGGCGATACGATCGGGAGCGGCGCCGATCCGCGTCAGCAGGTCGCGGCGCCGGGGCGAAGTCGAAGCTAGGACGAGCCGCACAAGGGCGACCGCTTATTTGAAGCGGTAGGTGATACGGCCCTTGGTCAGGTCGTAGGGCGTGAGCTCGACGAGCACTTCGTCGCCGACCAGCACGCGGATGCGATTCTTGCGCATCTTGCCGGCGGTATGGCCGAGGATCTCGTGATCATTCTCGAGCCGGACGCGGAACATGGCGTTGGGCAGAAGCTCAACGACCTGGCCGCGCATTTCTAGGAGTTCTTCTTTGGCCAAAAATATGCCTCTCGGGTGAGCGCCAGCAAAAGTGGCGGTGCCTTTACTCTGCTGCGCACAAAAAGGGAAGGCGGACGGCAGGCTGCTGCGTCCGCTGTTAACAAGTTGGGGTGCCTTAGCCCCGAAGTCCAGCGCGGAACAAGCCCTTGCCTTGGCCGTCCCGCGCCACTTACACAAGTGTAAGTTGACGGCCGCCAACGGCCGCATGGGAGAGCAGGATGGCTGAGGCCTATATCGTCGCGGGGGGGGGCGCCGCCCG
>NZ_JAPKNM010000016.1 GCF_026460985.1 Sphingomonas sp.
CCTTTGCCCCGGCCAGGTGGCGATGCTGGCGAAGGGCTGGGCGCTGCGATAGCGCTCCACCGGCCGCGCGATCGCGAAGCAACGCAGCGGCGAGGGATCGCGGAATGCGCCCCAATCGCCATAGGTCCCCAGCGCATCGCGCGGCAGCGTCGCGAGCAGCAGAGCCAGCGCGATCATGCCGGCGCCGCGCCGCGCCCGGTGCCGAGATGGACGACATGCTCGACTGCCTGCTCGATCAGCACGATCGATCCCTGCGGCAGATCGGGCGCCACCGGCGCGTCGAATTGCGGCATCACGTCGCCGCCGGTCATCACGCCGCGCAGGATGCGGCTCGACATGCCGTGCATGATCACCAGCCGGTCGCCGGGATCCGCGTCGGTATCGCGCAGCCAGCCCGACACCCGCTCGGCGATCGCATCATACCATTCGCCGCCCTCGGGAGGCCGCGTGTAGAGCCCGTGCTCGAGATCGAGAAAGGTGCCGACCTCTTCCTGCAGATCGGCATAATAGCGACCGCTCCACGCCCCCATGCCGATCTCGACCAGGCGATCGTCGGTCCGCGCCTGGTGCCAGTCGAGCTCGAGATGCTCGGCGATGACCGCCAGCGTCTGGAGCGCCCTGCCCGCGCTCGACGACCACAGGGTCAGCTTCGGCTTCGGGCCGAGGATCTGGCGCAGGGCCGCGCCCATCGCGTCGGCCTGGGCGAAGCCGGCGCGGGTGAGCGGGGTATGCGGATGATCGCCCTGCATCCGGCGCGCGATGTTGAACACGGTCTCGCCGTGGCGGGCGATGAAATCGCGGCCCTTCCTGTTGCTGACGGGGCGGTTGCTGGCTGGCATGCGTCTCTCCTCAGCGGCTCCGGGCGCCAAACGCAATGGCGGAATTGCGGCACGCCCCGATATTGCCTCGTTTCGTTCAGGCAACGAACAGGTGTCTTACCCCATCAGCACGCCGGCTCCGCGAAGGAGCCGCGTACCAGCAGATGGAGTATCGTAATGCGTAAGCTCATCCTCGCCGCGCTGTCGGCGTCCGCCCTGGCAACCCCTGCGCTGGCGCAGGATGCGAACTTCTCGGGGCCGCGCGCCGAGGCGATCGTCGGCTGGGACCATGTCAGCGACGATTCGATCAACAACGGATCGCGCGACGGCGTCGTCTATGGCGGCCAGCTCGGCTATGACTATCAGACCGGCAACACCGTGTTCGGCGTCGAAGGCGAAGTCACCGGCGCCAGCACCAAGGACACCGCGAACGGCGTGCTCGTCGCGGGCGACCGGCTGAAGGTCTCGGCGGGCCGCGACTTCTATGTCGGCGGTCGCGTGGGTTTCGTCGCGGGCAGCCGCGCGCTGATCTACGCCAAGGGCGGCTACACCAATGCGCGCTTCAACTCCGAATACACCTCCACCACGGGCACCATCGAGGACCATGACACGCTCGACGGCTGGCGGCTGGGCGCGGGCGCCGAGCTCAAGCTGACCGACAAGGCCTATCTCAAGAGCGAATATCGCTACAGCAACTATGGCGACGTCGGCGGGGCGCGCCACCAGGTGGTGGGCGGCGTCGGCATCCGCTTCTGACGGCCGCAGCCGGGCGTCTCAACAGACGCCCGGCTGTTGCTCAGATATCACGGTTTTTCCTGTTTATCTGGGGTTCATGCAACCTCGGACTCGCCTCCCCAGTTATGGCCCGGCTCGCTCGCAAGGCGGGCCTGTTACCCAAGGAGTAGTTATGCGTAAGCTTGTATTCGTCGCCGCCCTCGCCGCCTCGTCGGCGCTGGCCGCCCCCGCCTTCGCGCAGGACGCGGCCCCCGGCGGGTTCCGCGTCGGCGTGGTCGGCGGCCTCGACATCGTCCGTCCGGGCAGCAGCGAGGATTCGCGGATCCAAGGCGACGACCAGAGCATCGAAGGCGCCCTGTACGGCGTCGAGGCCGGCTACGACCTGCCCGTCGGCGGCGTCGTGCTCGGCGTCGAGGGCGAGCTCAGCGGCTCGACCGCCAAGGTCACGACCGACACCAGCGATCCCAACTTCTTCGGCTATGGCCGCGTCAAGGCTGGTCGCGACATCTATGTCGGCGCGCGCGTCGGCGTCCCCGTAGGCACCGGCACGCTGCTCTATGCCAAGGGCGGCTACACCAACGCCCGGCTGAACGTGACCGCCGACAACGGCACCACCACGACCGACGAGAATTTCCAGCTGGACGGCTGGCGTCTCGGCGCCGGCGTCGAGAAGTCGATCGGTTCCAACACCTATGCCAAGCTCGAATATCGCTACTCGAACTACACCAAGGCGGATTTCCAGTTCGCCAACGGCACGGTGACCGACACGTTCGACGTCGATACCGATCGGCACCAGATCGTCGCGGGCGTCGGCTTCCGCTTTTGAAGCCCGCAACGCCAATTTGGTGTGCATGAGAGGGTCGGGGCGCTTGCCCCGGCCCTTTTTGCCGTTAGACACTAATGTTCGAGCCAATCGTCAGCGCCCGGATTCGAGCGCGGCACCGGGGGTTTTGAGTGATGAAGGCGACGATCGAACGCGCAACTCTGTTGAGGGGCCTCAGCCACGTCCAGTCGGTGGTCGAGCGGCGCAACACGATCCCCATTCTCTCCAACGTGCTGATCGAGGCGCAGGCCGGCGGCGCGATGCGGCTGATGGCGACCGATCTCGACCTGCAGATCGACGAGACGATTCCCGCCGCGGTCGACCAGCCCGGCGCGATCACCGTCTCGGCGCACACCTTGTTCGACATCGTCCGGAAACTGCCCGAGGGCTCGCAGGTCGAGCTCGCCGCCGCCGAGGGCCGGATCACGGTCAATGCCGGCCGCGCCAAGTTCACGCTGGCGACCTTGCCGCGCGACGATTTCCCGATGATCGCCGAGGGCGAGCTGCCGACGACGTTCGAGCTCCCCGCCGAGACGCTCAAGCAGATCATCGACAAGACCCGCTTCGCGATCTCCACCGAAGAGACGCGCTACTATCTCAACGGCATCTTCCTGCACGTGACCGACGAGGCGACGCCGATGCTGCGCGCCGCCGCGACCGACGGCCACCGGCTCGCCCGCGTTACCGTCGCGCGCCCCGACGGTGCCGACGGCATGCCCGACGTGATCGTGCCGCGTAAGTGCGTCGCCGAGCTGCGCAAGCTGCTCGATGAGGTCGACGGATCGGTAGGCGTGTCGCTCTCGGGCTCGAAGATCCGCTTCGACCTGGGCCAGGCGATCCTGACCTCGAAGCTGATCGACGGCACCTTCCCCGATTACAGCCGCGTCATCCCGACCGCGAACGACAAGATCCTCAAGATCGATCCCCGGAGCTTCATGCAGGGCGTCGACCGCGTCTCGACGATCGCGACCGAGAAGACGCGCGCCGTGAAGATGTCACTCGATCGCGACAAGATCACTTTGTCGGTCACCAGCCCCGAGAACGGCGCCGCAGCCGAGGAAGTGCCGGGCGAATATGCCGCCATGCCCTTCGAGATCGGCTTCAACAGCCGCTATCTGATGGACATTCTCGGCCAGATCGAAGGCGACCTGGTCGAGGTCCACCTCGCCGACGCCGCCGCGCCGACATTGATCCGCGAGAACGACAGCTCGCCGGCGCTCTATGTGCTGATGCCGATGCGGGTGTGATTTCCTGCGCTCCGTCCGGGGCGCCGGTTATCCACGTAATTCCGCGAGTCGCATCAATACGTAGGATTTTGTTTCCACCTGCTGTGCTACAGCGTTGTCATGCACGGAATGGAAGCCCTGGTATCGTTCAACGACCGGCGCGCGCGCGAAGAGCGCGAGCGGGCGGAACGGGCGGGCAATGCGCGGGACCGTGCGCTCCACCTGGAAATGGCGTCGATCTTCGAGCGCCGCGCCGCGATCCGCAAGCGCCTGCTCCAATAGCCCGGTCTCGTCCGGTCCGGCTCACTCTGCCTTGATGGCGCTCACATCGGCACGCGCGCGATCGCGGACCGCCCGTACCCGGGCATCGGCCTGACGCTCGACGATCCGCGCCTCCTTGCGCAGCGCATCGGCGCGGGTCCTGAGCCGCTGCGCGTCGAAGTCGTTGGCGATCTCGGCCTGGGAGGCGATCGTGTCGGCCTCGGCGCGGATCGCCGCCGCCTGGTTGCCCGATGCCGAGCGGATCGCATCGGCCTCGGCGCGCGCGGCATCCTGGATATTGTCGATGCGCGCCTGCTCGGGAGTCCGGGGACCGCATCCCGCGAGCGCCAGGCCGAGAAATGCGGCGGGCACGATCCGGCTGCGCATCGGCTTCCTCCCTGTTCGACGATCAGGATGGACCGAATTGAACTTTCGGGCAATGGCTGCTATTAACACTCGTGTCAGTAATTTGAGCAGGCAGATCATGGCGACCCAGGCACCTGAGCCGTTCAATCCCGGCATCCCGATGAAGCGCGAATGGGGCACCGCGCTTTCGGCGCTGCGGCGTCTGCTGTCGAACGGCGACGACACCGAGCAGGTGTTCCGCATCATGCGCGCGCTGAACGGCGACGTCACGCAAAAGAATTACCGCAGGCTGCTCACCGTCCCCGGTGGCGGCAAGCTCGCCTATCGCCGGCTCGAGCTGGCCGAGCGCCTGTCCGACCGCGGCTGGATCGACGGTTTTGCCGAGGGCACCGTCGGCGCCGCCTATCGCAGCTTCCTCGACGCGACCGGCTATTCGGCCAGGGGGCTCGAAGAAGTCAGCATGAACGCCATCGGCGCCGAGGCCTTCACGATCGAGCATCCCTATGCCTGGATGGGCCGCCGCGAGCGCGACATCCACGATCTCTGGCACGTGCTCACCGGCTACAAGGCCGACGAGCATCTCGGCGAGGCGTGCCTCGTCGCCTTCTCTTTTGCGCAGACCGGTGGGCTCGGCTGGGCGTTCATCGCGAGCGGCGCGGCGCTCAAGAGCATCCGCATCACCGGCAAGCTCGATTTCATCCGCGCGGTGATCGAGGGATACCGCCACGGCAAGAAGGCCGGCTGGCTGCACGGCGAGGACTATGAGGCATTGCTCGCCGAGCCGATCGACGAAGCGCGGCGCCGGCTGAACATCGTCCCGCCCAAGGCCTATCGCGTCGCGCAGGCGAGCCTCGCCGAAGCGGGACTCACCGGGATCTGACGCCTTAGGGCTGCGGCGATGGCGGTGGCACGGCGACTCCCGTCTTCGCGTTCGGACCCGAAAGCGCGCGTTCGAAGGCCGCGGCGTCGACCACCGGACCGGGCAGCGCGAACCGCGCCGAATCGATCGGGGCCTTGCTCACCGAATTGAGCCGCAAGTCCACCATCATCGCCAGGCGGAGCGGCGCGCCCTTGGCGAACACTTGGCGGAGCAGCTCGGGGAGGTTCGATTCGGGGATCAGCCCGCCAAAGACCTGCAGCCCTCCGTCGAGCAAGCCGGCGAAGACCGCGGAGACCGGCGCGAGATCGGCGTCGGGGGCGATCACCGCCTCGATCCGGTTCCCGCCCGGCTTGTCGAGCGCGACCGTCCACAAGGTGCCGCGGCGCCCGGCGATCTCCTCCTCGCTCCCCTTGGTCAGCACCAGGTCGCGCCGCGCCTCGGTCGACTTGGCGAGCTCGCCGCGCAGCTTGGTCTCGACGAGGTCGAAGAACGCCTTCCGCTCGACGACGTGCGGCGTCGCCCCCTGGAAAATGACGACATACTCCGCGCCGCTCCGCCGCATCAGCATGAACTTGCCGGCGATCTCGGCGCGATAGTCGCCATTGTCGTCGACTTCGATCGTGAGCGCGTCGCGGTCGAGCTGATAGCGCGCGGTGACGTCGGCGGCCGCCGGCAGCGGCGCCAGCGAAAGCGCCACCGCGGCGAGCATCCGCCAGCGCATCACTTCGCCTGCGGGCGCGGCGACGGGGCTTGGGGCGCCTGAGGCGCCTGGGGAGCCGGGGTCTCCATCATCACTGGCGGCGGGCCGGACGGCGCCGCCTTGGCCGCGGCACGCGCACGATCGCGCTCGGCGACCAGCCGGGCCTTGAGCCCTGCTTTGTCGAGCACGGTCGGCAGCGCGAACACCTTGGCGTCGATCGGCGCCTTCTCGATCTTGTCGAGCTTGAGCGTATTGTCGAAGCGCAGCACCATGCCCTTGCCGAGCATCTCCTCGACGAGCTTGTCGATCTTGCCGCCGCCGCCCTGCAGCTGCTGCATCCCGGCGCCGAGCCGCGTCTGCATCGACAATGCCTTGCCGACATGGGCGAAAGCCGAATCGCTGCTGACCACCGCGTCGACGGTCTGGCCCGGAACGCCCTTTGCCGGATCCTTGGGAGTGATTCTCCAGATATCGCCCTTCATGCCGGCGATCGTGTCGGTGCCCGTCTTGGCGAGCTCGAACTCGCCCTGCTCCGGCGGCGCGGGGCGAGGCTTCATGCCGTCCTCGCGCGCCAGCTCGCCGATCACCGCGAGGAAATCGTCCATCTTCGCCGCGAACGGCCCCTTGGCGTCGGTCGTCACCACATAGTCGACGCCGCCCTTGTGGACGAGCGCCTGCTGGCCGCTGTCGAGCCGCGCGTCGCCATTGGCCGCGGCCTGGACGGTGATCACGCCGGGGCCGCCCGTCAGCGCGTAGCGGGCAGTGACATCCTCGGGCGCCTTCGAGCAGGCGGCAAGGGCGAGCGCCGCGACGGCGGCGATGCAGATACGGATCATGAGGTCTCCTTTGCGCCTACATCGGCGAAGCGCTGTCCGGCGGCAAGTGGCTGCGCTAGGGGTGCCCATAATGGCCGTCACGCGACTTGTCCTGACCGATTTCCGCAACCATCGCGACGCCGTGCTCACGCCCGGCGCGGGCTTCGTCGTGCTCACCGGCGAGAACGGCGCCGGCAAGACCAACATCCTCGAGGCCGTGTCGCTGCTCGCGCCGGGCCGCGGCCTCAGGCGCGCGCCGCTCGCGGAGATGGTGCGGCAGGGCGCCGCGGGCGGGTTCGGCGTCGCGGCGAATATCATAGCCCCTCCCCTTCAGGGGAGGGGTTGGGGTGGGGCCTGGCCGCAAGCGAACGGTCTCGATGAGACATCTCCCGCCCCCAACCCAGCGCTGGGTCGGTCAGGCTCCCAGCCCGACCTGAATAGCGCGGGCCGCTATTCGCCCAGCGCTCCTGAAGGGGAGGGGCTTGTTACTATCGGCACGGGCACCCAGCCCGACGCGCCCGAGCGGCGGCTGGTGCGGATCAACGGCGCCGCGGCGGCCGCGACCGCGCTCGCCGAATGGGTGACGGTGCTGTGGCTCACCCCGGCGATGGACCGGCTGTTCGTCGAGGGCCCCGGCGAGCGCCGCCGCTTCCTCGACCGGCTGACGCTGGCGCTGGCGCCCGGCCATGCGCACCATTCGACGCGCTACGAGGCCGCGATGCGCCAGCGCAACCGGCTGCTCGCCGACGAAGCCCCCGCCGATCCCGAATGGCTGACGGCGCTCGAGGCACGCATGGCCGAGCACGGCGCGGAGATCGACATGGCCCGCCGCGCGATGGTGGACGCGCTGGCCGAGCGGATCGCGCACCAGCCCGAAGGCGTGTTCGCCCGCGCCGGGCTCGCCATCGAAGGGTGGCAAGGCGATGCCCAGACGCTCGCCCGCGACCTGCGCGACGGCCGCCGGCGCGACGCCGCGGCGGGGCGCACTCTGGCCGGGCCGCACCGCGCGGACCTGCTCGTCACGCATCTCGGCAAGCAGCAGCCCGCGCATCTCTGCTCGACCGGCGAGCAGAAGGCGCTGCTGCTCGGCCTCGTGCTCGCGCATGCCGAACTGGTCGCGGATCGCGTCGGCCGCACGCCGATCCTGCTGCTCGACGAAGTCGCCGCGCATCTCGATCCCGGCCGCCGCTCGGCCTTGTTCGAGCGGCTGGCGGGCCGCGGCCAGGTCTGGATGACCGGCACCGAGCCCGCATTGTTCGAAGCGGTCCCCGGCGAGGCGACGCGCTACGCCGTCGCGCACGGGACGATCGAACATCTGGGCTGAGACGCCGGCAGCCAACCGGCCGCGACCCCCGCTTCTCTATTCTTTCGAAGCTATTGTCTTGCGAAGCTATTGAACCGCTCGTCGCCGTTCGATAGCCGGAGCCGCTCGATCGTAACGCGCGAGGAATGAGCATGAGAAGGGTCTGCAGGTCGTCGTCGTCATCGTGGTCGCGCTGCTCGCCATGAGCGTGAGCTATCATTTCATGCGCGGATGAAGCAGCGCCGGCTCAGGCTTCCGCACGCCTGAGCAAGTCGAACGCGTCGACCGGCGCAGCACCGGAAATGATCGGCACCGCAACCGTTCGACTATAAAGAACTACCTCCGATGTCCGCTCGCCCCTCGCCATCTCGTCGACGCGGGGCATCGCGCATTCGAATATGATTTCCTTGCTCATCGGACGAGCAGGGAGAGGGTATTCGCATGAAAAATTTCATGACCATTGCGCTTCTTGCGGCAGGTGCCGCCGTGTCGTCCGTCGCCTTGGCGGCGCCGTACGAAGTCTATGCGACCAAGGCCGAGTGCAAGGCGGCGGCGAAAGCCGCGAGCTGGGCCGGCGAGATCGTCGGCGACTGCCGCTTCGTCGACGGCGGCTGGACCTACGAGCCCGAAGCCTGCGACGACGGCCAATGCCTGCCTGATTGACTTTAAGCCCCTCCGGGAGGGGCTAGGAATTAGGTCGTATCGGCATTCAAATCCTCCCCCGCCAGGGGGAGGTGGCGCCGAAGGCGACGGAGGGGGAGGTAAGCAGCGTACTCTCCAATTGAGCGCAGTGCTTCCGCCCCCTCCGTCACGCTGCGCGTGCCACCTCCCCCTGGCGGGGGAGGATTGAAAGCACCGCTCGCCTGAATGTCGATCCCGTCCTAGGAACTAGACGCCCCGCTCATCCCCTCAAATCCCCTGGCAATGTAGGATTTGTTCTGCTTCCGTTCCCACATGAACGGTCCGCAGACTCCTCCCGCCTCGTCGCGCCCGGTCCGGGCTCCCACGCGCGCGCGTACGTATCCGTCAAGTTCGTCAACCGGCAGACCGCCCGAAATGCCCGAGAACGGCGGAAATCCGTCATTCCCGGATCCAACCAGAAGGTTGGATCCGGCGGCGCTCATTGCGTTCGCCAACCTGATGGTTGGCAAACGGCTCGACTCCACCTTCCACGCCCTCGCCGATCCGACGCGCCGGGCGATGCTCGCGCGGCTCGCTGAGGGCGAGAAATCGGTGAGCGAGCTGGCGCGGGGATTCGCGATGAGCGGCACCGGCGCCGCCAAGCACCTCGCCGTGCTCGAGGCGGCGGGGCTCGTCCGGCGGCGGCGCGAGGCGCGCCGCAGCCTCTGCGCGCTCGATGCCGATCCGCTGGCCGAGGCGGCATTGTGGCTGCGTCGCTGGCACCGGTTCGAGAGCCGCTCGGCCGCGCGTCTCCGTGCGATGCTCGACGCCGCGGAGCGCATCGCATGACGGCCACCCGCGCCGCGATCCCGCACCATGGGCACCCCGCCCCGCCGCGCGCCATTTTGCTTCCGTTTCGCAGGGAGCGACCCTATATGCTGGGCATGGCGACGAACGACGATAGCACCCCCGAAAACCTCCCCAACGCAAATGCCTATGGCGCTGAATCGATCAAGGTCCTCAAGGGCCTGGACGCAGTGCGCAAACGCCCCGGCATGTATATCGGCGACACCGACGACGGCTCGGGCCTCCACCACATGGTGTTCGAGGTCTCGGACAATGCGATCGACGAGGCGCTGGCCGGCCATTGCGACCGGATCATCATCCAGCTGAACGCCGACGGATCGGTCTCGGTCGAGGACAATGGCCGCGGCATCCCCACCGGCATCCATCCCGAGGAAGGCGTCTCGGCGGCCGAGGTCATCATGACCCAGCTCCACGCCGGGGGTAAGTTCGAGAACACGTCGGACGACAATGCCTACAAGGTCTCGGGCGGCCTGCACGGCGTGGGCGTGTCTGTGGTCAACGCGCTCTCCGAGTGGCTCGATCTCAACATCTGGCGCGACGGCGAGGAGCATTACATGCGCTTCGCGTTCGGCGACGCGGTGGCCCCGCTCAAGGTGATCGGCAAGGCCGTCGATGTGGAGGGGAACGCCAAGAAGGGGACGCGCGTCACTTTCCTCGCCAGCCCCGCGACCTTCAAGATCACTGAATATGATTTCGAGAAGCTCGAGCACCGCTATCGCGAGCTCGCCTTCCTCAATTCGGGCGTGCGCCTGTTCCTGCGCGACGCGCGGCACGAAGAGGTCAAGGAAGTCGAACTGTTCTACGAGGGCGGCATCGCGGCCTTCGTGAAGTGGCTCGATCGCAACAAGACTCCGCTGATGCCCGATCCGGTGGCGATCGCCGGCACGCGTGACGACGTGACGATCGACGTCGCGCTCGAGTGGAACGACTCTTACTATGAGAACGTCCTCTGCTTCACCAACAACATCCCCCAGCGTGACGGCGGCACCCACCTCGCGGCGTTCCGCGCGGCGCTCACCCGCACGATCAACAATTATGCCGACAAGTCGGGCGCGCTGAAGAAGGAGAAGGTCACCCTCACCGGCGACGACATGCGCGAGGGGCTCACTGCGATCGTCTCGGTCAAGCTGCCCGATCCCAAGTTCAGCTCGCAGACCAAGGACAAGCTCGTCTCGTCCGAGGTGCGCCAGCCGCTCGAGAGCCTGATGGCCGACAAGCTCGCCGAGTGGCTCGAGGAGAATCCCGCGGTCGCACGCCAGATCATCCAGAAGGTGATCGACGCCGCCGCCGCGCGCGAGGCCGCCAAGAAGGCGCGCGAGCTCACTCGCCGCAAGGGCGTGATGGACATCGCCAGCCTGCCCGGCAAGCTCGCCGACTGCCAGGAGCGCGATCCCGCCAAGTCCGAACTCTTCCTCGTCGAGGGCGATTCGGCCGGCGGATCGGCCAAGCAGGGCCGCGACCGCCACTTCCAGGCGATCCTCCCCTTGCGCGGCAAGATCCTCAACGTCGAGCGCGCGCGCTTCGACCGGATGCTGTCCAGCCGCGAGATCGGCACTTTGATCCAGGCGATGGGCACCGGCATCGGCCGCGACGATTTCAACCTCGAGAAATTGCGCTACCACAAGATCGTCATCATGACCGACGCCGACGTCGACGGCGCGCATATCCGCACGCTGCTGCTGACCTTCTTCTACCGCCAGATGCCCGAGATCATCGAGGCGGGGCACCTCTTCATCGCCCAGCCGCCGCTCTACAAGGCGAGCAAGGGCCGGTCGGAAGTCTATCTCAAGGACGATGCCGCGCTCGACCAGTATCTGGTCGACGCCGGGGTCGGCGGGAACATCCTCGAGACCGCGGGCGGCGCGCGCAACGGCGACGACCTGCGCGAGCTCGTCGAGCATGCGCGCCGCATGCGGACCCTCATGCGCTACGTGCCGCGCCGCTACGATCCGATGATCATCGAGGCGCTGGCGCTGGGCGGGGCGCTCGATCCCAATGCGACGCGCGAGCAGCATGCCGGGAGCCTCACGTCGGTGGTGACGCGGCTCGACGCGGCGGACGCCGATGCGCGCTGGTCGGCGCGCGTGACCGAGGACGGCGGCTATCATTTCGAGCGGGTGTGGCGCGGGGTGACCGATCACCACATCGTCGAGGCGGCCTTCCTCGTCTCGGCCGAGGCCCGGAAGCTCCACGCGCTCGCCTCGGAGCAGGCCGAGAGCTATCTGGTCCCCTCGAAGCTGGTGCCGTCCAAGGCGATCCCCGCGACCGAGGTCGAGGCGGTGCAGGCGCTGGAAGGCGAGGAGGCCGAGGAGCCGGTGACCGTGACCAAGGGCCAGGCCCTGGTCTCGCGCCCCAGCCAGTTGCTCGACGCGATCCTCGCCGCGGGCCGCAAGGGGCTCGCGATCCAGCGCTACAAGGGGCTGGGCGAGATGAACGCCGAGCAGCTCTGGGAGACGACACTCGATCCGCAGAACCGCTCGATGCTGTCGGTCCAGGTCGACCAGGCCGATGTCGCCGACGCGATCTTCACCCAGCTGATGGGCGACGTGGTCGAGCCGCGCCGCGAGTTCATCCAGGAGAATGCGCTGAGCGTCGCGAACCTGGACGTGTGATCGGCGGTCCGTCACTGATCGGCCGGGCGAGCAGGCGCGGATCGCTCATCAGCTGAAGCTGAAGGGGATGGTGAAGCGGCGCCGATCGTCCGCCAGCCCGTCGGGCGGAAGCGGAAGCGGCGCCGCGCGGCGGACCGTGCGTATCGCCAAGCGATCCAGCATCGGGTCGCCGCTGGGCACCGCGATCAAGGCGTCCTCGAGCGCACCGCTCCGGGTCACCGTGAAGGCGATCACGGTCGTCCCCTCCAGGCGGATGCCAGGTGGCCGGCGCGCAGCGATATGCGCCCAGAGTCGGGCGGCATATTCGCGCAGGATCGCATTGTCGGCCGTCGCCGGTGCTTGCTCGCGGAGCGGAGCTGCGGGCACCGCCACCATCGGGGACGAAGCCGCGGGCGACGCCGGGACCTCGGCGACGACTGCCTCCGGCGCACCGCCTTCCGGTGCCGGCAGCGGGCGGTCGCTCGGGCGCGGTTCGAACGCGCGTTTCGCCGGCGGGGCCGCCCGTGGCCGGTGGGGCGGCGCGGACTCCGCTTCGGGTTGCGGGAACGCGACGTCGAACGTCTTGAGCGCATCGGGACGGACCGGCACCCTGCCCGTTCCCGCTCCGAGCACCAGCAGCGCAGGCACCATCGCGCCGTAGACCGTGGTGGTCATCGCCAACCCCCAGAGCCGATCGGAGAGCGTGAGCAGCTTCATCGCTCAGAACCTCACGCTCATGCCGAGATTGACGCTGCGTCCGCGCCCCGGCACCCGCCGCACCTCGCCGCTTGCCCGATAATCTCCGAGCGATACTCCGCCGAGCGGCAGGTCGTAGGCGGCGTCGAGCAGGTTCTCGACATCGAGGCTGAGGCGAAGGTTGCTCCAGCCATAGCTGGTGCCGAGATTCACCAGGGCATAGCCATCGGTCCGCGGCTCGTTGCGCGTCGCGTCGACTCGAGTCTTGTCGGCCACCCAGGCCAGCGCGGCGTGGCTTTCCCAGCCCCCCAGCTTATGGTCGAACCTGAGCTTCGCGTGGAACGGCATCTGGTGATAGAGCGCGCCGCCATCGGCCAGATTGTCGCCCTGCGCCCAGCTCGCGGCGAGCGACAGCCTGGCGCTTCCGACGCGTGCATTCTCCCAGAGCGGCAGCGTCCCGGAGACGTCCAGGCCGTAGAAACGCGCCTCCCCATTGGCGAACTGGAGCTGCACGAAGCCCGTGGGCCTGCCCATGGCGTCGGTCAGGTCCTTGATCCGCACGACGTCGACATAGTCCGCCACATGCGTGAAGTACGGCGCAAGGCGAAGCGTCCAGGACCGCTCCCCGGCGCCGCTGAACGTCGCCGCCGCGCTCAGCGTATCGGCGCGTTCGGGTGCCAGATCGAGCTTCCCGACATAGCCGTTTCCGTCGCCGAACCAGCCGATCATGCGGCTCGACATCGAGCCTCGCCCCCAACTGTAGCGTTCGTAGATATTGGGCGAGCGCACCTTGCGCGCATAGCCGAACTCCAACGCAACACGCTCCGACGGCGCATAGCGGGCGATCGCGCTGCCGCTCCAATTGGAGTCGCGACGGCGACGCTCGGCGGCATTGAAGGCGGTGGCCGCCGCCGCGTCGGCCATGCTCATCATGCCGGTCGAATAGGGCTGCACCGTGCCTGTGTTCATCCAAAGCCGGTCTTGGCGGATGCCGATGACGGTCGAGAGCCGGCCGTCCCACGCCCGCTCCCATTCGAGATAGCTGCCCAGGCGATCGCGCGTGGCGGCGTTGATGTTCACATAGGTGTTCGGGCCCATCATCATGCTGCCCGCGACCGGCGGCCAATGATCGTCGAGCCATTGGTGATGGAATTCGCTGCCGATCCCGAGCGTGTCGCGCACCGACAGAGGAAAGCGCAGCTTCAGCGCATAGCCCGCTATGTGCGTCTCGGTCAGCATGGGCATCCCGCCATTGGCAGTGCCGCCCTTGTCTTCGAGGAAGTTCATCTCGTGATCAGTGTCGCGATAGTGCACCGAGAGGTCGGCATCGCCCCAGTCGAACACGCCCCTATAGCGGCCGCTTACGAACCAGGACCGATTGTCGGTCATGTCCATATACTGGTTGGGAAAGCCCTCGCGGGGCGCGCGCTGGAAGCCGGCCTTGAGCTCGAACTGCCCGATATCCGTCCTTGCGGCGAAGGCGACGGCGTGATCGGTCTTGGCATATTCCGAGGAGCGGACGACGCCATCGTCGCCGCCGCCTTCATAATTGGCCGATTGGGTATAGGAGCCGTTGTAGGTGAGGCTCAGCTTGTCGCTGGCTGCCGTCAGCGAGAGCGCGCCGCCGAAGCCGTCGCCATTGCTGCGATAGAAGGCGCTTGCCCGGCCGGTGAACAGCGTCGCACCCGAGGCAGCGAAGCGCGACGGCAGCGTCTCGACGCTGATCGCGCCGCCGATCGTGTCGCCGCCCAGGCTCACCGGCGTGACACCGGTAAGCGCGCTGATCGTGCGCACGGTCTGCGGGTCGGTGAACGAGAGCGGCGGCGCCATCTTGTTGGGGCAGACGTCGTCGATCCGCACGCCGTCGACGAGGATCGCGATGCGATCGGCCTCGAGCCCGCGGATCACGGGCAACGAGGCGACGCCGCCGGCGTCATAGGCGCTGACACCGGGCAGATCGCGGACGATCGCGGCGGTGTCGCTGGTACGAACGGCGTCGCGCGCGATCCGCTCGCGGTCGCGGCTCTCGCCGGCCTCGCCGCCGGTGTGCTCGGAGGTGACGTCGACGGTCGGGAGCGCCGTCGCTTGCTGCTGCTGCGCGATCGCTGGAACCGGGGAGAGCAGCGCCACCGTGGCGAGCAGGCGTGCGTGGATGTGTTTGTTCATGGCGTGTCTCGAACTGGGCGGCGCGCCGAGCGCCGCGGGGTCAGGACGCGCGCTCTCCCTGGGGCGCGCGAAGCACTCCCGAAGAGCGGCACGGTCGTGGGAAAGGTCTCAGGCGATGGCCCGCGGCGGCCCCTGGCTCGGCGGCGGCGGGGCCGACATGAGGGTCGGTGCGGCCTCGGACCGGACGGCCGCGGCAGCGACGTCCGTGTCCGCGAACGCAATCGGCAGCCACGGCGCCGGCGCTTGCGGCAGATGCGGTACAGCCAGGCCGGCAAAGACGCAGGACGAGGTGTCCGCGCTGCGCGGTGCCTTCTCACCGTGGCGATCCTGATCGCCCGGCAGGTCGGCAAGCAGCGGTCCGGTTCCGGGGCACGCGACGAAGGCAGCCCCCAAGCCCGAGCCGGCGGGTACCGGCATGATGCCGCCCGGGAGCAAGGCGCGCAGCAACAGCGCGAGACTTGCCAGCCAGAAGGCGGCAGCCAGCCTGTCGGTACGTCCAGCGGCCCGCATCGCTCGTCTCCATCGCGGACGGGATTGTCCGCAGCATCGATGTGGCATCGAAACGCCCGCCGGGCAGTGATCCACATCATTTCCGCGCGCGCCTCGCAATCTCGCGAAGAAGCGCGGGCACGCCGCCATTAGCCGCACGCCATCGCCGTCAAAAATCCGGAGCGTGCCCATCCGGTGCGTACCCGAGGCGCGGATGCGTCTCGCTTGGGTTAGGCGGCGAGTACGAGACATGGAGGAACCCGGACGTGACGCCCGAGATTGTCGCGCGTTATGCGGATCGACCGCTGCCGCGATACACCAGCTATCCCACTGCCCCGCATTTCACCCCGGGGATGACGCCCGCGCGCTATGCGCATTGGCTCGGCGAGCTGCCCGAAGACCAGCCGGTCTCGCTCTATCTGCACGTGCCCTTCTGCCGGTCGATGTGCTGGTATTGCGGCTGCCACACCACGATCACCGCGCGCGAAGCCCCCATCATGCGCTATCTCCAATCGCTCCACGCGGAGATCGACTGGGTCCGCCGCGCCGCCGGCAACCGGCTCGGCGCGCGGCACATCCATTTCGGCGGCGGCACGCCTAGCCTGATGGGACCGGAGCCGTTCCTCGCGCTGATGCGCGATCTCTCCGACGCCTTCCGGCTCGACGCGGAGAGCGAAGTCGCGATCGAGCTCGATCCGCGCACGCTCGAGCCGGCAATGATCGCCGCGCTGGCCGAGGGCGGCGTCACGCGCGCGAGCCTCGGCGTCCAGAGCTTCGATCCCGCCGTACAGCGCGCAATCAACCGCATCCAGAGCTTCGAGCAGACCGCGGCGGCGACGATGGGATTGCGCACGGCGGGTGTCGCGCGCGTCAATTTCGACCTGATCTACGGCCTTCCGCAGCAGAGCGTGCAATCCTGCCTCGACACCGTCGCGCAGGCGCTGACGCTGCTGCCGGATCGTTTCGCGGTGTTCGGCTATGCGCATGTGCCGGGATTCAAGATCCACCAGCGCAAGATCGACGAGGCGAGCTTGCCGGACGGCGGTGAACGCCATGCGCAGGCCGAGGCTATCGCAGAGATGCTCGAGGCGGCAGGCTATGTCCGGATCGGCCTCGATCATTATGCCCGCGCCGACGACGAACTCGCCCGCGCCTTCGCCGAAGGCCGGCTGCACCGCAATTTCCAGGGCTATACCACCGATGCGTGCGAGACGCTGATCGGCTTCGGCGCGTCCTCGATCGGGCGGCTGCCGCAGGGCTATGTCCAGAATGCAGTGCTGATCGGCGAATATCAGAAGCGTGTCGCGGCAGAGGGCTCCGCCGCTGCCAAGGCCTGCGCCTATCAGGGCGAGGATCGCCTCCGCGCCGCGATCATCGAGCGGCTCATGTGCGACTATCGCGCCGATCTCGGGCAGCTCTGCGCGCGCTATGGCGAGGATTCGGCGCGGCTGCTCGATGGCACCCGCCTCGGGCAGCTGATGGACGACGGCCTCGCACGCCTGCGTGGCGAAGTGATCGAAGTGCCCGAGGAAGCGCGGCCGCTCGTCCGCGTGGTGGCGGCCGCCTTCGACCAGTATCTGGGACAAGGACCTGCGCGACACTCGCGCGCGATCTGATCGCGGTGCCACGGCTCATCCGCATTTTGAGAAGCCGCAGTCTAGGCAGGTGTTGCACCCTTCGGATCGCGCCAGCGTGGCGGCTCCGCACTGGGGGCAGGTCTGCGGGATCGCCTTGGCGGTGCGCGCGACATCGGCATGGTGCGCGTTCGGCAGCTCGAGCCCGCCGACGTGCCGCTCGATGATCCCGCCGATCGCCGCGAGCAGCGAAGGCACGTAACGCCCCTGCATCCACGCGCCGCCGCGCGGATCGAACACCGCCTTGAGTTCATCTGCCACGAAGGCGACGTCGCTGGTGCGCCGGAACACCGCCGAGATCATCCGGGTGAGCCCGAGCGTCCAGGCATAATGCTCCATGTCCTTGGAGTTGACGAATATCTCGAAGGGGCGCCGGCCGGCGCCGTCGGGCATGTCGTTGATCGTGACGTAGACCGCGTGGGGGCTGTCGGGCCAGCGAAGCTTGTAGGTCGTGCCGTCTAGCGCTTCCGCCCGCGGCTCGAGCGGGGCCTCGACGATCGCCGGCTTCGCCTCGGGCGCGGCCACGCTCAGGATCGATCCGGTGACGGGATTGGGCCGATAGGTGGTGAGCCCCTTGCAGCCCAGATGATAGCCTTCGATGTAGATGTCGGCGAAGGCTTCGAAACCGATGTCCTCGGGGCAGTTGACCGTCTTGGAGATCGAGCTGTCGATCAGCGCCTGGGCGGCGGCCTGCATCGTCAAGTGATCCGAGGGCGTGAGCGTCTGCGCGCTGACGAAGAGCGATTCAGGCGGAGCGGCGTCGGCCATTTCCCGGCGCCAGACCTGCATCGCATAGTCCTCGACCGCCTGTTCGCGCGTCGAGCCGTCCGGCTGCCGGATACGGCGCGTGTAGGAATAGGCGAAGACCGGCTCGATGCCCGACGAGACGTTGCCCGCGAGCAGCGAAGTGGTTCCGGTCGGCGCGATCGACGTGAGGCATCCGTTGCGCAGCCCATGTTCGGCGATCAGCGCGCGAGTCGCTTCGTCGAGCGATGCGAGGTTCGGGCGCTCGAGCATGGTCTCGTCATAGACCGGGAAGGCGCCCTTCTCTTCGGCGAGCAGCGCCGAGGTGCGATAGGCCTCGCGCTTGATCGCCGCGAGCCAGCGACGCGTGAGCGCGACCGCTTCGCTGCTGCCATAGACCGCGCCGCAGAAGAGCAGCGCGTCGGCGAGCCCGGTGACTCCCAGGCCGATCCGCCGCTTCGCCTTGGCCTCGGTCTCCTGGTCGGACAGGGGATAGCGCGAAATGTCGATGACATTGTCGAGAAAGCGGACCGCGGTTCGCGTGAGCTCGCCGAGCGCTTGCTCGTCGAGCGCAGCCCCGTCCGCAAAGGGGCAGTCGACCAGGCGTGCGAGGTTGATCGAGCCGAGCAGGCACGCGCCATAGGGCGGCAGCATCTGCTCGCCGCAGGGATTGCTGGCGGCGATCGTCTCGCAATGCGCGAGATTGTTCGCCTGGTTGACGCGGTCGATGAAGATCACCCCCGGCTCGGCGGTGTCGTAGGTGGCGCGCATCAGCCGATCCCACAGCGCCCTGGCCGAGACGGCTCCATAAGTCGTGCCCGCGAAGACGAGCGGCCATTCGCCGTCTGCGGCGAGCGTCTTCATGAAGGCGTCGGGAACCAGCACCGAGATGTTGAAGTTCCTGAGCCGCGCGGAGTCGCGCTTCGCGTCGATGAAGGCCTCGATGTCGGGGTGGTCGATCCGAAGGCAGCCCATCATCGCGCCGCGGCGCTGGCCCGCCGACTCGACGGTGCGGCACATCGCGTCCCAGCAATCCATGAAGCTCAGCGGCCCCGATGCTTCGGCGCCGACGCCGCGCACTGCGCTGCCCGCCGGCCGGATCGTCGAGAAGTCCATGCCGACGCCGCCGCCCTGCTGCATGGTCACGGCCGCCTCGCGCAGATGCTCGAAGATTCCGTCCAGGCTGTCGGGGACCGTGCCCATGACGAAGCAATTGAAGAGCGTGACCGCGCGATCGGTGCCGGCGCCCGCCAGGATGCGTCCGGCGGGAATGAAGCGGAAGTCGGTCAGCGCTTCCTCGAAGCGTGCGCGCCACAAGGGCCGGACCTCCTCGCGCTCCACCCCGGCCACCGCCGCCGCCACGCGGGCCACGGTCTCGTCGATGCAGGCGTCGCCCTGGTCGGGAGCGGGCCGGAAGCGATATTTCGCGGTCCAGATTTCTTCGGCGAGCGTGTTCGCGAACTCCATTCCCTGCTCCTTCGACAGCGCTGATTGCGGACGGCGAAGGTGCAGCGGCGAGCGGCGCTGGCGGTTGATCTGCCTCAAATCGGCGGCGCGGACGGCTTTTTGATGCACCGCATCCGGCGCCCCGCGACCCCGCGGTACGACAGTCGAGCCACGGGCGAGCTTCCGCCCGATCGAATGGAGGTATGAATGCGTATCCGTCTCGGGGCGCTCGGCGCAGTCGCCGCCCTAGCGCTCGCGTTTCCCGCAACGGCGGGCAACCCGGCCGCCCCCGCGGCCAGGGCCTATACCGTGAAGATGCTCAACCGGGGTGCCGCGGGCATGATGGTGTTCGAGTCGAGCATCCTCCGCATCAAGCCCGGCGAGAGCGTGACCTTCACGCCCAACGACATGGGTCACAATGCCGAGAGCATACCGGGCATGGTCCCCGCCGGCGCCCAGCCGTTCAAGGGCGCGATGAGCAAGCCGCTGACCGTCACCTTCACCAAGCCTGGCGTCTATGGCTTCAAATGCGCCCCGCACCTGGGAATGGGTATGGTGGGCGTGATCGTGGTCGGCAACCCGACCAACCTCGCCCAGGCGAAGGCAGTCAGCCTGCCGGGCAAGGCAAAGCAGGTGATGGCGGGACTGCTGGCAAGCCTCCGGTAGCGCCTCGATCCTTCCAGCCAAGAAAAGGGCGCCGTCTTTCCCGACGGCGCCCTTTCTCTTGTCTCTCTCAAGTCCGGCCTCGAGAAAGGGCGGCAACGGGTTCGCCGCTGCCGCCCTTCCCGACTTCAGCCCTGCCGGTCAGTGCCCGTCATGGGCATTGGGATCGAGCGGCTGGCTCGGCTTGAAAACCTCGGGCCTTGCCTCGCCCTCGACCACCAGCAGGCCCTTCAGCCCCCGCTCCATGCGCGCCAGCGCGTGGTCGACCAGCACGAACCGGCCGGGCACGTCGACCTTGAAATCGGTCATCGCCGCGCCCCCCGGCGGAACGGTGATCGTCTGCACGTCGGTCATCGGCGCGGAGGTGATCGAAGCCAGCGGATAGGCCTTGTCGAAGATCTCGCCGATCACGTGGAAGCTCGACGTCTTGTTGGGGCCGCCCACGCCGAAGAAGATGCGCACCGTCTCGCCCGCCTTCGCATTGAGCGGGCGCTTGGCGAGCGCATCGGCCGCGCCGTTGAAGACATAATATTCCGGTGCCTCGGCGAGCAGCTTGTCGACGCTCTCGCTTAGCTCTCCCTTCGTGCCGAAGGGTTGCTCGGTATAGAGCTCGCCCTGCATCACGTAGAATTCGCGATCGGCCTTGGGCAAGCCCTCGGCGGGTTCGACCAGGATCATCCCGTACATGCCGTTGGCGATGTGCTGCGCCACCATCGGAGTCGCGCAGTGATAGACGTACAGCCCCGGGTTGAGCGCCTTGAAGGTGAAGCCCTTGGTCTCGCCGGGCGCCGCCATGGTTGCCACCGCGCCGCCGCCGGGACCGGTGACTGCATGGAAGTCGACATTGTGCATCATCATGCTGTCGGCGGCGTTCTTCATCGTCACTTCGACAGTGTCGCCGACACGGACGCGGACGAAGGGGCCGGGCACCTTGCCGTTGAAGGTCCAGTAGCGATAGCTCGTGCCGTCGCCCAGCTGGCCGGTGACTTCGACGGTATCGAGATGGACGCGAACCGTCTCGGGGCCGCGACGCGCGAGCGGAGGCGGAAGATCGGTCGCGTCGCGTGCAATATCGACGCCAGGTGCAGTCGCCCGGGCGGGATCTTCGCCGTGCCGCCCATCCGTCGGAGCAGCGAAGACCGGTGCCGCCAATGCGAATGCCAGCGCGCTAGCGGCCCCCGCCAGGAATTTGTTCAACATCGTGATTTCCTTTCTTCCAACCACTAGGATCGGACATATTCGCCTCAGGAAATCGCGACTTGCGGAGGGTCAATTCGCTGCCGATTTGATCCAGCTCATCTGTCGACCGCCGCCAGGGCCTCGAGCCCGGCCGGATCATGGACGATCAGGTCGTGGATGCTCGTCATCCGCACCAGCCGGGCGCGCTTGAGAGCGCTCAGCTCGCGGCTGACCGTCTCGATCCTGAGGCCGAGATAGTCGGCGATGTCCATGCGCGACATCGGCAGCGTCGCGCGGAGCGGATCACCCGGATGCTGGCGCGTGCGCCGCGCCATCTGGAGAATGAAGCTGGCGAGCCGCTCCACCGCCGTCTTGCGCCCGAGCAAAACCAACTGGTCGCGTGCCGCCGAGAGCTCGGTCGCGGCCACCGCGTAGAGCCGCCGCTCCATGTGCGGGTGCGCTTCGACGAAGGCGTCGAAGCGCACCCGGGGGAAGCGGCAAAGCCGCGATTCCGCAACGGCCTCGACCGTGAACGGATGCTCGTCCTCCAGCGTCACACCGAGAAAATCTCCCGGAAAGGCAAAGCCGGTCACTTGGCGCCGCCCGTCGTGGAGCAGCTTGGACATCCGGAGCACGCCGCTGGTGACGGTGAACACGTGCCCGGCCGCATCGCCTTCCCAGCAGAGCGCCTCCCCAGGCGCCAGCAGCTTGTCGGTGCCGCTGCGGCGGAACGCCGCCAGTTCATCCGGGTTCAGTGCGTTGCACACCGCCAGATCCCGCACGGGGCAGCCGGCGCAGGGATGGCTGCAGGCCAGAGGCTGCATGTCCGCAACGGGACGGTCGCTGAGGTACATCGGGGTCTCCGGAAATCAAAAGTGAGGCAGATCAATGCATTGAATCAGGCGAGGGTTAGGCGTGAGGATAGATGTCCAGCGGATCAGTCCCATGTCGTCCTTCTCCGTTGCGCGGTTGAGCCGAGACGAGACCGACCAGGCCTATGCGCTGGTCCGGACCTTCGCGCCGGGCATCTCCCGGGAGCTGTGGAATGCCTATGCCGCGTCGCAGTTCTTTCGTGGCGGCTTCCTTGTGCTCTGGGGGCCGGGACGCACGATCTTCGGCCTGGCGGGCTATCGGATCGAGGCATGCGAGCGCACGGTTCGGGTTCTGCTGATCGAGGACTATGTGACGATCGAGCTGAGCGCGTCGGCGCCGGGGCGAAAGCTCCTGGCCCAAGCGATCGAGGCGCTCGCCGCCGAAGCGGGATGCGGCGCGATCCGGCAGGTGGTTCCCTTCGGCTCGGCCGCGGATCCCGCATGGGGCCGGCTGCGCAACTATATGGCGCTGACGCATGTGCCCCTGGGAGTCACGCTCACCAAGCGCGCCGAATGCCGATGCGCGGAGCTTCGACCGCTGCCGCCTTGCGAGGCGGGCCCGAGCCATTGAGCGCACCAGGCTCATTCCCGGTCTCCTTCGAGGGCGAGGGCCGTCCTGATCGCGAGGGCGAGCACGTTGCCGAGCAGGGGCTTTTCGATGAGGGTCGCACCCGCCTCCTCGACCCGTTGCCGTAGCCGCCGCGAGGGATTGCTCGTGATGACGATCGCCGGTGAAGCGATGGCCCCCGCCCGGAGCTGCGCCAGCAGGCCGAGCCCGTCCACGCCGGGGAGACGATGGTCGAGCAGGAGGCAGGCCATGTCGTCGAGCCGCTCGCACGCGAGCGCGGCTTCGGCGTTCGCGAAGGCATGGACGTCGAACCCTTCGGTTCCCAGCGCGAACGCGATCGAGGATCGGACCGCGGGATCGTCGTCGACGAGGAGGAGGTGGGGCCGGGGCATTTCGACTCCGCGGTGCATGGCGGCGGGATCGCTCCCGCCGCCATGGATCGGTTCAGGCCGCCTTCTTCCAGGCGGGCTCGAGCGCCTGGTGCGGCGGGCAGGGCGCGATCTCGCCCTGCGGCCTGCCGGCGAGCTCGTCGGCATAGCCGTGGTTGACGTCGCGATGATGCGCCTCGTCGGCACGCACGACCAGCACCACGTCGCGCAGCGTGGCACCGTCCGGAAGGCCCCAATAGCGCTTGGCGATCTCCGGCGCCGGCCCGTTCTCCGAACGGGCGGCCTCGTCGATCTCGGCCAGATAGTGGGTGTAGCTGATCACCGCTTCTTCCTCGAAATAGCCGACGACGCGGTGCGCGGTCTTGGCGCTGATCAGGTAGAGCGCGAAAAAGGCGAGGTAGAAGACCCACTGGACGCCGATGATGACGGCGCGCTCGTACCAGGTCGGCTTGCAGATCTCGACGAAGGTCATGAGGTGCATGCGCTCGTTCTCGGCCTCGTCCATCAGCGTCTTGATCCAGCCCCGATCGTCGCACATGCGGCGCAGGCACTTGAGATGGGTGATCGTCGCGCCGACCATGCCGGGCACCGCCGCCACCGTCTCGAGCACCACGGCGCGGTGGCCGTAGCGTTCGGCGAAGAAAGTGTCCGCGACCCAGCGCAGCGCCTTGGTGAAGCCGAAGGCGACGCGATCCGAAACGCCCTTCGGGGCATGATGGACGGAAAGATCGACGAAGGGCGGCGTCATGTTGAATTCTCCTTGTTCCTGCGCCAGTTGATCCGGGCAAATCGTCGACGGCGATCTAGGCGCACCTCTCGGGAGCGGAAATTTGGGTCTTCATCCTAGGGTACGTACCGGAGGCAAAGCGGATGTCGCCGGAGCCTTTCGGCCGGCCCTGAAAGGCCATGCGCCGGCGCCCATCGCCCAATATATCGGCGGCCTCATGGCCACGCTGATCGCGCTCGGCGTCACCGGCTTCTGCTTCGTACTGCGGCTCCTGCTCGATCCACTGCTCGAGAACCGCGCCACGTTCATCTTCTTCGTGCCCGGCGTGGTGGCGGCGGCATTCGGCGGGTTCTGGCCCGCGATGATCGCGACCGTCGCCGGCGCCGCGGCCGGCATCGCCGCGGACAGGATCACCGGCGAGCTGCTGTTCGGCGATTGGGTCGCGGCGTCGCTGTTCCTCGGCGTCGGCAGCGTGGTCGCGTTCGGCGGCGCCTGGCTGACGCGCGCGCGCGATCGCCAGGCGGCCACCACGCGCGAGCTAGCGCAGCGCGAGGCGCATCTCACTTCCATCCTGCAGACCGTTCCCGACGCGATGATCGTCATCGACGAGGACGGGCTGATCCGCGATTTCAGCGATACCGCCGAACGCCAGTTCGGCTGGACCGCGGAGGAAGTGACCGGCCGCAACGTCAGCATGCTGATGCCCTCGCCCTATCGCGAGGCGCATGACGGCTATCTCCAGCGTTATTATCGCACCGGCGAGCGGCGGATCATCGGCGTCGGCCGCGTCGTGGTCGGCGAGCGCAAGGACGGCTCGACCTTTCCGATGGAACTGGCCGTCGGTGAGATGCGGCTCCTGGAGGGGCGCTTCTTCACCGGGTTCGTGCGCGACCTGACTGAACGGCAGCAAACCGAGACGCGGCTGCAGGAGTTGCAGAGCGAGCTCGTCCATGTGTCGCGGCTCACCGCGCTCGGCGAGATGGCCTCGGCGCTGGCGCACGAGCTAAACCAGCCGCTGAGCGCGATCGGCAATTATCTGATGGGCAGCAAGACGCTGCTGGGCCGCGATCCCGTGCCGCAGGAGCGCGTCGCCGATGCCGTCGAGCGCGCCGCCAGCGAAGCGCTTCGGGCCGGCGAGATCATCCGCCGGCTGCGCGACTTCGTGTCGCGCGGCGAGACGGAGCGGCGGCTCGAGAGCCTGCCCAAGCTGCTCGAGGAAGCGAGTGCGCTCGCGCTCGTCGGCGCCAAGGAGCATGGCGTGCGCGTGCGCTTCGACCTGAGCCCCGAGGTCGACCTGGTGCTGGTCGACAAGGTGCAGGTCCAGCAGGTGATCCTCAACCTGATCCGAAACGCAGTCGACGCGATGACCGAGACCGAGCGGCGCGAGTTGACCGTGACCGTCGCGCCGGAAGACAGCGAGATGGCGCGAGTGACCGTTTCGGACACCGGGCCGGGAATCCGCCCCGATGTCGTCGACCAGCTCTTCCAACCCTTCGTCACCACGAAGCGCACGGGGATGGGCGTCGGGCTTTCCATTTGCCGCACGATCGTCGAAGCCCATGGCGGCAAGATCTGGGCGGGTCCGAACGAGAGCGCGGGCGCGGTGTTCCACTTCACTGTCCCGAGCGTCGGCAAGGAGGAACTCTACGATGGCGAATGAGCCGGTGGTGCATGTGATCGACGACGATGCGAGCGTGCGCGATTCGCTCGCCTTCCTGCTCGATTGCTCGGAAATCCGCACGTGCACGTATGAATCGGCGATACAGTTCCTGAAGGCCGTCCCCACGATGGAGCCCGGCTGCATCATCACCGACGTGCGCATGCCCGAGATGAGCGGATTGGACCTGGTCGCCAGGCTCCGCGACATCGGCGTGACCGATCCGGTCATCGTCATCACCGGCCATGCGGACGTGCCGATGGCGATCCAGGCGCTTCACCAGGGCGTCTCCGACTTCATCGAGAAACCCTTCAGCGACGAGGCCATCCTGCTCGCCGTGCGCACTGCGCTCGCCCGGCAGCGGAGCCGCGACGAGATGGCGGTCGAGCGCGACGAGATCCGGAAGCACCTCGCCACGCTTTCGGGGCGCGAGCGCGAAGTGATGGAGGGCCTCATCGAAGGCAAGGCGAACAAGGTGATCGCCTATGACCTCGACATCAGCGCGCGGACCGTCGAAGTGTATCGCGCGAACGTGATGACCAAAATGGGTGCGCGCACGCTCTCCGAGCTCGTGCGCATGGTGATGATCGCCAGGCTGGCCTAGGACCGCCTGGCCCCGCTCCATTTCTCGGCGATCCAGCGGCGGAGGGGCCGGCGGCATCGGGGTTGGGCGTCTGCTCGAACGCGATCGCGACCGAATTCAAGGCCTGCCGTCCGGACGCGGGCCGAGGAGCATCGGACCGTAGACGATCACGAACAGCAGGAAGGCTGCACCCCACAGCGCGCCCGCGGCTCCGATCGCATGGACATAATCGAACGGTAGCATCGGCGCCGCGAAGCGCAGCGCGGCACCGGCCGTGACCAGCGCGTAGATCGCCTGGGTCCCCGGACCCGCACGGAGCGCGCGGCCGGTATGCCCGAGCGTCGCGCGCGTCATCACCGCCAGCGTCATCGATGCCATCGCGCCGGCGCTCAGCGCGTGGAGCGCAGACGAGGCCGGAATGCACCAGACGAACGCGCTCGCGCCCAGCAGCAGCAATCCCAGCGGAAGCCACGCATAGGAGACGTGCAGGATCAGGACGAGCGGTTCGCGAAGCGTGCGATGCCCCGACCAGCGCGCGAGCCGGACGGTCTGGAGGGCGCCCGCGGCAAGCAGAAGCGCGCCGGTCGCCGCCGCGTCGGGCATCGACGCCCAGGCGACGAGCGACGCCGCAGTCGCCGCGAGTACCGCGATGTCGAACCGGTTGGGCTGGCCGGGCAGGCCCTGTTCCCGGCCCTGCTTGGCGAGCCAATTGCGCGTGAACGAGGGAATGATGCGCCCGCCGATCAGGGTGACCAGCATGAGCACCAGCGCGAAGCCCAGGCGCCAGCCGAGCCCAGGCGGGACCGCCAGGCCCAGCGCCTCGGCATGATCGAGCGCTGCGGCGGCCGCGAGCAAGCCGACGGCGATCACCACGGGCACGTTGCGGTTCTTCGCGGCGAGCACCTCGCGCGCCGCCACGAAAGCCAGGGTCGCGAGGAAGCCGATGTCGAGAAGAGCGGCGAGCGCCGCGCCGCTCAGAGCCGAGAAAAGAACCGCCACCCTGGCGGCGAGCCACAAGCCGGCGAGCGCTGCGAGCCGGCCGCCCGCGATCGGCAGGCGGCCGGTCCAGTTGGGGATCGCCGTCAGGAGGAAGCCTGCGATCACGCTGCCGAGATAGCCGAACAGCATCTCGTGCCGATGCCAGGCGAGCGGATCGAAACGGGTCGGCAGTTCGACTGCGCCCGCGAGTACGCCCACCCAGAGCGCGACGACGAGGAGCGCCCAGAGCGCGCCGCCGAGGAAGAAGGGCCGAAAGCCCCCGCGCAGGAAGGGCGGGAGCCGCATCAGCCGCTCGTATCGTTCGCCTTCGGCCTTCATCGAATCATGTCCCATGGTGGAAGGAAACGGGGGCCGGCCCGCGCGCCCTGAACGCGGACCGGCCACCGGCGGCGCCCCTATTCGGCGGGCACCAGCTCCGGCGCCCGGCGCGCCGCTCCGCGCGCGCCGCCGCCGATCAGCAGCCTGACCATGAACAGCGC
This sequence comes from Sphingomonas sp., assembly GCF_026460985.1. Taxonomy (GTDB): domain Bacteria; phylum Pseudomonadota; class Alphaproteobacteria; order Sphingomonadales; family Sphingomonadaceae; genus Sphingomonas. The sequence goes on from NZ_JAPKNM010000016.1 coordinate 27,298, forward strand.
CAGCACGATCGCGCCGATGCTGAACACGATGTCGCCGGGGACGCGCAGCCACACCAGCGTCTCCATGACGTTGCTGTGGATCACCTCGGGCGAGCGCGCGTACCAGAAGCTGTTGGTGATGCTGTGATACGCCTGGTAGAGCCCGGAAGGCACGAGGCTCAGGAACACCATCGCGCCGAGGCCGAGGTTGAGCGTCCAGAACACCGGCTTCAGAAGCGCGTCCGACCAATTCGCGCCGCGGAACATCGTGCGCAGGCAGAACAGCATCAGGCCGATGCCGAGCATCCCATAGACTCCGAACAGCGCGGCATGGCCATGGCTCGGCGTCATGTTGAGGCCCTGGATGTAATAGAGCGAGATCGGCGGGTTGATCGCAAACCCCAGGATGCCGGCGCCCACCAGGTTCCAGAACGACACTGCGACGAAGAACAGGATCGGCCATTTGTAGGTCTCGACCCACGGCGCCGCCCTGGTCATGCGGTAGTTGTGGAGCGCCTCCACTCCGAGCAGGGCCAGCGGCACCACCTCGAGCGCCGAGAACATCGCGCCCCAGGCAATGATCGGCGTGGTCGTGCCCGCGAAATAGAGGTGATGGAGCGTGCCGAGGATGCCGCCGGTCAGGAACACCGCGGTCGAGAAGACCACCGCCGTGTTCGCCGCCCGCGCGCGGACCAGGCCGAGCCCCGCGAAGATGAGCGCGATCACCGCCGTCGCGAAGACCTCGAAGAAGCCCTCGACCCAGAGATGGACCACCCACCAGCGGAAATATTCGATCATCGACAGCGGGCTGTGCCGTCCCCAGGTGAGCGCCGCGCCGAAGAACAGCCCGATGCAGATGGTGGAGATGAACACCATGCCGATGAGGCCGCGGCTTTCCGACGGCGTCTTGAGCGCGGGCCACAGCGCGCGGCCGACCAGCGTGAGCCAGATCATCAGCCCCGCGAACAGCAGGATCGCCCAGAAACGGCCGAGGTCGACGAATTCGTAGCCCATATGGCCGAACCAGAAATTGGCGTCGCCTGCCGCGAGCTTCTGCTGGATCGCGAGCCACTCGCCCGCGAACGAGCCGAGCACCACGACGAGCAGCGCCACCCACAATATGTTGACGCCGAGCCGCTGGAATTTGGGCTCGTGCCCCGAAAGCATCGGCGCGACGTAGAGCCCGGTCGCGAGCCAGGCGGTCGCGATCCAGAAGATGCCGAGCTGAGTGTGCCAGGTGCGCGTCAGCGCATAGGGGATGATGTCGGAGATGGCGACACCATAGAAGTCCTGGCCCTCGACGGCGTAATGGGCAGTGACCGCGCCGAGTACGACCTGCGCGAGGAACAGCCCGATCGCGGTGTAGAAATATTTGATCGCGGCCTTCATCGAGGGCGTGGGCTTCATCCCGAAGAGCGGATCCGCGGCCGGCGCCTCGGCATGCTCCTCCTCGCCGTGGCGCGCCTGGTACCAGGCGAGCGCGCCTACGCCGGCGATCAGGAACAGCACGCTCGCGATCGACCACATTCCGAGCGACGCCGAAGGCAGGTTGCCGACAAGCGGCTCATGCGGCCAGTTGTTGGTGTAGCTGATCGTATCGCCGGGACGCGCGGTGACGCTGGTCCAGGCGGTCCAGAAGAAGAAGGCGCCGATCCTCGCGCGATCCTGATCGCTCTTCAGCGAACGCTCCGGGATCGCATAATCGACACGCAGTTCCTTGAGCGCGGGGTTGTTGCTGAACAGCTTGGCATAGTGGTCGGCCACCAGGGCCATCGCCTGCGCCCGCTCGCGCGAGACAGTGATCGTGCCGGTCCCGGCATCATAGCTGTTGACGCGAAGTTCGGCCTTTAGCCGCTGCTCGAGCGCGGCCTTCTCCTCGGGGTGCAGCGCGGCGAACGGCTTGCCCTCCTCCTTCTGCGCCCAGATGTCGAGCAGCGCGGTCGCTTCGCGATGCAGCCAGTCGGCGCCCCAATCGGGCGCGACATAGCCGCCATGGCCCCATACCGAGCCGAGCTGCATGCCGCCCAGCGTCTGCCAGACTTCGCGGCCCGACTGGATGTCTGCCTTGGTGTACAGGGTGGCGCCGTCGACGGACACCACCTGTTCCGGCACCGGGGGTGCCTGGACGTAGATCTCCCGGCCGATAAGGCCGAGAATGCCGAAGGAGACGACGAATATCGCCGCCAGCCACAGCCATAGCTTCTTCGAATTGGTCATGGTTCCCCCCAAGGGTCACGCGGATTGCAGCCCGCGGGATAGGGAGGCTTGGGCCGGCCGGAAATTTGGGTGCGCGCCCTAGGGTACGTACCGGAGGGGAAATACCGAATGTGAAATGCGGCCCGCGGCGCGATAGCCAGGTTCGCGGGTTTGATCTGCGTCAAGAATGGAGATCGGCACCGAGGAACCCTGGCCGGGTGTCGTACGACATCCGGCTCTGGCTGGGCCGCGCGCGGCCGCTCCCGATCCCCTCCTGCCAGGGGGAGGATAAAGACGGCGGAATATCGGTACGAGCCGGTCGGCCGGTCAGCGGTGCGCGAGCAATGCGCCCACGCCGCGTCGAACGAGGGGCAGCCGGTGCGCCGAGCGCAGCAAGGCGGCGCGGGCCAGGCGCGATGCGACGCCCTCGCGCGTGTAGAGTCCCACGATGGCATTCGTGGCGTCGTAGATCGGACGGCACGCCAGCCTGTGGAGCAGCTCGTATCGCGCGAGCACGCTCCCGCGCCCCGGATCCACGCCCCGGCCGACAGCGCGGAGCAGTTCCCGCGCGAGGCCATGCTGCCCCAGGAGCCCGAGGTTGAAGCCGTGCGCCGTAACCGGGTGCATCCCGACGGCGGCATCGCCGATCAACGCGGCACGCTCGGCGACGAAGCGCCGGGACCAGGTCACCGTCAGCGGATAGACATGCCTCGTGCTGACGAGCCGCATCCTGCCCAGGCGGAACGCGAATCGCCTGCTCACCTCCGCGTCGAACGCTTGGGCGTCGAGGCCCGCAAGCCGCTCGACCTCCTTCGACGGAAGAGTCACGACTGCCGAGGAGATCCGCCCGTTGAGCGGCAGCAGGGCAAGCGTCTGATGGTGATCGAACCATTCGGTCGCGACGCGCCGATGCTCCTGTTCGTGCTCCATGCGGCAGACGAGCATCGAGCGCCCGGTGCGGTGCATCCGCGCGCCGATGCCGAGCATGTCCCGGACCGACGACAGCCGCGAATCGGCGGCAACGACGAGCCGCGGCCGAAGCGCGCGTCCGTCGCCGAGCGTGATTTCCACGCGTTTGGGCCCCGGCCGCACCGCGACGACCGCGGTGCCGGCGAGAATCCGGACGTCGGGGCATGCCGCGGCCGCCTTGTAGAGCTCGCGCCGGATGCATTGGTTCGGCACCAGCCATCCGAGGAGTCCCTCGATGTGCCCCGGAGGCTCGAATGCGAGAACGAACGGAGAGGGTCCGTTCAGCACCTGCGCCTCCCTGAGCGGCGCGACTTCCTCCGCGGAGAATCCGTTCCAGACCGACAGCTCGTCCAGAATGTGCGCCGATCGGTGCGTCAGCGCGATTTCCCGGCCGTCGAATGGCGGATCCGCCAGTTGATCACTCGAAAGCCGTTCGACGATGGTGATGGCCAGGCCATTTCCCGAGAGCGACGCGGCCAGGCTCAATCCGGCCGGCCCGCCGCCGACGATGACGATGTCGCTGTCCATCTTCGCTCCTTCGTCGCGCTTCTCACCCGATGGCGCGCGAAGCCGAAATGCGATGGATCAAATCCCTTCCCTCAGGCAGTCAGGTCGAGGACGACGCGGCCCTCGATCTGCCCCTTGCGCATCCGATCGAACACTTGGTTGATGTCGCCCAACGCCGCCGTCGAGATTTCCGCGGCGACCTTGCCGTCGCGGGCGAAGTCGAGCGATTCCTGCAAGTCGAGCCGCGTGCCCACGATCGAGCCCCGCACGGTGATGCCGTTCAGCACCATGCCGAAGATGTTGAGCGGAAAGTCGCCGGGCGGCAGGCCGTTGAGCACCACCGTCCCGCCGCGCGCGACCATGCCGATCGCCTGCTCGAATGCCTTTTCGCTCACTGCGGTCACCAGCGCGCCATTGACGCCGCCGCCCGTCGCGCGCTTCACCGCCGCCGCCGGATCGGGATCGGTGCGCGCGTTCACCGTCGCCTTGGCGCCCAGGCGGCGGGCGAAGTCGAGCTTGGCGTCGTCGATGTCGATGGCGACGACGTCGAGGCCCATGGCGACTGCATATTGCACGGCCATATGGCCCAGCCCGCCAATGCCCGAGACGGCAACGGAGTCGCCGGGCTTGGTGTCGGTCATCTTGAGCCCCTTGTAGACCGTCACTCCCGCGCACAGCACGGGCGCGATCTGCGTGAACTCTACATTGCCGGGCAGGTGGCCGACATAATCGGGATCGGCGAGCACATAGTCGGCGAAGCCGCCGTTCACCGAATAGCCGGTGTTGCGCTGGCTCTCGCACAGCGTTTCCCAGCCGCCCAGGCAATGCCGGCAATGGCCGCAGGCCGTGTAGAGCCAGGGAATGCCGACGCGATCGCCTTCCTTTACGTTGGTGACGCCCGCGCCGACGGCCGACACGTATCCCACGCCCTCGTGCCCGGGGATGAAGGGTGGGTTCGGCTTGACCGGCCAATCGCCCTCGGCCGCGTGCAGATCGGTGTGGCAGACGCCCGATGCCTGGATGGCCACCTGGATCATGCCGGGCTGCACTTCGGGAACGGGAACCTCGTCGATGCTGAGCGGTGCGCCGAATGCGCGTACGACCGCTGCTTTCATGGTCTTGGCCATGGTGACCTCCTGATGGATCGATTGCACTGGGGCGGTTCGCCGCGACGTGGTGGTCAGAAGAAGCCGAGCTTCTTCGGGCTGTAGCTCACCAGCATGTTCTTGGTCTGCTGATAGTGGTCCAGCATCATCTTGTGGGTTTCGCGTCCGATGCCGGACTGCTTGTACCCTCCGAAGGCGGCGTGCGCCGGATAGGCGTGGTAGCAGTTGGTCCAGACTCGGCCCGCCTTGATCGCCCGTCCGAAGCGGTAGCAGGTGTTCGCATCGCGGCTCCACACGCCGGCGCCGAGGCCGTAGAGTGTGTCGTTCGCGATCGCGAGCGCCTCGTCGGCATCCTTGAATGTCGTGACCGACACCACGGGGCCGAAGATCTCCTCCTGGAATATCCGCATGCGATTATGCCCGTGGAAGACGGTCGGCTGAACATAGAAGCCGCCGGAGAGTTCGCCGCCGAGATCGGCGGCACCACCGCCCGCGAGCAGGTCGGCGCCTTCCTGACGGCCGATCTCGATATAGCGCAGGATCTTGTCGCGTTGCTCCGAAGAGGCCTGGGCGCCGATCATCGTCGCCGGATCGATCGGATTGCCCTGCCGGATCGCCTTCACGCGCGCGAGCGCCTTCTCCATGAAGCGATCGTAGATCGCCTCGTGAACCAGCGCCCGGCTGGGGCAGGTGCACACTTCGCCCTGGTTCAGCGCGAACATGACGAAGCCCTCGATCGCCTTGTCGAGGAAGTCGTCGTCCTCGCGCGCCACGTCCTCGAAGAAGATATTGGGCGATTTGCCGCCGAGCTCGAGCGTCACCGGGATCAGATTCGCGCTCGCATATTGCATGATGAGCCGGCCCGTGCCGGTCTCTCCGGTGAACGCGATCTTGGCGATCCGATTGGACGAAGCGAGCGGCTTGCCGGCCTCGAGCCCGAACCCGTTGACGATGTTGAGCACGCCGGGGGGCAGCAGGTCGCCGACCAGCTCGGCCCAGACCATGATCGAGGCCGGGGTCTGCTCCGCCGGCTTCAGCACGACGCAATTGCCGGCGGCGAGCGCGGGGGCGAGCTTCCATGCCGCCATCAGCAGCGGAAAGTTCCACGGGATGATCTGGCCGACGACGCCCAGCGGCTCGTGGAAGTGATAGCCGACCGTGTCCCGGTCGATCTCGGAGATGCCGCCTTCCTGCGCCCGGATGCATCCGGCGAAATAGCGGAAATGGTCGATCGCGAGCGGGAGGTCCGCGGCCATGGTCTCGCGGATCGGCTTGCCATTGTCCCAGGTCTCGGCGAGCGCCAGCTTCTCGAGATTCTGCTCCATCCGGTCGGCGATGAGGCTGAGGATGCGCGCGCGCTCGGCCGGCGCGGTGGCGCCCCATCCGTCCTTGGCGGCGTGCGCCGCGTCGAGCGCCGCCTCGACGTCCGAAGCATCGGAGCGGGCGATCCGGCACACGGTCTTGCCCGTGATGGGCGAAATACTCTCGAAATACCTTCCGGCGCGCGGCGCCGCGAACCGGCCCGCGATGAAGTTGTCATAGCGTTCCGCGAAAGGTGCCGTCATGTTGGCGGCAGGGCTGGTCTGCATGTCCATTTTCGTCCTCCTCTCCTTGCACCGAGGCGCAAGCCGGTTTTCCGGCGCGGGAGGAGGCTTTCATGGAGGCCCGATTCTGCCAATAAGTGAAGCTACGAAGCCGCTGCCGACCCGTCTCGGAAGTGAGACACTCGCCGTCGCCGTTTTCAGCGACGGGCGATTCAGGCCGGCGGACGCAGCCGGTGACGTTGCAGCCGCCGATAGAGAGTCGCTCGCCCGATGCCGAGGATCCGGGCCGCCTCGCTGGCATTTCCCCTGGCCTGCGCCAGCGCCTGCCGCAGGGTAGCACGCTCCGCTTCCTCGAACGAAGGCGCCTCGGGCTGGCCCAGCACGTCCGCCGCCGTGCGCGGGCGGGCGAGCGCCTCGTCGGTCAGACCGTATCGGACGCGGGCCGCATGGCTCGCGCCGATCACGATGTCGTCCCGATCGACGGCGAGCAGCGCATTCCCCTGCATGCCATGGTTCGGCGCGACGAGGATGCGCGCGTGGGAATAAGCTGCCTGGAAAAATTCGCGTTCGATACGCCGCGCCGCGTCGCGCACTACCGCTCCGACGAGCGTCGCCATCGCCTCGCCATGGTCGTTGCGGCAGCTGGACATGTCGAGCGCTGCGACCAGCCGCCCCTGCGGGTTGTACACCGGCGCGTCCATGCAGCTGATCCCGATGTTCCGGCAGGCGAAATGCTGATCGCGGTGGATGGTGACGGCGCGTTTCTCCGCCAGGCAGGTGCCGATGCCGTTCGTGCCTTCCGCGGCTTCGCTCCAGATCGCGCCGGGAATGAGGCCGACCTCCTCGAACATGTCCTGATCCGCGGGCCCGGCGCGCGCCGCCAATATGAGCCCGTCGGCGTCGCTGAGCACGACGGCGCAGCCCGAGTCTCCGACGGTCGCGAACAGCTGATCGAGAATGGGGCGGGCAACGACGAGCAGGGGCTCGTTCGCCTCGTGGAGCTGGCGCAGCTCGGCTTCGGAGACCGATGTCCGCGCGCGGACATGCCCCGGGTCGAGGCCGTGCCGAAGCGCCGAGCGACACCAGCTCGCCGCAAGCGGTGAGGTCGCGGCGCTGGTCGGCGATTGCACTATGGAATGCACCAGCCGTTCGTGATCGTGGCTTCTCTCGCGCATCGTATCTCTGTCATCGACAATAGCAGTCGCCGCTGCTCCCCGGAAGCGCATCCTCACTGGCGATGCCCGCGCCGCCGGCGCTGAGGTCTCGCGATCTGGAATCTACGTGAGAGAAATTCTGGAGGAGCTGCTCGAAAATCGTCGCGAATTTCCGTTAAATCCTTGAAAATACTTGGTGACTCCTCCGAGAGTCCATATCAGCCAGTTGCGTGGCAAGACCATCTCAACGCGCGTCTAGAACGTCCCCTGGATCGTCAGGGTGAACAGCGGGCCGACCATCTGGTGCTGGCGCTCGTAGAAGCTCACCGGCGCGCTGTTGCGCCGGCCGGAATGGACCGTGCGGTAATAGCGCACATGGCCGTCGTTGAGATTGAAGACCTGAAAGTTCACCTTGAGACCCTCCACGTCCTTCAGCTCGATGAACGCGCTGGTATAGGGGCCCTCCCAGCTCTGGCTGATCTCGTTGAGATAATAAGCGAGCCCGTAATGCTCGAACGAGAGGCCGCCGCCCCAGGCGAACTGCGTGCCGGGAACGTCATGGCGCAGCGTCAGCGCCGCCCAGCGATCGCGCGTGTTGCTGATCACGCGCTCTGCACCGGTAAGCGGATCGCGCACGCGGCTCCGCTCGAAACCCACATCGGCGTCGAGCTTGGCGCCTTTCCAGCCGATGGGGTCGAACTGGATCGTGCTGATGCTCTGGACGCCGAGCCGCGTGGCGCGCGGCAGGTTGCCGACCGCATCGCCATCGACCCCGACCGGAATACGATCGACGATGTCCTCCACCCAGTGACGGTAGATCTTGAGCCGGGTCTTGCCCCATCGCCCGAAATTGCGCCCGACTTCGCCCGTCAGCTCCCAGCTTTGCGGCGGCACGAGATTGGGATTGGCGTCGTTTTCGCGATCGTTGGTGATGTCCTGGTTGGCGAGGAAATCGTAGAAGCTGATCTGGCCGACCTTGCGCTCGAACTTGAGGCTCGCGTCCCAGCCCGCGGCCGGACGCCAGGCGAGCGAGGCGCTTCCCTTGGGGCGGAAGAAATGGCGCGCCGGATCGACGCTTCCCAGCTTGGCGAGCTCCGAATATTCCGCCCCGCCGGCAAGCTGCAGGTCCAGCCTGGACGATAGCGGGCGGCTCAGCGCCGCAACGCCCTGGTAGCGTTTCTCCGTCACGGTTCCGCTGCCCTGCGGGAACGGAATGTCGACATAGCTGCCGTCCGGCTGCAGGCTGGCCAGACTGCTCCGCTGCACGAGCCGGTTGTCGGCGCGCTCGAACGAGACGGTCCAGTCGTTGCGCCCCCCTTTCCAGCGATATTCGAGCCGGCCGATCGTCTCGCCGATCTTCGAATCCTGCCCGTAGCGGGTGCCGGTCGAAGGCGCGCCGCTGTCATAGTCGGTGCGCTGGTCGTAGGTCGCCGGCGCGTGCTCGAAGTGGCGCAGGCCGATCACCTTCAGCCGGCCGCCGCCCAGAGGCACCGAGATGTCGCCGCTGATGTCGTACTGGAAGCCGAAGGTGCGGCGGCGATTGTCCCAGTCATTATGGTTCCCGTCGACGCGCACGCGCCGCTGGAAATTGTCGCCGCGGTTCCAATAGGGGTAATAAGCGAGGTTGAGATTGGCCTGGAGCGGACCGTTGCCGCCATATTTCAGGATCGCGGAGACCCGCGCCTGATCGAAGCTGTTCCAATAGACCTGGTCGCGCCGCTCTATCAGCGTACCGTCGGGCGCCAGGATGCGATAGTCGTTGCCGCCCATCGCGCCGCGGCCGGGATCGTTCTCCAGCGACACGGTATAGCCCAGCGCGCCGCTCGTGCCGCTGTAGCTGATCGATCCGGCGAGCCAGCGCGGTTTGGCGAAATGCGGCCGCAGCTGCGGGCTCCAGCTGAAATTGCCGCCGGCCTTGCGGTCGGCCTTGAGGATCACGTCGGCAACCTGCCCGGTGAGTCCCGCGATGCCGAGCGAAGCCGCTTCCTTGATCTCGATGCGCTCGACATCGGCCGCGGGCACTTTCTGCAGCTGCGCGGCCGCCCCGCCCGCCTTGTCGGTGGCGCGCTGGCCGTTGATCAGCACGTTCTCCGAGGCCTCCCCCAGTCCGCGCGCGTCGTCGGCGCCGCGAATGGTGAACCCCGGCACCTGATTCAGCATGTCGTAGGCGGTCTGCGGTGCGAAGCGCACGAAGTCGGCCGGCGTGAAGACCTTGGCGCCGGTTGCCGCGGCGGAGGGTTCGGCTGGCGTTTCGCGCTGGGCCCGGGCCGACAGCGGTGCGAGCAACGCCACCGACACCGCCAGCCATTCGCCCGCAAGACGCGACGGCCCGGTCAAACCACGCTTCTGATATGCCCGGCTCATTTGCTGGCACGCAGATCCTGGGCGTCGATACCCGTTATCCGCAGCTTGATCAGCTCGCTCGCTTCGAGATTCCGCGTTCCGCCGCTCGCGAAGGCGCGGACATAATCGGGCGTGACGTCGAAGATGCGCAGCTGGATCAGCGTATCGGGAGACAGGTCGTGCAGACCCACTGCGCGCATCGACCGCACAAAATCGGGCGTGACGCCGTGGATCCGCATGGCGAGCAGGTTCTCGGTGCTGATCCGTGCGTATCCGAGCCTGGCAAATTCCCCGATCGCCTCGGGCGTCACGCCGTGGATCTTGAACGCCACCAACGTCGGGATCGCGCCGCCTTTGTAGCCGGCATTTGCGAAGCGGTGCACCAGCGCCGGGGTGATCTGGAAAATGCCGAGCTGGATCAGCTCGTCGAGCGTGGGCGTCCCCCAGCCCTCGGCGCGCAAAGCGTCGAGCACCTCAAGCGACACGCCGCTCATGATGAGCGCGAAGCTCTGGTCGCGATCCGGCCGGGCGATACCGCGGGCGGCGAGCCGGTCCGCGAAGGCCGGGCTCGGCGCCATCGCGCAATTGCCGTCGGCACGCCGATCGTGGCCGAGCCCTTCGCAGGCGAGCGTGCCGGCCGGCCGCAGGAGCCGGAACTGGACGCGGCCGCCGCGATCGAACACGTCGCGGGTCAGTCCATCGAAATCGGACAGCGGCACCGACTGGGACCAGTTGTTGCGGTGCTTCGGGCCGGCATTGTGCTCGACGCGCAGCTCCACGTCGGACGAACCCTCCAGATGCGCTTCGAAAGCGAGGCGATCCCAGGTGTCGAGCGGCATGGCGGATGCGCAGCAGGTGAGCAGCATCGCCGTCGAAGCAAGCACGGAACGAAGCATGAGCGGTCTCCTCGTTTGACAGGCAAAGGGGTGCCGTTCGCCCGCGACGGAGCGTTTCGGCGGTACGGTTGGGGACGTGGACGGTGGCGCGAACGCGATGCCCGTTACGGGCCGTCGCTATCCTTGTCGGGATCGAAGCCCACCGCCTTCAGCTCGGTCAGCTTGTCGGGCGAGGTGACGCCGATCCCGCGCGCCCGGAGTCTGCGCACATATTGGGGAGTGACGCCCAGGGCGATCATGCCCTGGTAATCGTCGAGCGAGCCGCGGACCCCCAGCCTGCGCATCTCACCGACATAGCCGGGATCGAGCCGCAGGGCGCGCGCGCCCAATATCTGCTCGAAGTTCCCTGCCAATCCGGCGGCACGCATGTCGCGGACATATTCGGGCGTGACGCCCAGCGATCGAGCCTGCGCCAACTGGTCGGTCGTCAGGCCCGGAAAGCCCGCCTGCGCCATGGCGCGCTTATATTCCGGCGTGATTCCGATGGCGCGCATCTCGATGATCTGGTCGACACGGATCTCTTGTGACGGGCTGGCCTGTGCCACCACGACGGGAACGGCAAGCTGGACCGCTTGCATGGAAACCTGCGACGCGGAACTCGCCTCGACCAGGGCTTGGTCATTGGTCGAAGTCGAAGGCAAAGCATCGGTATCCTGCGCTCGAGCCGACACGCCGTGCGTCAACGAAGTCGCCGATGATGCCCGTGATGCCGGGGATGCCGGTGCGGCGCTCGCCGCGCGTACCGGGCCCGCGGCGACCGATGCGGCCTGGCTGGGTGCGAGTGTCAACGCGGCAAGCGGCGCGGCCATGGTGAGCATTCCCGCGGCGAACCCCGCTACCCATGACCTGCCCGAAGGCCGGCGCGCAGGATTGAGGTCGAGCACCCGCGCGATGCGGCGATGCAGCGAGTTCTTCCCCGGCGCCACGCCATGCGCGCCGAGCAGCACGCCGCGGCACTCGTGGCGGGCCACGCCGATCAACAGCTCGGCATAATCGGGCCCGTCGATATCGGCGGCGAGCACGGCGTCGTCCGCTGCTTCCTCGCGCAGCTGATGGGCCTCGCGCGCCAGAACCCAGGCGAGCGGATTGAACCAGAAGGCGGCGGTGGCGACGCGCGCGAGCATCAGCTTCGCCCAATCGAGCTGGACGACATGCGCCAGCTCGTGCGCGATGATCGCCTCGGCCTGTTCGGGGGCGCGCGCGGCCGCGTCGCTGAGCAGGATCGTCGGGCGCATCAGCCCCCAGCTGATCGGCGAGGCGAGCTCCTCGCTCCTGAGCAATGCCGTGCCGCTCTTGAAACCCATGCGCCGCTGGGCGCGGGCGAGCGCGGCCAGCCACTCGGGCTCGACCAGCACTTCGGCGCGCGCCCGCAGGCCGACCAGGCGGAGCAATGCCGCCAGGGTGAGAAGCAGCAATGCCGCGGTCGGCAGCAGATAGGCATGCCGTGCCAGCGCGCCCACGACGTTGCCAAACGCCGACGGCTGATCGGACATGGCCTGAATCCGCGGTTCGGCGGCCGGCAGCGGAAGCGCCGCCGCGTTCGACTGCGCGACGTCCGCCGTCGCTGGTGTCGCCGTGGCGGGCGGCGGCGTCGCGTCCATCCCCACCATGCGCGCGATCGATTCCGGAACCGGCAACGACAGCGACGGCAGCGCCAGGCTCGCAAGCGGCAACGCGACAAGCGCGAACAGCCCGAGATGCGCGATCGTCGAGCGCTCCGCGGCGGAGCGACGGCGGGTCAGGCGGAGCAGCAACAAGGTCGCGGCGGCGACGAGGAGCGACTTGAGCGCGAGGAGCAATATGGCCATCGTTACTCTCCGCTGGCCCGGGCCTGCCGCGCGCGCGCGATCATGGCCTCCAGTTCGTCGAGTTCGCGCGCATCGGGTTGCTGCGCCATTCCCAGCAGCGCGCTGGCCGCGCTGACCGGCGATCCGTTGAAGAAGGTCCGCACCACCTGGCTGAGCGCGGTGCGCCGCGCCTGGCTGTCGGGCAAGGTCGGCGAGAAGAGAAACCCCCGGTCGCTTTCCTCCCGGCGCACGAAGCCCTTATCCTCGAGTCGCTTGAGCATCGCGCGCACCGCCGATCCCGTGAGCCGATCGGGCAGCGCGTCGCAGATATCCGAAACGGTGCGCGATCCCCCCTCATAGAGCAGGTCGACGATCTGACGTTCGCGGGGCGGCAATTGCGAAAGCATGGCGTACCTCTCAGGCTACATTTGTAGCGTGCTACATTTGTAGCGCGGACGCAAGCGGTATCTTTCGGCACTTCTCCGCCTGCCGCCCCGGGGAACCGAGCCAGGCGGTCGCGCTAGAGCCCGAGTTCCTTCAATATGGCCTCGCGCAGGATTTGCGCCTTTGGATCCGAGAGCTTGCGCGGATGCGGCAGGTCCACATGGAAGGTGGTCTGGATCGTCGTCGGGCGCGGCGACAGCACCAGGATGCGATCCGCTAGGAAGATCGCTTCCTCGACGTCGTGGGTGATCAGCAGCACCGTGTGGCGCTCCTCGTCGAGGATGCGCCGCAGCTCGGTCTGCATTCTCAGGCTCATCAGCGCATCGAGCGCCGAGAAGGGCTCGTCCATGTAGAGGATCTCGGGCTTCACCACGAAGGCCCGGGCGAGCTCGGCACGCTTGAGCATGCCGCCCGACAATTCGTGCGGGTACGCCTTCTCGAACCCGCTGAGCCCGACCATCTCGATATAGCGGTGCGCGAGCGCCACCCGCTCTTCCTGGCTGGCGCCGGTCAGGCCGAACATGACGTTGTCCTGCACGGTCAGCCACGGGAACACCGATCCGTGCTGCGAGATCATGATGCCGTTCCGGCTCGGACCGGTCACCCTGGCGCCGTCGATCCTGACCGTGCCCCGGTCCGGACGCTCGAAGCCAGCGATGATGTTCAGCAAGGTCGACTTGCCGCAGCCCGAAGGGCCGACGATCGCGACGAACTCGCCGTCGGCGACCTCGAAGCGCACATCGTCGACGACCGAGAGCTCGCCGAACCCCTTGCTGATGCCGTCGACGACGATCTGACTATCGGACATAGCGCCACTTCACGGTATCGAGCCGCTCGAGCAGGCGGGTGGCGCCGTCGAGCAGCAGCCCGATCACGCCGATGATGATCATGCTCGCGATCACCAGGTCGTAGCGGTTGCCGGCGTTGCGCGAATCCATGATCAGATAGCCGAGGCCGGAGTTGAGCGCGATCATCTCCGCGGCGACGACGACGAGCCAGGCCACGCCGATGCCGATGCGCATGCCGACGATGATCTCCGGCAGCACCGCGGGAATCACCACCCGGCGAAACAGCACCCAGCGCGAAACGCCGAAATTCGCAGCCGCGCGCAGATAGCGCCGGTCGATCGTGCGCACGCCCACCGTGGTCTGCACGATCATCGGGAACACCGAGGAGATGAAGATCAGGAAGATCGGCGAGAAGTCGCCGACTCCGAACCACAGGATCGCGACGGGGATCCAGGCGATCGGCGAGATCGGCCGCAGCATCTGGAAGAGCGGGTTCAACGTGTAGAAGGCGCCGGAGACCCAGCCCATCCACAGGCCCAGCGGCACGCCGACCACAAGCGCCAGCCCGAAGCCGATCTCGACACGGAACAGCGACGCTTCGATGTGCTGCCACAAGGTGCCGTCCTGCGCGAGCGCCCATGCTCCGGTCGCGACCTGTCCCGGAGTCGGAAAGATGGGGCTGTCGCTGCTTGCGACGATCAGCCACCAGACCGCGATCAGGAGCGCGATCACCAGCGCCGGCGCCACGACCCTCATCAGCGCATTGTCGGTTTCCCTCACCCGTTCCCCCATCGTGCCGGTCGGTCAATTGCACGAATTGCCGCCGCAACGCGCGAGTTTTGCGGCATCGGGACCGGATTTCACAACCTCGAAACCGCGGCCGGCAAGGCGGAAAGGCGCACATTTCCGCACAGCGGCTCCATAGTGTTGCGGGAGAGCCACAAGGTAGTAACGTAGCTACAACTCAGCTCGGCGCCCAGCTGTCGCCGGCGATCAGCTCGTCAGCTTGCGCCAACGCCAGCGAAGCCTTTCCCAGCCCGGCGCAGGCGCCGGGTCCACGATCACGTCGAGCTGCCCGTTGGCGTGCGCGGTGCACTGAAAGCTGTAGGTCGATGCCTGCGTGAAGGGCAGGCGGAAGCTCTGCCCCGGCATGATCAATGTGGGCCCGAAGATGTGCGGCGCGCTGTCCGCGTTCCTGAACACGAGCACGTCGTTGAGGCCGAGCGTCAGCCGGATCGTCTGCGGCAGGATCTCGATCTCCTCGCCGGCTAGGCGGCGCGCCGAGGTGCCCTTCGGAATCTCGAACAGCTCCTCATGCGAGACGGCTTCTATCGGCGCCAGCGCGGCCCATCCGAGCCCGCCGAGCAGGACCAAGGACAGCGTGGCCGCGACCAAGCGCTTCCCTGAAAGCGGCGCCGTCATACCAGCAGCGACTGGATGTCGTGCACGAAGTCCGCGGGGTCGTGCCCGAAGGGCATCATCGCCCGCAGCTTGCCGTCGCGGTCGATCAGGAAGATCGACGATGTGTGGTCCATGGCATAGTCGGGGCCGGTGCCCCGCTTGATGGCCGTGACGCCATATTTAGCCCGCACCGCAGCCAAGGCATCCGGAGTGCCCGTGGCGCCGACGATGCCGGGATCGAAAGCCTTGAGATACTCCCGCATGTGCACTGCGTCGTCGCGCGCCGGATCCACCGTCACAAAGATCACCTGCACCGAATCCGCCGCCTTGCCGAGCTTGCTGCGGGCCTGCGCCAGCGTCGCCAGCGTGGTCGGACACACCGCCGCGCAATAAGTGAAGCCGAACGTCAGCAGCACGACCTTGCCGCGGTAGCGCGCCAGCGTCACCTCTGACCCGTCCGAGCCGCGCAGCGAAAAGTCGGGCGCCTGTTGCGGCGGATCGAACGCCCCGGCCTTCAATCCCCCCGATCGCGCAGTGTCAGGCGCGGGTGTCGCCTCCGGCCGCGCCGCGTCGCGTGAGACAATCGTGATGGCCGCGCCTGCCGCGAGCAGCGCGACCAGCAGGATCCCGGCAAGGATCGGGAGCCTCGGGTTCGAACGCGCAGTCAAAGCGCGATCGACGCGGGCCGCGCCGCGCGCGCGAAGCTTTCGTCGACGTACTTGGCGTAGGGAACCGAGTGCTTCAACGCGCCGGCCGCGACGGCCTGCTGCATCAGATCCTCGAACTCCTGCGGGATCATCCGCAGGTCGCCATAGGTCACGCGGTCCTCCGGGTGACTCATCACGAAGCGGAGGATGTTGGGGTCCTGGTTGAAATATTCGCGCTTGGCGGCGATCTGGACCGCGGTCTCGCGGTTCTTCCGC
Source organism: Sphingomonas sp. (assembly GCF_026460985.1). Classification (GTDB taxonomy): domain Bacteria; phylum Pseudomonadota; class Alphaproteobacteria; order Sphingomonadales; family Sphingomonadaceae; genus Sphingomonas. The sequence goes on from NZ_JAPKNM010000016.1 coordinate 43,335, forward strand.
TGTCCGTCGAGCCATCTGCCCGCGGCGAGCACGTAATTGACGAGATTCTGCACCAGCGGCCGGTTCGACGCGATCAGTTCCTCGCGCACGGTCAGCACGCAGCACATGTAACGGGGCCACTCGTCGCGCGTCATGGTCAGTGGCCGCGCATAGCCCGCACTCTGTGCCGCCGCGCCGAACGGCTCGCCGGTGCAATAGGCGTCGACTCCCTTCACATAGAGCGCCGCCGGCATGTCCGCCGGCGCCATCTCGACGATCTCGACGTCCTTGGGCGTCATGCCCTCCTTGGCGAGCATCTTGCGCAGGAACAGGAAATCAACCGCGAAGCGACTGGGGATCGCGATGCGCTTGCGGGTCAGGTCGCGGAAGTTGCGGTAGGACGAATCGGTGCGGACCATGATCACCGCGCCCGAACGGTGGCCGATCGACACGATCTTCACCGGCACCTGCTTGTCGGCCAGGTCCATCACCAGCGGTGCCAGCATATAGGCGGCCTGGACGCCACCGGACATCAGCGATTCCTTCAGCTCGGGCCATCCATTGTACCGGCTGAATCCGAAGGCGAGCTGCGCCGCGTCACGCGTGCCGAAGGGGTTGGCGGCCTGGTTGGCGGCGCAGGCGACCGGCAGCGTCAGGTTGCAGGTCACCGCGAGGCCGCCGACCTTCACGGGTTCGGCCACCGCCTCGGGAACCAGGAACCTGCGGGCGGGAATCGCCACGGCCGCGACCGCACCGGCGCCGAGCGCGCCGCGCAGCAGCAGCCGGCGGTCGACATGCCGGGCGAGGCCGGCGCGAGAAGAGGATCCACTTTCCATAATCGGGCTACGAGCGTAGCAAATCGGCGTCCGGCCGTACAAGGCCGCCCTATCGGATGGGCGGGCATCGGGATGCGGCGACCATGCGGGAATAGGGGAGATCTTGGTGAGACCTTTGGCTTTCGCTCTGTTCCTGTCGCTTCCGATCGCGGCCTGCACGCAACCGGCCCCGATCGAGGTCAAGGACGTGTGGGCGCGCGAAACCGTCGCCAACGCGGCGAATGGCGCGGTGTACATGACGATCACCTCGCCGACCCCCGACCGGCTGATCGCCGCTTCCGCTCCCGTCGCGAACAAGACCGACCTCATGACCATGGAGAGCGGCGCCGGCGCGATGGGCATGAAATATCTCGAGGCAATCGATATTCCGGCCGACAAGCCCGCAAGCCTGAATCCGGGCGGGCTGCACATCTGGCTGGCCGGCCTGAAGCAGCCGCTCGAGGCCGGCCAGACCTTCCCGCTGACGCTCAAGTTCGAGAAAGCAGGCGAACGTCAGGTCGTCGTATCGGTCATAGCAGCCGCCGCGGCACCTCCCATGTCGGGGATGCGAATGTAGCGTGGCTAAGGTCTCGCCCCTCGAGTTCGCATTCACTGGCCGGACTTGGCGCCCGGCGACGAGAGTTCGAAGGGTATCCGCAGCGTCGTGCGGACATCCGCGGCGTCGTCCGTGGCACCGACCTCGACGATCCAGTCGAGCGTCGTCCGCTGGGTGGCGCGGTAGCTGATGCCGAACAGCAACCGGCCGATCTGAAGGTCGCGCGTCTTGCTGGTGATCGGCTCGCCCAATGTCTCGACGCCGTTGAGAATGCTGATCGGCCGGATGCGACTCCGCGTCGCGAACTGCCAGTTGTGCGCATAGGCGAAGCTCACCGAGGTCCGCTGGTTGAGCGAGATGCCGAGGCCGATCGTCGCGCTGGGCGACCCGCCCGGCTCGACTCGGTCGATCTGCGCATCGTTGATCCGCGTGTCGACGTCGCGACCGAAGTTGAAGGTGTAGCCGAAGACGCCGAACAAGGTCGCGGGATCGCTCGGCATCAGAAGCGTCAGGCTGGGATGGACCGCCCAGAAGCCCGATCCGGTCGCCGACCTCTGGGCGTTGCCCAGCGCGCTGCGCGGCAGGCCGAAGGGATCGGATCCGGTCGGCGCGATCATCTGGAGCCCCGCGATCATATAGGGCCAGCCATGGTTCGCGTCGGAGATCTGGTAGCGCGCCTGCACCTCGACGTCGCCGAGCCCCGATCCGTGCGTGGAGGTGTTGATGGTCCCGGCGCCGGATTGGGGCGGGTTCTGGATCAGGGGCACCAGCACGGCCGTGTCCTGGCGATAGACCCAGGGGAGACGCGCCGACAGTTCGAGCCGATCGGTCAACCCCAGGCGGGCCACCGCGGCGGCGGTCAGGATATCCTGCCGGCTCTCGTTGATGTCGAACACGCCGACCAGGACCGACTTCGGGATCTCGATGCCGCGGAAGACGAAGCGGTTGCGGTCCGCCCGGATATATTCGAGCGTCGGCTCGATCACGAAGCGGCCGGGACGCGACAATATGCCGCCCTGGTCCGCCAGCACGGCGACACGCGGCGGCGCCTGGGGAGGCTTGACCCCGACCTGCGGCGTGGACGACTGGTTGTCGCCGGTCTGGCTGACATCGGCATAGGGCAGGAGCGGCGCGGCCATGGGCAGCCCCTCGGCGCGCATCCGCTCGAGCAGCGCATCCTCGAGTATGTCGAGACGCTGCTTCTGCGCATCGAGCGCGCGTTGCTGCGTCTCCATCGCGCGGCGCTCCTCCTCGATCTGGCGCCGCAGCGTGAGCAGGTCGGCGCTCTGCGGGCCGGCGGCTTGCGCATCGGCGCGCATGGGCGCCGCCACCGCCATCAGGCCGAGCGCGCCGAGGCAATGCAGTCCGGGCCGCATCTCAATAGGCTCCCCGCGCCGCGGCGCCGGTGAGCAACGTATCGAGCCGGAGCATCATCGCGCCGAGCGGTATCGCCGAATGACGGATATCGAGGTCGATCGTGACCATGGTGTCGATCACGCGGTCGCTGGCGGTATTGGCGACCAGCGCGCCGGTGACCGCGCCGATCATGTGACGCAGCTGGATCCCCTCGCCCGTCAGGAATACCGTAGATTGGGTGTCCGACTGCGCGAGCTGGACCGCGCCCCACGGCGTCTCGACCGGCGCGCCGTTGGGAACGACCGCGAGCGGTTGCCTTCCGCCCCCGCCCGGGGCGGGCGAGGCGTCCTGCGTGATGCGGACGAGCGACGGCCCATTGGGGCCGGGCACCAGAACCATGGTCGCGCTCGTCTGCCGCTGCACGTCGCCCTCGGTGTAGACGAACAGGTGCGTGGCATCGTCGACGGTCATCACGGTGCTGAGCACGAGACGGCCATCGACGAGCGTGTCGACCGTGATGCCGAGGCCTATGTCCATGCCGTTGGGGAGCAGGAAGCCGCCCCGCACCTCGCCGAGCCTGTCGTCGGCAACCGTTCGGGAGCCTCCGAACGGCCCGGACTGGGCGGCGGCCTGGGCGAAGGAGAAGGTCGCGACGGCGCCGAGCAGGAGAGCGAGGATGCGCATGCCGCCCTCGCTACAATTCGACCGGGAAAGGCGGCGCGCGGACCAATGCGAGCGCCTGGATGCTGACGGGCTCCATCGTCATGGTCGCGCGGCTCCGTGCCACCAGCGCCCATTCCGATTCCCGGCCGAAGCTGCGCTTGCCGTCCTCGACCGCATCGACCAGCGCGAACAGGATGCCGTTCCACATCGATCCGAAGGTCTTCACGTCGATCAGGCGGATGCCCAGCGACGGATCGCCGACGAGCACCTGCCCGCCCTCGACGCCCTTGACGACGACGAAATGCCGGTAGCCGCGCACGTCGATCAGCGCGATGCCGGGAACGCGCGTGCGCGCGACCTCGTCCAGGGTCACGACATAGCCCTCCGCCCGGATGCGGTGTGCATTCAGATAGCGCTTCATGTCGAGCAGCGAGAATCCGAGCCGGCTGATCTGCGCGCGATCGCCATTCTGCCACATGCCCATGAACACCGACTGCTCGCTGGCGTCGTCCCCGTAGTGAAAACGGAGCAGAGTCGCGAGCGCGGCCGAGCCGCAGCTGAAATCATAGCGTTGGCGCACGACCGTCAGGAAGCGTCGCTCGGCCATGCTCTTGACCGGCACGGCGACATCGCCCGCCGTCAGGGGCAGCGTGCGGCCGGGCGTGTCGACAAAAGCGGGGCCGCAGCCGCCGAGCAACATCGCCGCGCCCATCACCGCCATCCTATGGCTGGATCGCGACATTGACCGTCATCGCGCTGTTGATGGCGACATTGTTGCCGGTGTTGATGTTGAACAATGCCAGCCCGTTGAAATTGTCGAGCGCGCCGTTGCTCAGATTGACGGTCCCCGTGGTGAAATCGCCGTTGATCGTGTTGCCTTCGACCGTGCTGGTGCTCGTGACCGTCGTCGTTTGCCCGATCACCCACATGTCCGCCATGCCACGCGTCTCCGCCAGGAGGCTGTCGGCGACCGGCACGGGGCCGGGCGGCGCCGTCTGCGCGCTCGCCGGGGCAGCGGCAAGGCCATAGAGGAAGGCGACGCCAATGGTCGCCGCAATGAGGCGGGTCACGGCCGATCTCCCTTGTCTCCGACGCCAAAAAGAAGCCGGCCGCTCCGGGGGGAGTAAGCGGCCGGCCGATATTTCAGGGCGTCAGCGTCAAGGTGCCGACCGACGCGCTCACGTTCACGCTCGCATTCTGCGATGCGTAGAAGCCGGTGTTGACGTTCATCGCGTTCAGGCCGGCGAAGTTCGAGAAGGCGCCGTTGTCGAACGTGGCGTCCCAAGTCATCACTTGCGATGCCGCGCCCGCGCCGCCTTCGCCGCCCGTGCCGCCTGCACCGCCCGCGCCGCCCGCCCCGCCTGCGCCGGTCGTGTCGCCGGTGCCTCCGGCGCCGCCGGCGCCGCCATCACCACTGGCGCCGCCGTCACCGTCGGAGCCGCCGGAACCGCCGGTCGTGGCGCCGCCGCCGCCGCCCGAACCGCCACCGCCGCCCGAGCCGCCGCCGGCGCCGGAGCCGCCAGCAGCGCCGGAGCCGCCCGAACCGCCGGAACCGCCCGGTCCCCAATTATAGAGATAGACCTCGCCGCCCGTCACCGTCGCGGCGAGGTTGGTCGGGGTCGTCATCGTCGTATAGCTGTAGTTGGCGGTGCCGCCGTTGTTCGCCGAGCCGATCCCGCTCGAATCGCTGTTGTTCGAGCTGTCGGTCCATGTCGAATTGTCGGTGGTCTCGGTGGTGGTCGTGGTGGTCGTGGTGTTGGTCCAGGTCACCGTCGAGCCGTTGTCCGCGGTGATTGCGGCAGCCTTGCCGTTATTGTCGTCCTGGGCGAAGGCCGGTGTTGCCGTCAGCGTGAGGGCGCCGAACGCAACGCCTAGATACAATGTGCGCTTCATGACATCTCCTCCATGGAATTGGCGCGGCCGCCGATACCGCTGTTGCCCCGCGGTATTCCCTGGTCGCGCGGCGAAATCGTGACGGCGGCTGTATAGCTCGCTTCGGCGCGGGGCGATTAGCCCCACACGGGATCGCGGCCCCTCCCCGAATGGTGCAAATCGCTACCCCCAGATGGGGCGGCAGGCCTGGATCAGCCGATGAGTACGATGCCCCGGAGGATCGCGCGGACCAATTCGGCCTGGCGGTGCGTGCCGGTCTTGGCGAAGACCTGTTTCAGATAGGCGCGCGCGGTCTGTATCTGGATGTGCATGCGATTGGCGGCGTTCTCCACGGTCGCGCCCCCGACGAGATGCATGGCGAGCTCGGATTCCGTCGCGGTCAGGCCATGCGCCCGGCAGAGCGCGCTGACCATCGCCCGCGAGTCCCGGTCGGGGTCCAGCAGGTAGAGTGCCGTGGCCGGCTTGCCGCACAGGTCGTGCTCGCAATCCAGGGACGCCACGACGGCGATCAGCGGGCGCATCCGGGTGCGGTGCAGGAGCAGCACGTGAAAGCTGTCGCCGGATACGGAATCGTGCCGGATCGCGGTCTGGAGGCGAATGGTGTCGTCGAAATCGCTGGCGGCGATCGCATGGCCCGCGCGCCGTATCCCATCGCCTGCATCGAACAATTGTCGTGCCCGCGCATTGACGAACCAGGGCGAAGCGTCCGCGTCGAGCAGGACGATTCCGAAATCGAACCGGTCGATGGCGCGCGCCAGCCCCTCGCGCAGGGCATATTCATGCTCGGCACGCCAGATCAGGCCCAGGATCGGCTCGACCCAGCTTTTGAGCTCCGAGGACTGGAGTTCGCCCCATCGGTCCTCGCGCCGGTCGTCCCGGCACGCCGTCAGCCCGATCGCCCGCCAGGGGGTCGCGCGGTACAGAAAGGTTACGCGCGCATGTCCGTCGCCGTCTCGCGAGACCGTCGACGGCCAGGCCATCGCGCCCCACCACTCGGCGCCGTTCGAATCCCCCGGCCTGGAAAGGTCGCGATCGATCGACGCCGCCATCGTCGAGGCGAGGCTCGTGGACATGTTGCGCGACGTGAGGATTCTCGGCCGCTCGCCCTCCGGGCCATGCAGGGTCAGCATGCCCATCGACGCGTCCAGCTGATTGGTGACCAGATCTAACAGAGCCTCCGCCTGCGCGCTGTCCTGATGCGTGGCCAGAAACGGATCCACGATACACCCTCTTTCATTCACCCGACATCGCAGCGCGTGGGAAACTAGGCGCGGGGCGGCCCGAAACGCAGGGTTAATTCGGCTGGTATGCTGACTTTTGCGGTGTAGCCTATTGGGCGCAAACCTTAATGAGGGTGGCGCGACGGACCCGCCGGTCTTCCGATACGGCGAGATATGCTTTCGGCGCCGGATGCCCGACTGGTTCCGATACGAAAAAGGGCGGCCGCGCCTGCGACCGCCCTTGTTTCTCTCGGACCGGGGTCCCGGATCAGCGCGAGTAGAACTCGACGACCAGGTTCGGCTCCATGCGCACCGGATAGGGCACTTCGTCGAGCGTCGGAATGCGCGTGAAGGTGATCTTCGAGGCGCCGTCCGGAACGACGTAATCGGGGATGTCGCGCTCGGAGAGGCTCTGCGCCTCCATCACCAGCGCCATTTCCTGCGCCTTGGACGAGAGCGAGACGGTCTGGCCGGGCTTGATGCGGCGCGAGCCGATGTTGCACTTGTCGCCGTCGACGCGGACATGGCCGTGGTTGACCAGCTGGCGCGCGGCGAAGATCGTCGGCGCGAACTTGGCGCGATAGACGATCATGTCGAGGCGCATCTCGAGCAGGCCGATCAGGTTCTGACCGGTGTCGCCCTTCATGCGCGACGCTTCCTCGTACGACTTCTTGAACTGCTTCTCGGTGATGTCGCCGTAATAGCCCTTGAGCTTCTGCTTGGCGCGCAGCTGGATGCCGAAGTCGGACATCTTGCCCTTGCGGCGCTGGCCGTGCTGGCCGGGGCCGTACTCACGCTTGTTGACCGGGCTCTTCGGGCGACCCCAGATGTTCTCGCCCATCCGGCGGTCGAGCTTGTGCTTGGCGCTGGAGCGCTTCGACATATCTAATCCTTTGCAATCGCTGACGACGTAATCCGCTCTCCCTTTCGGGAACGCGGGGTTGATCCCGGTATCCGCCTGCTGGTTCCTGTGGGGAAGGCAGGGCCACCGCTTCACCGGGGTGCGGGGCCATTGCGAAGGCGCGCGGTTAGCGGCCGAGCACCGATGAGTCAAGCTGGACAGGCACGCCGCGTCCCGCCAAGGGCAACCCCATGCAACACACTCTCGATCCCGAAGCCTGCACGACGATGGCCGAGGTCCGCGCCGGCGTCGACGCGGTCGACCGCGCGCTGGTCGGCCTGCTCGCGCGCCGCTTCGGCTATATGGACGCCGCCGCCCGCATCAAGCCCGAACGCGGCCAGGTCCGCGACGAGGCGCGCAAGGCCCAGGTCATCGCCAATGTCCGCGCCCATGCGCGCGCCGCAGGGATCCCGGAGGAGCCGGTCGGCGCGCTTTGGGAGCAGCTGGTCGAAGCGTCGATCGCCTATGAGTTCGAGGCGTTCGACCGGCGCTGAGGATCAGCCGCCGCGGTGGCGCTTCTTGCCCTCGAGCGCGGAGAGCACGCCGCGCAGCGTACGGAGCTCCTGCGACGACCAACTCGGTTTGGTGAGCAGAGTGCGGAGCGTCCGCCGCGTCGCGGGGACGCGATCGGGCGGGAAATAATAGCCCGAATCCTCGAGCAGCGCGTCGAGTTGGCCGATCATCCCGTCCAGCTCCTCCTGCGGCGCGGGCGGATCGAGATCGGTAGCGGGCGGGCTGGCGAGGCTCGCACCCTTCGACCATTCATAGGCGACGAGGATCACCGCCTGAGCGAGGTTCAGGGAGCCGAATTCGGGATTGATCGGCACGGTGACGATCGTACGCGCCAGCGCGACGTCGTCGGTCTCGAGCCCCGAGCGCTCGGGGCCGAACAGAATCGCCGAGCGCTCGCTCGCGGCGCGGATCTCGCGCGCGGCGGTCTCGGGCGTCACCACCGGCTTGGTGACGCCGCGCTTGCGCACCGTCGTGGCATAGACCTGCCCGCAATCGGCGACCGCCTCGGCAACGCTGCCGAAGACCTGCGCCCTTTCGAGCACGACATCGGCACCGCTCGCCGCCGGCCCGGCCGAGGGATTGGGCCAGCCGTCGCGCGGGGCGACGAGGCGCATCTCGGCCAGCCCGAAATTGAGCATCGCGCGTGCCGCCTTGCCGATATTCTCGCCCAGTTGCGGGCGCACGAGGACGATGACGGGATTCACCCCTTGCCGACCTCGCTCACATTGCCGGCGAATTCCTCGAAATCCTTCGCCTCGCGGAAGTCCTTATAGACCGAGGCGAAGCGGATATAGGCGACCGAATCCAGACCCTTCAGCCCCTGCATCACCAGTTCGCCGATCCGCTGGGACAATATCTCGGTGTCCCCCTGCGTCTCGAGCTGGCGCTGGATGCCCGACACCAGCCGCTCGATCTGCGCGGGCGTGATCGGCCGCTTGCGTGCCGCGGTCGAGACCGAGCGGACGAGCTTGTCGCGCTCGAACGGCTCGCGCCGGTCCCCGCTCTTCACCACGGTCAGGTCGCGCAGCTGGATGCGCTCGAACGTCGTGAAGCGCGCGGCGCACGCCTCGCACTGCCGCCGCCGCCGGATCGCCGCCCCGTCCTCGGTGGGGCGGCTGTCCTTCACCTGGCTGTCTTCATTTCCGCAGAAGGGGCAGCGCAATTACAGCTCCGGATAGATGGGGAAGCGTTCGCACAGCGCGCGGACGCGTTCGCGGACATTGGCCTCGACCTGTGCGTCGCCCTGCTCGCCATTCTTGCGCAGCCCGTCGAGCACGTCGGCGACCATGTTGCCGATCTCGCGGAACTCGGCCGGACCGAAGCCGCGCGTGGTGCCGGCAGGCGAACCGACGCGGATGCCGCTGGTCTTGACCGGCGGCAGCGGATCGTTGGGGATGCCGTTCTTGTTGCAGGTGATCGCGGCGCGCTCGAGCGCCTCGTCGGCGTCCTTGCCGGTGACGCCGAGTGGGGTGAGGTCGACAAGCGCCAGATGCGTGTCGGTGCCGCCCGAGACGAGGTTGGCGCCGCGCTCGTTGAGCGTCGCGGCGAGCACCTTGGCGTTCTCGACGATCGCCGCGGCATAGCTCTTGAAGTCGGGGCGCAGCGCCTCGCCGAACGCGACCGCCTTGGCGGCGATCACGTGCATCAGCGGACCGCCCTGGAGTCCCGGGAACACCGCGCTGTTGATCTTCTTGGCGATTGCTTCGTCATCGGTCATCACCATGCCGCCGCGCGGCCCGCGCAGCGTCTTGTGCGTGGTGGTGGTGACGACATGCGCATGGCCGAACGGCGTGGGATGCACGCCGCCCGCGACCAGGCCGGCGAAATGCGCCATGTCGACCATGAAGAGCGCGCCGACCTCGTCCGCGATCGCGCGGAAACGGGCGAAATCGATGATGCGCGGATAGGCCGAGCCGCCGGTGATGATCAGCTTGGGGCGATGCTCCTTGGCGAGCTTCTCGACCTGGTCGAAGTCGATCAGGTGCGTCTCGGGATCGACGCCATATTGGACCGCGTTGAACCACTTGCCCGACATCGCTGCCTTCGCACCGTGGGTCAGGTGGCCGCCGGCATCGAGGCTGAGGCCCATGATCGTGTCGCCCGGCTTGGTCAGCGCGAGCATCACCGCGCCGTTCGCCTGCGCGCCCGAATGCGGCTGGACGTTGGCAAAGCCGCAGCCGAACAACTGCTTGGCCCGATCGATCGCCAGCTGCTCGACTTCGTCGGAAGGATGGCAGCCCTGGTAATAGCGCTTACCCGGATAGCCCTCGGCGTACTTGTTGGTGAAGACCGAGCCCTGCGCCTCGAGCACTGCCTTGGAGACGATGTTCTCGGATGCGATCAGCTCGATCTGGTGCTGCTCGCGGTCGAGCTCGTGGCGTACGCCGGCGAAGACCGCGGGATCGACTTCGGAAAGCGATTTAGTGAAGAAGCCGTCGGGCTGGAGCCCTGCCATCTGGGGGTTGGTGCTCATGCGGGGCTCCTTTCGGGATGGCTGAGTTTTTCGACGCGACGCACGTGGCGGTCGCCCAGGAAGTCGGTTTCGAGGAAGGCGGTGACGCACGCCTTGGCCATCTCGGTGCCGATCAGGCGCGCGCCGAGGGCGATCACGTTCGCGTCGTTATGCTCGCGGGCGAGGCTCGCCGAGAGCGGCTCGGCGACCAGCGCGCAGCGCGCGGCGGGGTTGCGGTTGACCGCGATCGAGATGCCGATACCCGATCCGCACAGCGCGATCCCCGTCTCCGCCTCGCCCCGTTCGATGGCGCGGCCGAGCGCATAGCCGTAGTCGGGATAGTCGACGCTGTCGGTGTTGGCGGGCCCGAGATCAAGCACTTCGTGGCCGGCGCCACGCAACCATTCGGCGAGTTCCGATTTCATGACGAAGGCGGCATGATCCGAGGCGATGGCGATACGGCGGGACATGCCGCGCTCCCTACGCCCTCGGGCCTGTGCTGGCTAGACCGAGACAACCCTTGGAGACCAAAATGCGCAAATCATTCCACGCCCTGGTGCCCGCGCTCGCGCTCGGCCTCGCGCTTGGCGCCTGTTCGCAAGGCACGCAGGACAATGTGGCGAGCGCGGTCGAGCAGACCGGCGACAGCCTCGAGAACGCCGCCGCCAAGACCGGCGACTTGATCGAGAACGGCGCCGACCGCGCCGGCCAGGCGATCGAGAATACCGCCGACGATGTCGGCGACGCCGTGGCCAACGGCACCCGCGACGTCGGCAACGAGATCGACAAGCGGACTCACTAGACCCTTGGCGCTTCGGCTCCCCTCCCTGGAAGGGAGGGGCTGGGGGTGGGTGCGCGCGTCCGCGCGCCCAAGAGATTCATCGCCAAGCAAATAAGCGTCAGACGAGGCATCGAGCCTCGCCTGACGCTACCCACCCCTTGATCCCCTCCCTGGAAGGGAGGGGAAACCAAATGTCGAGCCGCCGCCGCGCAAGGTCTGCCGGACGCGGACGCGGGCCGGTGACAAGATTCTGTCACACGCGGCGATTAGGGCGGAAGCACTCCGCCCGGACATTGCACGGGCGCCTCCTGGAGTCCGGCCATGGGAACTCTCGCCAAGACGCCGAAGAACGGCGCCGTTCGCGGTGCGGTGCATCGCCACGAGCATCTCAGCAGGGAGGGCCTGCTCGAACGCGCCTTCACCTTTGCGTTTCGCGGGCTGGTCTATGCCCAGATCTGGGAAGACCCGGTCATCGACATGGAGGCGCTGGAGATCACGCCCGACAGCCATGTCGTGACGATCGCCTCGGGAGGGTGCAACGTGTTCTCGTACCTGACCGCCGATCCGAAGCGGATCACCGCGGTGGACCTCAATCCCGCGCATGTCGCGCTCAACAAGCTCAAGCAGGCCGCGGCATTGCATCTGCCCGACTATGCGAGCTTCCGCGCCTTCTTCGCCGATGCCGACCGCGCCGAGAACATCGCGCTGTACGAGCGGCATCTGCGCCCGCATCTCGACGAAGCGACCCGCGCTTATTGGGAGAGCCGCGACCTGCGCGGGCGCCGTCGCATCTCGGGCTTCGCGACGGGCTTCTACCGCCAGGGGCTGCTCGGGAACCTGATCGGCTTCGTCCATTTTCTGGGCCGACTCTACCGCATCGATCCGCGCGAGATCCTGAAGGCCAAGTCGATCGAGGAGCAGCGCGCGATCTTCGAGACGCGCTATGCGCCCTTCTTCGAGAAGAAGTTCCTGCGCTGGCTGGTCGACCAGCCCGCCGCCTTGTTCGGCTTCGGCATCCCGCCGGCGCAATACGACCTGCTCAAGGTCGACGATGCGCAGGGCATCACCGGCGCGCTCAAGAGCCGGCTGCGCAAGCTCGCCTGCGACTTCGACATCAAGGACAATTTCTACGCCTGGCAAGCCTTCGGGCGGGGCTATGGCAAGCATGAAGACGCGCCGCTGCCGCCCTATCTCCAGGCGGCGAATTATGACGAGGTCCGCGAGCGCGCCGACCGCGTCGAGATCCGGCACACCAACTATGCCGATTATCTCGAAAGCATGCCCGCCCAGTCGCTCGATCGCTACATCCTGCTCGACGCGCAGGACTGGATGACCGACGCGCAGCTCACCCGGATCTGGAGCGAGATCACGCGGACGGCCAAGCCCGGCGCGCGCGTGCTCTATCGCACCGCGGCGGCGCCGGATGTCGTCGCGGGGCACGTTCCCGACGCGATCCTCGACCAGTGGCAATATGCCGATCCCGCGCAGCTCGACGACTGGACGCGCCGCGATCGCTCGTCGGTCTATGGCGCGACGCATCTCTGGACGCTGAAGCCGCACGCATGACCGCGATGGCCAGCGACCAGAAGGCGCTGATGGACGATGTCTATGCGCTCCATCGCCACTTCTACGACTTCACGCGGCGATTCTATCTGTTGGGGCGCGACCGGCTGATCCAGCGCCTCGCGCCGCCGCCGGACGGCACGGTGGTCGAGGTCGGCTGCGGCACCGCGCGCAACCTCATCGTAGCGGCGAAGCGCTGGCCCGATGCGCGCTTCCACGGCTTCGACATCAGCGAGGCGATGCTCGACACCGCGCGCAAATCGGTCGCGCGGGCAGGACTGGCGGACCGGATCACGCTGGCACAGGGCGACGCGGGCAATTTCGACACGTCGGCGCTGTTCGGGCTCGAAAAGGTCGACCGGCTCTTCATGAGCTATACGCTGTCGATGATCCCGCCCTGGCAGGAAGCGATCGAACGCGGCGCGGCCAGCCTCGCGCCCGGCGGCAGCCTGCACATCGTCGATTTCGGCCAGTATGAGCGGCTTCCCGGCTGGGCGAAGCGCTTCCACTTCAAGTCGCTCAACGATTTCCACGTCTTCCCGCGCCGCGAATTGCCGGCGGTGCTGAAGCGCGTCGCGGAAGCGCAGGACCTCAGCCTCGAATTCACGCCGCTCTATCGCGGCTATGCGTGGAGCGCGGCCCTCACCAGGGCCTAGCCGCCCAACCGGCCGGGATCGTAGACCCGCACGATCCACGAGATGTAATAAGCGAGGTAGAGGATCGCGAAGGCGAGCTGGAAGCGCGCATTGCGCGTGCGCATCGCCACCAAAGCGAGCGCGACGGTGCCGGCGATGCGCAGCGGATATTCGGCGCCGAAGCTCGCCAGATAGGCATGGCCCTTGATCGCCGTGTCGAACCAGTCGGTCAGCATCGACACGATCAGCAGCCCGAAGAACCAGCCCCGGCGCGACAGGAAATAGTCCTTATAGCCTTCATATTCTTCGAGATCGTCGGGGAAGAGGATGTTCGCCATCAGCGCGAACTGGAAGGCATAGAACAATACGAACAAGAACAGCTCGAATCGCCAATGCACGATCGCGGCGAGGCCGAACTCCCACCACCAGAAATGGATCGAGGCGATCAGCACGATCAGCGCCCACAGGAGATGGACCGGATAGACCTTGAGCTTGCCCGGATGCTGGACGAACTTCGCCAGCCCGGCGAGGATGCGCGTGATCGCAATCCCCAGCACGATGCTGATGATCACGCGGATATGGAGATAGAGCTCGTGGGCGACTTCGGGGCCGGGCGGTTGCGCGGCCAAGGCGTCAGGCCGCGAGCCGGAGCTCCAGCCGGCCCCAGATCTCGACGAGTGCGCTGACGAGCTCGCGCATCATCGCCTCGTCGTGCGCGGGGCCGGGGGTGAAGCGCAGCCGCTCGGTGCCACGGGGTACCGTCGGATAGTTGATCGGCTGGACGTAGACGCCGTATTCGGCGAGCAGCACGTCGCTGATCTTCTTGGCCTTGACCGGATCGCCGACCATCAGCGGCACGATGTGCGTGGTCGAGGGCAGCACCGGCAGCCCGGCCTCGGCCATCAGCCGCTTGAGCGTCGCCGCCGCCTGCTGCTGGCCGTCGCGCTCCACGCTCGAGGCCTTGAGGTGCTTCACGCTCGCCAGCGCGCCCGCGACGAGGACGGGCGAGAGCGAGGTGGTGAAGATGAAGCCCGGCGCATAAGAGCGGATCACGTCGATGATCACCTGGTCCGCGGCGATGTAGCCGCCCATCACCCCGAAGGCCTTGCCCAGCGTCCCCTCGATGATCGTGATGCGATTCGCCACGGCGTCGCGCTCGGAGATGCCGCCGCCGCGCGCGCCGTACATGCCCACGGCATGGACCTCGTCGAGATAGGTCAGCGCGTTGTACTTGTCGGCCAGGTCGCAGATCGCCGCGATCGGCGCGATGTCGGCGTCCATCGAATAGACGCTCTCGAACGCGATCAGCTTGGGCGCGCCGGAATCGTCGGCGGCGAGCAATTCCTCGAGATGCGCGAGGTCGTTGTGGCGGAACACCCGCTTCTCGCAGCCCGAATTGCGGATCCCCGCGATCATCGAGGCATGGTTCAGTTCGTCCGAATAGACGATGCAGCCCGGCATCAACTTGGCGAGCGTCGAGAGCGTCGCCTCGTTCGAGACATAGCCCGAGGTGAAGAGCAGAGCCCCTTCCTTGCCGTGCAGGTCGGCAAGCTCGTGCTCGAGCTCGATATGGTAATGCGTGTTGCCGCCGATGTTGCGCGTGCCGCCCGAGCCCGCGCCGACATCGTGGAGCGCCTCCTCCATCGCCGCGATCACCGCGGGATGCTGGCCCATCGCCAGATAGTCGTTCGAGCACCACACCGTGATCGGCTTCGGCCCGTTATGCCCCGCGAAGCAGCGCGCGTTCGG
>NZ_JAPKNM010000017.1 GCF_026460985.1 Sphingomonas sp.
CCATGGCCTGTGGGACGCCATCGGCCGCATCATCGATCTCTACTCGCCGCAGGAGTGCGCCAATTACTTCGCTAGCGCCGGGTACGATGCAGAATGATCGGAAAACGCTCTAGCACCGGATCCACAAACCGGCCGCGCACTGAATTGCGTTCGGCCACCACACGGAAAGCGGCGGAAAAGCGTTGTTTATGAAGGTCTGGTCAGGGTGACAGGACTTGAACCTGCAACCTCCCGGTCCCAAGCCGGGCGCTCTGACTCTCTTGAGCTACACCCTGAAACGACGGGCGCAGCAAAGCTGCCCGTCAATGTCGACAGGTGCAGGGTCGCGGTCGCGGTCGCGCGAAGAGAATCATGCTGGTCATGATGGTGACCCTATGCCATCCGAAAATGGGCAAGGCAAGCCCATTTGGATAAAATCTTCAATCCGGTGGCGGGCGGCGCCGGACATCACCGCACAGCACGAGGTCACGCGCGTGAGCGGCGGCCTGTGCCCAGGTCAGGGGCGCTCGACCCATTTGCCGCGCTGCGCGACGCAGCTCTGCTTGGTCGCGGCAAGCTGCTGAGGGCTGCGCGCATAATAGAAGGTCGTGATCTGCTGGCCGAACGGATTGATGCACGACGCCTGCGCCTGGGCCGGGCATGTCTTCATCGGCGTTGCCTTCAGCCCGGCACTCTCATTCTCGCGACACTGCGCGGCATAGGCGGCGGCGGAGATCGGCATGCTGGTCTGCGAGCAGTCCTTGACGAACTCCGACATGATCTCGCCCTCGAGCAGGCATGCATTGCTGGATTGCGGAACGGGAGGCGTGGTGGGGGTGGCGGTGAAGGAGGCGGAAACCAGGAAGGCGGCGGCGATGGCGACGGCGAAGATCTTCACGTTCATGAATCACCCCTCACTACGGAACTGCGGCGCGGATATAGCCCGCGGCAAAGTAGCCGTCATCGCGTTTTCCGGGCCGACCCTGCGCTGATAGCGAAGCCTGGCAGCTTGCTGCCTAGCGGAGCTTGGCGAGGGGTAGAGCGGAGCGCAGCTCCGCGCGGCTGCTGCGCAGCCGCACCCCTCACCCAGCTCCGACTAAGACCTTGCTTCGCAAGGCCTAAGTCTGCGCAACCCTCTCCCCCTTCGGGGGCGAGGGAAGGTAGAGGCCGACCCAGGTCGTCAGCAACTGCCCAGGGCCACGCCCTCAGGCAACCGCTTCGAGCAGTCCCTCGAACATGCGGCGCCCGTCCAGGCCGCCATGCGCGGCTTCGATGCGGCGTTCGGGGTGGGGCATCATGCCGATCACGTTGCCGCTCGCATTGAGCAGGCCGGCGATGTTGCGGGCCGAGCCGTTGACGTCCTCGGCATAGCGGAAGGCGACGCGGCCTTCGCCTTCGATCCGGTCGAGCGTCTCGGCATCGGCGAAATAATTGCCGTCGTGATGCGCCACCGGGAAGGTGATCGTCTCGCCGCTGCCATAGCCGCTGGTGAAGATCGACTGGCTGTTGTCCACCGTCAGCGCGACATCGCGGCAGACGAAGTTGAGCCCTGAGTTGCGCATCAGCGCGCCCGGGAGCAGCCCCGCCTCGGTGAGGATCTGGAAGCCGTTGCAGATGCCGATCACCGGCACGCCGCGCCCCGCCGCCTCGACCACCGCGCGCACCACCGGCGAACGCGCCGAGATGGCGCCGCAGCGCAGATAGTCGCCATAGGAGAAGCCGCCGGGAAGGGCGATCAGGCCGACGCCGTCGGGAAGGCTGGTCTCGCCGTGCCACACCATGTGCGGCCTGGTGCCGGTCACGTCCTCGAGCGCCACCGCGATGTCGCGGTCGCAATTGGAGCCGGGGAAGACGATGACCGCGGACTTCATGCGCGCTCGACCCGGTAATTCTCGATCACGGTGTTGGCGAGCAGCTTGCGGCACACCTCGTCGATCGAGGCGTCGCTGGTGCCGTCGGCCACTTCGAGCTCGAAGATCTTGCCGGCGCGGACGTCGTCGACGCCCTGGAAGCCGAGGCCGGCGAGCGCGTGCTGGATGGCCTTGCCCTGGGGGTCGAGCACGCCGTTCTTGAGGGTCACGATGATGCGGAGCTTCATGAGGGCAGCCCTATGGCCGCGCGCGCCGAGTCCCGCAATCAGAAATAGCGGGCTACCGCGAAACGGAAGCGGAGGCGGTCGCTGGCGAAGAAGGGGATCGAGGAGTCGATCCGCGAATAGCTCGCGCTGACCTGCGGCGAGAAACCCCAGACGCGGATCTTGCGATTGCCGAGCGTCGCGCGCGCCGTGTAGCGCCAGTCCTCGCGCGGCTCGGGGGAGAAGAGGGGGATCGGCGCGTCGAACCTGGCGCGGCTGGCGCTGCCGCTGAGGCCGAAGCTGATGCCGTAGGGAAGCTCGCCGCCGAAGCCGGCGATCACGCCGAGCTCGGTGCTCGAATAGGCGTCGGCCTTGAGCCAGTCGCGACGCGCGAACAGGCCGGCCGAGGCGACGAGGCTCTTGGCGACCGCGCGCTCATAGGTGGCGTAGGCGCCGACCTGCCAGCCGTCATAGGCGTCGTCGAATTTCGCGTCGGTGCGGCGCGTGTCGAGCTGGAAGCCGATCTGCTGGGTGTTGCTCAGCCGGGTCTGGAAGCCGGTCTTGACGCCCATCTGGCGGCTGGCGAGGTGGCCGCCGAACCAGCGCTGCGCGCCCAGGGCCTGGATCGACACGCTCGATTCGCGCGAGAAGCGGAATTCGGGGCCGGCGGCGAGCTGGACCTGATAGTCGTCGAAGTCGGTGCCGCTGTAATTGTTGCCGCTGCTGTCGAGATCGAACAGCATCGAGGTGCTGTCGGCGACCGGCAGGCGGAAGCCGCCCGAGATCGTCGCGGTCTGGCCGACGCCCGAGCGCGCCTTGGCGTTCTCGTCGAGCGTGATCGGCAGCTGGTTCGAGCCCCATTGCACGGTGATCGTGTCGACCGAGGTGGCGTTGTTGATGTTGGTGTCGGGCGCGAGGCCGAAGTCCACGTCGAGCCGCCAGGCGCGGCGCGAGCGGATCACGTCGCGGACCGAGCGGATCGTGCGGGCGATGTCCTCGGGCAAATCGTCGGACTGCTGGGCGATGCGGAACTGCTTGTCGGCGCTGGCGCTATGGCCGATCGCGAGCATCTCGCGGCCGAGCTCGAGCCGGACGCGGGTCTGCGAGGGATCGTCGGCCAGGATGTCGCGGTAGAAGGCGATCGCGGCCTTGTGATCGCCCTTCGCCGCGGCGATGCGGCCGCTCAAGAAGCGCGACTCGAGCCGGTATTCGGGCACGCGGCCCAAGGCGGCGAGCAGGGGCTGGGCCTCGTCGAAGCGGCTGGCCTCGATCAGCGCCATCGCTTCGACCAGCACCTGGTCCGGGGTGAGTCGCGCCTTGCAGATCTCGGCCGTGCAGCGGTCGATCAGCGGGCGGGGCAGCCCCTGGGCCAGCGCGCTCGCGGGCGCGAGCAGCGCCGTCAGCAGCGCCGCGATCAGCCGCATGTCAGGGCTTCTTGCCGACGAAGGCGCCGAGGATGTCGATCCGCTGGTCCGGAGTCCCGCCGACGATGCGGAAGCCGCCGCCGATCTCGTCGGCATTGGGGCCGTAGAAGGTGCCGTCGAGGCTGGAGCCGGCGATCACCAGCGAATTGGCCGCGGTGCAGTCCGCCGCGAAGCACGCCTGGCTGAACTGGCCGGTGAAGCCGCCGCGGTTGACCATGTCGATCATCGCGGAGGCAGTGGCGTCGAACAGCGTGCCGGCCGCGAGCGGATATTGCGCGTTGGTATAGGCGTCGAGCCCCGGCGCCATCACCGTTCCCTCGAAATGCGTCGAGACGGAGAGGTTCGCGAAGTTGATCGATGTGGACTGCGTCCCCTGGATCCACTGCAGATAGCTGGGAAGCGTGGCGTCCAGCCTCGTGGTGGGATCCACGTTGACCACCATCGACGCGATCATCTCGCCGTTGAAGGTGCCCGTGCCGGTGGTGGGAACCGCCGAATTGGCGCTCCGCTCGCCGAAGACGAAGGCCGCGCGGTCCAGGCTGTAGGTCTGGCGCAGGAAGGCGGGCTGGCTCGGGTCGGGCTGCTGGAGCGAGCCGGATACGGTGTTGCGCACGAAGCCGGCATAGGTGACGTACTTGGTCGTCGTGCCGGGCTTCTGGTAGAAGAGCGTGGCGACGTTGTAGCTCGATTGGTCGGCCATCACCGGAAGGGTCGAGTTGGCCGCGGTGGTGACCACCTGGCCGGTCGCCGGATCCGTATAGGTGTAGAACTGGCTGCCCGGGCCGACGCGCGAGCCCGATTGGCTGCCCGCCTCGAGATACTGGATGTTGCGCGCGGCATCGAATTCGGGGACCCCCGCCTGCGGCGTGGCCGGACCGCCGAACGCCGTGCGGTGGAGCGGGTCCTGGTAGCGCAGGACGCCGGTGCTGACGTCGCCCGCGGGGCGATTGATCGTCAGCTCGAAGACCGCGTCGCGCGGATTGTAGTTGACGGTGATGCCGCCGTTGCGCGCGGTGTTGGCGTCGCCGGCATAGAGTTGGCCGCCCTGGCCCGATTTGTTCGAATCGGTGTAATATCCGTAGTGCTGGACCGTGCCGATGCCGTCATAGGTCTTGGGATCGGTGGGTGCGACGAAGCTGTGGGTCGGGGTGGGGCTGGCCGCGGGGGGCGCAACGCCGCCCACCGTCTGGGGGCCCGTATCGCCGCCGCAGGCCGCGAGCGTGACGGCGCCCGAAAGCGCGAGATAGGTACGGAACGAACGCATGGGTGATCCCCCTGACCGGATTTCGGCCAAGGATTAGGCGCGCCATGGTTAAGAAGCTGTTTAGTGCGACGACGAAATCGCGGGATTTCGTCGCAGAAAAGCCCGCGTTACTTGCCCCGGCGCTTGCGATGGCTCTCGAGGTCTAGCACCGCCGAATCCGCGCCTTCGGGGAACAGCCCCAGCCGGCGCGCGACTTCCTGATAGGCCTCGACCTCGCCGCCGAGATCGCGGCGGAAGCGATCCTTGTCGAGCTTCTCGTTGGTCGCCATGTCCCACAGACGGCAGCCGTCGGGGCTGATCTCGTCGGCGAGGATGATGCGCGCGTAATCATTGTCCCAGATGCGGCCGAACTCGAGCTTGAAGTCGACCAGCCGGATGCCGATCCCGGCGAACAGGCCCGAGAGGAAGTCGTTCACGCGGATCGCCATGTCGGCCATGTCGTGCAGCTCTTCCTGCGCCGCCCAGCCGAAGGCGAGGATATGCTCGTCGGTGACCATCGGGTCGCCGAGCGCATCGTCCTTGAAATAATATTCGACGACCGTGCGCGGGAGCGGCGTGCCTTCCTCGATCCCGAGGCGCTTGGCGAGGCTGCCGGCGACGACGTTTCGCACCACGACCTCGATCGGCACGATCTCGACCTGGCGGATCAACTGCTCGCGCATGTTGAGGCGGCGGATGAAGTGCGTGGGGATGCCGATCCCGCCGAGCAACGTGAAGACATGCTCTGAAATGCGGTTGTTGAGCACGCCCTTGCCGTTGATCGTGCCCTTCTTCTGCGCGTTGAAGGCGGTGGCATCGTCCTTGAAATATTGGATGAGCGTGCCCGGCTCGGGACCCTCGTAGAGGATCTTTGCCTTGCCTTCGTAGATCTGCCGGCGGCGTGCCATGTCGGCTCTTACCCCTGAAATGCGTCGCCCCGGCGGCGCGGACACGCCGCATGACAGCCGGGGCTCTGGAAGAGCCCGGGCCTATACTGGAAGCCGTGTTGCGGTGCAATCACGCTGACGAAGGCTTTGAACCAAAGCCCTCCCCCCATGATGGAGGGAGGGTGTGTTGGACTTGCCGTGCGCCGGTTCAGGCCTGTCCGATCGCAATGCGCCGCTTGCGAAGAGCGCGCAGCACGAGCAGCGGCAATGCGACGAGGGCCGCCCACGGCAGGAGGTAGATCAGCAGCGAGAGCAGCGCGTTGAGCCCGATCAGGAAGACCGCGCCCGAGCCCTGCGCAGCTTCGCCGAGCCGCGCGCCGAGTCCTTGCGCAGTGGCGCTGGGGGCGATCGCGCCGTAGCGGATGTCGAACTCGGACATTGCGACCCGGCCCTTCAGCTCGCCCAGCCAGCTGCGCGCCTGGTCGAGCTCCTCCTGCGCCTGGGTGACGCTGCGTTCGGCATCGACACGCTCGGCCGGCCTGCCCTTCCGGTTGCGCAGCGTCTCGGTGAGGCGGGCGACGAGCAGTTCGCGCTGGCGGATTCGCGCCTCGGTGTCGACCATCTGCTTCGATACCTCGTCGGTCGCGATTTTGGCGTTTTCGGTGCGTCCTCCCGCTTCGGTGACGTCGTGATCGAGCAGGACCTGAAAGCGGCGCGCCTCCGCGGTGGCGACGCGGAGCTTGAGCATCGCGCGGGCGGCTTGTTCCTCGCCGATGCCCCTCTCGAGCGCGAGCAGCTGGCATCGTGCCGGGCCCATCTCCTCGCACATGTCGCGATGCGCGTCCTGCGTCGCCGCGATCTTGTCGCCGGGCAACAGGTAGGAGAGCGCATAGGCGTAAGTGAGCTTGGGCAGCGAAATCGGCAATTTGGGCGGCGCGCCCGCTTGTCCCGCGGCCGCGCTTTGCGGTGTGGTCATTTCGGTGTCGACGGAGTCGCTGACGACTTCGGACGGAGCGGTTTGTCCATGCTGGCCTGGGCCGCCGGCTTCGGAGCAGGCGGCGAGCGTGGCGGCGATTGCGATAGGGGCGATAAGGCGCATCGGCATATCTCCTGTAGCGAGGATGATATGCCATCACATGACTTGGTATGTCGTCAAGCCACAATTTCGCCGCATTTAAGGCGAGATTGTGGCGAGACATTCGGGGCGCGTTCCCCAGACGGTGATTACGGGCGCATATGGCGCCAGGGCGCGTCGTACTCGATCTTGTTGAGAAGCTTGAACGGATAGGCCAGCTTCTTGAAAAAGCGGGAAATCCCGTTGCTGAGCTGCTCGTGATTGTCCGCCCAGGCGGTGCTTTCATAGTCGCGGTCCATGACGGTTCTCCTGTGCCGATGGCCCGCCTTATCTGCGCCCGAACCCGCCGCGGCGCCAACAAATCGTTGGACTCGGGTAACAAGGGTACCTTATGGATCGGGCATGCGCCGCCTTCCGCCCTTGTCCGCCGTACGCGTGTTCGAGGCCGCGGCCCGGCACGGCAATTTCACGCGCGCCGCCGAAGAGCTGGGAATGACCCAGGCGGCGGTGAGCTATCAGGTGAAGCTGCTCGAAGAGCGGCTGGGCGCGGCCTTGTTCCGGCGCGACAAGCGGCGCGTGGTGCTGACCGACGCGGGCACGCGCGCCGCGCCGCAGATCACGCGCGCGTTCGATGCGATCGACGCGGCCTTTGCCAATGTCCGCAAGGAGGAGGAGGGGCTGCTGGTCATCTCGACCTCGAACACCTTCGCCAACACCTGGCTGGCCTGGCGGCTGGGCAGCTTCCAGATGGCGCATCCCGAGATGGCGGTGCGGCTGGATACCAGCGACACCATCGTCGATCTGGAAGGGGGCGAGGTCGATTGCGCGATCCGCGCGGGCAGGGGCGACTGGCCCGGGCTGGCACCGGATCTGCTGCTGCCGGTCGACTTCACGCCGATGGTGAGCCCGGCCTTTCTCGACCGGTACGGGCCGCTCGAGCCCGCCGACCTGCTGCGCGTGCCGCTGATCAGTCCGCACGATCCCTGGTGGACGGTGTGGCTGCGCGAGGCGGGCGTCGACGTGCCCGACGGACCGCCGCGCCCTGGCGTGCGGCTCGATTCGCAGGCGCATGAGGGCCATGCGGCGATGGCCGCGCAGGGAGCGGCGATACTGACGCCCTTCTTCTGGCGCAACGACCTTGCCGAGGGGCGGCTGGTGCGCCCGTTCGAGCAGGTCTCGACCCGCGGCTATGCCTATTGGTTCGTCGCGCCGGTGGGGCGGCGGCAGATCCCCAAGATCAAGCGCTTCCGCGAATGGCTGCTGGACGAGATCGGCCGGGACCGGCCGGCACCGGTTTAGGAACCGGTCCCGACAAAGGCCGTCATCCCGGAAGTTAGACTTTCCCGGAAAACCGCGAGGTTTTCCGCTGGAAAGTCTTACTGTCCGGGATCCACCTCGCCGCCAGCCATTGCCTCACGGTGGATCCCGGACAGCTCAATTTTCTCACCAAATCAGAGATTTGGAGAAAATTGGCTTCCGGGATGACGGCGGTTGGATGCGGAACTCGGTGCCAACGCTCGGCTTTGCGCGCCGCCGCGCGGGCTGCTAGTCCCGGACTACGATGAGCCTCGACACCGAAATCCTCGAACCCAGCGGCCCCACCGACGTCCCCTTCGATAGCGCGCTTTCCGAGCGCTATCTCGTCTATGCGCTGTCGACGATCACTGCGCGCTCGCTGCCCGACGTCCGCGACGGGCTGAAGCCGGTGCATCGCCGGCTGCTCTGGGCGATGCGGCTGCTGCGGCTGGACCCCGCGAGCGGTTACAAGAAATGCGCGCGCGTCGTCGGCGACGTGATCGGTAAGTATCACCCGCATGGCGACCAGTCGGTCTATGACGCGATGGTCCGCCTCGCCCAGACCTTCGCGCTGCGTTACCCGCTCGTCGACGGGCAGGGCAATTTCGGCAATATCGACGGCGATAACGCCGCGGCCTATCGCTACACCGAGGCGCGGCTGACCCAGGTCGCGATCGACCTGATGGCGGGGCTCGACGAGAATGCCGTCGATTTCCGCGCCACTTACAATGGCGAGGAAGAGGAGCCGGAGCTCTTTCCCGGGCTGTTCCCCAATCTGCTCGCCAACGGCGCCGCCGGCATCGCGGTGGGCATGGCGACCTCGATCCCGCCGCACAATGCCGCCGAGCTGATGAACGCGGCGGTCGCGCTGATCGACAATCCGCAGGCGAACGTGCTCGATTATGTCAGCGGGCCCGATTTCCCGACCGGCGGGCTCGTCGTCGACAGCCCCGCCGCGATCGCCGAAAGCTATGCCACCGGGCGCGGCTCGTTCCGGGTGCGCGCGAAGATCGAGAAGGTGGTCGAGAAGGGCGGGGGCTGGCACCTCATCGTCTCCGAGATCCCCTATGGCGTCCAGAAGGGCAAATTGATCGAGGGGATCGCCGATCTCATCAACGAGAAGAAACTGCCGATCCTCGGCGACGTGCGCGACGAATCGGCCGAGGACATCCGCGTCGTGATCGAGCCGCGCAGCCGCACCGTGGACGCCGAGACGCTGATGGAGAGCCTCTACCGGCTCTCCGACCTCGAAGTGCGCGTACCTCTGAACCTCAACGTGCTCGACAAGAACCGTACCCCGCGGGTGATGAGCCTGAGCGAGGCGATCGCGGCGTGGGTCGAGCACCAGTTCGTCGTGCTGCGGCGTCGCTCCGAGCACCGGCTGAGCAAGATCGCCGACCGGCTCGAACTGGTCGGCGGCTATATCATCGCGTTCCTCAACCTCGACCGGGTGATCGAGATCATCCGCACCGAGGACGAGCCCAAGCCGGTGATGATGGCCGAGTTCGGGCTGACCGACCGCCAGGCCGAGGCGATCCTCAACATGCGGCTGCGCTCGCTGCGGCGGTTGGAGGAAATGGAGCTCAAGCGCGAGCAGGAGGCCTTGCTCAAGGAGCAGGCCGAGCTCGAGACCTTGCTTTCGTCCGATGCGCGCCAGCGGACGCGGATGAAGCGCGACCTCGGCAAGATGATCGAGCGCTACGGGCTCGATACGCCGCTGGGCGCGCGGCGCACGACGATCCGCGAGGCGGGGCCGACGCGCGAGATCCCGCTCGAGGCGATGATCGAGCGCGAGCCGATCACGGTTATCCTGTCGCAGCGCGGCTGGATCCGCGCGATGAAGGGGCATGTCGAGCTCGCCTCGGCCGAGACGCTCAAGTTCAAGGAAGGCGACGGGCCGCTCTTCGCGTTCCACGCCCAGACCACCGACAAATTGCTGCTCGCCGCCGACAATGGGCGGTTCTACACGCTGGGCGGCGACAAATTGCCCGGCGGACGCGGCTTTGGCGAGCCGGTGCGGCTGATGGTCGACCTGGAGGGCGAGCGCCATATCGTGGCGCTGCTGCCGGCGAGCGCGTCGGCGAAATTGCTCGTCGCGGCGACCGACGGGCGGGGCTTCGTGGTCAACGCCGCCGACGTGATCGCCGAGACGCGCAAGGGCAAGCAGGTGGTGACGCCGCGCACCGGCGCGCAACTCAAGCTGGTCCGCCCGATCGCGGCGGAGGACGATGCGGTGGCGGCGATCGGCGACAATCGCAAGATGCTCGTCTTCCCGCTGGCCGAAGTCGCCGAGCTGGCGCGCGGGCAGGGCGTGCAGCTCCAGCGCTATCGCGACGGTGGGCTTTCCGACGCGCGGACCTTCCGGATGGAGGAGGGGCTGAGCTGGGCGATGGGCGGCGAGACCGGGCGGACGCGGACCGAGAGCGATCTTTCGCCCTGGCGCGCCGCGCGCGGCGCGGCCGGGCGCATGGCCCCCAACGGCTTCCCGCGCGACAATCGATTCTGAGGCCCGACGCCGGGACTGCTTCAGCCGGTCTTAACCAATTCCGGCTAGCCCCGGCGGGCAATGGCGTTCGGTAAGCTCAAGCCAGTCTCGACCGCGCCCGTGGAGCCTGCTCCACAGGGCATGGACGCGCTTGCCGTGGGGCCCATCGAAGCCGGGCTGATGCTCGACCTGCTGCCGGTGCCCGCGGTGGCGCTGACGCTCGAAGGCGGCAAGTTCCAGTTCCGCGCGCTCAACCGCCCGTTCCGCATGGCGGGGCTGGGGACGGTCGCGGCCGAATCGCCGCTGATCCGGCTGCTCGGCACCCAATTGCGCCGCTTCCTCGAATCGGACGAGACGCATCACGAGATCGCCTGGCAGTTCGGCGAGGAAGTCGATTGCCGCTATTTCCGCGTGCTCTTCGCGCGCCGCGCGACGCACCGCGGCACGGGCAGCTGCCTGGTGACCCTGGTCGACCAGACCTCCGAGCTGCGTACCGAGCACAGCTTGCGCCGCGAAATGGCGACCGACAGCCTGACCGGACTGCCCAACCGCGCGGGCTTCAGCGACGCGCTGGAGGCGACGATCAGTGCCGACAATGCCGAGGCCTTCGCGGTGCTCGTCGTCAATCTCGACCGGTTCAGCCGGATCAACGCCTGCATGGGCGGGCTCGCGGGGGACGAGCTGCTGATATCGGTCGCCCGGCGCCTCAAGGGCGCGCTCCGCGGCCGCGACATCTTGTCGCGCATGGGCGGCGACGAATTCGGCGTGCTGCTGACGCTCGACGACGGGCCGGGCGACGCGCTGCACGTCGCCAAGCGCGTCCAGGCGGCGCTGGCGACGCCGTTCCGGCTCTCCGCCTTCGAGATCCGCGTCGACTGCTCGATCGGCATCGCGCTGGGCGCAGACAATCGCGGCGAGCCCGAGGACCTGATCCGCCACGCCCAGTTCGCGGTGAAGCGCGCCAAGAAGAGCGGGCGGACCGAAGTCTATCACATCCGCGCCTTCGATATCGCGCGCGAGCAGTTCAGCATCGAGACCGAGCTGCGCCACGCGATCGAGAATGGCGACATGACGCTCGCCTTCCAGCCGATCTGCAACCTCGGCACCGGGCAGATCACGTCGTTCGAGGCGCTGGCGCGCTGGACCAACGAGGAAGGCGTCGCGCTCTCGCCCAACGAGTTCATTCCGGTCGCCGAGGAATCGGGGCTGATCATCCCGCTCGGCCGCTGGGCAATGGAAGAGGCGGCGCGGACGCTCGCGGTGTGGGACGTGGCGGCAGGCGGCGACTGCGGGGTGAAGGTCGCGGTCAACCTCTCGGCGATCCAGCTCCAGCGCGACCGGATCCCCGAGATGGTGCAGATCGCGCTGGAGAAGCACCAGGTTTCGGGCACGCGGCTGACGCTCGAGCTCACCGAGAGCGCGATCGTCAGCGATCCCGACCGGATCAGCCGGACGATGATGGCGCTGAAGGATCTCGGCACCACGCTGGCGATGGACGATTTCGGGACCGGCTATTCGAACCTCGCCTATCTGCAGAAGCTGCCGATCGACCTGCTCAAGATCGACCGCAGCTTCGTCTCGGGCATGCTCGCCGACCGTGACAAGATCGCGATCGTGCGCGCGGTGCTGAGCCTGGCGCAGGCGCTGGGGATGCAGACCACCGCGGAGGGCATCGAGACCAACGAGCTCGCCCAGACGCTTGCCGCGCTGGGCTGTACCTATGGGCAGGGCTATCTCTTCGCCCGCCCGCTGGAGCAGGCCGAGGCCTATTCGTTGCTGGCCGCGGCCAGGGCCTGAGCGACGACCTGGTCGGCGAGCGCGATGACGCGCTCCTCGCCGGGAAAGCCTTCCGCGATCCAGCGATCCTCGACCGCACGCAGCGCGCGAGCGACGTCCGGGCCTTTGGCGAGGCCGCGCGCGACCAGCGCGCCGCCGGTCATCGGCAGGCGCGGAGCCTCCCAGGACTGGACCTCCTCTATCTGGCCGATGTCCCGCTCCGATAAAAGGAGCCGGTCGAGCGCCGTGTCGCGGCCGAGCCGATAGGCGAGGGGCTTCGGCGCCTCGGTCGCTTCGCCCATCGCCGCGACGAGGCGCTTGCGCTCGGCATTGGAGAGCTTGAGCCGCGCGCCGATCAGGTCCGCGCCCGCGCCGTCCCGCGGAAGCACCGCCGCGAGGCGCCGGATCGGATCGGGCGCGATGCCGGAGGCGGCTTCGCGCGCGGCGGTGTGCGCCAGCAAGTCGGCCGAGACGATCTCGGGCAGGACCGGCTCGAAGATGCCGCGCTCGATCATCAGCCGCACGACGCGCACGGCGTCCTTGGCGACGAGCAGCTTTAGCAGTTCGTCGCGGATTCGCTCACGCGACAGGGCCATCAGGTCCTTCGCCCGCGCGGTGCACGCCTCCAGCCCCGCGGGATCGGCCCGGTCGCCGAATCGGGCGAGGAAGCGGAAGAAGCGGAGGATACGCAGATGGTCCTCGGCGATGCGCCGCAGCGGATCGCCGATGAAGCGGACATGGCGCGCCTCGAGATCGGCGAGCCCCTCGAAATAGTCGAAGATCTCGCCGGTCAGCGGATCGGCGTAGAGCGCGTTCATCGTGAAGTCGCGGCGCGCTGCATCCTCGCGCCAATCGTCGGTGAACGCCACGGTGGCGCGGCGGCCGTCGGTGGAGACGTCGCGGCGCAGGGTGGTGACTTCCACCGGACTGCTCTCGAGTATGGCGGTTATCGTGCCGTGCTCGATGCCCGTCGGCACTGCGCGTATCCGCGCCGCCTTGAGCCGCTCGACGACGGTGGCCGGCGAGAGCGGCGTGGCGAGATCGATGTCCGATACCGGCAGCCCGAGCAAGGTATCGCGTACCGAGCCGCCCACGAAACGCGCGTCGCCGAGGGCTTCGACGAGTTGGTCGAGGCCGACACGATTGCGCCAATCGGCCTGAGGAAGGATCATGCCGTCCAACGCAGTCTCCGGGAAAGATTGACGATCATCGCCGCGGTCGCCCCCCAGATGCGGCGCTCGCCCCAGAGTATCTCGTAATAGCGGCGCTCGCGTCCCTGATATTGCGTGCTCGCCTCCACATGGTTCGCGGTGTCGAGCAGGAAGGCCAGCGGTACTTCGAACACCGCCGCCACCTCGGCCTCGGCGGGTACGAGCACGAGGTCCGGCGGCACAACGCCGACTATGGGCGTGACTTCATAGCCCGTCACGGTGCGATAGCGATCGGCGGTGCCGACAACCTGGACCAGCGCGGGGGGCAGAGCGATCTCCTCCTCGGCCTCGCGCAGCGCCGCGCCGATCGCGCCATCGTCCTCGGGATCGATCCGGCCGCCTGGAAAGGCGACCTGGCCCGGATGGCGGCGCAGCGTGTCGGTCCGCTGGGTCAGGATCACCCCCGGCTCGGCGCGGTCGGTGACGGCGACCAGCACCGCGGCGGGATGCCCGACGCTGTCGGGATCGAACTCGAAATGATCGCTGGCGAGAAGGATGGGTCCCTCGCCATGCGGCGCTTCGAGCGCGACGCGGAGGCGTTCGGCTAGGGTCATTGCCGGGGCTCCAGCGCGAAGAAGGCGCCATCGCTCCACACGCCCGGAGGCGCGCTCCCATTGGCGAGCGCGATCTCGGCGAGCGCGTAATAGACCGGGCGCGCGATCAGCGCCTCGAGCCCGCCGCGGACGTGGAGATAGGGGCGGGGGCCGTCCTCGCGCTCCTCGAAGCGCAGCGCGTGCCCGGGGCCGGCGGTGACCATGTCGCCGGTGTTGAGCCGGAAGGCGAGCTGCATCGCCTCGCCGTCGCCCTCGGCCTTCATCTCCACCGCGGTGAAGGGTGCGTCCTCCACATGGATGTCGAGCTTCTCGACTGGCGTGACGAGGACGAATCGCCCGTCCGGTTCGCGGCGGAGGATCGTCGAGAAGAGCCGCACCATGGCCAAGCGGCCGATCGGCGAGCCCTGGTGGAACCAGGTGCCGTCGCGCGCGATGCGCATCTCGCTGTCGCCGCAATGCTCGGGGTTCCAGCTTTCGACCGGCGGCAGACGGTCCTCCGCGGCCAGCCGGGCGATCTCGGCGAGCGACAGGCTGGCGAAGTCGGGGAGAGGCGCCGCGGGCATCCCAAGCTCGTTAGGCCAGCGCGCGAGCCCTCTCAAGCGGCTTGGCGCAGGCGGGGGCCGAGCGCTCCGGCGCAATCGGGCACCTTGTCGCCGCGCGCGAGCAGGCGGCGCGGCTCGAACGGCCCGGGCAGGCGCCAGCCGGCGGTGCGATCGGCAGTGAAGCCGAAGAAGCGGCCGTAATATTCGGGATCGCCGACGAGCATGAGCGCGTCGCAGCCCTTAGCGGGGCAGCCGGGGGCGGCTTCCAGCATCCGCTCCATCAGCGCGCGGCCGATGCCTTCCTGCTGGTGATCGGGCTCGACCGCGACCGGGCCGACCATCACCATAGGCGCCACGCCGCCGCCGTCGCAGGCGAGCTCGACGGGCCAGCACTGGATCGTGCCCAGCAAGGCGCCGTCCGCATCGAGCGCGGCGAAGCTCAGTTCGGCGACGGGATCGGTGCCGCTGCGGATGCGATAGGCGGTGCGCGCGCGTCGGCCCTGGCCGAAGGCGCGGTCGAGCAGCGCCTCCACGGCCTGGGGGTCGACAGCGGCGAGCGGCACCAATGCGATCACGTCCATTCCCAGCAATATGCCCGGCAAAGCGACCGGGGCCGCGCGCTTTAGCGCCGATGCACGCGCGCGCAAGGATTAATGGGGACGGGAACCCAGACTTCCCAGAGGCGCGGCTTCTGCTAAGGGGGCGCGATTTTCACGAAAGGCAGTTAGTTGCGCGATTTGCTCCAGCTCCAGGTGCACGACCTCGAAGTCGAGGTGCTGACCGGAATCTATTCCGAGGAGACGCACCTGCCGCAGCCGCTGCGCATCTCGGTGACCGCCGACATCGACATGCCCGAGCGTTTCGCGCCCGATACGCCGCTCAATGCGTCCAAGAGCTATATCGACCTGAAGCACGCCGCGACCACGGCGCTGCCCAAGGACGTGCACTTCACGCTGATCGAGGCAGTGGCCGAGCATGTCTGCGACACGCTGTTCGTCTCGGACGCGCGGGTGCGGCGGGTGGAGGTGAGGATCGTCAAGCTGGCGATCGCCGAACAGGGCGAATCGATCGGCATCACCATGGTGCGCCACCGGCGTTAGGTCGTATCGACGTTCGGTCTTCTCGATCCTCCCCCTGGCGGGGGAGGATAAGAACCGGCCGGACTCAGCCTCCAAGTTAAACGCGCTTCAGCGGCACGGTCCCAGCGCGGCGAGGACCATCGCATAATCCTCACGGGCTACCGCAGCATTGGCAGGATCGCCCGATTCGACGCTCTCGGCCGGCAATTGGCGCGGCAGTCCGCAGGCGAGCCGGTACCAGAGCAGGGTGTTGGGCTTGGGCGGGCCGGCCGATTCGTCGACAATGTCCCCCAATGAGACAGACCAGCGCGGCTGCTCGCCCGGGCGCCGCAGGATCTGCAGCGAGACCGGCGCGCCGTTCGCGGTCTGCAGGAAGACCTGGGTCTCGCCCTCGCCGGGAAGCGAGCCCGGCACGTGGAAGGCATTGCCGACACCGGTGATCGCGGGCGGCGCGTCGGCGGCGATCGTCTCGCGCACGATGCCGCGCACCAGCGCGTCAAACTCGGGCGACCAGGCGCGCTGCCCGTCGAGCGTGGCGAGCTGGACCTGGTCGGGCCGGCCGGTGACGGGACGGGCGAAAAGGAGCACGCGCTGTTTCTTGAGCTTGGGCTCGCGACCGCGTTCGGTGAGCGGCAGATCGGCGACATACCCGATTCTCGGAGCCACCGCGGGGCCGCGAATCAGTGCCGTCACATCGGCTTCGATGTAGAATCGAGCCCGCCCGGGGGCGACATTGGCGGCTTCGGCGCCTTTAATTCTGACGGCGCTGCGAATGCGCGCATCGACGATCAGCGGCGCGCCAAGAACTAGTCCCGCGACAGTGGCGTAGCTGGGTAATACAGCGGCCGGGGAGGCTTGGTTTTGCGTGGTTTGCGGGGCGGATTGGGCAGGCGCAATTAACGATATCGCGCAACAAAAAGCTATCACGTGGGTACGGATCATGCGCTTGCGTTACCGGATCGCCGCGCTCTTATACAGAAATAATTCGGTCATGTAGCGCCGGTAGGCGCGGATTGTCCGACAAAGCGTTTGCGTACCCCGAGTGCCCACGATAGAGACTCGCGCTCTGCCGTACCGACGCACCCAAGCGAAGGGCGGTCGAACTTGTGCGCGAAGCATCTGTGGCGCCCAGGGTCGCACAGGATTAGAGGAGTGACGTTGCCGAATGGCTTACGCTGACCGGAATGTAAGTGGCAGCCGGTTCGTTGCGATTATCATAGTCGCAATCATCGTGGCTGGCATGGGATATGCCTTCGTCACGGGCTTGGCATACCAATATATCAAAAAGAAAGCGGAAGAGCTGAAGACCTTCGAGGTCGAAGAGCCGCCGCCCCCGCCCGAGGAGGTTCCGCCGCCGCCGCCGCCGCCGGACAGCCCCGTGCCGCCGCCTCCGACTCAGGTCGTGACGCCGCCGGCTCAGGTGCAGGTCCAGGTGCCGTCGCCGCCGATGCAGACCACCGCGATCATTCCGCCGCCGCCGCCGATCACGCCGCCGGCACCGCCTGCGCCGCCTGCGCCTCCGGCTCCGCCGGCGATCAGCAAGGCCGCGGCCGCCAAGGGCAACCCCGCCTCGTGGGTCACCCAGGACGACTATCCGCCTGCCGCGCTTCGCGCCGAGCAGGAGGGTTCGGTCGGCATCTCGTTCAACGTGAACGCGCAGGGGCGCATCGAGAATTGCTCGGTCACCTCGTCGTCCGGCGCATCGGTTCTCGACGAAGCGACCTGCCGTCTCGTCACCCGTCGCGGGCGATATTCGCCGGCGCTGGATGCCGCGGGCAATCCGATCCCGGGCGGGCGCAAGTCGCTCCGCTTCCGGTGGCAGATTGAAAAGTAAGGCGATCAAAGCGGCCGAAACGCCGCGCACACAGCAATTCTTGTAAGGGAATATTCGACAATGCTCATGACCATTCTCGCCGCGGCGGCGCCCAAGGGCGACAACCCGTACGGCCTTGAAGCCGCTCTCCGCGAGGGCGGCCTGATCGCCCAGACCGTGTTCGGTATCCTGGTGCTGATGCTCTTCGTCTCGCTCTACATCCTGTTCACCAAGCTGTTCGAGCAGCAGAAGATCATCAACCAGTACAAGCGCGTTCGCTCGCAGTTCTGGACCGCGAACAGCCTGCGCGAAGGCGCGGCGAAGCTCGAGAAGAACTCGGCCTATCGCCAGATCGTCGACGACGGCATCCAGGCGCAGGACCAGTACAAGGAACTGACCGATCCCATCGAAGCGCATGACTGGCTGCACGGCTCGCTCGCGCGTTCGGAAGCGTCGATCAACTCGCAGCTCAACGGTGGCCTCGCGTTCCTCGCGACGACCGGCGCGACCGCACCGTTCATCGGTCTGTTCGGTACCGTGGTCGGCATCTACCGCGCGCTGATCAAGATCGGTTCGGCCGGTCAGGCTTCGATCGACGCCGTCGCCGGCCCGGTCGGTGAAGCGTTGATCATGACCGCGCTCGGTCTGGTCGTCGCGGTTCCCGCCGTGCTCGCGTACAACTTCCTGCAGCGCCGCAACAAGGCGATCGCCGAGAACCTGAACGGCTTCTCGAACGACGTGCTCGGCTATCTCGCTTCGGACGGCCGCGTCCGCCCGACCGCGAGCGCCGCTGCCAAGAAGGCGCCTGCCGCCGCCGCTGCCAAGCCGGCTGGCACCACCACGACCGCCGGCCAGGCGGGTGGTGCGCAGACCCGCGCGTAAAGCATAGTACAGGATTGGGTCGCACGCCTCGGCGTGCGACCCGGCTCCCGGGCTTTCCCGGGGGCAGATAAAGGATAGGATAACGCCCAATGGCGATGAGCGTAGGCGACGGCGGCGACGACGCACCGATGTCGGACATCAACACCACGCCTCTCGTGGACGTGATGCTGGTGCTCCTGATCATCTTCCTGATCGCCGTTCCGGTGGTGATTCAGTCGATCGATCTGGCGCTTCCCAAAGTGCAGTTCGAACCGACCACGACCAAGCCCGAGAACGTGGCGCTTTCGATCACCGGTGCCGGTGGCCAGTGCCAGGTTTACTGGGGCATGACGCCGGTCTCGAGCAGGGAGCTGCTCGAAAAGGGCGTGGAGAAGCTGAAGAAGGAAATCGATCGCCAGGGCGGCCCCAACGCCGCAGGGCTCGAGCTTCCCGAGGTGCACATCCGCGGCGACGTCAACACCCCGTATCGCTGCATCGGCGGTACGATCTACACCATGCAGATGGCGGGCTTCGTGAAGGTCGGATTCATCTCCGAGCCGGAAGCCGGGTCCTCCGTAACCCGCCTGTGACGCGCCCCGTTTAAGGAGTTTTCGAAATGGCAATGAGCGCGGGCCGCGACGATGGCGAGCCGATGATGGAAATGAACACGACGCCGTTGATCGACGTCATGCTCGTGCTCCTCATCATGTTCATCATCACCATCCCGATCCAGACCCACGCGGTGAAGGTCGACCTGCCGCAGAACAGCCCGAACTCGGCGCCTCCGGTGGAGCCGCAGAAGAACAAGCTGTACATCGATGCGAACGGCAATCTGTTCTGGAACAGCGTCCAGATCGACGACCTGACGCTGCGTCAGTATCTGGACGCGTCGCTTCAGCAGGATCCGGAGCCGGAACTGCACTTCCAGCCCGATCCGCAGGCCCGTTACGACGTGGTCGACCGGGTTCTCGCGATCGTGAAGCGCGCGAATGTGACCAAGCTCGGCTTCGTCGGCAACGAGCAGTATCGCAACGACTTCTGATCCGGCCGCGCGCAAGCGCAGCCGCATGAACTTCGGCAAGGCGGTCCTTCGGGGCCGCCTTTCTTTTTGCGCTTGCAATGAACGCACTTGCTGGAATGCAACGAAAGTGTCACACAAGAGTCATTAAGATGTCACGGAAGAGTCACCGTGACGCAATGATTCTTGGAGGGTGCCATGCGTTTTGGTCTTGTTATCCTCGCCGCCGCACCCCTGGTCGCGGCATTCCCGGCCCAGGCGCAGGACAGCGCCGTCGCCAGCACGCAGATCGTGCAGGGCGACTACGCCGCCGCCGAGTCGAAGCTTCTCGCCGAGTTGCGCATCTATCCCGGGCGCCCCGAGCTGCTGCTCAACCTCGCCGCGGTCTATGCCAAGACCGGCCGGGCGAGCGAGGCGCGCGCGCTCTACACCAAGGTGCTCAGCAAGGACGACGTGCTGATGGACATCAGCGCCGAGCAGACCGCGGGCTCGCACATGATCGCGCAGCGCGGCCTGCGCCGGCTCGACACGGTGCAGTTCAGCGCGCGCTGATCAGGTCAGGATGAGTCCGGCGCCTGCCACGGCGACGAGCACGACATAGGGCAAAGCCACGAAGGGCTGGACGAAAATGGCGGCCAGGCTGGCCGCCCGGCGATAGTGGAGCCAGGACTGGCTCCACGTCGCGTAGATCTGGAAAGGCGCGATCACCGGCTCGGCCGGCTCAGCGCGGAACCACGCCTCGAGCTGGTCGATCCGTGCGACCAGGCAATACTGGAAGCTCTTCCAGATCGCCTCCAGCAACCATAGCGACAGCGCCACTGCGATCGTCGCGACGAGGATCGCGTCGCTCGCTTCCTTGAGCCCAGCCGCCACGCCTGCGCCGAGCAGCGGCCCGGCGATCGCCTTCAGCGACAGAGCGCGCTTGTCATAATCCTCGTAGAAGGTCTGGAGCAGCAGATATTCGGCGCGGAGATCGTCGCTGCTCGCCATCGCCCGCGCCTCAGAGCCTCGGCAGCGTCACGCCGCGCTGGCCCATATATTTGCCCGCGCGATCGGCATAGCTGGTCTCGCAGGGCTGATCGCCCTTGAGGAACAGGAACTGGCACGCGCCCTCATTGGCGTAGATCTTGGCGGGCAGCGGCGTCGTGTTCGAGAATTCGAGCGTGACATGGCCCTCCCATTCGGGTTCGAGCGGGGTCACGTTCACGATGATCCCGCAGCGCGCATAGGTCGACTTGCCGAGGCAGATGACAAGCGTGTCGCGCGGGATGCGGAAATATTCGACCGTGCGGGCCAGCGCGAAACTGTTGGGCGGGATGATGCACACGTCGGTCTTGCGGTCGACGAAGCTGTTCGCGGCGAAATCCTTGGGATCGACCACCGCCGAATCGACATTGGTGAAGATCTTGAACTCGTCGGCGACGCGCGCGTCATAGCCGTAGGAGGACAGGCCGTAGCTGATGCAGCCCTCGCGCCGCTGCGCTTCGACGAACGGCTCGATCATGCCGTTGGCGAGGGCCTGTTCGCGAATCCAGCGGTCGGAAAGAATGCTCATGAATCCCCCTGAGGTCTGAGTCCGTTTCGCCGGAAGCGCGCGGCGGAGCAAGCCGCTTGATGGCTGAAGGGCGTCCATCGCACGCAGCCGCTCCCTTCGGCGTCGTCGACGAGAATGAGGTGCCCGTCGCTGGGGCGCTGGATCGAAGGCGGTGCGTGGCCGCAAACGTGCAGTGATCGAACCTGAAGAGTGACGAACCCATGCGAACACAGATCCTTGCGGCCCTGTTGTTGGCGGTGGCTTCCGCCGCGCACGCGCAATCCTATCCACCGGGCTGGGGCGATTCCACGCAGCTTCCGACCGGCACGCCATGGATACCCCCGGCCGGCATCGTCGTCGAAAAGCAGATCATGCCCTACAACATGTTCGACGAAGATGATTGCAAGGAAGAGGGCGCAAAGTCCGCCAGGCCTCTAATCGGTCATGGCGGGATGGTTCAGATCTGCATGGTCATTCGAAACACGAACCCGCGAGGGAGAGGGGATGAAGGCATCATCGATGTCATCATTCCTGCAGGGCTGATCGTGATTTCCGAAAGATCGAGCGACCAGCACGGGATTCTTCTGGTCAAGCAAGTGGTGCAGGTGCGGCCGGGCCAAAAGGTGCAATTGCCCATGTCCCTGATCTGCATGAACAGCAGCAAGGATCACACCAGTCTGGAAAGCCGCTACCGGTTGGGTCCGATCACCGATCATCCCGAGGCCAGGAAGCTGATCGCATTCCTGGCCGACAAGAGAGTGCCGGTGAACAACGCGGCAGGAAGCTCAGGCGTTGGGCGCATCCAGCGAGGAAAGCCGATCGATCAGCTGACCTACGATACGATGGCCAGCGAGCTGGAAAGGGACTTGTGAACCTCGCTCCTGTCTAACGGACCGGCAGCTCGAACGGCGTCGCGGGGAGGCCGGTGCCGTCGTAGAGGTTGCAGATCGGGCTGTCGCCCCAGCAGAAGCGCACTCGGTCCGCGGCGCCGGTGCCGACCGTGACCAGCACGTCGTTCCCCGAAAGCGTCGCGCTGGCGAAGCGGCAGCTTCCGGGCGCGGCGCCGCAGAGCTCGAAGCCGATCGGCTGCGCGGCGCTATAGGCCACCAGCCCCTTGTCGGCGCCGGTGAAGCGGACGCGCACGACCGCGCCTTCGTAGCGTGCCTCGACCGGCCAGGGACCCGAGGGCGAGGCCTTGCCGCCATAGGTCAGCGCCTCGGCGCCGCGGGCGAGGCGATGGCCGACGTCCGCCTTGTTGGCGGGATGGATGTCGACGACGTCGCCGATATCGACCGTGACCGCGAGCGCGGCATGGGCGTCGGCGGCGACGGCGCGGCGCTGCTCGTCGCGGATCTGCGCGAAGCCGCTCTCGACGGGCTTGGGTACGCGCGGGCCCCAGCCCGAGAGTTGGGCGACGAGGAAGGGCAGGTCGGCCTTGCCGAATTGGCCGCGCCAGGCCGTCATCATGCTGCCGAGCTTGCCGGCATAGCCGCCGGGCGAACCCGCATTGGCCTCGCCCTGATACCAGGCTGCGCCCCGCAGGCCATAAGGCCCGATCGGCGCGATCATCGCATTGTAGATGCCCGAAAAGCCCGCGATAGCTTCCCAGGGCGCGTGCGGCGGATCGCCGACCCCGGCAGGTGCGCGGCGCCAGCGCCAGCCCTCGGGCCCGGCAAGGGGCACGCTGGTGCCGTCGGCGAAGCGTATCGCGCGCTGATCGGCGGTGCCGGTGAGACCGCCTTCGCCCCAGGTGTCGAGCACGCCCACCGCGATGACGTTCCGGCCCGCCTTGAGCGTGCCCGGTGCCAGCGGATAGAGCCGCGGCACGCCCCAGGCATAAGTGACGCCCACCGGCACGCCGTTGACGAAGCTCGCGTCCATGTCGTCGGCGGGGCTGAGCGCGAGCGTGGCGCCCTTGGCGGCCTGCTCGGGCGTCAGCGTCACTTCGGTGCGGTACCAGAGCATGCCGTTATATTCGGCGAGATCGGCGACGCCCCATTTCTCCCACGGGTCGAACGAGGGCAGGGGCTGCCAGTCGCCCGGCGCCTCCGCCTGCCAGGGCTCGGCGCCCGCCGCGTCTCCCGACCTGCCGCGATACCAGGCCATCCAGCGCTCGCCGAAGAGTCGGCTCGCCTGCGCGGGATCGGTGCGAAAGGTACGGAGCAGCGCGAGGTCCTGTGCCGCCGTCGGATCCTTGGCGAGCGCGCTCTCGGGCCGCCACGCATCGATCGCGGTGCCGCCCCAGGTGGCGTCGATCAGTCCCATCGGCACCTTCTGCGAGGCGCGCAGGTCGCGGGCCATGAAATAGCAGGCGGCGGAGAATTCGCGGATCGTGTCGGGCGTCGTCCGCTGCCACTGGACCGGCGTGGCGAACTGGCGCTCGGGGTTGAGGCTGGTCTTCTTCTCGACCGTCATCAGCCGCAGGTCGGGATCGTTCGCCTTGCCGATCTCGCCCGCCGCGCCGAGCACGCCGCTGACCGGATATTCCATGTTCGACTGGCCCGAGCAGAGCCAGACGTCGCCGACCATGATATCCTCGGCGCGCGCGCTCTTGCCGCCGCGCGTGGCGACGGCCAGCGTGTAGGGGCCGCCCGCGGGCATCGCCGGAAGGTCGGCGCGCCAATGCCCGTCCTTGCCGGCGCGCGTCTGCACCTTCCTGTTCCCCAGCGTCACTTCGATCCGTTCGCCCGCCGGCGCGTCGCCCCAGACCGCGATCGGCCGATCGCGCTGGAGGACGCCATGATCCTGGAACATCGGATGGAGCAGAGGCGCCGCCTCCTGCGCGGCTGCGGGCGCGGCGAACAGGATCGGCAGCGCGAGCGCGCTCCGGGACAACGTCTTCATGGCATCTCCTCCGTTAGCGTTACCAAGCACGGGAGCGAAGGAATTGGCAAGCCGGCTCGGCCTGGCTCCCTGTCGGGGCAGAACCGATCGCAAGCACGGCGGACTTGGTCGCGAGGTCAGCGGTGAGCGTCGCCCCGGGTGATAGTGAGCGCCACGGCAATGGGCGCGTTCGGCGCCGGAGAAGGCGCGTGATGATGCGGGTAAAGATCAAGCTTCTGGCGGCGGGCAGCCTTTTGTTGCCCGCCATGGCGGCCGCGCAGGACAGGGCGCCCACGCAGAACGAGATCATCGAGCAGGCCAGAAGAGATGTCCGAGCGAGCGAGCGGGAGGCCGCGCGGAATCTGGACGAGCGCAGGAGCCTCTATGAGGTTCGCTATCGCAAGGCCGCCGAGTCCGGCGACACTGCCGAGGCCATGCGCATCCTCGAGGAAATGCAGGTCGATCAGGCCGTCCCCGTGCGGTCCGGGCCGCCGGGGCCGCTGAAGATCGTATTCGGGCCGGGCTTTGCGGGCGCCGTTCCGGTTTCGCCCGCAAAGCCCGTCAGCAAGGCATCGCCGAAAAAGGCGCCGGTCGCCGCCGGCCCCAAAAAGAAGGAGGAGCGCGAAGACGGCGGCGGTAGCGGCCCCAATCCGAAGCTGAAGAGGGAACTGGAAGACGCACTCTCGCAGAAGCGGCGCCAACTCGACATGATCCTGCAGCGCAAGGAATTGCTGCCCAAGGACGACATTGTCCTGCGCAGGGACTTCGACAAGGAAGCGGATTGGGCACGTAACGAAATCCGGTTGGCCGAGAGGCGCTATACCGATTATCTCCAGGCGCGCGAGCCGGGCGAGTATCGGCGCTATATCGACCAGCGGCGCCGGATTGCCGAAAACCCGCTCGAGGCGCGGCCGGGTGCGATGCGCGACGAACTGTGGGGCAACCGGGCGCCGCCGCCGCACGACGTGGCACGGCAGGGGCCCAAGACCCCGGCGCTCCAGGAATATGACGGACCCAGTGGCGCGGAATCGGAGCGGCGGCTGGAGGGCGGGCAAAACGCCTATGAGGCCGACCGCGTAATCGCGCCCGGCCTCAATACGAGCCCCGGCAAGGCGCCGTCGCCGCAATTGCACGAATATGACGGACCGCAGGGGCCGAGCGGCAGCCTGCCGGGAGATGCCTATGGGGGCGATGGGCCGGTGCTCGCGCCTGGCCTCGGCAATGGCGCGGCCGGGCCGAAGCGCTGAACGCGTTCAGACCGGGCGTCAGGCAAGCCCGAGATCGGCGGGGCCGAAGGCGTGGGGGAGGAGCTCGGAGAGCTTGTACTCCGCAATCGCGTCGCCCGCCGCGCCTCCGCAATAGACGGGCAAGTCGCGCCCGCCGACCTGCGCGGCCTCGTTGATGATCTGACGGCAGCGTCCGCAGGGGCTCACCGGGGCGGTGTCGGCATGGCCGATGCGGCCGCCGATCACCCCGATCGCGACGACCTCGCGGAAGCGGCCCTGCGCGTTGACCGTCGCCAGCGCCACCGTCTCGGCGCAGAGCGACAGGCCGTAGCTGGCATTCTCGAAATTGGCGCCGGTGACGACGCTGCCGTCCTCCAGCAGCACCGCGGCGCCCACCGCGAAGTTCGAATAGGGGGCGTAGGCATTTTTCGCTGCCAGCCGTGCCGCCTCGATCAGTGTGCGTGCGCCTTCGTCGTTCATGTGGTGCAATTCCAAATCCTGTCCCAAATCCTGCGCGACGGGTGCCACATCGTCGGGCGAGGAGCCAGAGGCAGCGGATCCCGCTTCACTCGTTGCCGATCGAACGAATGACGCGCGCCGGATTGCCTCCCACCAGCGTATTCGGCGGAACGTCCCTCGTGACTACCGCGCCCGCGGCTACGACCGAGTTTTCGCCGACCGTCACGCCGCCGATGATCGTTGCGCCGGCCGCGATCCAGACGTTTCGGTCGATCACGATGGGTTTTGCGACGACGGCGGCGCGCCGCTGCGCGGGTTCGACGGGGTGGCCTGATGTGATGATGCTCACATTGGGGCCGATCATCACGTCGTCGCCGATATCGATCCCGCCGAGATCGTACATCGTGCAATTCTGGTTGATGAATACGTTGCGCCCGATCCGGATATTCTCGCCCCCCGTCGTGTAGAAGGGCGGGATCAACGAAAAACCGTCATCGACCTTGCTTCCGATGAGATCGCTGAACACGGCGCGAATCTGGTCCGCGTCGGCGAACGTCAGGCGGTTGAGCACCGGCGTGATCGCCATCGCCCGCTGGACGCTGGCCACCATCGCCGCTGATTCCGGCGTTCTCCGGGGAATGATTCTGGTGCCGGCCTCGTCCATCATGCTGTTCCCCTGGGCCGGGACTCACCCCTTGATGTGCAGCACGCAGATCAGCGTGAAGAGCCGGCGGGCGGTGTCGAAATCCACGTCGATCTTGCCCTCGAGCCGCTCGACCAGCAGCTCCGCCGACTGGTTGTGGATGCCGCGTCGCGCCATGTCGATCGTCTCGATCTGGGCGGGCGAGGCGTTGCGGATCGCCTGGTAATAGCTGTCGCAGATCGCGAAATAGTCGCGGATCGGGCGGCGGAAGCGGGCGAGGCCGAGGACGAGCGTCTCGAGGTGCGAATCGTCGGCGCGGCGAATCTCGAGCGCGAGCCGGCCTTCCTCGACGCGCAGGTGGAGCTTGTAGGGCCCTTCATAGCCGTCGGCGTGGCGGCGCTGGGGAGCGAAGCGATTGTCCTCGAGCAGGTCGAAGATCGCGATGCGGCGCTCCTGCTCGATATCGGCCGAGCGCCACAGGATTGTGCGCTCGTCGAGGGTCACGTCGATGATGCGCGGATCGGCCATTGACTGGCTCCTATCCGCTCATGCCCGTTATTCACAAGCGTGGTGGTTGATGCGGACGGCCGCTTGCGCGACAGACGGGCATGGCCGAGCCGATCCCCTTTCCGAATCCCCAGCCGACCGAAGGCGTGAGCCTGCCGCAGAATGTCGAGGCCGAGGCGGCCTTGCTCGGCGCGATGATGATCGACAATCGCGTCGCCGAGGATGTGCTCCAGAAGCTGCGGCCCGAACATTTCTTCGAGCCGCTGCACGGGCGGATATACGAGGCGATCGCGGCGATGGTGGGCGACAACCGGCTGGCGACGCCGGTGACCCTGCGCCCGCTCTTCGCCGCCGATCCGGCGATGAAGGAAGTGGGCGGCCCGGCCTATCTGGCGCAGCTCACCGGCAACCCGGCGAGCCTGATCGGCGCGCGCTCGTTCGCCGACCAGATCTACGACCTCGCGATGCTGCGCGCGCTGGTGACGGTGGGGCGCGATCTCGTCGACGGCGCGCTCGACACCAGCCAGGACATCAACCCGGCCAAGCAGATAGAGCAGGCCGAAATGAAGCTCTACGAAGTCGCCGAGAAGGGCGATTCGGACGCCGGCCTCAAATCGTTCACCCGCGCGGCGACGCTGGCGGTGCGGCAGGCCGAGAAGGCGATGAATTCGGGCGGCGGCATTTCGGGCGTCACCACCGGGCTGAGCGACCTCAACGCATCGACCGGCGGCTTCAACCGATCGGACCTGCTGATCCTCGCCGGCCGCCCGGGCATGGGCAAGACCTCGCTCGCGACCAACATCGCGTTCAACGCCGCCAAGCGTTGGGCCGACGATCTCGAGGCGGGGATCCCCGAGGAGAAGTCGATCGGCGCGCCGGTCGCCTTCTTCAGCCTCGAAATGTCGGCCGACCAGCTCGCGATGCGTATCCTCTCGGAGCAGGCCGAGGTCGTCTCGGAGAAGCTGCGCACCGGGCAGATCAGCCATGGCGAGTTCCAGAAGTTCGCGCGCGCCGCGGGCGATCTCGAGCGGCTGCCTTTGTTCATCGACGACACGCCGGGCCTGACCATCGCGGCCTTGCGCACCCGCGCGCGGCGGATGAAGCGCCAGCACAAGATTGGCATGGTGATCGTCGACTATCTCCAGCTGCTGACCGGCAGCGCCAAAGCATCGGGCGACGGCCGCGTGCAGGAGATCTCGGAGATCAGCCGCGGCCTGAAGACGCTGGCTAAGGAACTCAACGTGCCGGTGCTGGCGCTCTCGCAGCTGAGCCGCGCGGTGGAGAGCCGCGAGGACAAGAGGCCGCAGCTGTCGGACCTTCGTGAATCGGGCTCGATCGAGCAGGACGCGGATATCGTGCTGTTCGTCTATCGCGATGAATATTATCACGACTTCAAGGCGCCGACGAAGGTCCCCGACGGCACCGAGACCGCCGAGGAGCGCATGGCCTATGAGGCCTGGCAGGCCAAGCAGCTCGAGGTCGCCAATAAGGCGACGGTGATCATCGCCAAGCAGCGCCACGGCGCGACGGGTTCGGTGCACATGCGCTTCGACCGCCAGTTCACCAAGTTCAGCGACCTCGCGCACGAGGATTATTGAGCGGCGAGTCGCGGGAAGGGGCGCTGGCGGTGGTTCACGGCCCGTCCGCTTTCGGGGCCGGAGCAGACGGTTTCGCGCGGAGGAATTTGATCGGAGGCCCGCCCTCGACGATATCGAAGCTCGAATAGTCGGGAGTGAATTGCACGACGATCCCTCGCGCGTCGCTCAGGAAGCGTGTGGCGGATAGTGCCGTCAGCCGCTCGGGGCTCGGGCCGCCGGTGTCGGCGAAGAGTCCGTCCGGCCGCGCTTCGAGAATGACGGAAAGTCCGCCGCCTTCGAACCTGCCCGCGACTTTGGCGAGCTCGGCGCCGGTCAGTACCTTCTCCTGGACGGCCGGGGGCGCAATGTCCTTCCAGCCATAGTCGGTCGCGATCGCCCGGACGACTTCGTCCATCAGCCTCTTGCCGTTGCCGCCATTGGTGAGAACCACGACGCCCTCGCCCTTGTCGACATAGGCGATCATCAATGATTGGAAGCCTTCATTGAGGCCGTCATGCCCAAAGCGCCGGGCACCATCCAGATACACCGCCGGTCCGAGGCCCCAATTGCCCATGATCGGCGTCAGCATCGTGCGGGTCATGGCTGGCGACAGCCTGTGGCCGGCCTGACCGGCGGCGGAGGCCTGCACGTCGATGAGCAGGCGCGCGAGATCGCTCGCGCTGGTCCACAGTCCCGCCGGACCGAGTTCGGGATAGACATGGTAGTTGCCGGGGATCGGCGTGCCGTGCGCGTGCGCGAAGGCCATGTCGGCGCGGATCGCCGTGGTCGGCGGCTGCGCATAGGCGCTGCGCGTCATCCCCAACGGGCGCAGCAGCTCGCGCTGGGCCAGGTCCGCGAACGGCATTCCGCTCACGTCGGCGAGCGCCAGCTGCGTCAGCACATAGCCGCCGCCCGAATAGGTCCATTGCGCGCCCACGGGCAGCACGCTGCGCACCGCCGCAGTGTTGGCCGGCGCCTTGCCGTCGAGGATCTGGGCGGGCGTGGGCAAGGGGGCGTCCGGCAGATAGCCGGGGAAGCCGTGAACGCCGAGCCCCGCCGTGTGGCTCAAAAGCTGGCGGAGCGTCACGCCGTCGGGGTCCAGCTTCGGATCGCGGGGCAGCTGCCAGGAGCGCAGCCAGAGGTTGATGTCCTGATCGAGCGCGAGCTTTCCCTGCTCCACCAGGCGCAGCGCGATCATCGCCGTCGCGACCTTGCTGATCGATGCGGCCTGAAACGCCGTATCCGGCGTCACGGGCGCGCAACTTGCGGTGTCGCGAAGACCCCAGCCGCGCGCCCAGTCGAGCTTGCCGCCATGAATGACGGCCACGCTGATGCCCGGCACGTCGTACGTCCGCATCCGCTCGGCGAGGCTGTACGGCCTGGCGCCCGGCTGGATGACGGGCGGATTGAGGTTCGCCTCGACGTATCGGGTATGGGCGTTGCTCGGTCCGCCCGCCGACGTGGC
The DNA here is from genome assembly GCF_026460985.1 of Sphingomonas sp. Taxonomy (GTDB): domain Bacteria; phylum Pseudomonadota; class Alphaproteobacteria; order Sphingomonadales; family Sphingomonadaceae; genus Sphingomonas. Next base: position 29,552 of record NZ_JAPKNM010000017.1, read on the forward strand.
GGGGACCGCGCAGCGCGCTTCCTTTGCCTGCGCAGCGGCATCGCCGCCAGCGATCAACGCCAGGCCAGCTGCGCCGAGAAATAATGCTCTGAAGCCCGGACCGGATCGAAACATGGGGCACCTCTCCTGTTGTTGTAAGCTGCCAAATCTCGGCCACGCATCAGAGCCCGCGGGCGATCTACTGCAGGCGCGCGCCATCCATCTTCAAAGCGCTCACGCTCCCGAAGAAAACTTGCCGGTTGAATCTACCGCGCCAGATCCTCTGGCGAGGCCGGTGGGAAAAGCTGCGCGTGCCACCGCGCGAGAAGGGTGAGGACCGCCAGTTCGATCGCCAGCACCGCGGTTTGCAACACCGCCTGGCTGCTATCGAGAAAGAGCGCCGTCATGAAGATGATGAGCGTCGCCGCCGCCGCCATGATGCGCGTCCCCATGGAGGTGACGCGCGACCAGTCGCGTTCCAGCATGACCCAGGCAATGCGGAGATGCCCCAGGCCGAGCAAGAGCAGGAGCGCGGTGAGCGACGGCACGGCGGCCTGATAGACGCCGCGCAGGAGGAGTTCCTGTGCGCCGCCCGCCATCAGCGCGCCACGAAGCCCGTCCTGTCCTGGATACAGGTAAGGGAAACCGAACACCGCGCATCCAATCTGCAGGGCCGCCATCGGCACCATCAGGCCAAGCGCGAGGGCATAGTTGGTCAGAACGAAACGGCCTTCCTCATGGGTCGGCATCGCGCGCCAGGATGCCGTCAGGCAGCCGATCGCGAACATCAGCGGCTTCCCATCCTCGGCTGCAGCATCGAACTCCGCCCGCATCGCACGCGCCCATTCCCGGCGGTGCTCGCCAAGACAGGCGATCGCCAGCGCCATCACGGCCCGCGACACGGCGGCCCTCATGCCAGCGAAACCCTGGGGGCAAGGTCCCCGCTGTCATTGGCCACCGCATGGGCGAGCGCGAAACCGGCAGCGGTCAGCCGATAGGCGTGACGGGCGGGTCGCCCGGGCTGTGCCGGCTCGCGCCATTCGGCTTCGACCAACCCCTGATCGGTCATCCGCATCAGCAGCGGGTAGAGCGTGCCCGACAACAGGCCGGTCTCCCTCATGAGGTCATAGCCATGACGCCATTCCTGCCGTCGCACGGATAGCGCCTCCAGGAGGATGAGCATCTGCTTCGATGGTCGCCGGTTTCGAACCATGGCTCAATCCAACATATGTAGATTTAAGAGTCAAGGGTGGGTTTCGGCGCTCTTCCTCGCGGGGAAGGCATGGTAACTGCGGACGGACCTTATTCGCCGCTCTTGCCTGCGTAGCGATCGGTCGCGCGGATCAGCTGATCGAGGATGCCCGGCTCGGAGAATGCGTGGCCGGCGCCTTCGATCAGGTGGAAGTCCGCTTCGGGCCAGGCCTTGTGCAGTGCCCAGGCATAGCGGGCGGGGCAGGGCATGTCGTAGCGGCCATGGATGATCGTGCCGGGGATCGCGTGCAGCCGGTGCGCGTCGCGCAGCAGCTGATCGGGCTCGAGCCAGCAGTTATTGACGAAATAATGCGCCTCGATCCGGGCGAAGGCGAGCGCGAAATGGCCCTCGTCATGCTGGGCGGATGTGGCGGGATCGGGCAGCAGCGTGATCGTCTCGCCTTCGAACAGGCTCCAGGCCCGGGCGGCGGCGATCTGGTCCTCGCGCGTGCCGGTGGTCAGGCGGCGATGATAGGCGCGGAGCAGGTCGCCGCGCTCGGCCTCGGGGATCGGCGCGACGAAGCGCTCATATTTGTCCGGGAACATCTCGGACACGCCGAACTGGTAGAACCAGTCGAGCTCGGCCGTGGTGCACATGTAGATGCCGCGCAGGACGATCTCGCTCACCCGGTCCGGATGCGCCTGCGCATAGGCGAGCGCGAGCGTGGAGCCCCAGGAACCGCCGAACACCAGCCATTGCTCGACGCCGGCGAGTTCGCGCAGCCGCTCGATGTCCGCCACCAGGTGCCAGGTGGTGTTCGCCTCCAGCCCGGCATGCGGAGTCGAATTGCCGCAGCCGCGCTGGTCGAACAGCAGCACGTCGTAGAGCGCGGGATCGAACAGGCCGCGATGCTTGGGCGAGATGCCGCCGCCGGGGCCGCCATGCAGGAACACCGCCGGCTTGGCGCCCGGCGTGCCGCAGCGCTCATAATGGATGCTGTGGCCGTCGCCGACGTCGAGCGTGCCGGTCGCATAGGGTTCGATCGGGGGATAGAGGGTTCGGAGCATGGCGCCCTCCTCGACGATCCCGGGGCGAAAGGGAAGGGCGGCGGTGCGGGCGCGTCGAGCGCGCCAGCGGCGGGCCGGGGCGGATGCGCGACTAATCGAAGCGACTAGCGGCTCTAGTCGGAATGCGGAGCGCGGGCGGGCGTGCGACAGCGTAACGTTCTTCGCATCCACCAGGCACAGGGGACGCGAGATGACGACGATCGCTGCGAACACTGCTTTCTCCAGCGCCCTGCAAGGGCTGCTCTCCGGCTCGGCTTCGGCCAATTTCGTGCTCGCGGCCGGGATCGCGGGCAAGTTGCTCAATCCGCTCGGCGCGGGGCCGTTCGCTTCGTCCTGTTTCCCGCGCGGCTGGAACGTCGATGCGCGCTGCGGCGGCGAGACCCAGGCGAGCTGGACGGTGAAGACCGGCACCGAGGGCAAGGCCTCGATCGATCTCGGCGACGGCTACAGCCTGCAGCTCAACGAACGCAATTCGGAGATGACGATCACCAACGCCAATACCGGCGAGACCACCCGGATCTGGGGCGACCCGCATGTCGATGTGAACGGCCAGCACGTCTACGACTTCTGGGGGACGACGACCTTCACGCTCGACAACGGCACCAAGATCACGATCAACACCGAGCAGGGCCAGGGCAATCCGAACGTCTATTTCGCCAGCTCGGTGGCGATCACCAAGGGCGACCAGGCGATCGAAGTGACCGGGCTCAGCCAGCAGAAGCTCGGCGACCTCGAGATCACCATGGGCGACAATGGCCGCGCGCTCGACCGCGCCAATGCCGACGGCTTCGTGCTGCACGAGAATGACAGCGGCGCGGGCTGGCGCTCGGCCTATACCGGCGACGTGGCGACCCAGGCCGATCTCAATGCGACCAAGCCGGGGCAGATCTTCGGGCCAGGATCGAACCAAGGCGAGACGCTGGCGAGCCTGAGCTTCCTGCTCGGCGCGTTCCTGGGCGGGGCGATGCTCTTCGGCAGCCTTGGTGCGGACGCGCGGGGCGGCGACAGCGTGCGCAACCAGATCCTGCCGCGTCTGCCGATATTGTTCTGACAGGTTCGTCAGCAGGAGAGGATCGCCGGGGCTGCCGCAGAAGCGGCCCCGGCGACGCTTTTTCCTCCCCTGTGGGAGAGGGGAAGTTTGGCCTCAGAAGCTCGGCTGGTTCGGGTCGCCGTCCGCAATGGGCGTGTGGATGCCGCATTCGGTCTTGTCCCAGCCGCGCCAGCGACCGGCGCGGGGGTCCTCGCCGGGCTTGACCACGCTGGTGCACGGCGCGCAGCCGATCGAGAGATAGCCCTGTGCCACCAGGGGATGGGCCGGCAGGTCGTGCTTCGCGAAATAGGCGTCGAGATCGGCGCGGGTCCAGTCGGCGAGCGGATTGACCTTGAGCCGGCCGACCGTGTCGGACGTGTCGATCTCGAAGCGGGGCAGGGCGCTGCGGGTGCTCGCCTGGAACGCCTTGCGGCCGGTGATGGTCGCGTCGAAATCGGCGAGCCCCTTGGCGAGCGGGACCACCTTGCGGATATCGCAGCAACCGTCGGGGTCGAACGACCAGCGCAGCTCGTTGGCGTCGCGCGCGGCGAGCACTTCCGGGTCGGGCCGGAGGTTGCGGAAATCCTTCAGGCCCAGCCGCTCCACGAGCAGGTCGCGATAGGCGAGCGTCTCGGGGAAATGCTTGCCGGTCTCGAGGAACAGCACCGGGACCGACGGATCGATCGAGGCGATGAGGTGGAGCAAGGCCGCGGACTCGGCGCCGAAGGACGAGACCACCGCGACGTCGCCGACCATGTGCTCGCCGAGCACCGTGCGCAGCATCTCCTCGGTCGAGGTGCCGCGGAACATGTTGTTCAGGCGGATCGCGTCCTGCTCGGTGAAGCGGGGGGCGATATCCAGCCTGTCGATCTTGCGGGCGACGGCCTCAGCCATGACGGAGCTTCCACACCGGCACCGCACTGTCGGCGGCCGCCTGATAGACATGCTCGTAGCGCGCGAGGCTGGCTTCGAGCGTCGCGGGGTCGACCGGCGCCTCGGGGGCGAAGCTGTCGAAGCCGCAGCGGCGCATGAGCGGGATCTGGTCGACCAGGACGTCGCCCTGCGCGCGGAGCTCGCCGGTATAGCCGGCCTCGCGGAGGATCCGGCCGGTCGAATAGCCGCGGCCGTCGCGATATTTGGGGAAGCTCACTTCAACCAAAGCGAGGCGATCGATGTGCGGCAGCAGCGCGCGCGCATCCTCGCCCGATTCGATGCGGACCGCGGTGGCATTGGACTGGCCGAGGAACGAGTCGAGCGTGACCGCAGGCTCCTCGTGGAGCTCGTCGTCGCGGAAGCGGAGGATATTGTCGGTCATGCCATGCCCCGTTCGTTTCGAGCGAAGTCGAGAAACCGAGAGGAAGGGTTGCCTGGCCGTTTCTCGACTACGCTCGAAACGAACGGAGTGAGAGCGGTCGAATAGCGGTTGCGATCAGCCATAGAGCGCCTCCTTGAACGGCTCCATGCCGATGCGGCGATAGGTGTCGAGGAAGCGCTCGCCCTCGGCGCGTTCGCGCAGATAGACGTTGGTGGCCTTCTCGACCGCGTCGACGATGCCGTCCTCGGAGAAGCCGGGGCCGGTGATCTTGGCGAGGCTGACATCCTCCGCCCCAGATCCGCCGAGCAGCAATTGGTAGTTCTCGGTGCCTTTGCGGTCGACGCCGAGGATGCCGATATGCCCGGCATGATGGTGGCCGCAGGCGTTGATGCAGCCGCTGATCTTGAGCTTGAGCTCGCCCAGGTCGCGCTGGCGGCCGAGATCGGCGAAGCGCGTCGCGATCTTCTGCGCGACCGGTATCGAGCGGGCGTTGGCGAGGCTGCAATAATCGAGGCCCGGGCAGGCGATGATGTCGCTGATCAGGTCGAGATTCGCCTCGGCGAGCCCCGCGTCGCGGAGCTGCTCCCAGAGCGCGTAGAGATCCGCCTTGCGGACGTGCGGCAGGACGATGTTCTGCGCATGGGTGACGCGCAGCTCGTCGAAGCTGAGGCGCTCGGCGAGATCGGCCATCAGGTCGATCTGGTCGGCCGAGGCGTCGCCGGGGATGCCCCCGATCGGCTTGAGGCTGATCGTGACCACGGCATAGCCGAGCGCCTTGTGTGCGGAGACGTTCTGGTCGAGCCAGAGGGCGAAATCGGGGTCGCTGCGATCGAGCTCGTCGCCGAGGCCGGCCTCCCAGGCGGGCGGCGCGAAATAGGCGGCGATGCGGTCGAACTCGGCCTGGGGCGGATCGATGCCGAGCGCCTTGACCGCGACGAACTCCTCCTCGACCTGGCGGGCATATTCCTCGGGCCCGAGATCGTTGACGAGGATCTTGATCCGCGCCTTGTAGATGTTGTCGCGGCGGCCGTAGCGATTGTAGACGCGCAGGCAGGCCTCGAGATAGCTGAGCAGGTCTTCGAGGCGCACGAAGTCCTTGATCTCGGGCGCGACCATCGGCGTTCGGCCCATGCCGCCGCCGACGAAGACCTTGGCGCCGTGCACGCCGTCGTTGTCGACGATCTGGATGCCGATATCGTGGAGGCGCATCGCCGCGCGGTCCTCGTCCGCGGCGATCACCGCGATCTTGAACTTCCGGGGCAAATAGCTGAATTCGGGGTGGAAGGTGCTCCACTGGCGGAGGAGCTCCGCCCAGGGGCGCGGATCGGTGACTTCGTCGGCGGCGGCGCCGGCGAACTGGTCCGAGCTGATGTTGCGGATGCAATTGCCGCTGGTCTGGATGGCGTGCATCTCGACCGTGGCGAGATCCGCAAGGATGTCCGGCGCGTCCTCGAGCTTGATCCAGTTGTACTGGATGTTCTGGCGCGTGGTGAAATGGCCGTAGCCGCGATCGTATTTGCGCGCGATCGTGGCGAGCATCCGCATCTGGCGGCTGTCGAGCGTGCCATAGGGGACCGCCACGCGCAGCATGTACGCGTGAAGCTGGAGATAGAGCCCGTTCATCAGCCGCAGCGGCTTGAACTGGTCCTCGGTGATCTGGCCGGCGAGGCGGCGCGCCACCTGGTCGCGGAACTCCTCGACGCGGCTGGCGACGATCGAGTGGTCGTACTGGTCGTATTTGTACATCAGCTTGTGGCCTGAATTTGATTCACGCGGAGGCGCGGAGGCGCGAAAAAAATGGGTTCGCGCAGAGGCGCAGAGGACGCAGAGAAGAAGATGCGCGCGGCAGCCCGCTTTCCATTCCAGTCGCGAGTGGATGAAAGGCTGCTGGCGCAGCCGAGCGCGACATCTCTGTGCTCTCTGCGCCTCTGCGCGAACGCACTCTTTTCCTCCGCGCCTCCGCGTGCGAAAATCATATCACCCAGCTCCCTGCGTTCGGGTCCGCGGGCTTCAGCGTGAGGTCGGCGCGGACGGTGGGGCCGAGCGCGCGGATGCGGTCCTTGATGTGCGCGGGGCGAGGGCCTTCGGGCGTCTCGGTCGCGTCGATCACATAGGGCGCGTTGACCCGGCGCGCGCCTTCCTCGGCATGCGCGATCGCCTCGCCCTGGTCGCCGACGTCGACGGCGTCCTCGACATGGCGCGACCAGCCGGTGCCGGTCCACCAGGTCACGTCGCCGGTGGCGAGGTCGTTTCCGGTCAGGAGCTTCATGCGAGCGTCTCCGCGGTCTTGGCCCATTGAACGAGCTTGTCGTCGGCGTCGGACAGGCGGACGACCTCGCCGACGACGATGATCGAGGGGCTCTTCACCTTCTCGCGCTCGACCATGTCGCCGAGATCGGCGAGCAGGGTGCGGATCGCGCGATGCCCCTCCAGCGTGGCGCGTTCGAGCACCGCGACGGGCATGTCGGGGGCGACGCCGTCGGCCATCAGCTTGTCGGCGATCTGCGGGCAGTTGGCGACGCCCATGTAGATGACCAAGGTGCGGCCCTTGCCGGCGAGGCCCGACCAGTTCTGGTCGGACAGGCCCTTGCACTGGCCCGCGACGAAGCTGACCGCGCTCGACCAGTCGCGATGGGTGAGCGGCAGCATCGCCTCGGCGGCGGCGCCCAATGCGGCGGAGACGCCGGGGACGACCTCGACCGGCAGGCCGGCGGCGCGCACCGCTTCGACTTCCTCGCCGCCGCGGCCGAAGATGAACGGGTCGCCGCCCTTGAGGCGCACGACGATCGCGCCGGTCTTCACATGCGCGACGATCAGCGCGTTGATCGCTTCCTGGGGCAGGGTGTGGCGGTTGCGCTGCTTGGCGACCGAGATGCGATGGGCCTGCGGGGCGAGATCGAGCACGCGCGGATCGACGAGGCCGTCATGGACGAGCACGTCGGCTGCGCGCAGCGCCTCGACCGCGCGCACGGTGAGCAGCCCAGGGTCGCCTGGACCGGCGCCGACGAGGATCACGCGACCGCGCGCGGAAGGGTCGAGCAGGGATGCCATGGCCCCGCAAATGGTGCGTCGGGGGATTCGCGGCAACGGATGGATGCTTTGCGCGGGTGTAGCGGAGCTATTGATGGGGCTTTTAAATCCTCCCCGGAACGGGGAGGGGGACCATGCGAAGCATGGTGGAGGGGGCCCGCTGTCCGCTAGCGACATCGCTCGAGGAGGTCGGGGCCCCCTCCACCACGCCACTGCGTGGCGCGGTTCCCCTCCCCGTTCCGGGGAGGATTTTCAGGAGGCGATCGGTTCGCCTACTGTCGCCAGCGCTTTCGCATGCGCCGCGATCACCGCGCGGGTGCTCGCGTCGCTGTCGAACACCCCGTACCAGCCCTGCGGCTCGTGCGGCGGATCGCCTAGCCAGGCAGTCTCGCCCGGGCGGAAGCGATGGTCGCCATGGACCGCGCGGCCCGCGCCGTTCCACGCCCAGAAATTCGAGCCGGCGACCGGGCCGCCGGTGCGCACGCTGTTGAGCACCGCGTCGTAGATCTGCTGGTAATACAGGTCCTTGAAGTGCGTACTTGCCTCCGGATCGTAACCACCGCCGTCGCGTGGATAACCGAATTCCTCGATCACCAGCGGCTTGCCGATCTCGCGGGCCAGCGCCTGGTGCTGCTGGAGATATTCTGCGACCTTCGCCGTGGCGGCGGCGTGGGTGCCCGGGATGTCCTTCGCGTCGACCCAGCTCCAGTTGAGCGGCCAGATATGCGTGGTGAGATAGTCGATCTCGGGGAAGGCATGCGTCTTGCGGAAGATGTCGGCGCTCTCGACGCTGCCCTTCAGCCCCTCGCTGCCGGTCGAGACGAGGTGGTTGCGGTCGATCGACTTGATCAGCCTCGCGGTGCCCTGGATCCAGGCATGGAAGGCGGGGAGCAGGGGCGCGGCGGTGGCGGCGTCGCCGGCGGGGCGGGGCTCATTGGCGAGCTGCCACGCCATGATCGTCGGATCGTCGCGATAGGCGGTGCCGGTCACGCCATTGGCGCGGCCGACGATCGCGCGGACCCAGTCGTCGTAGAGCGCGACCGCCTTGGGGTTCGCGTAGAACTGGGCGGTGGCGTTGGCGAAGGCGGGCCAGGGATGCGCCGGGTCGTTCGCGTCCATATATTTGCCGGTGACGTAATAGAGATAGGTCATCATGCCGCCCGACCATTCCCAGAAATTGGTCAGGTAGAGCACGGCCTTCATGTTCCGCTTCGCCATTTCGGCGAGGCAATGGTCCAGCCCGTCGAGCAACGCGGGGTTCCAGACATTGCCGCGGTCGCGGAAGCCGGGGCGGACCGAGTTCTTGAGCGGCGAGGTCTCGGCCGAGGCAAGGATGCGCAGGTTGGCGACGCCCATCGCGGCGAGCGCATCGAGCTCGCGGGCGAGGCGATCGCGGTTGCCGAACTCGGCCGATGCACCGAGCCAGGCGCCGTACCAGAGGTTCGCGCCGGCGAAGCGATAGGGCTTGCCGTCGAGCGTCAGCCGCGTGCCTTCGCGCCGGACGAAGGCGGCGGGCGGCGCGGCGGCGGCGGCGGGCAGGCTCGTGGCGGCCGCCAGTGCTGCTGCGGTGCCGAGCACCGTTCTGCGCGTGACCATGACTTCCTCTCCCCGTCCGGTTTCGGGTGACGATAGCGGCGGAGAGGGAGCAAAGAAAAGCCCGCCGCCGAGCGATCGGCGACGGGCGAGGTTCAAGCTGTTCGGGGAAAGGGGGGCTTAGTCGAACAGCTCTTCGAGGAAGGACTTGCGGCGCTTGTGGCCGTAATGGCCGCCATGATGCTGCTGGTGGTGGCGATCGTCATAGCGCGGGCGCTGCTCGGGCCAGGGCGCGGGCGCCGGCTGGCTCTGCTGGGGCTGAGGCGCCGACGAGGCGTTGCGCTCGATGATCTTGTCGAGCTCGCCGCGATCGAGCCAGACGCCGCGGCAGCTGGGGCAATGATCGATCTCGATCCCCGAGCGCTCCATCGGCACCAGCTTGGTGCCGTCGACGGGGCAGGTGAAATTGCCGGTCATGTACGTTACTCCCGTTCGCCCATGAGCCCCAGCAGCAGCTGGAACATGTTGATGAGGTTCAGATAGAGCGACAGCGCGCCCATGATCGCGAGCTTCTCGGCCGCCTGGCTATTGCCATAGACGATATACTCGCTCTTCAGCCGCTGCGTATCCCAGGCGGTGAGGCCCGCGAACACCGCGACGCCGACCACCGAGAGAGCGATCTGGAGCAGGCCCGAGCCGAGGAACAGATTGACCAGGCTCGCGCCGATCACTGCGATCAGGCCGACGAAGAGGAAGGTCCCCATGCCGGTCAGGTCGCGCTTCGTCGTGTAGCCCCACAGGCTGAGGCCGGCGAACATCGCCGCGGCGGTGAAGAAGGCCAGCGCGATGCTGGGGCCGGTGAAGGCGAAGAAGATGCTCGCCATCGACACGCCCATCACGCCCGCGAAGGCGAAGAAGGCCGTGCGCGCGCCGGCGGTGGTCATCCGCTCCACCCGGAAGGTGAAGAAGAAGATGAAGGCGAGCGGGGCCAGCATCGCGACCCACTTCAGCGGCGTGCCGAAGATCAACGCGGCCAGCGGCGGCGTGCTGGCGACGAGCAGGGCGACCAGGCCGGTGATGGCGAGGCCGATCCCCATGTTGCGATAGATGCCGAGCATGTGCCGGCGCAGGCCCTCATCGTAGCGGACCTGCGCGGCGGCGGCGGCGCTTCGGTTGAAGGCGGAAAGATTGTCCACTTAAGGGTCTCCTCAGGCGTGACGCGCGCGGCGGATCGCGCCGCGGGCGATGCGGCGCATCTCGGCCGCGTCGGGGAAATGGCGGAACAGCCGGTCCTTGATCGCGAGCCGCTCCTTCTTGAGCCGAGTCAGGCGCAAGCGATCGGGTGCGCGACGAGCGAGCTCGCGGCGGATTTCGCGGTTCAGGACGCGGTGCGCGGCGATCAGCCGCTCGATAAGGTTACTCACATGCCACTCCATCGACAGTTACATCGATCGAGCCGGTTCTTCGGTGAGGGGTGGTGACGGACAGCCGTCAAACCTGCACCGAGCTAGCTCGATGCGGTCCGACATCACGGAGCTTCAGATGAAGCCGCCGCCAGAGGGGCCCGGTCCCGCAAGCCTGAATCTAGGGGGTGGGGGTTAAGGATTCAATGCCCGGTTTGCAGGGCATCGTAACAAAATGTTGCCGGAGCGACGCCATCAATCACGTCATCCCCGCGAAAGCGGGGACCCATCTCCGGCACCCTCAGCGCGCACAACGGCCGTTGTATCGCTTGGCACGCGCACGAGATGGGTCCCCGCTTTCGCGGGGATGACGTGGAGGAGTGCGGCGCGAGGCGCTATTTCTTCGGGGTCACCCAGACCGACACCGGCACCACGACCTTGCCGGGCGCGGGCTTGCCGATGTCGACGCGGTCGGCGGTGACGAGCTCGCCGCTCTCGAGCGTGAACGAGGCCCAGGGCTTGGGCATGCGGCCGAAGGTCATCCTCTGGATCGGCTGGCCGGTGGTGGAGTTCATGATGGTGGCGATGACGGGCATGCGCGGCCGATAGCGAGCCGCTTCGCCTTCTGTCCAGCGGCGAAGAGTCTGTTAGAAACATTAGCATTGACTAATGCATTAGCGATGGCTAATTATGAGCCATGCTACAGACCAGCCCGATCGATTCCGTCATGCGTGCGCTCGCCGATCCGACGCGGCGCGCGGTGTTCGAGCGCGTCGCCCGCGCGCAGGAGATCAACGTCGCAGAGCTGACCCGGGCGAGCGGCGTGACGCAGGGCGCGGTGTCGCAGCATCTCAAATCGCTCAAGCTGGCCGGGCTGGTCGCCGAGCGTCCGCAGGGGCGCAACGTCTTCTATCGCGCGCGGCCCGAGGGGCTCGCGCCGCTGTTCGACTGGCTGAGCCATTACGACGTCTTCTGGCGCGATCGCTTCGCCGACCTGCGTACGCTTCTCAAGGAGATCGATCCATGAACGACACCACATTGCAGACCCGCGCCCGCGAGATCGTGGTCGACGAGGTCTTCCCGCACGCGCCGGAGACGATCTGGCGGACACTGACCTCAGGCGCACTGATGGCGCGGTGGCTGGGTATGGTGCCGACCGACTTCGAGCCGGTGCCGGGCAGCCGCTTCACCTACCAGACCACGCCGGCCGGCGAGTGGGACGGCACGATCCAGTGCGAAGTGCTGGAGGCGATCCCCAACCAGCGCTTCGTCTATTCGTGGAAGGGCGGGCATGCGGGCAATGCCGGCTATGGCTCGCTCCTCGACACGATCGTCACCTTCACGCTCGAGGAAGCCGAGGGCGGCACGCGCCTCCGGCTCGTCCATTCGGGCTTCGTCCTGCCGCGCAACGACACCGCCTACGAGCGGATGAGCGGCGGCTGGCTCAAGGTCGTCCCGCGCATCGGCGCGGTCACTGGCGAAGAGGAGCAGTGAGCATGTCGGAACTCCCGAAAAGCCATCCCCTTGTGGTCGCACCGGAACAATGGGAGGCGGCGCGCGCGGCGCTGCTCGTCAAGGAGAAGGCGCATACGCGCGCCCGCGACGCGCTGGCGGCCGAGCGGCGCCGGATGCCGTGGATGGCGGTCGAGAAGGACTATGTCTTCGAGGGCCCCGACGGGGAGGTGCGGCTGCTCGACCTGTTCGCTGGGCGGCGCCAGCTGATCGTCTATCGGGCGTTCTTCGAGCCGGGCGTGTTCGGCTGGCCCGACCATGCCTGCCGCGGCTGCTCGCTGGGCGCCGATCAGGTGAGCCATCTCGCGCATCTGAACGCGCGCGACACGACGCTCGTCTATGCCTCGCGCGCGCCGCAGGCGGACATCGCGCGATTGAAGGCGCGGATGGGCTGGGAGATGCCCTGGGTCACGATCACCGACGATTTCGACAAGGATTTCGGGGTAGACGAGTGGCACGGCCACAATGTCTTCATCCGCGACGGCGAGCGGATCTACCGCAGTTATCTCATCAACAATCGCGGCGACGAGGCGATGGGGACGGTGTGGAGCTATCTCGACCTGACTCCGCTCGGCCGGCAGGAAGTGTGGGAGGATTCGCCCGAAGGCTATCCGCAGACGCCGACGTACAAATGGTGGAACTGGCACGACAATTACGAAGCCGAGGCCGCGCCCGATCCCAAATGGGTGGAAGTGTCGGACGCCGGCGAGGCCGCCTTCCGCAACGCCGACACCGCGTCATGAACGTGCGCCGCGCCGCCGACTGGCTGGGGCTGGCAGCGGCGCCCGGCTTCGCGCTGATGGCGCTGCTCACTGCGCTCAGCGGTGACGCGGCGGAGATGCTCTGCGGCGCGATGTCGCCGTTCGGCGGCATGGTGCCGATGTACCTGCTGATGAGCGTCTTTCATGCCGGGCCATGGCTCCGGCTCGCTGCTCAGGCGTCGCGCAGTCCCAGCCCGATCGCGGCGCGGGCCTGTTCGGATTCCGACGAGACCACCGGATAGGCGCAGTAATCCGCGGCGTAATAGGCGCTGGGGCGGTGGTTGCCCGACCAGCCGACCCCGCCGAAGGGCGCCGAGGAGGAGGCGCCGTTGGTGGGGCGGTTCCAGTTGACGATGCCGGCGCGGATGTTCGCCCAGAACTGGTCGTAGAGCCGCGGATTCTGGCTCACCAGCGACGCCGACAGGCCGTAGCGCGTATCGTTGGCCTCCGCGATCGCCTCCTCGAAGGTCGCCTTGCGATAGATCTGGAGCACTGGGCCGAACAGTTCGACATCGGGCTTGTCGTTGGCCTGGGTCATGTCGATCAGGCCGGGAGTGAGGAAGGGCCGGCTCTCGATCGGGCGCTCCATGTGCTTGAGCGGGCGCCCGCCCATCGTCGACAACGCGAGGAAGCTCTCGGTGAGCATGTCGGCGGCGTCGTTGTCGATCACCGGGCCCATGAAGGGCGCGGGGTCGGCATGCGGCTCGCCGATGATCAGGCGGCCGATCAGCTTGTTGATCTCGACCATCAGCGGATCGAAGAGGTTCTGGTCGACGATCAGCCGGCGCGCGGCGGTGCAGCGCTGGCCCGCGGTGGTGAAGGCCGACTGGATGACGAGCACGGCGGCCGAATAGAGATCGGGCGTGTCCCAGACGACGATCGGGTTGTTGCCGCCCATCTCGAGCGCGAGGATCTTCTCGGGCCGCGTCGCGAACTGGCGGTTGAGCGCGATCCCGGTATTGGCCGAGCCGGTGAACAGCAGCCCGTCGATATCGGGATGCGCGGCGAGCGCCTTGCCCTCGTCCGGGCCGCCGATCAGCAGGCGGATGCAGCCCTCGGGAATGCCGGCGGCGTGGAAGCAATCGACGAGGAACGCGCCGCTCGCGGGGGTCTTCTCCGAAGGCTTGAACACCACCGCATTGCCGGCGAGCAGGGCGGGGACGATGTGGCCGTTGGGAAGGTGCGCCGGGAAGTTGTAGGGGCCGAGCACCGCGAGCACGCCGTGCGGCTTGTGCCGCAGCGCGAGCCGCGTGTTCATCGGCGCCTCGATCCGGCGCTGGCCGGTGCGCTCGGAATAAGCGGTGATCGAGATGTCGACCTTGCCGATCACGGTCTCGACCTCGGTGCGCGCCTCCCAGAGCGGCTTGCCGGTCTCGCGCGCGAGCAGGTCGGTGAAGGCGTCGGCCTTTTGCCGGACGACGTTGGCGAAGCGCCGGAGCGCCTCGATCCGGTAGGTGAGCGGGCGCGCGGCCCATTCGGCCCAGCTGCGCCGCGCATGCGCGACCTCGGCGTCGACGTCGCCGACCTTCTGGCGCCAGAGCACGGCGCCCGTTGCCGGCTCGGTGGAGATGATTTCCGTTCCCGGCATTATATTCTGCTGATGTCCCCGGAAGTATGGCAATGCTCTTGCCCGAAATGGAGAAGGGTTGCCAACCCCCCGGCGGCGTTATGTCGCGAGATCCTCCCCCGGAGGGGGAGGGGGACCGCGAAGCGGTGGAGAGGTAGTCTCCCCAAGCCGTGTCGCCTGTGGAGAATACCCCTCCGTCGCGCTACGCGCGCCACCTCCCCCTCCGGGGGAGGATTTAGCGGAGCGCTTCGCCCATTCTGCGGATCGCCGCGACCTTCGCGTTGAGGCGCGACCAGTCGTCGTCGCGCGCGATCGCCGCCCAGATGTCCTCGACCTCGTCGATCAGCATCGCGCAAGGGGCGTCGCCGGACCAGTAAGCGTGGTCGCGCCCCTTGCGCGGGGCGTAGTGCGCGAGTTGCGCGCGGAGGTCGGCAAAGGGTTCGCCGTAGCTGGGCGGAAGCTTGCCGCCGAAGCCGTGGAAGAAGAAGCGGTCGATCGGGGTGCCCGTCTCGACCAGCGCGCGCTCGATCGCGCCGACCAGCGGCCGGTCGTGCTCCACGCCGCGCGGGACGAGGCCGAGCCGCCACAGCATCGCCTCGGCAACCTCGCGCTGGAAGGCCTCGGGGAACACGTCCATCGCTTCGACCAGCGGTTCCTCCTCGGCGATCAGCCGGAGCGAGCTGGCGAGCTGCATCACGTCCCAATAGATCGCCTCGGGCTGGCGGCCGAACGAATAGAGCCCGGCCTGGTCGAAATAGGCGGCGATGAAGCCGGGATCCCAGGTCGGGGCGAAGCGCCAGGGGCCATAGTCGAAGCTCTCGCCGGTGACGTTGATGTTGTCGCTGTTGAGCACCCCATGGACGAAGCCCGCGGCCATGAACCGGCCGGCCATGCGCGCGGTGCGCCGGGCGACATAAGCGAGAAGGCGCTGGGGGGCGTCGTCGCCGGGCTCCTCGCCGAAATAGTGGCGGAGCACATAGCCGGTCAGCCGCTCGATATTCTCCAGGTCCTGGAAATAAGCGAGCCGCTGGAAGGTGCCGATGCGGATATGGCCGTGGTTGAGCCGGACGAGCACTGCCGAGCGGGTGGGCGAGGGCTCGTCGCCGCGATGGAGCTCCTCGCCGGTCTCGATCAGCGAGAAGGTGCGCGAGGTCTCGACGCCCAGCCCCTCGAGCATCTCGGTGGCGAGGATCTCGCGGACGCCGCCCTTGAGCGTCAGCCGGCCGTCGCCGAAGCGGCTGTACGGCGTCTGGCCCGAACCCTTGGTGCCGAGGTCCATCAGGCGGCCGCGCTCGTCGGTCATCTGCGCGAACAGGAAGCCGCGCCCGTCGCCGATCTCGGGATTGTACACGCGGAACTGGTGGCCGTGATAGCGCAGCGCCAAGGGCCGTTCGAGCGCGCCGGGGAGCGGCTCGAAACGCCCGAAATGCGCGATCCATTGCGCGTCGCTCAACTGATCGAGCCCGATCTGCGCCGCCGCGCGATCGTTGCGGAAGCGCAGGATCGCCTGGGGGAAACGCGCCGCGGGGACGGGATCGTAAAAGGCATCGCCGAGTTCGAGGATCGCCTGTTGCGGAGTGAAGTTCATGCGGCGATATGGGGACCGATGGGCGAGCGGCGCAACTACAGCGATGGCTATTGGTGGTCGAAGGACGGCCTGCGCCTGCATTATCGCGATTATGCCGGCGCGGACGACAAGCCGCCGGTCCTCTGCTTCCCCGGCCTGACGCGCAACGCGCGCGATTACGAGGTGCTGGCGGGGCGGCTGGCGGGCGAACGGCGCGTGCTCCTCGTCGAGTTCCGCGGGAGGGGCGAGAGCGCCTATGCCAAGGATCCGATGTCCTATGTCCCGCTGACCTATCTGCAGGACGTCGAGGCCCTGCTCGCCGAGCTGGCGATCGAGCGCTTCGTCGCGGTGGGCACCTCGCTGGGCGGCATCGTCACCATGCTGCTCGCGGCCACCGACGGCGCGAAGCTGGCGGGCGTGGTGCTCAACGATGTGGGCCCGGAGCTCGATCCCGGCGGGCTGGCGCGGATCCGCACCTATGTCGGCAAGGCGGTGTGGCACCCGACCTGGATGCACGCGGCGCGCGGCGTCGCCGAGGGCAATGCCGATGTCTATCCGGGCTATGGCATCGAGGATTGGCTGCGCATGGCCAAGAGGCTGTTCCGAGTGAACAGCTCGGGCCGGATCGTGCTCGACTACGACATGAAGATCGCCGAGCCGTTCCGCGTGCCGGGCAACGAGGCGGGGCCGGACATGTGGCCGACCATCGACGCGCTCAAGGGCAAGCCGGTGCTGATCGTGCGCGGCGAACGTTCGGACATATTGAGCGCCGAGACCGCGGCGAAGATGCTCGCGCGGGTGCCCGGCGCGAAGCTGGTGACGGTGCCGGGCGTGGGGCATGCGCCGACGCTCGACGAGCCCGAGGTGGTGGCGGCGATCGAGCGGTTGCTGGGGAAGGTGACGGCGTAGCCGTCATCCCGGCGAAAGCCGGGATCGCGCGCCGCTCGCTCAGTCGCCTGAGGTCCCGGCTTTCGCCGGGATGACGATATAGCTAAGCACCGCTTCCAATATGCCCATCCACATCCTTCACCTGCACTCCACCTTCAACCTCGGCGGCAAGGAATCGCGCGCCGTGCGGCTGATGAACGCGTTCGGCGACAGGGCGCGGCACACGATCGTCTCGGCGATGCCCGATCAGCTCAATGCACGCGATGCGATCGCCAGGGGGGTCAAGTACGAGATCGCGCAGAACCCGCCGCCGCTCTCCGGACGCCCCTCAGCCAAGCGCTATGAGGAGATCGCGCGGTTCATGCGGCGCTTCGATCTGGTGCTCACCTATAATTGGGGCGCGATCGACGGGGTGATGGCGGCGCGCGTGTTCGGCAAGGGACTGCCGCCGATCGTCCACCACGAGGACGGCTTCAACCAGGACGAGGCCGAGCGGCTCAATCCGGTGCGCAACATGTATCGCCGCATCGCGCTGCCCGCGGCCAATGCGCTGGTCGTGCCGAGCCATGTGCTCGAGAAGGTCGCGGTGAAGCATTGGCGCCAGCCCGCTGGGCGCGTCCACCGCATCGCCAACGGCGTGGCGACCAAGCTTTATGCCGGCAAGCCCGATGCGAGCCTGATCCCGCAACTCGCGAACCGCCGCGAGGGCGAGGTGTTCATCGGCTGCGTCGCGGGTCTGCGGCCGGTCAAGGACCTGCCGATGCTGGTGCGTGCCTGCGCGGGCGTGAACGCGCGCTTCAAGCTGGTGATCCTGGGCGAGGGGCCCGAGCGGCAGAACATCCTGGATGCCGCCGAGGCGATGGCGATCGAGGACCAGCTGATCCTGCCCGGATTCCTCCCCGAGCCGCATCGCTATATGGGCCTGTTCGACATCTTCGCATTGTCGTCGAGGAGCGAGCAGGCGCCGATCTCGGTGATCGAGGCGATGGCGGCGGGGCTGCCGGTGGTCTCGACCCGGGTGGGCGACATTCCGGTGATGGTGGCGCCCGAGAACGAACCGTTCCTGGCGCCGCGGCACCACGAAGTCGACCTGCGTGACCGGATCGACACGCTGGCGCGGCATCCGGATTCGATGCGCTATATCGGCGGACAGAACCGGGAGCGCGCCCGTGCGTTGTTCGATGAGGCGCAGATGATCGCCGCTTATGCGCGGCTTTATGGTGCAGCGATGGGACGCCCTGACGCATTGCAATAACGATTGCTGCTCGCTTGTTGGCGGGTTTTGCGTATAGCGTTCCGCGAAATTTCGGGCGGAGGTACATTTGTTCAAGGGTTTGACCCCCATCAACTATAACGGTCGCGAAGTCTGGCCGCTGGTGGAGGGTGGCAAGGGGGTGGCTGCGACCAACCACGCCAGTGCCGGCGCCTGGGCAGCGGCCGGCGGAATCGGCACCGTGAGCGCGGTCAATGCCGACAGCTATGATGCCGAGGGCAAGATCATCCCGCAGATCTACCGCGCGCTGACCCGGCGCGAGCGGCACGAGGAACTCGTCCAGTACGCGATCGACGGCGCGGTCGAGCAGGTCAAGCGCGCGTTCGAGATCGCCGGCGGCAAGGGCGCGGTGAACATCAACGTGCTGTGGGAGATGGGCGGCGCGCAGCGCGTGCTGCACGGCGTGCTCGAGCGCACCCGCGGCATGGTGGCGGGGGTCACCTGCGGCGCGGGCATGCCCTACAAGCTCAGCGAGATCGCAGCTTCGTACAATGTCAGCTATCTGCCGATCGTCAGCTCGGGCCGTGCCTTCCGCGCGCTGTGGAAGCGGGCTTATTCCAAGGCTTCGGAATGGCTGGCGGCGGTTGTCTATGAGGATCCCTGGCTCGCGGGCGGGCATAACGGCCTGTCCAATGCCGAGGATCCCCTGGTCCCGCAGGATCCCTATCCGCGCGTCCGCGACCTGCGCACGACGATGCGCGAGGGCGGCATTTCGGACGACGTGCCGATCGTGATGGCGGGCGGCGTCTGGTACCTTCGCGACTGGAACGACTGGATCGACAATCCCGAGCTCGGCAAGATCGCGTTCCAGTTCGGCACGCGGCCCCTGCTCACCAAGGAGAGCCCGATCCCCGAGGAGTGGAAGAACGAGCTGATGCAGCTGGAGGAAGGCGATATCCTGCTCCACCGCTTCTCGCCGACCGGCTTCTACTCGAGCGCGGTGCGCAATCCCTTCCTGCGCAACCTCGAGGCACGCAGCGAGCGGCAGATCGCCTATTCGACCGAGCATGCCGGCGATCACACCTTCCAGCTCGACGTGGGCGTGAAGGGCAAGAATTTCTGGGTGACGCGCAACGACCTGCTGCGCGCGCGCGAATGGTTCGGGCTCGGCTTCACCTCGGCGCTCAAGACCCCGGACAACACGCTCGTCTTCGTCAGCGAGGAAGAGAAGGGCGTGATCCGCAAGGATCAGGCCGACTGCATGGGCTGCCTCAGCCAGTGCCAGTTCTCGTCCTGGGCGGACACCGAGACCAACTCGACCGGCCGGCTCGCCGATCCGCGCAGCTTCTGCATCCAGAAGACGCTGCAGGACATCGCGCATGGCGGCCCGGTGCACGAGAATTTGATGTTCGCGGGCCACGGCGCGTACAATTTCAAGCGCGACCCCTTCTATTCGAACGGGTTCGTGCCGACGGTGAAGCAGCTGGTCGACCGGATTTTGACGGGGGATTGAGACTATAAGAGCCCCTCCCCTTCCGGGGAGGGGTTGGGGTGGGGCTTGTCCGCGGGCGATGGGCTCGGTGAGACTTACATGCCCCACCCCCAACCCCTCCCCTGAAGGGGAGGGGCTTACTCTTGACCAGATGCAAGAATCCCTTGGCTGGCGGTTCGACCGGGTCTCTCTAGTCTGGCCGCATGAAGACTGGTCTCATCATCCGCCACACGCCCTTCGAGGGCATCGCCGGGTTCCGCGAGCCGATCGAGGCGGCGGGCTATGTCCTCGATCGCGTCGACGTCACCGATCCGGGCTTTGCCAACCTGGACTTCGAGGCGCCCGACCTGCTGCTGATGATGGGCGGCCCGATGGGCGTCTATGAGCGGGAGGCGCATCCCTGGATCGCGCACGAGCTCGAGCGGCTCGCCGAGCGGATCGCGCGCGGGCTGCCGACCTTGGGCGTGTGCCTGGGCGCGCAGATGATCGCGGCGGCGATGGGCGCGGAAGTCCGGCCGGGACCGGTGAAGGAGATCGGCTTCGCGCCGGTGACGCTCAACGATAGGGGCGCGGATTCGCCGCTCCGCCACGTGGCCAAGGTGCCGATGCTGCATTGGCATGGAGACACTTTCGATCTGCCCGATGGCGTCGAATTGCTCGCCTCGACCCCGTCCTATGCGCATCAGGCGTTCCGGCGCGGCTCTGAGCTGCTCGCGCTCCAGTTCCATGCCGAGATGGGCGAGGATCCGCGCTTCGAGGCGTGGATCGAGAACGGCCCAGCCTTCATCGCCGAGGCCGGCACCTCGCCCGAGCGGCTGCGCGACGCGCACGGCGCGCATGGGCCCGCCGCGGTCGCCGCGGGGCAGGCGATGATCGCGGAGTGGCTCCGCGGCCTCTGATCGTGCGGGCCGGAACGCGGCCTAGAGCCAGCCGTCGAGGACCTGGTCGGGCGGGCGGTGGCCGTCGACCCAGGAGCGGATATTGGCGATCACCTTGACACCCATCGCCTCCCGCCCCTCGAACGTGGCCGAGCCGAGGTGCGGGAGCAATACGACATTGTCGAGCGCGATCAGGCGCGGATCGACCGCGGGCTCGTCCACATAGACGTCGAGCCCCGCGCCGGCGATGCGGCCGGCTTCGAGCGCGGCGACCAAAGCCTCGGGATCGACGATCTCGCCGCGCGCGGTGTTGATCAGCCAGCCCTGGGGCCCGAGCAGGTCGAGCCGGTGCGCGTCGATCAACCCGCCGGTGGTCCGGGTGTGCGGTGTGTGGATGGTCAGGATGTCGACCGCCTCGAGCATCGCGTCGAGATCGGCGTGGAAGGTGGCGCCGAGTTGCGCCTCGGCGACTTCGGGGATGCGGTGGCGGTTGTGGTAATGGATCTGCAGGCCGAAGGCGCGTGCGCGCTGCGCCACCGCCTGGCCGATCCGGCCCATGCCGAGGATGCCGAGCTTCTTGCCGCCGATGCGGTGGCCGCGCATGCCGGTGGGGCGCCAGCCGGTCCATTCGCCCGAGCGGACGAGCTTGTCGCCCTCGATCAGCCGGCGCGGCGCGGCGAGGATCAGCGCCATCGCCATGTCGGCGGTATCCTCGGTCAGCACGCCCGGCGTGTTGGTGACGGTGATGCCGCGCTCGCGCGCTGCCTTGAGGTCGATATGGCCGACGCCCGCGCCGTAATTGGCGATCAGGCGGAGGCGATCGGGAGCGGCGGCGATCAGTTCCGCGTCGATCCGGTCGGTGACGGTGGGCACGAACACGTCGGCATCGGCCATGGCGGCCGCCAGCGCTGCGCGGTCCATCGCCAGGTCGCTTTCGTTGAGCGCGACGTCGAACAATTCCGACATGCGCGCCTCGATCGCCTGCGGCAGCGCGCGGGTGACGGTCACGCGGGGACAGGAAGGGCGCGCGGTCTGTGCCATTCAGAGCGGATTGGCGGGCGCGGGCGCCGCAGTCAACGGGTTGAAGCGCAGGCCGCGCCCGCAGTATCAGCGGATGCGATGAAAGGGGATCGAATGCGCTTCGGGTGGCTGGTACTGGCGGCAATGGTGCTGGGGATAGCCGTGCCCGCGGTGGCGCAGCGCAAACCGCCTTATTGGGTGTCGATCGACGTCGACAAGGCGCGGATGCGCACCGGCCCCGGGCGCAACTATCCGGCGAGCTGGCTCTACCAGCGCCGCGACCTGCCGCTCAAGGTGCTCGACGTCTATGGCGAGTGGCGCAAGGTCGAGGATCCCGGCGGCACCCAGGGCTGGATGCTGCGCAACTTCCTCGACGAGCGGCGTACGGCAATCGTGACCGGCGGCGTCACCGAACTCCGCGCGACGCCGCAGCTCAGCGCGCATATCAACTGGCGGGTCGAGCCCGGCGTGGTCGGGCGGATCAGCAAATGCGGAGGCGGCTGGTGCCGCTTCGACGTGGGCGGCCGCGCGGGCTATATCGAGCAGTCCCACCTCTGGGGCGTCGAGCCGGGCGAAGTGCTGAACTGAGGTTGAATCGACATTCAGCCGAGCGAGGGCTCTCAATCCTCCCCCGCCAGGGGGAGGTGGCACGCGCAGCGTGACGGAGGGGGCGGAACCCCTGCGCTCAATTGGAGAGTGTATCGCCTACCTCCCCCTCCGACGC
>NZ_JAPKNM010000018.1 GCF_026460985.1 Sphingomonas sp.
AGCTCGTCATTGGTCTCGCGCTTGATCCGCCAGCGCATCGACTGCGCGGTGTTGGGCGAATTTTCGTCGGGCGGGCCGAACATCATCAGGCTCGGCCACCACCAGCGGTCGAGCGCGTCCTGCGCCATCCGCTTCTGGTCGGGCGTGCCGTTCGCCATGGCGATCATGATCTCGTAGCCCTGGCGCTGGTGGAAGCTCTCTTCCTTGCAGATGCGCACCATGGCGCGGGCGTAGGGGCCGTAGCTGGTGCGCTGCAGCGGCACCTGGTTCATGATCGCCGCGCCGTCGACCAGCCAGCCGATGGCGCCGATGTCCGCCCAGGTCAGCGTCGGATAGTTGAAGATCGTGCTGTACTTCGCCTTCCCGCTGTGCAGCGCCTCGATCATCTGCTCGCGGCTCGTGCCGAGCGTCTCCGCCGCGCAATAAAGGTAGAGCCCGTGCCCCGCCTCGTCCTGCACCTTGGCGAGCAGGATCGCCTTGCGGCGAAGCGACGGCGCGCGCGTGATCCAGTTGCCCTCGGGCAGCATGCCGACGATCTCGCTGTGCGCATGCTGGCTGACCTGCCGGGTGAGGGTCCGACGGTAGGCCTCGGGCATCCAGTCCTTGGGCTCGATGAACTCGTCGGCCGCAACCCGCGCCTCGAATGCCTCGAGCAGCTCCGGGTCCTCGAGATTCTCGATTTTCGCACTCTTCTGAAGCTCGGTCGTGTACATGGCCCCAAGATGTAGCCTCTGCGCCGCCGCGGTTCAAATGAGGCGGCACGTGACAAGAACTCTCGGGTTCGGCACATCGTTGCCGAAAGGTCGGCGAACAAGACTAGGGAGGATACGATGGCCAGCGCACCCGAAGCGAGCGCAGCGCATGTCCCGGCGCACAATTGGGGCTGGTTCCTGCTGCGCGGCATCCTTGCGCTGTTGCTTGGGCTCGCGGCGATCGCCTTCCCCTTGAGCGCGCTGTTCGCCTTCACCTTGCTCTTCGCCGCCTACGCCTTCGCCGATGGACTCGCCTCGCTGGTGAGCGGCATCCCGGGCACGAAGGAGCACAAGGGCTGGGGCGCGCTGATCTTTCGCGGGGTGACCGGTATCCTCGTCGGGCTGCTGTTCCTCGTCCTGCCCGCGGTCGCGACCATCTCCTACGCCTACGTCACGCTCGCGATGCTCGCCGTCTGGTCGATCATCGCCGGAACCTTCGAAATTGCCGCCGCCATCCGCCTCCGGCGCGCGATCGAGGGCGAACTCATGCTCGGACTGTCGGGACTGATCTCGCTTCTGCTCGGGATCGCCATCATAGTCTTCGTAATGCCGGTCCCGGCCGCGACGATGCTGTCGGCGGCCTGGCTGATCGCGATCTTCGCCTTCGTCAGCGGCATCCTGCTGGTGATGCAGGCGCTGCGGCTTCGCAAGACCGGGATTACTCTACAACCGCCCCGCCAATAGTCCGCGAATATCCGGTGAATTCGGCGATGGCCCGGCCGTCCGCCGTCCGGACCGCGACGCGCGTCACTCCCGCCCGGCCTTCGCGCGCCACTTCGCTGGCTTCCGCGATCAGGGTCTCGCCGTCCCTCGCCTTGTCGAGAAAGACGATCGATGCCTGGGCCGCCACGCTGGCGTGATTGGAACCGTTGCAGACATAGGCGAACGCGCTGTCGGCCAGCGCGAAGATCATCCCGCCATGCGCGATTCCATGGCCGTTCAGCATGTCGGGACGGATGGTCATCGACACCCTGGCATAATCGGCGCGCGCTTCTTCGATGCGGATATCCCACGCCCGGCCAGTGCCCTCCTTCGCGAGCATGTGATGCGCCACGCGCGATGCGAGTTCGTCGGGATTCATGACTACCTTCCTATCGTCACCCTGAACTTGTTTCAGGGTCCATTTTCGTGAAGGGCAGTGCTGCCACCAGAATGGATGCTGAAACAAGTTCAGCATGACGAACTGCCGGGGGCAGTTTGTCAGGATGAACTCAGCATGACGCGGGGAGCGAGCGCCATGGCCGAATACGAAACCATCCTCTTCGAACCCGGCGTCATCGCCCGAATCACCCTGAACCGGCCCGACCGGCTCAACAGCTTCACCGTGCTGATGCACGCCGAGCTCCGCGATGCGCTGGCGAACCTGGGCGACTCGCGCGTCCTCGTGCTTACTGGAGCGGGTCGCGGCTTTTGCGCCGGGCAGGACCTCAACGATCGCGCGGTCGCGCCAGGCAAGGCCGTCGACCTGGGCGACACGATCCAGTCCTGCTGGAACCCGCTGATCCGAACCCT
Source organism: Sphingomonas sp. (assembly GCF_026460985.1). GTDB lineage: Bacteria > Pseudomonadota > Alphaproteobacteria > Sphingomonadales > Sphingomonadaceae > Sphingomonas. The sequence continues at coordinate 2,265 of NZ_JAPKNM010000018.1, forward strand.
CACCGGCCTTCCTCAGCCCGTGATCGCGCGGGTGAACGGGGTCGCGGCGGGCGCCGGGGCGAACGTCGCGCTCGCCTGCGACATTGTCGTCGCCGCCCGATCGGCGAAGTTCATCCAGAGCTTCTCGGCGATCGGCCTCATCCCCGACAGCGGCGGCACCTGGGTCCTGCCTCGCCTCGTCGGGCAGGCGCGCGCCCTGGGCCTCGCGCTCATGGGGGAGCCCCTGGCGGCCGCGAAAGCCGAGGAATGGGGCATGATCTGGAAGGCGGTCGACGACGATGCGCTCGACGCGGAAGTCGGCGCGATCGCCGGGAAGCTCGCCGCGCTGCCGCCGCTCGGGCTCGCGGCGATCAAGGAGATGCTCCGGTCGAGCTGGCAATACAGCCTCGACGAGGAGCTCGAGCGGCAGGCCGGCGCCATGCGACGGCTCGGTTTCACCGAGGATTATCGCGAGGGCGTCGCGGCCTTCCTCGAAAAGCGCCAGCCCAGCTTCAAGGGACGTTAGGCTCCGGCTTTCTCGGCAAATCCCCACGCGGCGCTGGCGAGCGTGGGGACCTTCTTCGCCATCTCGGCGGCATTCGCGCTCGACGCCGTGCCGTCGATCACGCGCTTCTTGATCCCCTGGACGATGCCGGCGAGGCGGAAGAGGTTGTAGGCGAAATACCAGTCGAGCTGCGCCGCGACGGGCACGCCAGAGCGGGCCGAGTAACGCTCGACGATCTCTTCGAGGCTCGGGATGCCGAGCCCCGGGAGGTCGAGGCCGGCGAGACCCGCGCCGCCGTCCGCCGGCATCATCCACTGCATCGCGAGATAGGAAAAATCGGCGACCGGATCGCCCAGGGTCGCCAGCTCCCAGTCGAGCACGGCGGTGAGCCGGCCATCGTCGAACAGGACGTTGTCGATCCGGTAGTCGCCGTGGACGATCGACGTGCGCGACTGCGCGGGCAGCGTCCGCGGCAGCCATTCGATCAGCCGCTCCATCTCCGGCAAATCGTCGGTCTGGCTGTCGCGATATTGCTTCGTCCAGCGCGCGACCTGCCGCTCGAAATAATTGCCTTGTCTGCCGAAATCGCCGAGGCCGGCGGCGTCCGGATCGATATTATGCAGCTCGGCGAGCGTATCGACCAGCTGCTCGTACATGGAGCGCCGCTCACCGCCGGTGAAGTCGGGCAGAGCGCCGTTCGTGAAGGCGCGGCCCCTCGCCAGCTCCATCACGTAGAAGATCGCGCCGATCACGTGCGCGTCGTTGCACAAGGCGTACGGCCGCGGCACCGGAAAGCCGAGCGGGTGGAGTGCGGCGATCAGCCGATATTCGCGATCGACCGCATGCGCCGACGGCAGGAGCGGGCCGAACGGCTTGCGGCGCAGCACATAGTCGCCCGACGCCGCTCGAATCCGGTAGGTCGGGTTCGACTGGCCCCAGGCGAATTTCTCAAGCTCGAACGGACCGCGAAACCCCTCGACGTTCGCCTCGAGCCAGCGGCCGAGCGCAGCCTCGTCGATTTGGCTCTCGCTCACCGGTGCTTCTTATACTCCAGCCGGGCGATGGCGCGGCGATGGACCTCGTCCGGCCCGTCGGCGAGCCGCAAGGTGCGGATTGAGGCGTAGGCTCGCGCGAGGCCGGTGTCCTCCGAAACCCCGACGCCACCGAACGCCTGGATCGCGTCGTCGATGACCTTAAGCGCCATGATCGGCGCGGCGACCTTGATCATCGCGATCTCGCCCTGCGCCGCCTTGTTGCCGGCCCGGTCCATCATGTCCGCCGCCTTGAGGCACAGCAGTCGGGTCATTTCGATGTCGATGCGCGCGTTCGCCACGCGCTCTTCCCACACCCCCTGCTCGGCGAGAGTCTTGCCGAAGGCGGTGCGCGACATGAGCCGCTTCACCATCGCGTCGAGGGCTTCCTCGGCGGCGCCGATGGTGCGCATGCAATGGTGGATGCGCCCGGGCCCCAATCGCCCCTGCGCGATCTCGAAGCCCCGGCCCTCGCCCAAGAGCACGTTCGACGGCGGCACGCGGACGTCGTTCAGCTCGATCTCCATGTGGCCGTGCGGCGCGTCGTCGTATCCGAACACCGGCAGGTGGCGGACCACGTTCACCCCCGGCGCGTCGAGCGGCATCAGGATCATCGACTGCTGCTTGTGGGTGTCGGCCGAAGGATCGGTCTTGCCCATCAGGATCGCGACCTTGCAGCGCGGGTCGCCCGCCCCGCTCGACCACCATTTGCGGCCGTTCACCACATATTCGTTGCCGCGCATCTCGATGCGGCACTGGATGTTGGTCGCATCGGACGAAGCGACGCCGGGCTCGGTCATCAGGAAAGCCGAGCGGATCTCGCCGTCCATCAAGGGCTTCAGCCACTCATCTTTCTGCTCGCGGCTGCCGTAGCGGTGAAGAACTTCCATGTTGCCGGTGTCGGGCGCGGAGCAGTTGAACACCTCCGAGGACCACAGGATGCGGCCCATCTCCTCGGCGCAGAACGCGTACTGGAGGTTGGAGAGGCCCGGCCCTTCGAACTCGAAGCTGTCGTCGACCGGCGTCGCGCCGTGCGAGGGCGGCATGAACAGGTTCCACAGCCCTTCCGCCTTGGCCCTGGCCTTGAGCTCCTCGATGACGGGCAGGACCTTCCAGCGCTCGCCCTCGCGCTGCTGCGCGTCATAGTCGGCGACACGCGGACGGACCTCGCCGTCCATGAACGCGCGCACGAGGTCGCGCCATTCGGTCTCGGCGGAGCCAAGGCTGAAATCCATGTCGGGTGCCTACCAGCAAGGATGTCAGCTGGCTATGATCCGCCAATGCAGAGACTTTCAGGCAAGGTCGCGATCGTCACCGGCGCGGCGTCGGGGATCGGCAAGGCGACCGTCGAGCTGTTCCGGAGCGAAGGCGCAACCGTGGTCGGAGCGGACGTCGGCGAAGGCGCGGACATCCGTTGCGATGCGGCAAGCGAAAGCGATGTGACGGCGCTGGTCGCCGAGGCCATGTCCCGGCATGGCGGGCTCGATATCTTCTTCGCGAATGCCGGAATATCGGGCGGCTTCGCGTCCATCTCCGAGCAGACCGAACAGGACTGGGCGGAAATCCTGCGGGTCAATCTCATCGGCCCGTTCCTCGCGATCAAATATGCGGCCCCGGTCATGAAGGCACGCGGCGGCGGGTCGATCGTCTGCACCGCGAGTGTCGCCGGTTTGCGGTCGGGCGCGGGCGGCGCGGCTTATTCGGCATCGAAAGCGGGCGTCATCAACCTCGTCCAATCGGCGGCGCAGCAGCTTTCGGGCACGGGCATCCGCGTGAACGCCGTCTGCCCGGGGCTGATCGAGACGGGCATGACCAGGCCGATCTACGACATGGCGCGGGCCAAGGGACAGGAACGCCGGATCGGCGAGCTCAACCCGCTCGGCCGCGGCGGCGAGCCCGAGGAGATCGCCCAGGCCGCTTTATTCCTCGCCTCGGACGAGTCCTCCTACGTCAACGGCGCCGCGCTGGTGGTCGATGGCGGCCTTTCGTCCAGCCACCCGACGACCCGACGCTTCGACATAAGGATGATCTAAGCGATCGGCCAGCGTTCGCAAGCGGCCGCGCTTGACCCGACTCGTTGCCCTGAGTCAGAGCCCGCAGTGGCCGCCGGTCGGTAGCGTACCAGCATTTCCCATCGGTCGAGAGCACGCGTTGCGTATGCGTTCGATTCTCAACTCATGGGTGGGAGAGGCCGATGCGCGCCTACATCAAGACATTTGGGGTGGCCGCAATGGCGACCGCTCTGACAACGGGTTCTTCGGCGCAAACCGCATGGCAGCATGGCGCCACGCCTTACATAGAAATCAAGAACGAGCCCGCGCCCAGACTGATCGTGGATCCGCCGCTTGCCGAAGGATTGCCGAAGGGCCTGGTCTGGATTCAATACCACGCGGAGAATGTTCGCATTGGCCCCGTACTTGGTGAGGGGGCGCTGAAGGCGTCACCACGCGTGGGACATTTGCACGTAGCCGTCGACGACTTGCCATGGTTGTGGGCGGATACGAGCGGCAGCAACACCATCGACATCTTCGGCTTGCCCCCCGGCCCGCACAAGGTGAAGATCGACCTGGTCGACGCGAACCACAATGTGTTCCCCGGACAGAGCAAGGTGGTGAGCTTCACCATGCCCGAATGGGGCGGCCCTCACTAAC
>NZ_JAPKNM010000019.1 GCF_026460985.1 Sphingomonas sp.
TCCAGGGGCACGAGAAGGGCTTCTTCATCGGCCCCTCGCTGTTCGACCGGGTCACGCCCGACATGCAATCCTACAAGGAGGAGATCTTCGGCCCCGTCCTCCAGATCGTCCGCGCGCCCGATTTCGAGACCGCGCTCAAGCTCCCCAGCGAGCACCAATACGGCAACGGCGTCGCGATCTTCACCCGCAACGGCCATGCCGCGCGCGAGTTCGCCGCGCGCGTCAATGTCGGCATGGTGGGCATCAACGTGCCCATCCCGGTGCCGGTGGCGTACCATAGCTTCGGCGGGTGGAAGCGCAGCGCGTTCGGCGACGTCAACCAGCACGGCATGGAAGGCGTCCGCTTCTGGACAAAGGTCAAGACCGTGACCCAGCGCTGGCCCGATGGCTCCCCGGATGGGGGGAATGCCTTCGTCATCCCGACAATGGGATAGTTGCGGATCGACCCGATGCCCGGCAGCGTTGGGCACGCGACCGAGATGACCCGAGGAGCGAAGATGCGCAACATCGTGACGATCGCCGCGATCCTGTCGCTGGCCGGCTGCGGCGGCGGCGAGCGGATGCCGGCCAACGATACCATCGCCGTGCCGGAGAACGGCACCGTGACGCTGCCCGCGCCGCCGGAGACGCCCGAGCCCGCGCCGTCCGCCGTCCCCTCGCCGACCGTATCGGCTTCGCCCGACGACGGCGCCGGCATCCCCACCGCGCTGCACGGCCGCTGGGGCCTCGTCCCTGCCGACTGCACGTCGACCGGCGGCGACAATAAGGGGCTGCTGACGATTACCGGCGACACGCTGCGCTTCTACGAATCGGTCGGCACGCTCGGCAAAGTGGTCGAGCGCGATCCGGCCCGGATCGTCGCCGATTTCGCGATGACCGGCGAAGGGCAGGAATGGACCCGCCGGATGGTGCTCGATGCACAGGAGGGCGGGAAGGCGCTCGTCCGCCGCGAGCAGGGTCCCGATGCAATGCTGGGCCTGTTGCGCTACCAAAGGTGCGCATGATCCGGATCCTCGCCACCACCCTCGCCGCGCTGACCCTCGCGCTCGCTCCCACGGCGAACGCGCAGAAGCGCATCGCCCTCACCTTCGACGATACGCCGCGCGGCGTCGGCGCCTTCTTCACCAAGGAGGAGCGCGCCAGGCGGCTGATCGCGGGCCTCAGGGAAGCGCGGGTCGAGCAGGCCGCCTTCTTCGTCAATCCGGGCAAGGTGGAGAGCCCGGCCGATGCGGCGCTGGTCGACGGCTATGTCCGCGCCGGCCACGTCATCGCCAACCACAGCTTCAGCCACCCGCACCTGAACCGGCTGGCGGCCGCCGACTATCTCGCAGACCTCGACAAGGCCGAAGCCTGGCTCGCGCCGCGCCCGGGCCACCGCCCCTGGTTCCGCTTCCCGTTCCTCGACGAGGGCGGCAAGGACAAGGCCAAGCGCGACGAGATCCGCGCCGCGCTCGCGACGCGCGGGCTGACCAACGGCTATGTCACCGCCGAGGGCTCGGACTGGAACATGGAGCAGCTCGCGATCGACGCGAAGAAGGCGGGCAAGGCGATCGACATGGCCGGGCTGCGCGACCTCTATGTCGAGACCCACGTCCAGGCCGCCGACTTCGCCGATGCGCTGATGATCAAGACGATCGGCCGCTCGCCGCCGCATGTCCTGCTTCTTCACGAGACCGATATCGCCGCGCTCTACGTCGCCGACCTCGTCAAGGCCCTGCGGACGGATGGCTGGGAGATCGTCACCGCCGACACGGCCTATGCCGATCCGCTCAGGACCGCCGCCCCCGACGTCCCCAGCGCCAACGGCACGCTCACCGAGCTGCTCGCCTGGGAGAAGGGCCTGCCGGCGCCGCGCTGGTACGAACGCAACGAGATCACCCTCGCCAACCGGCTCTTCGCCGAGCGCGTGCTGCACGAGAAAGCCCAATGACCACCCAGTTCGAACTCACCGACGAGCAGCTCCAGATCCAGGAGATGGCGCGGGCATTCACTGCCGATCGCATCACCCCGCATGCGGCCGAGTGGGACGAGAAGCACATCTTCCCGCGCGAGACGATCAAGGCCGCGGCCGAGCTGGGCTTCGCGTCGATCTACGTCTCCGAGGAATCGGGAGGGATTGGGCTGGGGCGGCTCGAGGCGGCGCTGATCATGGAGGCGATGGCCTATGGCTGCCCGTCGACCAGCGCGTTCATCTCGATCCACAATATGGGCTCGTGGATGATCGACCGGTTCGGCAGCCAGGCGGTCAAGGACAAGTATCTGCCCTCGCTGGTGACGATGGACCGGCTGGCGAGCTATTGCCTCACCGAGCCCTCGTCGGGCTCCGACGCGGCGGCGCTCAAGACGCGCGCGGTCAGGGACGGCGATCACTATGTTGTCACCGGCACCAAGCAGTTCATCTCGGGCGGCGGCGAGAACGAAGTCTATGTCACCATGGTCCGCACCGGGGAGGAGGGACCCAAGGGCATCTCGTGCCTCGTCATAGAGAAGGACATGGCGGGCGTCAGCTTCGGCGCGCAGGAGAAGAAGCTCGGCTGGCATTCGCAGCCGACCGCGCAGGTGATCCTGGAGGAGGTCCACGTACCGGTCGAGAACCTGGTCGGCGGCGAGGGCGAGGGCTTCCGCATCGCGATGATGGGCCTCGACGGCGGCCGGCTCAACATCGGCGCCTGCTCGCTGGGCGGCGCGCAGCGCTGCCTCGACGAGGCGATCCAGTATGCGAAGGACCGCCAGCAGTTCGGCAAGGCGATCGCCAATTTCCAGAACAGCCAGTTCACGCTCGCCGACATGGCGACCGAGCTGGAGGCCGCCCGCGCCCTGCTATATCTGGCCGCCGCCAAGGTCACCGCGGGCGCGCCCGACAAGACCAAGTTCGCCGCGATGGCCAAGCGCCTCGCCACCGACACCGGTAGCTCGGTGGTCGACCGCGCGCTCCAGCTGCACGGCGGCTATGGCTATCTCCAGGACTATCCGATCGAGCGCTTCTGGCGCGACCTGCGTGTCCATTCGATCCTCGAAGGGACCAACCAGGTCATGCGCATGATCGTCGGCCGCGAGCTGACCCGCCAATGATGCGCCTCGCGTCAGGCGATGACGACGTTCGCGGCCTGGGGCCCCTTTGGTCCCAGTATCACGTCGAACTCGACCTGGCACCCCTCCGGAAGGCTGCGGAAGCCCCGCGAATTGATGGCGGAGAAGTGCACGAACACCTCCTGACCGTCTTCCGCCGCGATGAAGCCGAAGCCCTTCGCGTCGTTGAACCATTTGACCGTGCCTGTGGTGCGCATGGCTTTTCTCCCCTCTCCTCGCGGTATAGTCCGGAGCTATCGCCGCTACAATCTCGGGGGCCGGCATGACCGACGACGTCCTCACCTTCGTCGAAGGCCGCATCGGCCGCATCCGGCTCAACCGGCCCAAGGCGCTGCACGCGCTCAACACCGATATGTGCGCCGCGATGCTGGAAGCGCTCGTCGCCTGGCGTGCCGACACCGCGATCGAGGCGGTGCTGATCGACCATAGCGAAGGCCGCGGCTTCTGCGCGGGCGGCGACATCCGGATGATCGCCGAGAGCGGCGCCGGCGATGGTGCCGCCGCGCGCGACTTCTTCCGCACCGAATACCGGCTCAACCACGCGCTGTTCACCTACGCCAAGCCGGTGGTGGCGTTCATGGACGGCATCACCATGGGGGGCGGGGTCGGCATCGCGATGCCGGCGCGGTATCGCGTGGCGACGGAGAATACCAAGTTCGCGATGCCCGAGACCGGCATCGGCCTGTTCCCCGACGTCGGCGGCGGCTGGTATCTCGCGCGCCTGCCCGGCCATCTCGGCGAGTTCGTCGCGCTCACCGGCGCCCGGCTCGACGGCGCCGAATGCCTCGCGCTCGGCATCGCCACCCACTATCTGCCCGCCGCGCGGCTGGGCGAGGCGAAGGAGCGCATCGCCGCCGATCCGCAGTCGATCCCCGTCATCCTCGAAGCGCTTGCCGAATCCGCGCCGGAACCCAAGATCCTCGCGCACCGCCCCGCGATCGACCATCTGTTCGCCGGCGATACGGTGGAGAGGATCCTCGCCTCCCTCAAGGCCGATGGAAGCTTCTGGGCATTGGCACAGCTGGCAACGCTGCGCACCAAGTCGCCCCAGGCATGCAAGGTCTCGCTGCGGCTCGTCCGCAAGGGCCGGCACATGCCGAGCTTCGAGGACGAGATGCGCCAGGAATTCGCGGTCGCCAGCCGCGTCGTCCAGCGCCCCGATTTCGCGGAAGGGGTACGCGCGGTGATCGTCGACAAGGACAACGCCCCACGCTGGCAGCCCGCCATGCCGGAGGGCGTCACCGACCACGTCATCAACCAGATCTTCGCGCCCCTGCCCGCGGACGAGGAATGGACGCCCATCTAGCCGTCTTCCCGGCGGAAGCCGGGATCTCAGGCCGCGCGCACGGCCTGCGGCACGAGGTCCCGGCTTTCGCCGGGATGACGAATTGGAGGAATAATGCCCGATTACCAGACCATCCTCGTCGAGCAGCGCGGCGCCGTCACGCTCGTCACGCTCAACCGTCCCCAGGCCCTGAACGCGCTCAACAGCCAGGTGCTGTCCGAGTTGCTCGACGCGATGGCCGCGTTCGATAAGGATTCCTCACAGGGCTGCGCGGTGATCACTGGCAGCGAGAAGGCCTTCGCCGCGGGCGCCGACATCAAGGAGATGCAGGCGCAGGGCTTCGCCGACATGTACGGCCATGACTTCTTCGCCGGCTGGGATGCCTTCACCCGCACGCGCAAGCCGGTCATCGCGGCGGTCGCCGGCTATGCTTTGGGCGGCGGCTGCGAGCTGGCGATGATGTGCGACTTCATCCTCGCCGCGGACAGCGCGAAGTTCGGCCAGCCCGAGATCAAGCTCGCGGTGTCGCCCGGCATGGGCGGCTCGCAGCGCCTCACCCGCGCCGTGGGCAAGGCCAAGGCGATGGAGATGTGCCTCACCGGCCGGATGATCGACGCCGCCGAGGCCGAGCGCGCCGGCCTCGTCGCGCGCATCGTCCCCGCCGCCGATCTGGTAGAGGATGCCGTGAAGACCGCCGCGACGATCGCCGGCATGGCGCCGCTCGCAGCGCTGGCCAACAAGGAGATGGTCAACGCGGCGTACGAGACGACCCTGGCGCAGGGCGTGGCGTTCGAGCGCCGCCTGTTCCACGCCTTGTTCGGTACCGCGGACCAGAAGGAGGGGATGACGGCGTTCGTCGAGAAACGGCCGGGCAATTGGACGGGGAAATAAGTATCTTCCCTCTCCCGTCGGGAGAGGGTTGCGCAGACTTAGGTCGGCTTCTTCAGCCGGCCTTAGTCGGAGCTGGGTGAGGGGATCGCCCTATCGATAGCGTATCCCCTCATCCAACTGCGACTAGGCAGCAAGCTGCCAAGTCTCCGTATCCTTCTCCCTCTGGAGAAGGTTTATTGGAGAGGACAGGAAAGTGGCACGCATCGCATTCATCGGGCTCGGCAACATGGGCGGTGGGATGGCCGCCAACCTCGCGAAGAACGGCCACGACGTCCGCGCCTTCGACCTATCCGCCGAGGCGCTCGACAAGGCCAAGAAGGCCGGCTGCCTCCCTGCCGAGAATGCCAACGCAGCGATCGACGGCGCGGAGGCCGTCATTACGATGCTGCCCGCAGGCAAGCATGTCGAAGCGGTCTATACCGACAGCATCCTCCCCCATGCCGAGCCGCATGCGATCCTGATCGATTGCTCGACGATCGACGTCGCCACCGCGCGCCGCGTCGCCGAGGCGGCGGCCGCGCACGGCCTCGCCGCGGTCGACGCGCCGGTCTCGGGCGGGATCGCCGCGGCCAATGCGGGCACGCTCACCTTCATGGTCGGCGGCAGCGCGGCGGGATTCGAGCGCGCCGAGCCCTTCCTGTCGGACATGGGCAAGGCGGTGATCCATGCGGGCAGCAGCGGCGCGGGCCAGGCCGCCAAGATCTGCAACAACATGATGCTCGGCGCGACGATGGTCGCAACCTGCGAGAGCTTCGCGCTCGCCGAGAAGCTCGGGCTCGACCTCCAGAAGCTCTACGACATCGCCTCGGTGAGCTCGGGCCAGAGCTGGTCGATCACCAGCTATTGCCCCGTCCCCGGCGTCGGCCCCGAGACACCCGCCGACCGCGATTACCAGGGCGGGTTCGCCGCCGCGCTGATGCTCAAGGACCTCAAGCTCGCGCTCGAGGCCGCCGCCAGCGTCGGCGCGCAGACGCCGATGGCCGCGCGCGCCGAGGAACTGTACGAACGCTTCGCCAATGGCGAAGGCGCGACGCTCGACTTCTCGGGGATCATCCGGATGCTCAAGCGCGGATAAGTGACGCACAGGATCGTCCGCCGCCACGGACATTCGCCAGCGCAGGAGCGTAAGACATGCCGATGACGCGAATCCTGCAGCACTGGACCTGGATCGTCCCCGTCGCCGCATGGCTCCTGATCCTGACGAGCAAGGGCGTCACCGTCTCCCCGTTCGTCCTCGCCGGCGCCTTGATCTTGACCGTCCTCGCCGCGGTCCATCACGCCGAGGTGGTGGCGCACCGCGTCGGCGAGCCCTTCGGCACTTTCCTGCTCGCGGTCGCGGTGACGATCATCGAGCTCGGGCTGATCCTCACGCTGATGAGCGCCGCCAGCGAGGGCGGCGCGACGCTGGCGCGCGACACCGTCTTCGCCGCGGTGATGATCATCCTCAACGGCCTGCTCGGCATCTGCATCCTCGTCGGCGCGATCAAGCATCGCGAGCAGACCTTCCAGCAGACCGGCGTCAGCGCCTCGCTCGCCGCGCTCTGCGCGCTGACCGTGCTCACGCTCGTCCTGCCCAACTTCACCGTGACCAACCCGGGGCCCAGCTATTCGTCCGCCCAGCTCGGCTTCGTCGCGGTGGTCTCGTTCCTGCTCTATGCGACCTTCGTCGGCGTGCAGACGGTCCGCCACCGCGACTATTTCCTCCCCCCGCGCGCGGTGACGCTCGACGAGGACATGCACGCCGACCCGCCGACCAACGGGCAGGCCTTTCTCTCGGCGGCGTTGCTCGTCGCCTGCCTGGGCGGAGTCGTGCTGCTGGCCAAGACCCTGGCCTATCCGATCGAGAAATGGGTGGTCGCCGCGGGCGCCCCGCTCGCGGTGGTCGGCGTCATCATCGCGGCCTTGGTGCTACTGCCCGAGAGCATCGCGGCGATCCGCGCGGCGCTCGCCAACCGGCTCCAGACCAGCCTCAACCTGGGCCTCGGCTCCGCGCTCGCCACGATCGGCCTGACGATACCGGGCGTCGCCACACTGTCGCTGTTCGCGCACATGCCGATCGCCCTGGGGCTCAACCCGAAGGGCATCGTGCTGCTGTTCCTGACGCTCATCGTGTCGACGCTCTCGCTGGCGACCGGCCGCACGACGATCCTCCAGGGCGCGATGCACCTCGTCATCCTCGGCGTCTATCTGTTCACCACCGTGGTGCCCTGACCGCGGGTTAACCCCCTCTTTCCACCCGCGCGCATAGGAAGGACACATGCGCGCAACGATCCTCCTCCTCGCCCTCGCCGCCCCTGCCGCCGCGCAGGAGCGAACCGCCCCCTTCGTCGTCGCCGAGACGGGACAGGGCTATGCCACGATCGACGAGGCGGTCACCGCGATCCGCGACGATAATGCGACGATCCTGATCGCCCCTGGCACCTATCGCCAGTGCACCGTCCAGACCGGCGGCAAGATCGCCTTCAAGGCGCGCCAGCCGGGCACCGTGATCTTCGAGAAGGAAGTGTGCGAGGAAAAGGCCGGCTTCGTGCTGCGCGGGCGCGGCTCGGCGGTCGATGGCATCGTCTTCCGCGGCTATGCGGTCTCCGACGGCAACGGCGCGGGCATCCGCCATGAGATGGGCGACCTGACGATCACCAATTCGATGTTCCTCGACAGCCAGGAAGGCATTCTCGGCGGCGGGCACGAGACGGTGCGCCGGGTCAGCATCGATCGCTCGACCTTCGCCGGGCTCGGCCAGTGTGAGACCGAGAATTGCAGCCATGCGATCTATCTCGCGGTCGACGGCGAGGTCTCGATCACCCGCTCGCGCTTCGAGCGCGGCACCGGCGGCCATTACGTCAAGCTGCGCGCGCGGCGGGTCAACATCACCGATTCGAGCTTCGACGACAGCGCCGGCAGGAAGACCAACTACATGATCGACCTGTCCGAAGGCGGCACCGGCCTGATCGCGCGCAACACCTTCGTCCAGGGCCGGAGCAAGGACAATCATTCAGGGCTGATCGTGGTGGCGGCGGAGGGGCGGACCTATCCGTCCGGGGGCCTGCGCATCGAGGACAATGTGGCGAGCATGGCCCCCGGCGCGCCGCCCAACCCGGCGTTCGTGGCGGACCTGAGCGGGTCGACGATCGAGCTTTCCAACAACAGGCTTGCCGGCATGCGGGCATTCGAGCGGCGGTAATATTCCCCTCCCTGCAAGGGAGGGGTTAGGGGTGGGTGAGAAAAGGTCGGGCTCGATGCCCGGCCTTTTCTGCTCTTCAGCGCATCTCGATGGGCTCGCTGCGCTCGCACCCACCCCCTACCCCTCCCTTGCAGGGAGGGGAGTTTGTTACCTGCACGTGCTCCCCGCCCCGGCATCCAGGTCCAGGCACCGCCCGTCGATCTGCACCGGCACCGGCACGCCGATCAGCGAGGCCAATGTCGGCGCGATGTCGACCGTCTCGACCGACAAGGGCTGCTCGAACCCGGTCATGCCCTTGCGCCAGAACAGGATCGGCACGCGCCGGTCATAGTCCCAGATGCTGCCATGCGTCGCGACCGATCCCCCCTCGGTGCCCGCGATCGGCGTCACGCGCGGCTTGAGCACGAGGAGGAGGTCGCCCGAGCGGCCCTTGTCGTAGGAAGCGCGCGCGCGCTCGAGCAAGGTCCAGGTCTCGGGCGGGGTGTGGACCAGAGGCGTCGCCTCGATCTGGGCGCGCGTGAATACCGCCTCCACCTGCGGGTTGGCCGACCAGCGCTTGATCGCCTCGGCCTGCACGCGGGCGCGATCGGCCTTGCTCAGTCCGGGCGCGAGATAGACGTCGCCGAAATTGCCGCCGACCAGCACCGGCCCGGCGATACCCAGCGCCGCGCCGATCTCCTTGCCCATCGTCCCGGCATCGAGCCCACGCGCGACCCGCGCGGCCATCGGGGCGGCGTGCTCGCGATTGCGCTCGGGCATGTCGTGGCCGCCATGGTCGGCGGTGAGCGCCACGGCATAGTCGACGCCGCTCTGGTCGAGCACGGCGAACAGCTTGCCCAGGGTCTGGTCGAGCGACAGCAATTGGAGGCACATCTCGCTGCCCGCGGTGCCGCGGCTGTGGCCGACATAATCGGTCGCGGAGGCGCCGAGGATCAGCAGGTCGGTATGCGCGCCCTGCCCCAGCTTCATGTCGGTGGCGAGCCCGGCGCCAAGCGCGAGGATCGATTCGTCGAACTCGGGCGAAGCGCGGAACGCGCCGGCATCGCCCGCCGCACGCGCGAAGCGGCCGTCGCCCACGCTGCGGTTCGGGTTGAGCTGGAAGGCGCGGCTGCGGGCCTGGCAGAAGGGCGTCAGCGCGAGCGGCTCCTGCGCCTCGGCGATGCGCGCGGTCACGCTCTCGTTCATCCGCGTGACCATCGTCGGCGCCGCACGCCCGGCATAGGAGACGAACGCCTTGCCGTCCCACCACCAGAGCTCGTCGACCTTGTGCCCACCCATCATCACCGCGGCGCGATCCTTGCCGGCGACCGAGACGACGCGGCTCGCGGGATCGGCGAGCTTCATCCACTCGCCGAGCGTCGGCACCTTCAGATGCTTGTCCGAGACGGTGTATTTGCTCGAAGTGCTTCCGGGGACGCTCTCGTCCTCGGCGCAATAGACGGTCTTGTCCTCGCGCGGCGCCGAGAAGTCGGTCCAGTCGTTCGCGATGATCCCGGTGCGCGCCGGGCGGGCGCCGGTGAGGATCGTCGAGTGACCCGGGCAGGTCTCGGTTGCGGCGTGGCTCTGATAGCCCGAGGGGAAGACCGCGCCCGACAGCAGGCGTGCGAAGCCGCCGGTGAACTGGGCGCGATATTCAGCGAACAGGTCCGCCGAGAACTGGTCGACCGAGATCACCACCAGCAGCTTGGGCGGCGTGACAGGCACAGGCGCGGCGGCGGGCGCCGGGGCCTGCTGGGCCATGGCGGGCGTGGCGGCGAGCAGCGCCAGCGCGGCAGGAAGGGCGAGCTTCATTGCGGAGTCGACTCCAGTCAGGAATTGTACGCCCAGCTATTGTCGATCGGCCGATCCTGGGCAAGGACAGGGCCATGGCGTGGATTCGTTTCGTGTTGATGTCGCTCGCGCTGCTGCTCGCGATCGCTCCCGCATCGGCGCAGGCGCCGGCCAAGGGCCCGCATGTCCGCATCGAACTGATCGCCGAGACCGAGCGGCCCGCGCCGGGCAGCCAGGTCACCCTCGCCTTCGCCTCGACCCCCGAGCCCGGCTGGCATGCCTATTGGGAGAATCCGGGCGATGCCGGCCTCCCCGCGCGGGCTGCATGGACATTGCCCGAGGGCGCAAGCGCGGGCCCCTTGCGCTTCCCGGTGCCGCAGCGGCTGATCATCGGCGGGCTGATGAACTATGTCTACGAGGCGCCGTTCGCGCCGCTGGTCACGCTCAGCATCCCGGCCTCGGCCCGGCCGGGCGACGCCTTCCCGGTCAGCGTGAAACTCGATTATCTCGTCTGCACCCACGAGATCTGCGTCCCCGAAAAGGCTGAGCTCTCGACCCAGCTGACGATCGGCGACGGCGCGGTCCCGGCCGATCGCCGCGCCCGCTTCGACGGCTGGCGCGCGGCGCTGCCCAAGCCGCTCGGCACGCAGGCAAGCTGGCAGCTCGACGGCAAGACCTTCCGGCTCGGCGTCCCCTTTCCCGCCGCGGCCTCGGTGTCGGGCGAAGGCTATTTCTTCCCGCTGACCGACGGCGCAATCGACTATGCCGCACCCCAGCGCGTCGTGCGCGACGGCGACCGGGTGCTGATCGAGGCGCCCGCCAAGCGCCCCGCCGGCGCGGTCCGCGGCGTGCTAGCCTTCGGCAGCCAGGGCTTCACGCTCGAGGCCGCCCCCGGCACCGTCCCGCCCGCTTCCGCAGCTGCGTCCGCGCCCGCGGCACCGGGCGGCTGGTGGTGGACCGCGCTGATCGCTTTCCTCGGCGCGGTGCTCGGCGGGTTGATCCTCAACATCATGCCCTGCGTCTTCCCGATTCTCAGCCTCAAGGCGCTGAGCCTCGCCAAGGCGGGCGACGATTCCGGCAATCCCCGCGGCGAGGCATTGGCCTATACCGCGGGCGTGGTGCTGACCTGCCTCGCGCTCGGCGGGGCGTTGCTGGCGGTGCGCGCGGGCGGAGTCGCGGTGGGCTGGGCGTTCCAGCTCCAGGATCCGCGCGTGATCCTCGTGCTGCTGCTGCTCGTCACCGCGATCGCGCTCAACCTCGCCGGGCTGTTCGAGATTCCCGCGCCCGGCTTCGTCAACCGCGCCTCGGCGCGCGGCCATGGCGGCGCGTTCATGACCGGCGCGCTCGCCGCCTTCGTCGCGACGCCGTGCACCGGCCCGTTCATGGGTGCGGCGCTGGGCACCGCGCTGATCCTCCCCTGGCCCGCCGCGCTGGCGGTGTTCGGCGGGCTGGGGCTCGGCATCGCCTTGCCTTTCCTGCTGCTCGGCTTCGTCCCCGCGCTGCGCCGCCGCCTGCCCAGGCCGGGCGCCTGGATGGAGACGCTCCGCCGGATCCTGTCGGTGCCGATGTTCCTCACCGCGCTCGCGCTCGCCTGGGTGCTCGGGCGGCAGGCGGGCACCGACGGCATGGCATTGGGCCTCGGCGCGGCGCTGCTCGCTTCGTTCGGCTTCTGGTGGGCCGGCCGGCGCCAGGCACGCGGCGCGAGCCAGGCCTGGTTTCCCGCGGTGCCCCTGCTGCTGCTCGCGCTGGCGGCAGTCGCTTTGGTCCGCCCCGCGCCCGCAGGTGCCGAGCGCCCGGCCATCGCCGGTGCCGAGCCGTTCAGCGAGTCGCGCCTCGCCGCCCTGCGCGCCGAGAACCGCCCCGTCTTCGCCTATTTCACCGCCGACTGGTGCCTGACCTGCAAGGTCAACGAGAAGGGCGCGATCGAGACCGAGGCGGTCACCGCCGCCTTCGCCAAGGCCAAGGTCGCGGTGCTCGTCGGCGACTGGACCAACGGCGATCCGGCGCTCGGCCGCTTCATCGAGCGGCACAATCGTGCAGGCGTTCCGCTCTATCTATGGTATAGGCCGGGCGCCGCAGAGCCCGAGGTGCTGCCGCAAGTGCTGACCCAGGCGATGCTGCAAGAGCTTGCGGGCGTAAACCGTTAAGGGAGACGCATATGACCAGGTGGATCTTCGCGGGGATCGCGGCGGCGTGCATCACGAGCGCGGCACCGATCGCCGCCGAACCCGGCGTCGGCGCCGCGGTGCCCAATTTCCGCGCCTATGACATGAACGGCAAGATCGTCGATCTCAGCCAGTTCCGCGGCAAGACCGTGGTGCTCGAATGGAACAATCCCGGCTGCCCCTTCGTGAAGAAGCATTACGAGAGCGGCAACATGCAGAAGACCCAGGCCGCCGCGGTGGCGCAGGGCGCGGTGTGGCTGACGATCAACTCGGGCGCACCGGGCAAGCAGGGCCATATGTCCGGGCCCGAGGCGCAGCAGTTCGTCGCCGCGCAGCACGCCAAGCCGAGCGCCTATCTGCTCGATCCGCAGGGGCTGGTCGGCAAGGGCTATGGCGCCAAGACCACGCCGCACCTGTACATCATCGATGGCAAGGGCCGGCTGGTCTATAATGGCGGCATCGACGACAAGCCCAGCGCCGACAAGGCCGACATCGCATCGGCGCGCAACCACGTCCTCGCCGCGCTCGGCGAGATGCGCGCGGGCAAGCCGGTGTCGGTGCCCGAGACGCGCCCCTATGGCTGCACCGTGAAATACGCGAGCTGAGCCCTGATCTCCCTCTCCCATCGGGAGAGGGAGGGAGCCGCGAAGCGGCGGAAGGGTGAGGGTGACGGGGCGACGTGAGGTCACCCTCACCCTTCCCACTCGGCTTCGCCGAGCGGGCCCCTTCCCTCTCCCAAAGGGAGAGGGAGAACGCGCACAAACACCCCCTTGTGCAACGCAGCAAGACATTGCAGCATGTGCCCCGCAGCCATTTGCTGCACTTGGGAGCGTTGATGGCGGCAGGCGGGGCGTTCGACGAGATCTGGGGGCATGGCGGCCCTGAAGCGCCGCGGCCCGAATTCGCCGCGCTGTCCGAATGGATCGCCGCCACGCCGCCCGCCGAGCTGCAGCGCCGCCAGCAATCCGCCGAGGCCGCGTTCCGCCAATTGGGCATCACCTTCGCGGTCTATGGCGACAGCGAGGCCGCCGAGCGGATCATCCCCTTCGACATCGTGCCCCGCATCTTCCTCCAGCAGGAATGGACGCGATTGTGCGAAGGGCTGATCCAGCGCACGCAGGCGATCAATGCCTTTCTCGAGGACATTTACGGCGAGCGCCGGATCCTCAAGGAAGGGCTGATCCCGCCCGAATTGGTCTACCGCAACGAGCAGTTCCGCCCCGAGGTCGCGGGCATCCGCCCGCCGCACGGCGTCTGGGCGCATATCTGCGGGATCGATCTCGTCCGCACCGGCCCGGACCAGTTCTTCGTGCTCGAGGACAACGCCCGCACGCCATCGGGCGTCTCGTACATGCTCGAGAATCGCGAGGCGATGCTGCGCCTCTGTCCGGAACTATTCCGCGACTTCCGCGTCGCGCCGGTCGACAGCTATCCGGACATGCTGCTCGAGACGATGCGATCGGTGGCGCCGGGGGACAATCCGCATCCGGTCTGCGTCGTGCTCACCCCGGGCCATTTCAACTCGGCTTATTACGAGCACAGCTTCCTCGCCGATTCGATGGGGATCGAACTGGTCGAGGCGGCCGATCTGGTGGTCGACGACGACATTGTCTGGGTGCAGACGATCGCCGGCCGAGTGAAGGTCGACGTCATCTATCGCCGCATCGACGACGACTTCCTCGATCCGCTCACCTTCCGTCCGGACTCGCTGCTCGGCGTGCCCGGGCTGATCGCCGCCTATCGCGCCGGCAATGTCGCGCTGATCAACGCGCCGGGCAACGGCATCGCCGACGACAAGGCGATCTATTCGTACATGCCCGAGATCGTGAAATTCTATTCGGGCGGCGACGCGAAGCTGCCCAATGTCGAGACCTTCCGCTGCCGCGAGCCGCAGGCGCTGAAGTACGTGCTCGACAATCTCGACGAGCTGGTGGTCAAGCTGGTCGACGGATCGGGCGGCTACGGCATGCTCGTCGGCCCCACCGCGACCAAGGCGCAGATCGCCGACTTCCGCGCCGCACTGGTCGCCGAGCCGCATCGCTACATCGCCCAGCCCACGCTCGCGCTGTCGACCGTGCCGACGATGAGCGACGCCGGCCTCGCGCCGCGGCATGTCGACTTCCGCCCCTTCGTGCTGACCGGCAGCGACGGGGTGCGCGTAGTACCGGGCGGGCTCACCCGCGTGGCGCTGCGCGAAGGCTCGCTGGTGGTGAATTCGAGCCAGGGCGGCGGGACGAAGGACAGCTTCGTGCTGATGGGGGACGACGGGTCCTCGCAATCCCAGTCGCAGAGGCAGGAATCGTGAAGAGCTCGCATCAACTCCTCCCCGGAACGGGGAGGGGGACCGCGCCCGCAGGGCGTGGTGGAGGGGGCCCCGCCCTCCTCCTTGCGCTGCACTCGCGGATAGCGGGCCCCCTCCACCATCCTTCGGATGGTCCCCCTCCCCGTTCCAGGGAGGAATTCGGATGCTGATGCTCTCCCGCACCGCGACGGCGCTCTACTGGCTGGGCCGCTATGTCGAGCGCGCCGACTTCATCGCGCGATTGGTCGAGGCAACCGTCCGGCTCGATGCGCTTTCCGCCCGGCCCGCGGGCGAGGCGGCGTGGCAGAGCGCGCTCGCGGTCACCTATACCGACGAGGCCTTCGCCGCGACCGGACAGAGCTTCACCCAGAGCCATGTCGCGCGCTTCCTGACGCTCGACGCGTCGCATCCTGGGTCGATCGTCCGCTGCCTCGAGATGGCGCGCAACAACGCCCGCGCGGTGCGCACCGCGCTCACCCGCGAGGCTTGGACCGCGATCAACCGCGCCTGGTGGCTGTTCCAGAACCGCGCCTCGACCGGCGGCGCCACCGCGACGCTCAACCTGGTCGAGCAGGTCAAGGGCGAGACCCGCGGCTTCGAGGGATCGATCCACCGGATGATGCGCAACGAGGCGACCTGGCTGATCCAGCTCGGCGCCGCGGTCGAGCGCGCCGACAACACCGCGCGGCTGGTCGACGTCAAATATCACCTCCTGCTGCCCGAGGGCGAGGCGGTGGGCGGCGTCGTCGATCGCGACCAGTGGACGACCATCCTCCAGACCGTCTCGGCGGTCACCGCCTATCGCTGGCTCTACAGCGACGGGCTCCAGCCCGCCAACGTCATCGACCTGCTGATCAGCCGCTTCGAGCTGCCGCGCAGCCTCGCCGCCTGCGTCGAGGAGGCGGTGCAGCTGCTCAGCCAGCTCGCCAAGCGCACCGGATTGCAGGGCGAGGCCGACCGCATGGCCCGCGCGCGGATGGCGCGGATGCAGAAGACGCGCACGTCCGAAGCGATCGTCAGCGGCCTCCACGAATATCTCGAGGCATTCATCCACGAGAATGCGATGCTCGACGCGGCCGTCGCCCGGCAGTTCAGGTTCATATGAGGATCACGATCGATCACCGCACGCGCTACCGCTTCTCCGAGCCGCAGGCGCGGCTGGTGCAGATGCTGCGCCTCACGCCCTGCGACACGCGCGACCAGACCGTGGTGAGCTGGATGATCGGCGTCGATTGCGACGCGCGGATGCGCGACGCCACCGACGGCTTCGGCAACGCCGTGACCATGCTCTATGCCGAGGGGCGGATCGAGGCGATCGACATCACCGTCACCGGCGAGGTGCTGACCGGCGACACCAACGGCGTGGTCCAGGGCTCGATCGAGCCGCTTCCGCCGATGCTCTACCTGCGCACCACCGCCCGCACCGCGCCCGGCGACGGCCTTGCCGCCTTCGCCGCCGAGAGCGCCTCCGGCACCGGCGACACGCTCGACCGCATGCACCGGCTCAACGCCGCGCTGCACGCGCGCTTCCCCTGCGCGCCCGATGCCCCCGACCAGGGCCTCACCGCCGCCGAGGCGTTCGTGCGCGGCGGGGCGACCTCGCGCGACGTCGCCCAGATGTTCATCGCCGCGGCGCGCAGCCTCGAAATCCCCGCACGCTACGTCTCGGGCTATCGCAGCGACGCGGGCGCGCATTGCGCACCGCACGCCTGGGCGGAGGCGCATGTCGACGGACTGGGCTGGATCGGCTTCGATCCGGTCACCGGCCTGTCCCCCGACGAAAGCTATGTCCGGGTAGCGGTGGGGCTCGACGCGCTCGGCGCCGCCTCGATCGCGGGCACGCGGATCGGCCACGGCGACGAGGAACTCGACGTCGCGCTCCGCGTGGTCAGCGAGGAATAGCCCCACCGGCAAACACGCCCCTCCCTGCAAGGGAGGGGTTGGGGGTGGGTGCGCGCGTCTGCGCGCCCAGAAAGACTCAATTGCCGAAGGGAAGAAGCATCGGGGGAGGCATCGAGCCTCCCCCGATGCTACCCACCCCTAACCCCTCCCTAGAAGGGAGGGGAATCTGAATGTCGATCCGTCCACTTCGGCTGGGCGACGAAGCTCAGCAAGAACCCGATCAGGCCAGTTCGCGCATCCGCGCCGGAGCCGGCATCGATACCGCCATGTCCTCGTCGGTGAGCAGCGACCAGCCATTGGGGCCGAGCACCTCGATCGGGCGATAGCGGGTCTTGTACGCCATCCGCTCCGATCCCTTCACCCAATAGCCGAGATAGACATAGGGCAGGCTCGCCGAGCAGGCGCGCAGGATGTGATCCATGATGATGAAGTTGCCGAGGCCCGGCCGCTCCTCGCTGTCCGCCTCGAAGAAGCTGTAGATCATCGAGAGGCCGTCGGCCTGCTGGTCGGTGATGCACGCGCCGACCAGCCGGCCACGCTCGCCGTTCACCGTGGGCTCGCGATATTCGATGACCCAGGAGCTGACCGGCGACTGCTCGACCATGTCGGCATAGTCGTTCTCGTCCATCGCCGCCATGCCGCCGCCGGGATGGCGCGTCTTGAGATAGCGGTGGAGCAGGTCGAACTGCTCCTCGGTCGCCCAGGGCTTGCACGCTGTGACCTCGAGGTCCGAGTGGCGCTTGAGCAGCTTGCGCTGGGTGGCGTTGGGGCGGAACTGCTCGGCGACGACGCGCACCGAGACGCAGGCGGTGCAGCCCGCGCAGCTCGGCCGGTACGCGACCGACTGGCTGCGGCGGAAGCCGATCCGGCCCAGCGCGTCGTTGAGCTCGCCGGCATGCTGGCCGGTCAGTTCGGTGAAGATCTTCCGCTCCTGGCGCCCCGGCAGATAGGGGCAGGGCGAGGGACTGGTCACGAAAAACCGCGGGAAACGGGAAAGTGCAGTCACCGTTCGAGCCTTTGCTTCGGCCCGTTCACTGGGGCCTGTTGCAACGACTATGAAGCCGGAAATCGATGATGAAAAGCCGATTCACCAAGAAAGAGAGTTAACGATTAGGCATAGGGCCTATCGCGCCAAACCAAAGGCTTGCGCCGTGCCACGCCGGTACGCGCACGGGGATCGTTAACCATGGCAGGCGGCCCGTCGCGGGCCGGCGTCCTGCCGCTCAGGCCACCATAAGGATGCGGGAATCGCGCGGGAATCCCGCCGCGACTCGGTTCGCCGTGAAAGCGATTCGGTTGGTCGGAAAGGCAAACGGAAAGCCCCTCCCCTTCAGGGGAGGGGTTGGGGGTGGGGCCTGTCCGTCTCACCGAGCCTAAAGCCCGAGGCACTGCCCCACCCCAACCCCTCCCCTGAAGGGGAGGGGCTTTTTTTTTACGCCAATTCCACCTGGCTCACCTCATATTGCGCACGGCGCAGCGCGACGATCAGCCGGTCGAGATGGTCGCGGTCGCGCGTCTCGCATTCGATGTCGGTGATCAGGCCCTTGGCCGGCAGCGTCGTGAAGACGCGCTGGTGATAGACCTCGATGATGTTGACGCCCTGCTCGTGGAAGATGCGCGCGACATTGAACAATGCGCCGGGGCGGTCCTGCAGCCGGATGCGCAGCCGCGCGAGGCGGCCCGAGCGGGCGAGGTCGCGCAGCAGCACGTTGGCGAGCAGCCGGGTGTCGATATTGCCGCCGCACAGGATCGTGCCGACGGTCTTGCCGCGGAACCGCTCGGGCTCGGCGAGCAGGGCCGCGAGCCCCGCGGCGCCCGCGCCCTCGACCACGGTCTTCTCGATCTGGAGGAGCAGGCTCACCGCTTCCTCGAGCCGGCGCTCGCTGACGAGCACGATGTCGTCGACCAGCGCCTCGACCATCTTCGACGTGATCCCGCCGGGCTCCTTGACCGCGATGCCCTCGGCGAGCGTGTCGCCCTCGCACGGCATGTCGGTGTGGTGGATGCGGTTGTACATCGACGGGTAGAGCTCGGCCTCGACGCCGACCACCTCGACCGCGCGGCCTTCCGACTTCGCCACGACCGCACAGCCCGAGACCAGCCCGCCACCGCCGATCGGGATCACGAGCGTATCGATCGCCGGCACGTCCTCGAGCATCTCGAGTGCCGCCGTACCCTGCCCCGCGATGATCCGCGTGTCGTCGAACGGGTGGACGAAGGTGAAGCCCTTCTCCGCCTCGAGCTCGCGCGAATGGGCATAGGCCGCGTCGAAGGTCTCGCCGTGGAGGATCACGGTCGCGCCGTGCCCCTCGGTCTGGGTGACCTTCACCGTCGGGGTGTTGAGCGGCATCACGATCGTGCTCGGGATGCCGAGCCGCGTCGCGTGATAGGCGAGGCCCTGCGCGTGATTGCCGGCCGACGCCGCGATCACGCCCTTGGCGCGCGCCGCCTCGTCGAGCTGGAGCAGGGTGTTGAGCGCGCCGCGCTCCTTGTACGCCGCGGTGAACTGGAGGTTCTCGAACTTGAGATAGACCGTCGCGCCGGTCAGCTCCGACAGCGTCTTGCTCACCAGGGTCGGCGTCCGCACCACCGATCCCATAATCCGCTGCGCGGCATCGCGGACGTCGTGGATCGATACGGGAAGCGGCGTATCCGCCGGTGCTGCTTTGGTGGCCATAGTCTGGCGGGCCTAGACCATCTGGCGCGGCGGGGGAACAGGCCCTATGCGCAATCGTCTATGCCAAAGCTGCACTTGCTCGCGCGCCTGCTGGCTCCGCTCCTCGCCCTCGCTGCCCCCATCGCCGCCCGCGCCGACGCGCTGATCGACAACGTCAACGGCATGACGCTCGACGAGAAGGGCCAGGTCGTCCGTTTCACCGGGCTGATGATGAACCGCGAGGGCAGGATCACCCTGCTGCTCGCCCAAGGCCAGAAGCGCCCGAAGAAGATCGACTGGAAGCTCGACATGGGCGGCAAGACGCTGGTGCCGGGCATGATCGACGGGCACGGCCATGTCATGGGGCTCGGCGCGCAGTTGCTCCGGGTCGATCTGTCCGAGACCAATTCGCTCGACGAGGCACTGGCGAAGATCCGTGCCTATGCCACTGCCAACCCGACCAAGTGGATCCTCGGGGGGGGCTGGAACCAGGAACGCTGGAAGCTCGGCCGCTTCCCCACCGCCGCCGAGCTCGACTCCGCGGTCGGCGACCGCCCGGCCTGGCTCGAGCGCGTCGACGGCCATGCCGGCTGGGCCAACAGCCGCGCGATCGCAACCGCCGGCGTCGCCGCCGCGACCAGGGACCCCAATGGCGGACGCATCGAACGCGAAGCCGGCGGCAAGCCCTCGGGCGTGTTCGTCGACGCGGCGATGGACCTGATCACCAAGTCGATCCCCGCGCCCACCCCACGCGAGCTCAACGCTGCCTTCCTCGCCGCGCAGGACCGGCTGCTCTCGCTCGGCGTCACCGCCGTCGCCGACATGGGCACCAGCCAAAGCGACTGGCTGACCTTCCGGCGGATGGCCGACATCAACCTGCTCAAGATGCGCATCCTGAGCTACGCGGCCGGCGTCGATGCCGCGCTCGCCGTCGCCGGTCAGGGGCCGACGCCGTGGCTATACGCCGACAGGCTCCGCATGGGCGGCATCAAGATCCTCGACGACGGCGCGCTCGGATCGCGCGGCGCCTGGCTCAAGGCCGATTATGCCGATGCGCCGGGCAACAGGGGACTGATCTTCCACTCAGACGACCAGTTGCTCAACCTGATGATCCGCGGCTCGATGGACGGCTTCCAGATCGCCGTCCACGCCATCGGCGACCGCGCCAACCAGCAGGTGCTCGACGCGATCGAAGTGCTCTCCCAGACCTATAAGGGCGATCGGCGCTGGCGGATCGAGCATGCCCAGATCGTCGATCCGAAGGACCTGCCGCGCTTCGGCAAGTTCGGCACGATCGCGTCGATGCAGCCGGTCCACCAGACCAGCGACATGCACATGGTCGAGGCCCGGCTGGGCGAGGCGCGGCTGGCGGGCGCCTATGCGTGGCGCTCGATGCTGCAGAACGGGTCGCGGCTCGCCTTCGGTTCGGACTTCCCGGTCGAGAGCCCCGATCCCTGGGCGGGCTGGGCGGCGAGCTTCACCCGCCAGGACGCGACGGGCCAGCCCTTTGGTGGCTGGCGACCGGAAGAAGCGGTGACGCGCGAGCAGGGCTGGGCCGGCTTCACCACCGGCGCGGCCTATGCCGGTTTCGCCGAGGACAAGATCGGCCGGATCGCGATCGGCATGCGCGCCGACTTCCTGATCCTCGATCGCGACCCCCTGCTCGCCTCGCCGAGCGACCTGCGCGCGACCAAGGTGATCGAGACCTGGGTCGGCGGCGACCGGGTCTGGCAGCGGAAATAGACATGGTACGCAGATGGCTCGCGTTTCGGCCGGCGCTGCTGGCCGGAGCGAACTGGCGCGAACGCGTCATTGCCGCGGTGGGGGCGCTGATCGGCATCGCCGCCACGTCGCTGATCGGCGGATGGCTGGACGCCTCGGCGCATATCGGGGTGTTGCTGGTGGCGTCGATGGGCGCGTCGGCGGTTCTGGTGTTCGTCGTGCCCAGCAGCCCGCTCGCTCAACCCTGGCCGGTCGCCGGCGGCCATCTGGTCTCCGCGCTGACCGGAGTCGCGGTTACCCGCCTGCTCGGCACCGGCCCGCTCGCCGCGGGCACCGCGGTGGCCGCCGCGATCCTCGCAATGTCGCTGCTCCGCTGCCTCCACCCGCCCGGCGGCGGCACCGCTTTGCTGCCGCTGGTCGGCGGACCGGCGGTCGCCGCGCAGGGCTTCGGCTTCGCCTTCCTTCCGGTCGAGTTCAACGCGCTGGTCCTGCTCGCGGTCGGCTTCGTCTTCCATCGTTTCTCGGGCCACAGCTACCCGCACCGGGCGCTGCCGCTTCCCGACCATCCCCGCCTCGCGCCCCAGGACATCGACGCCGCGCTCGCCGAGACCGGCGAGACCTTCGACATCAGCCACGAGGACCTCGAGGCTTTGCTCGAACGCGCCGAGCGCCACGCGCGCGCCCGGCGCGTCCGGCGATAGACGGCCGCGCCCCGGGGAAGAGAGACGCGGCCGCCCTCCCTTATCAGCCGACGGCCAGCGTCCCGTTCATCCGGATCGGCCGCGCCAGGTTGAAGTAGTTGGGCGAGGTCGCCATCACCGCGCGGTGGATCTCCTCGAACTGCTCGGGCGTGCCGTTGCCGGCGATCCGCACATGATAGTCGAGCTCCTCATAACCCGGCGAGATGCTGGGATCGAGGCCGAGGAACCCGCGCAGGTCGAGCTGCCCGGTCGTCTCGATCTCGAGCCGCTCGAGCGTGATGCCCTGCATCGATGCACCCGCGACATAACCCACCGTCATGCACGCATTGAGTGCCGCCATCAGCAGCTCCTGCGGATTGGGCGCGGTGTTGGTGCCGAGCAGCTCCAGCGGTTCGTCCGCCGCGATCTCGAACTCGCGCGCGATCTGCTCGCCGCCGAGCGCATAGCCGCTCACCTTGCTGGTGCTCCGCGTCTGGCCGTCCCAGCGCGTGCGCACCGAGAAGCGTACCTGGCCCAGCACCGGATCCTCGGCGATCGCCTGCACGGTCGCGCCGAGCGCGTCGAGGTCGAGGCCATTCACCACGTTACGCGTCATCACATCGTTCATCGTTCACTCTCCTGTTGATCTGGTTTCAGCAAAAGGCCGGCGCGACGGCGTCGATGCGGTCGCGCGCGGCGGGTGAGATCGCGCCGAGCGTGGCGCGGAACTGCGGGTGGGTCATGCCGCTGCCGAGATAGGTCCAGCGCAGCGCCTGGTGCTGGGCGGTGATGAAGCCCTCGCGGTCGGCATCCGCCAGCACGCGCCCCGCCGCCGCCTCGAAGGCGGCGAGATTGAGCGCGGTCTGGCCCTTGCACCCGCCGTCCAGGAACATCCCGATCTCGAGATACTCGTCGATCGCGCGGTCGATCGCCGCTTCGTCGCGCCCTTCCGCCAGCAGCTCGACCATCAGCGTATCGATCCTGGCGTGCTGCGCCTCCTCCATCCAGTGATGCCGGAGCAGGCTCTTGAACAGCGGATCGATCCCGGCATCGTCGCGGACGCTGTCGAGATAATGCGCCTGCGTCATCCACTCGATATGGAGCACCGCCAGCGCCACGCTCAGCGGATCGTGGCGCAGGATCTCGGCGGCGATCGCCTCGGCCGGCCCGATCATCCCGCACGTCACCGGGAAGCCGCGCACGAACGCGGCGTGGAAGCGCTTGAAAAGGTGGATGTGCTTGGCTTCCTCCGAAGCGAAGCCGAGCAAAGCGCGCACGCGCTCGTCGTCGCCCTCCAGCATCGGCCGGGCATGATCGAGCACGAAGGGCAGGATCATCTCCTCGATCAGCCCGAACATGCTCAGATATTCGTGCCCGCGGATCTGGTTGAGCAGGCGCCCGTCGCCCTCGCTTATGCCGGGCGTGTCCGCGACGCGTGCCAGCGCCTCGGGCATGAACGGCCGGGTGAAGTCGAGGCCGGCGTCCTCGGGCATGACGTCGTCGAGCTGCCAGGCCGCACGGGCCGATGCCGCGAGCACGCCCTGCCAGGTGAATTGATGGTACATTATCGTTTCTCCTTGGGACCCTATGCCCTCAGGCAAAGGTCAGGGCGTGAAAGGTGAGGATGATCACGGTCAGGACGCCGGCGCCGAACACGGCCGGAAGGCGTACGCAAAGCAACGAATCGGAATAGAAGTTCACGAGTAATCTCCCATGGTTATCCAGCGCAGCTAAGGCACGTGGATTGACGATGTTCAGATTATTGATTGGCCGTTCGCGAGGGTCGCCCAGATCCTCCCGCAACTCGACTGCGACTCTATGCTGCCGAACTAGCCCCGGAGGCCGCAACGCGCTATGATCCGGCGGACGGGAAAATTGATCGATCGACCGGATTGGCAGCCCGCATATTGGACCTTCGGGGCCAATTCTTCAGAGGATGTGGGATGGACGTGCTCGGCGAAATGCTCGCGGCGCTGCGCCTTTCGGGTGGCGTATTCGTGGACGCGGAATTCAAGGCACCCTGGACGGTGCTGTCGGACTATACGCCCGAGGATTGCGCGCCGTTCTTCGCCGTGCCGAACCAGCTGATCGCCTATCACTACGTGCGGTCGGGATCGTTCACCTGCCGGATCCCCGACGGCCCCATGCGCGAAGTCCATGCCGGCGAGATCGTGATCCTGCCGCACGGCGTGCCGCACTATCTCCACGGGCCCGCCCCCTGGCCCGCTCCGATGGACACGCAGGACGTGCTGCGCACGCTGGACAACGGCATCCTGCGCCTGCGCGGCGGCGGCGACGGCGAGGCCGTGACGATGTATTGCGGCTATCTGGGCACCACGACGCCCGACAATACCTTGCTCCAGAGCCTGCCGCCGATGATGGTGATCGGCATCGACGCGGCGCAGGGCGACTGGGTCGCGCGCTCGCTCGACTTCGCCGCGCACGGCGTCGCGACCAACTCGCCCGAGATGGTCGGCAAGCTCGCCGAGGGGCTCTTCGCCGAAGCGGTGCGGCGCTATGTCGACGAGCTGCCGGCGGACGAGCGCGGCTGGCTCGCGGGGCTGCGCGATCCCGCGGTCGGCCGGGCGCTCGCGCTGATCCATCACCGCTTCGCCGAAGGCTGGACGCTCGAGGCGCTCGCCCGCGAGGCCGCGGTCTCCAAGACGGTGCTCGCCGAGCGCTTCCGCGCGCTGCTGGGCGAATCGCCGATGCAATATTGCGCGCGCTGGCGGATGAAGGCCGCCGCCGAGATGCTGCGCGACAATCGCCAGAATGCGTGCAGCGTCGCTTATTCGGTCGGGTTCAATTCGGAAGCCGCGTTCAACCGCGCCTTCAAGCGCGAATTCGGCGCCCCGCCCGCGACCTGGGCACGCGAGGCGGTGGCGGCGTAGTAGGCATTCTCACGTCAATCCTCCCCCGCCAGGGGGAGGTGGCGCCGAAGGCGACGGAGGGGGAGGTAAGCGGCGCACTCTCCAACTGAGCGCAGTGATTCCGCCCCCTCCGTCAGCCTGCGGCTGACACCTCCCCCTGGCGGGGGAGGATTGAAGCCTATCCCCTCTAGCTTCTCCGACAGCCGCACGGTGGACCCCGGACCACGCCTGTCCTGAGCGCCTGCCCTGCAGGCAGTCGAAGGGGCCGGGGTGACGAAAGCACAAAAAAGCCGCGGCCCTTGCGGACCGCGGCTTTCTTAACCCCATGAAACTGGTTCAGGCGACGGCCGGGACCGTCTCCGCGCCTTCGGCGCCGTCGGGCTCGCGCAGCACATAGCCGCGGCCCCAGACGGTCTCGATGTAATTCTCGCCGTCGCACGCCATGCTGAGCTTCTTGCGCAGCTTGCAGATGAAGACGTCGATGATCTTGAGCTCGGGCTCGTCCATCCCGCCGTAAAGGTGGTTGAGGAACATTTCCTTGGTGAGCGTGGTGCCCTTGCGGAGCGAGAGCAGCTCCAGCATCGCATATTCCTTGCCGGTCAGGTGCACGCGGGCGCCGTCGACCTCGACCGTCTTGGCGTCGAGGTTCACGGCGAGCTTGCCGGTGCGGATCACCGACTGGCTGTGGCCCTTCGAGCGGCGGACGACGGCGTGGATGCGCGCGACCAGCTCTTCGCGGTGGAAGGGCTTGGTGACGTAGTCGTCGGCGCCGAAGCCGAACGAACGCACCTTCGAATCCATCTCGTTGATGCCCGACAGGATCAGCACCGGCGTCTGCACGCGGGCGACGCGGACCTTCTTGAGCACGTCGTAACCGTGCATGTCGGGCAGGTTCAGGTCGAGCAGGATGATGTCGTAATCGTAGAGCTTGGCGAGATCCAAACCCTCTTCGCCGAGATCCGTGGTGTAGACATTGAACCCTTCGGTCGAGAGCATGAGCTCGATCGCCTTGGCAGTCGAAGGTTCGTCCTCGATCAGCAGCACGCGCATCGTCGGTTCCCCTGTCCTCGCACGCGTTAGGGGCCCCGTGGCCGACGCGCTGGACGAATTCATTAACCTAAGCACCTCTGA
Organism: Sphingomonas sp.; assembly: GCF_026460985.1. Lineage (GTDB taxonomy): Bacteria > Pseudomonadota > Alphaproteobacteria > Sphingomonadales > Sphingomonadaceae > Sphingomonas. Next base: position 25,646 of record NZ_JAPKNM010000019.1, read on the forward strand.
AGGCAAAAGGTTAATTTCTAACTAACCGGCCTTGTTCCACGAGTCGTAGGGAATCTACCTATTCGGGACTCAAACTCGTTTCGAAGTCGAGTCATAAAAGCGCCTGGGCGCAGAGTCGCTTGAGCCGATCGCTCAGGAAATCGATCAGCGCCTCGACCCGCGCCGGCCGCAAGGTCCCGGGGGGCGTCAGCAGGTGCAAGCCCAGCGCGCCGCCGCTCCATTCGTCGAGCACGCTCTCCAGCCGCCCCGCCGCGATCTCCTCGCTCACCAGGAAATCGGGCAGGCGCGCGATCCCCAGGCCAGCGCGCAGCGCGGGCAGCATCGCGTCGCCATTGTCGGTGCGGATCGGCCCGTCGACGCGGACGGCGGCCTCCTCGCCGCCGGCGCGGCGGAAGCGCCACACGTCGGGCATCGCGGTGTTGGTGTAGACGAAGCAGGCATGGGTCGCGAGGTCGGCCGGGTGGCGCGGGCGCCCGGCCCGGTCGAAATAGGCCGGCGCGCCGACCACATATCCCCTGACCGGCCCGATCCGGCGCGCGCGCAGCGAACTGTCGGGCAGTTCGGCGATGCGCAGCGCGATGTCGATCCCCTCGCCGACGATGTCGACGAACGCGTCGGAGAGCCGCAGGTCGATCTTGATCCCCGGGTGCAGCGTCATGAAGTCGGCGAGCACCGGCGCGAGATGGCTGATGCCGAAGGTGAGCGGCGCCGCGACGCGCACGATCCCCGCCGGCGCGCTCGCCGATTCGAACGCCGCTTCCTCCGCCGCCTCGCCTTCGGAGCGGATGCGCTGGGCATGCTCGGCGAGCGCGCGGCCGCTTTCGGTGAGCGTCAGCCGCCGCGAGGTGCGGTGGAACAGCGACGTCCCCAGCCGCGCCTCGAGCCGCGTGATCGCCTTGGACACGGTCGCCTTGGACACCCCCAGCGCGTCCGCCGCGCCGCTGAACGAGCGATGCTCGACCACGCTGGCGAACACCGCCCAGGCCTCGAAATCGGGTAGCTTCATGACTCAACTCCTAAGCCCCTCCCCTTCAGGGGAGGGGTTGGGGGTGGGGCCTGTCCGTCTCACCGAGCCTTCGCTTGGGGCACTGCCCCACCCCAACCCCTCCCCTGAAGGGGAGGGGCTATAGCTGAGAAACAATCCGTTTCCAACGTTTCCATTTACCGCATGATCCTCCGCCCTATCTTGGCGCTCAAGAAACAAGGGAGATCAGCGATGATCGACAAACGCTCCTTCGAAAGCCTCGGCCATGCCGACCATGGCTGGCTCAATGCGCGGCACCATTTCAGCTTCGCCGACTATCACGATCCGGCGCGCACCAGCTGGGGCTCGCTCCGCGTCTGGAACGACGACGAGATCGCCGCGAACAGCGGCTTCCCGCCGCATCCGCACCAGAACATGGAGATCATCACCTATGTCCGCTCGGGTGCGATCACCCACCAGGACTCGATGGGCAACAAGGGCCGCACCGAGGCCGGCGACGTCCAGGTGATGAGCGCGGGCAGCGGCGTGCGTCACGCCGAATATAATCTCGAGCCCGAGACCACGCGCATCTTCCAGATCTGGATCCTGCCGCGCGAACAGGGCGGCCAGCCGAGCTGGGGCGCCAAGCCTTTCCCCAAGGGCGATCGCTCGGGCAGGTTCGTGACGCTCGCCTCGGGGTTCGAGGGCGATGACGAGGCGCTGCCGATCCGGGCCAATGCCCGGGTGCTCGGCGCCACGCTCAAGGCCGGCGAGAGCGTCACCCACACGGTAGGCGACGGCCGCCACGCCTATCTCGTCCCCGCTATCGGCTCGGTCGAGATCGATAACGAACGCATCGACGCCCGCGACGGCGCCGCACTGAGCGGCGGCCAGACGGTCACGATCAAGGCACTCGAAGACGCCGAGATCGTCCTGGTCGACTCCGAATAACCACCCAACCGTCGCCCCGGCGAAAGCCGGGGCCTCAGGGCACGAGATCCCGGCTTCCGCCGGGATGACGGCCCCGTTTTGAAGGGAGACATCGCATGTCCAAGATTCTGGTTCTCTATTACTCGTCCTACGGCCACCTCGCGAAGATGGCCGACGCGGTCGCCGAAGGCGCGCGCAGCACCGGCGCCGAAGTCGATGTGCGCCGGGTCCCCGAGACCGCGCCCGCCGAAGTCGCGGCCGCCGCGGGCTTCGTCCCCGATCACAGCCATCCGGTGCTCGAGGACGTCAACGAACTCGCCGATTATGACGGCATCATCGTCGGCGCGCCGACGCGCTTCGGCCGGATGTCGAGCCAGATGGCGAGCTTCTGGGACCGCGCCGGCGGCCTCTGGTTCCAGGGCAAGCTCAACGGCAAGGTCGGCGGCGCCTTCACCTCCACGGCCACCCAGCATGGCGGGCAGGAAGCGACGCTCTTCTCGATCATCACCAACCTGCTCCATTTCGGCGTGACCATCGTCGGCCTCGACTATGGCTTCCAGGGCCAGATGGGCGTCGACGAGGTCAAGGGCGGCTCGCCCTATGGCGCGACCACGATCTCGGACGGCGACGGCAGCCGCCTGCCGAGCCAGGTCGAGCTCGACGGCGCGCGCTATCAGGGCCGCCGGGTCGCCGAATTGGCCAACAGCATCGCGGCGCCTGCCCGCGAGCTCGAGACCGCGTAACCTCCCCCTTCCCCCGTGGTCTCGACGGAGCGGCGGCCTGGCGAAAGCCCGGCCGCCGTTTTCGTTTCGGGGCGCGCGACGGCGGGCTGCGCCGGCCAACTCGCCTGCGCCGCCGCGAAGCGGGCGCGCGCCGCCTGGGCCTGCGGTCCCGCGTCGCCGCTGCGGCCGACCCAGCGCCAATGCCAGGGCTCCCAGGCCACGCCCTGCTTGTTCCCCTGCGGGAAGGAGAGCTCGAAGCCGAAGTCCGGCCCGCGACGCATCAGCCATTTGCCGCCTGGGGTGAGCAGGAAGCATTGCTCGGTCACGCGGCAATCGGTGCCGCGCTGGACGAAGTCGACCGCATAGCCGGTAGCGTGCTCGCTATGCCCGGGCGGCCCGACGAACCGCGCGCGCAGTGCGGCGCCCGCGACTGTGTCGCAATTCTCGGCGCCCGCGCAGAAAACCTGACGCTGATGCGCGATCGAACGGAAGCACGATAAAGCGGTGAGCTCGATCCCTTCGGCGCGCGCGGCGGCACGCAGGCGCTCGAGATCGTCGGCGACCTCGCGCACCAGCGTGCAGCCCGCAAGACTGGGCACCGGCGCCAGCGAGGCCGGGTTCGCCTCGCCATAAGGCAGATGCCCGAACAGGCGCGTTACCGCCGCGGGCGCGGCGGTCTGCGCATTCTCCTCGGCATGCGCCGCGATCGGTGCGAGCAGGATCAGGGCCAGGGCCGAAAGACGCATCGCGCACCCTCACGACGCTGCCGGGATGGCATCGCCCATGAAACGCCGCACGCGCGGAAAGGATCACGCCCTATCCATAATCGCCGCGCTGGCGCTCGCGCGCAGGCAATGGCATGGGCGGGGGATGTTCCAGGACCGCGTACTCTTCATCGACGGCGAAGCGATCGTGATCGACAAGCCCGCGGGCCTGCCGGTCGATCGCCCGCGCGACCGCTCCGAAAGCCTCGAGGATTTGCTCGGCGAGCTCACCTTCGGCTTCCAGCGGCTCCCCCTCCCCGTCCACCGGCTCGACCGCGACACCAGCGGCTGCCTGCTGCTCGCGCGCAATCCCAAGGCGCACAAGCGCTTCGGCCAGGCGTTCGAGGCGGGGACGGTGGTCAAGCGCTACCTCGCCATCCTCGACGGCGAGCCTGCCGGGGACAGCGGCGAGATCGACCTGCCGCTCGCCAAGGTCTCGACCGCCGAGACCGGCTGGCGGATGACCGGCGACGCGAAGGGCAAGCCCGCCCGCACCCGCTGGGAAGTGGTCGAGCGCGCCCGCGGCAAGGCGATGCTCGCCTTCTTCCCCGAGACCGGCCGCACCCATCAGATCCGCGTCCACGCCGCCGAGGGCCTCGGCCTGCCGATCCTCGGCGATCCGGTCTACGGCAAGGGCGGCCCCGCGGTGATGCTCCACGCCGCCGCGCTCACCGTGCCCCGCGAGGGCAAGCCCGACATCCACGCCGAGGCGCCGCTGCCCGTGCGCTTCCACAATGCGGGTTTCGGCCGTGGCTGAGATCCCCGAGGAGGCGATCGTCGAGGAGAAGTTCCTCGCCGCCTCGGGCCCCGGCGGGCAGAACGTCAACAAGGTCGCCACCGCGGTGCAACTGCGCATCGACGTGTTCAAGCTCGGCCTGCCCCCTCACGCCTATCAGCGGCTCAAGACCCTCGCGGGCACCAAGATGACCAGCGCCGGCGAGCTGGTGATCACCGCCCGGAAATTCCGCACCCAGGAAGCCAATCGCGCAGACGCCCGCGAACGCGTGCTCGAACTGCTGGAGAAGGCGCACGAACGCCAGGCGCGGCGGGTAAAGACCAAGCCGAGCAAGGCCGCCAAGGCGCGCCGCGTCGACGCCAAGAAGGGCCGCAGCGAAGTCAAGGCCGGGCGTGGGAAAGTGCGGCTGGATTAAAATTAGCCCCTCCCCTTCAGGGGAGGGGTTGGGGGTGGAGCATGTAAGTCTCACCGAGCCCATCGCCTGCGGACAGGCCCCACCCCAACCCCACCCCTGAAGGGGAGGGGCTTGCTACATACCCCCCATGTACACCTTCGACATCGCCGCCGGCTCCAAGTCCGAGCTCTATCGCGACCTTGCCGCCGCGCTCGATTCGCTCACCGCGGACGAGCCCGATTCCGTAGCCAACATGGCGAATGTCTCGGCGCTGATCGGCCAGTACCTCCCCGACCTCAACTGGGCGGGCTTCTATCGCAATGTCGGCGGCGAGCTCGTCCTCGGGCCGTTCCAGGGCAAGGCGGCGTGCATCCGCATCCCGTTCGGCAAGGGCGTGTGCGGCGCGGCCGCCGCCAGCCGCGAGACCCAATTGGTCGAGGACGTCCACGCCTTTCCCGGCCATATCGCCTGCGACGCCGCCAGCCGCTCGGAGCTGGTGGTGCCGATCGTCCACCAGGGCGCGCTGCTCGGCGTGCTCGATCTCGACAGCCCGCTCCCCGCGCGCTTCGACGCCGGCGATGCCGCCGGCTGCGAAGCGCTGATGCGGATCCTCGCACCCAGGATCGCGGGCTGAATCTCAAGACGGGACGCTGCCCCGCATTGGGACAGGTACCCCACGCGGCATCATGGTTACTTCTTCCTGAAGCACGGGCAGAAAGGGCACCTGTACGAAGGGAGTAGAGTGTGCGCAGCTATTGGTTGGCAGCGGCGGCGGTGATCGCCGGACTTGCGGGTGCGACGCCCGCCGCGGCGCAGCGCGTCTGGCAGGACGGCCGCTGGGTGGTCATGCCGCGGCACGGCGCGCCGACCGTGATGCGCACCGACTCCCATCGCTGGACGATGCGCGACGGACGCTGGGACGCGGGCTATCGCGCGCCGGGCGGCTGGAACGCCTATCGCCGCCTCCATCGCGGGGCGACGCTCCCCGGCTATTGGATGGGCAATGATTTCCGCGTCCCCGACTATCTGGGCTTCGGCCTCGCCGCACCGCCGCGCGGCTATTCCTGGGTCCGCTATTATGACGACGCGGTGCTCGTCGATGATGACGGCCGCGTCTGGGATTCGATCGACGGGATCGCCTGGGGCGGCGTCGTGGTCGCAGCCAATGCGAGTGCAGGCTATGCCGCCGCGGACAGCCGGACCGCCGGCGCCGGCTATCCGCCCCCGCGGATCGAGCCGGTCGATCCCGACGACTATTATTACGACGACGCGCCCATCTATGACGAGCGCGAACCCTATCGCGGTCCCTATCCCGGCGGCGAGCCCGAGCCCCTGCTCCCGCCGCCGCCTCCGCCGGTGGTGCGCTACGGCCAGGCCTATCAGGGCGGCACCTGGTACGGCGCCTATCCCCCGGGCACGACCGTCATCATCATCCCGGCGCCGGTCACCAAGACCGTAGTGACCGAATATGTGGTGCGAACCTATCCCAGCCGGCCGGCGAAGCGCACCCGGCGCCGCTGAGGGCGGTCCGGAGTCGACATCAACATCGCACGCCCCTCCCTCCTAGGGAGGGGATGGGGGTGGGTGCGCGCGTCTGCGCGCCCAAAGACTCTCTCGCCTCCCGTGAAACAGCAATGGGCGAGGCATCGAGCCTCGCCCATTGCTAACCCACCCCTCGCCCCTCCCTTGCAGGGAGGGGAATTCAAGTAGCGCCATCTACCGCCGCCGCCCGCCGAAGGTCACCAAACTCTCCGAGCCATCCGCGCCCAATGCCGATACGCCAACGAAATTGTCGTCGACGATCACGCCCTTGAGCGTCGCCTGGTTGGCCTTGACGTCGACATGATGCTGCCAGTCCTGCGCGTCGGCGCGGCGCCAGTGGACGCGGTAGCCCAGCGCGCCCGGCACCGCCTCCCACTCGACCGACGTATCGGTCGCCAGCGCGCCGCCGATCGTCACGCGCGCGGGCGCGGCCGGCGCCTTGGCGAGCCGCCGGATCGTCGCGACGTTGATCGCGGTCACTTTGGCGAGATAGGCGAAGTCCATCCGGTCCACCGTGTCGCCATAGGCCCGGCCCGCCTCCGTGCGCAGGTCCTGGTGCTGCGCGTCGTAATTCTCGACGCCCACGGTGAAGCGCACCGCCGGATAGCCGAGCTTGAGGAAGGGCGTATGATCGCCGCCGCGTCCGAACCGGTCCGGGCGCCGCACCAGCACCACGTCGAGCCCCCTGGGCAGCCCGCCCGCCACGCCGTCCACCGCCTTGGCGAGCGCTCGCGAAAGCCCGTCGTCCTCGCCCCCGTCGCCGCGCCGCGCGAGCTGCTCGTCGAGCGACTCGACCTGCCTTATCCCTTCCGAGAACAGCCGCACCCGGTCCGCGACGCGCGTCCCGCCCTGGCCGATCGTGTTGCCGACGATGTCGTTGTTGAGCACCGCGCTGACCGTCCAGCCGCGCTCCTTCGCGGTCTCGGCGAGCAACTGCCCGCCGAACAGCCCCTGCTCCTCGCCCGATAGCGCGGCATAGACGATCGTCGCGTCGAACTTCTCCTTCGACAGGATGCGCGCCGCCTCGAGCACCAGCGCCACGCCCGAGGCATCGTCGTTGGCGCCGGGCGCATCCGAAGTCGCGTCCATCGGATCGGTCACGCGGCTGTCGATATGGCCCATCACGATGACGACGCGCTTGGGATCCCTGCCCGGCTGGAAGCCGAGCACGTCGACCACCTCGACGCCCTTGGGCGCGCGATCGTTGCTGAAGGTCCGCGCGAGATTCGCCACTTCGATACAGTCTCCGCACCCCTCGCCGATCCGCGCCAGCGCGGTCGCGAACCAGCGCCGCGCCGCACCGATGCCGCGGGTGGGATGATCGGGATCGGAAAGCGTGTGGCGGGTACCGAAGCTCACGAGCTTCTCGACATCGGCCCTGAGCCGCACGGGATCGGGCTGGGTCTGGGCGGTCGCGGGTGTGGCGAAAGCGATCAGGGCGAGCGGAGCGAAGGCAGAGACGCGCATTGATGGAAGCCCTTCTTATCGTCACCCCGGCCTTGGGCCGGGGTCCACCGGGCGGCAAGCACCGGACAAGAGGTTCGAAGACTTTTGTATGCGGCACCGTGGACCCCGGCCCAAGGCCGGGGTGACGTGTGAATATACTCGGCCCCTCAACTCAACCGATCGATCGCCGCCACGTCCAGCGAGCCCGGGATGATCATCACCGGCACGCTGAGCGACCCCGCATCCGCGCCGGTGAAATGCGTCACCAGCGTTCCCGGCGGACCGCTCGCCGCGGCGCCCAGCACCAGGGCGGCGATGTCGCCGTTCGCCCCGATCATCTCGCGCACCACCTTGGCGCCGTCGCCCTCGCGCACGGTGATCGAGGGCTTGAGCCCCGATTCGGTGAGCAGGGTCCCCGCCGCGCGCGTCACCAGCGCCTCGACGCGCTGGCGCGCTTCCTCCTCGATCGTCGCCATCACGCCGCCCCATTGGACGAACTCCTGCTTGGGGAGGAGCGCGAGGATCTCGACGCTGCCGCCGGTCTTCACGGCGCGCCGGGCGGCGAAGCGCAATGCGATCTCCGATTCCGGCGTTTCGTCGATCACGACCAGATAGGTGCGCATGGATGCATTCCCCGTTCCACGCGTTGACTGCCCGCTCATTCTGCGCCGCGCAAGCCCAAGGTCTTGCCCCCAACCCCTTGACCGGCGCCGTAGCGGCGGCAAAGGGGGGACGAGCCACCCCCCAGGGACAACGACGGGAACCTCCATGTCGATCGAAATCAAGATGCCTGCGCTTTCCCCCACGATGGAGGAGGGCACCCTCGCCAAATGGCTGGTGAAGGAAGGCGACACGGTGAAGTCGGGCGACCTCCTCGCCGAGATCGAGACCGACAAGGCGACGATGGAGTTCGAAGCCGTCGACGAGGGCACGATCGGCAAGATCCTCGTCGCCGAGGGCACCGACAATGTGAAGGTGGGCACGGTGATCGCAGTGATCGCCGGCGAAGGCGAGGACGTCTCCGCCGCGGCCGCGCCCGCGCCGACTCCGGCCCCCGCGGCGAAGGCCGAGGCCGCACCCGCGCCGGCTCCCACGCCCGCTCCCGCCCCTGCGCCCGCCAAGGCGAACGGCGCCGCCCCGTCCGGCAGCCGCGTCAAGGCAAGCCCGCTGGCCAAGCGCATCGCCGCCGAGAAGGGCCTCGATCTGGCCAGCCTGACCGGCTCGGGCCCGAACGGCCGCATCGTCAAGGCCGACCTCGAAGGCGCCAAGCCCGGCGCCGCGCCTGCCGCCCAACCTGCCGCAGCTCCCGCGACCGCTCCGGCACCAGCCGCCGCACCCGCCGAGCACAAGCCGGTCTGGTACGACGAGAGCATCCCGCACGAGGAAGAGAAGCTCTCCAACATCCGCAAGACGATCGCGCGCCGCCTCACCGAGTCGAAGCAGACGATCCCGCACATCTACCTGACCGTCGACATCCGCCTCGACGCGCTGCTCAAGCTCCGCTCGGAGCTCAACAAGGCGCTCGAGCCGCGCGGGGTGAAGCTCTCGGTCAACGACCTGCTGATCAAGGCGCTCGGCGTCGCGCTGATCCAGACGCCCAAATGCAACGTCACCTACACCGGCGACAAGTTGATCAAGTACAGCCGCGCCGACGTCTCAGTCGCGGTGTCGACCCCCACCGGCCTGATCACCCCGATCATCCGCGACGCGGCGGGGATCAGCGTCTCGGCGATCTCGACCCAGATGAAGGACCTCGCGGGGCGCGCCAAGGAAGGCAAGCTCCAGCCGCAGGAATATCAGGGCGGCACCGCGTCGCTCTCGAACATGGGCATGTTCGGGATCAAGCAGTTCGAGGCGGTGATCAATCCGCCGCAGGGCATGATCATGGCGATCGGCGCGGGCGAGAAGCGGCCCTATGTGATCGACGACGCGCTCCAGGTCGCCACCGTGATGTCGGCAACCGGCAGCTTCGATCACCGCGCGATCGACGGGGCCGACGGCGCCGAGCTGATGAAGGTCTTCAAGGAACTGGTCGAAGCCCCGATGGGCATGATCGCCTGACAAGGAGGCCGCGGCGATGCGCGTCCTGATCGAAGTCGCGTTCCTGATGAGCGGCCTCATCGCCGCCTATGTGATCGCATGGCTGGCGGCCTGGTCCTATCCGCGCGCCACCGACGACATCTGGCTGGTCGCCTATGTCGCGATGGCGGCGGTGGTGCTGATGGGCATCGGCCCGATGCGCAACGCCCTGGCGGCCGATCGCGCCAAGCTCAACCGTTCGGGGAACCAGACCAACCATGACTGAGTCGAAGCCGCCGGCGGCGCAGCCCGCGATCCGCGTGACCACCATGCCCGCCGACGCCAATCCCTATGGCGACATCTTCGGCGGCTGGCTGATGAGCCAGATGGACATGGCCGCGGGGCTCGTCGCCTCGCGCCACGCCCGCGGTCGCGCGGTGACGATCGCGGTCGAGGGGATGAAGTTCCACGCCCCCGTCGCGGTCGGCGACGAGGTTTCGGTCTATGCCGATCTGGTCAAGGTCGGCCGCACTTCGATGACGATCGACGTCGCCGCCTGGCGCCGCGCGCGCCATGCCGAGGAAAGCTGCCTCGTCACCCAGGCGCAGTTCGTCTTCGTCGCGATCGACGAGCACCGCCAGCCGCGCCCCGTGGCGCCGCCGGCTGGACCTGCGTCCTGAACATCCTATCTCGCCAACGAACCAAGCCCAACGAACCAGCAAGGCGCACCAAATGGCTGAATCCTACGACCTCATCGTCCTCGGCTCGGGACCCGGCGGCTATGTCGCCGCGATCCGCGGCGCGCAGCTCGGCCTCAAGGTGGCCATCGTCGAGCGCGAATTGCTCGGCGGCATCTGCCTCAACTGGGGGTGCATCCCCACCAAGGCGCTGCTCCGCTCGGCCGAGATCTTCCACTATATGCAGCACGCCAAGGATTACGGCCTCGCCGCGGAGAAGATCAGCGCGGACATCGAGGCGGTGGTCAAACGCTCGCGCGGCGTCGCCAAGCAGCTCAATCAGGGCGTCACGCACCTGATGAAGAAGAACAAGATCGCGGTGCATTTCGGCGAGGGCAGGCTCACCGGCAAGGGCAAGCTCGCGGTCACCGACAAGGACGGCAAGAAGACCGATCTCGAGGCCAAGAACATCATCCTCGCGACCGGTGCGCGCGCCCGCGATCTTCCCAATCTTCCCGCCGACGGCAAGCGGGTGTGGACCTATCGCCACGCAATGACCCCGCCCGAGATGCCGACCAAGCTCCTGGTCATCGGCTCGGGCGCGATCGGGATCGAATTTGCTAGCTTTTACAACGACATGGGCGCCGAGGTGACCGTGGTCGAGATGCTCGACCGCATCGTCCCCGTCGAGGATGCCGACGTCTCGGCCTTCCTGGAGAAGGCCCTGAAGAAGCAGGGCATGAACATCCTCACAAGCGCGAAGATCGAGAAGATCGAAGCCGGCGCTACGGCCGTGAAGGCGACGATCACCGCCAAGGACGGCAAGGCGGTGAGCGGCGAGTACAGCCATGTCATCGTCGCGATCGGCATCGTGCCCAACACCGAGAATATCGGCCTCAAGGAGCTCGGCGTCGCGATGGACGACCGCGGCTTCCTGAAGACCGATCCGGCCTGCAAGACCAATGTGGACGGCCTCTACGCGATCGGCGACATCACCGCGCCGCCCTGGCTCGCGCACAAGGCCAGCCACGAGGGCGTGATCGCCGCCGAGGCGATCGCCGGCAAGCATCCGCACGCCATGGATCCGCGCAACATCCCGGGCTGCACCTATTGCCACCCGCAGATCGCGTCGGTCGGCCTCACCGAGGCCAAGGCGAAGGAAGCCGGCTACGAAGTGAAGGTCGGCAACTTCCCCTTCATCGGCAACGGCAAGGCGATCGCGCTCGGCGAGGCCGAAGGCTTCGTGAAGACCGTGTTCGACGCGAAGACCGGCGAACTGCTCGGCGCGCACATGATCGGCGCCGAGGTCACCGAGCTGATCCAGGGCTATACGATCGGCAAGACGCTCGAGACCACCGAGGCCGAGCTGATGGAGACGGTCTTCCCGCACCCGACGCTGAGCGAGATGATGCACGAGAGCGTGCTCGGCGCCTATGGACGCGCGCTCCACATCTGAGGCGACGCGCGTTCAGCCTTTCTTGGTGAATTTCGGGTAAAGCCGAGCCTTCATCCATTGCGGGGTAGGTTGAACATGCGATCGGTGAAGTTGGCGATCGGCATCGCCTTCGCGCTTATGCCGCTCGTCTATTGTGGGGCGCTCTTCTTCTACTTCCTCGACACCGCCGGCTCGGTGCAGGATGCGGTCGGCATCGGGCTCGGCCCGACCCTGTTCGGGGTGGGCGCGATCGGCGTGCTCTTCTGCGTGCCCGTGGCCTGGAAGATCCTCCGCGCCCTGCACACGCCCCGCGTGCGCGCGACGAACCCCGAAGCGCCCGCGCCGGACGACTCGTCGTTCGACGCCGATGCGGCACTGGCCCGCTATCTCGCGCGCAAATCCGCCGAAGCCGAGGGCGACGCAGTGTCGCCGCGCACCGGCCCCGCGGCCCCGCGTCCGGGCTTCGGCCGGAAGGGCATCTGATCGCGCGCACCGATCGCCGCAACAATGCTGCGATCCGGCGCAAGGCTTATTGCCCACTAAACTAGTAGGATATATATCGGCGTTCCGGCCTCCCCTCCATTGGAGCGGAACAATGTCCATTTTCTCACCACTCGACGACAGTTCGCCGATCATCCTCACCGTCCCCGGGCTCGGCGGCTCGGGGCCCTCGCACTGGCAGACCCTGTGGGAGCAATCGCGCCCCGACACGCACCGAGTCGAGCTCGGCATGTGGGATACGCCGCATCGCAACACCTGGGTCACCAAGCTCGACCAGGCGATTCGCAATGCCCAAGCACCGGTGGTGCTCGCCGCGCACAGCCTGGGCTGCCTCGCCGTGGCCTGGTGGGCCGAGCTTTCGGGGCAGCCCTTCGGCTGGCCGGTAGCCGGCGCATTGCTGGTCGCCCCGGCCGATGTCGACCGCCAAGACGTGCGCCCCGAGCTCGCGGCCTTCCAGCCCACCCCGACCAAACCCCTGCCCTTCCCCTCGATCGTGGTGGCGAGCAGCGACGATCCCTGGGTGGCGCCCGAAAAGGCGTGCGCGCTCGCCGGCGCCTGGGGCAGCTTCTATGTCGACGCCGGCCCGCAGGGGCATCTCAACGCCGCCAGCGGGATCGGCTGGTGGGAGGAAGGCCAGACGCTGCTCGACCGCGTGCTCGACGCCGCGTCGGATCGCACCGGCAAGGTACGCTCGGCCAGTGACGCGCGCACTTTGCTCGCGATCAGCGCAACCGAAGCGGCGCAGGCGCATTATTATGGCGAGCGCGCATGATCGCGACTCCGATTGACCTACGGAAAGTCCGCACCGGCGCAGCCGGGGTGGAAAACGCACCGCGACTTACTACATAGTCAGGTAGCGGGCGTGGCCGGGTGACGTGCCCTAGAGCGTCACTCGGCCTACGTCCCAATCGCCGGGCCGCCGGCCCGCTTCCCCCTCCACTCGCGATCGGCCGGCAATGCGGCAAACAACTCGCCGCATGATATGTTGTACCTTTACCTGTTCGGGTCTATATGCCCGTCCATGCCGGTGAGTCTCCCGCTATCCCGCTATTGGGGCGGTATCGACGCACGCTTCGATCGCATCGCGATCGGGCTCAGCGGCCTGTGCCTCGTGCACTGCGTCGCGACCACGGTGCTGCTGACGATCCTCTCCTCGGCGGGCGCTTTGCTCCACCCGGCGATCCACGAGATCGGCCTCACCCTGGCGATCGGCTTCGGCATCATCGCGCTCGGCAAGGGCGTGCTCTCGCACGGCTACATGGCCCCGGCTTTGGTCGGCGCCTTCGGGATCGGCATCATGGCGGGCGCGCTGTCGCTCCCGCATGGCGGCTTCGAGATCTTCTGGACGCTGATCGGCGTGAGCCTCGTCGCGCTCGGCCACGACCTCAACCGCCGCGCGACTTACTGAGCCAGCCGAGCCAGCTTGCCGCGGGGCCCCCGGCTCCCTAAATTCACGCCATGCACGCGCACGATCATCACGAGCATCACGGCAGCGATCTGACGCGCGCCGCGCAGACCACGCTCGAGAAATCGGGCGAGCAATGGACGGCGATGCGCGAGCGCGTGTTCGAGGCGCTGGCCGGGTTCGACAAGCCCGCCTCGGCCTATGACATCGCCGAGGCCGTCTCCAAGGCGGAGGGGCGCCGCGTCGCCGCCAACAGCGTCTATCGCATCCTCGACCTGTTCGTCGGTTCGAACCTCGCCCGCCGAGTCGAGAGCGCCAACGCCTATGTCGCGAACGCGCATCCGGACTGCCTGCACGACTGCATCTTCCTCGTCTGCGACAGCTGCGGCCAGACCACGCACATCGACGACGATTCGATCACCAAGACGGTGCGCACCGCGGCCAAGAGCGCGGGCTTCTCGCCCGTCCGGCCGGTGATCGAGGTGCGCGGCAAGTGTTCCGACTGCGAAGACTGACCGCCGCTCAGCCAAATCTCATCTTTCGCTCATGACAGGCCGGGGCCGCCGCGGGCAAGGGGCGGGCGGCGTGTGCAACGTGGCACGCTAGCAATCGACACCGCCAAGGTGCTGGAGTAAGTGCCCATAATGGCTGATCTTCCGAATACGCCGCTGCTCGACACCGTCGACACGCCCCACGACCTCCGCAAGCTCAAGCCCGCCGATCTCCGCCAGCTTGCCGACGAGCTGCGCGCCGAGACGATCAGCGCGGTGGGCAGCACGGGCGGCCATCTCGGCTCGGGACTCGGCGTGGTCGAGCTCACCACTGCGATCCATTATGTGTTCGACACTCCACGCGATCGCCTGATCTGGGACGTCGGGCACCAATGCTATCCGCACAAGATCCTCACCGGGCGCCGCGACCGCATCCGCACGCTGCGTATGGGCGGCGGCCTTTCGGGTTTCACCAAGCGCAGCGAGAGCGAATACGATCCGTTCGGCGCGGCGCACTCGTCGACGTCGATCTCGGCCGCGATCGGCTTCGCGATCGCCAACAAGCTCAAGGACCAGCCCGGCAAGGGGATCGCCGTGATCGGCGACGGCGCGATGAGCGCGGGCATGGCCTATGAGGCGATGAACAACGCCGCGGCCGCGGGCAACCGGCTGGTGGTGATCCTCAACGACAACGACATGTCGATCGCGCCGCCGGTGGGCGGGCTCTCGGCCTATCTCGCGCGGACGGTTTCCTCGTCCAACTATCTGGGCCTCCGGAGCTTCGCCAAGCGCGCGATCCGCCGCATCTCGAAGCGTGTCCACAACGCCGCCGAAAAGGCCGAGGAATTCGCCCGCGGCCTCGCGACCGGCGGCACGCTCTTCGAGGAACTGGGCTTCTATTATGTCGGCCCGATCGACGGCCACAATCTCGACCATCTGATCCCGGTGCTCGAGAATGTCCGCGACAGCGAGCATGGCCCGATCCTCGTCCATGTCGTCACCAAGAAGGGCAAGGGCTATGCCCCGGCCGAGGCCTCGGCGGACAAATATCACGGCGTCCAGAAGTTCGACGTGATCACCGGCGCGCAGGCGAAGGCGCCGCCGGGCCCGCCCGCCTATCAGAACGTCTTCGCCGACCAGCTGATCAAGGACGCGGAAAGCGATCCGCGGATCGTCGCGATCACCGCGGCGATGCCGTCGGGCACCGGGCTCGATCGCTTCGGCAAGGCGTTCCCGGACCGCACCTTCGACGTCGGCATCGCCGAGCAGCACGCCGTCACCTTCGCCGCCGGCCTCGCCGCGCAGGGCATGCGGCCGTTCTGCGCGATCTATTCGACCTTCCTCCAGCGCGCCTACGACCAGGTCGTCCACGACGTGGCGATCCAGAACCTGCCCGTTCGCTTCGCGATCGATCGCGCCGGGCTCGTCGGCGCCGACGGCGCGACGCATGCCGGCAGCTTCGACATCGCCTATCTCGCGACGCTTCCCAATTTTATCGTGATGGCCGCCGCCGACGAGGCCGAGCTAGTGCATATGACGCACACCGCGGCGCTCCACGACGACGGCCCGATCGCGGTGCGCTATCCGCGCGGGAACGGGGTGGGCGTCGCACTTCCCGCGGTTCCGCAGCGGCTCGAGATCGGCAAGGGCCGCATCGTGCGCGAGGGCAAGACCGTGGCGATCCTGTCGCTGGGAACAAGGCTGGCGGAGGCGCTCAAGGCGGCCGACATGCTCGAGGCCAAGGGGCTCTCGACCAGCGTGGCGGACCTGCGCTTCGCCAAGCCGCTCGACGAGGAGCTGATCCGCAAGCTGCTCACCACGCACGAAGTGGCCGTGACGGTCGAGGAAGGCGCGGTCGGCGGCCTCGGCGCGCATGTCCTGACCATGGCGAGCGACCAGGGGCTGATCGACGCGGGCCTCAAGCTGCGCACGATGCGCCTGCCCGACGTCTTCCAGGACCAGGACAAGCCCGAGCTCCAATATGCCGAGGCAGGCCTCAACGCCGAGCATATCGTGGACACGGTGCTGAAGGCGCTCAGGTACAACGAAGCCGTCGTCACCGACGGGGCGCGTGCCTAGGCTCCGATCGGCCTGCAGCGCGCTTGCAATGTAGGATTTTGAATGTTCTCCGTTCGTTCTCTTCAATGAGAAACGATGGAGAACAGGAATGGCGTTTGTAGATCAGGCAGACCTTGCCTCGACGGCTCCCGGCAAGGGTGCCGACATGGTGGGATTCCAGCAGCTTGGAACCGGTGCCAGCGCACGCACCGTCAGCGACAAACTACGCGAGGCTGTCAGCATCAGGGATTTCGGTGCGGTGGGCGACGGCGTCACCAACGACACACCGGCGTTGCTAGCCGCACTCGCGGTTTCGAACAGCATCTACTTCCCGGAAGGGGAATATGCCCTGGGCGCATCCAACTCCTCCGGGGCTCGGATCACCTCGGGCACTGGCTATTATTTCTACGGCGAGGGCGAACGCAGCGTCATTCGGCGCGCGGGTTACAATCCGGACTCGTGCTGCCTCATGTTCGACAGCGGGAGCGCCACAGCCTGGATCGAAGGCATCACCTTCAAGGACCTCAAGTTCCTCGGCGATGTAGCGACGCTCCATCACGAGGAGATATTCGGCCACTTGCTGGTTCTCCATGGCGTGAAGCGGGTCCGGTTGGATTCCTGCTATTTCGAGGGGCCGCGCTCCGACGCAGTTCTGATCGGTTCGGGCCCGGGGGGTGGAACAGAGCGGCATAATTTCGACGTCACCGTCACCAATTGCGTCTTCGACGGTGTCGTGCACGGGACCGATGGCGGGCGCAACGCGATCAGCTTCATCGACATCGACGGCGCAAGCATCACCGGGTGTACGTTCCGCCGGTGGTCGAAGAACAACATGCCTGGAAGCCTGTGCTTCGAACCGGACGAATCCTTCGGCATCATTCGCAACGTCACGATCAGCGACAATCATTTCACGGAATGCAGCGGCAATCGGGGCCATATCGCCTTGAGCGTGGACAACATTCCCAACGACAATTGGGGAAACATCGTCATCTCGAGCAACGTCATTTCCGACAACAATGCCGTCTGCATCTATAGCAATCCGACGCTCGGCGGGACCGGCAACGGCCTTGTCGTCGCGAACAACATGATGCGCGGCTGCGAATATGGCCTACTCAAACCCAGCGGTTCTCTCGCCGGCCTAATCTTCTCGGACAACATCATCGTCTCGATGGCGAGCGGCACGGGGCGCATCCTGCTCGGCAACGGTTCCGCCACGACATGGACCGTGCGCGACGTGCAGATCAGCGGCAACCAGATCAACTGCAACGTCGCCGCCCCCCTAGTGATCACGGACAATGGCGAGAATGTCGTTGTCAAGGGCAATATCGTGCGCGGGTCGACCCAGGCACATATGATCCTCGGCATCGCCGGAACGGCGACGACCAACTACATCATCCGCGACAATATCCTGCTTGGAACGCCGTCCAACGGTCTGTGCCAGCATGACGCGGGCACGCACAACGCCGTGTCGAACATGTGGCTCGACAATTGGTCACCGCCGGGGCTTTCGCACGGCTTCCGCGCGGTCAAGACGGACTTTGCAGGCAACGTGTACAACCACGTCGGGGCGGATGAAGCCACCGCGCCGGGCAGCCTTCCCTCGGGCAACTCGTCGGTGCGTCTGAAGAACCGGACGATCAACGGGGCCAACCAGACCGGGATCCTCTATTCTCACCGATTGAGCACCGAAGCGATCACCTCGGTATGGCAGGAGTTCGTCCCCGACTACGCCGCCGGCCACGTCTTCGATCGCATCGTGCGCAAGGCCGTCAGCGCCTCGACCTGGGGTGCGTGGGGCTAGTCACCCGCAAAGCATCCACCGGGATGAGATCCTTGCGCTAAACTAGCGCTCGGCAACAAATTGTCCGGCGGTCGACGCTGCGAAGCGCGATCGCCGGACTCGCCTTTCCCCGGCCGCGGGACTAGACAAACCCGTGCTCCAGATGACCTCCGCCACCACCCGCCCCCGCGCGCTCGCCAATTGGCTGTTCTTCGTGGCGGCACTGATCGTGCTGATGGTCGTCATCGGCGGGATCACCCGCCTCACCGAATCCGGGCTGTCGATCACGCAGTGGAAGCCGATCTCTGGAATCGTCCCGCCGCTCAATGAAGCGCAGTGGCAGGCCGAGTTCGAGAACTACAAGCGCATCCCCGAATATCAGCAGCTCAACCAGGGCATGACGCTCGCCGGGTTCAAGGCGATCTTCTTCTGGGAATATCTCCACCGGCTGCTCGGCCGGCTGATCGGCATCGCCTTCGCGCTGCCTCTGCTTTGGTTCGCGGTGCGCCGCCGGATCCCGCGCGGCTATGGCTGGCGGCTGGTGGCGCTGCTCGCATTGGGCGGGCTGCAGGGCGCGATCGGCTGGTGGATGGTCAAGTCCGGGCTCAGCGTGCGCACCGACGTCAGCCATGTCCGGCTCGCCGTGCACCTGTTGGTCGCCTTGTTCACGCTCGCGGGGGTCGTCTGGACCGCGTTCGACCTGCGCGCGCTTGCCCGCAACCCGCAGGCGCGCCCGGCGCGGCTGACCGGCCTCGCCGCCCTCACCGGCGCGATCCTGTTCGTCCAATTGCTGTTCGGCGCGCTCGTCGCCGGGCTGAACGCGGGACTGGTGACCGACCAGTGGCCGCTGATGAACGGCCGCTTCTTCCCCGGCGCGACGGTCGAGGGCCGGCCCTTCCTCGACGCCCTGTTCAACGATCCGGCGATCGTCCATTTCGTCCATCGCTGGTGGGCCTGGGTCGCGGTCGCCGCCTTGATCGTCCTCGCGCGCACCACGCGCGGCATCGATCGCCGCGCCTCGATCGCGATCCACAGCGCGTTCGGGCTGCAGATCCTGCTCGGCATCGCCACGGTGATGAGCGGGATGGACATCACGCTGGCGGCGCTCCACCAGCTGACCGGCGCGCTGCTCGTCATCGCCACCGCCTGGGGCGCGCACGCCGTCGGCCGGCGCGGATGAGCGACGTCGCGCTCCTCTACGCCACTTTTCCCAGCCGCGGCGATGCCGAGACCATCGCCGAAACCGTCCTCGCCGAGCGCCTCGCCGCCTGCGTGAACATCCTCGCCCCCTGCACCTCGATCTATCGCTGGCAGGGCAAGGTGGAGCGCGGCGAGGAAGTCCCGGCGCTGTTCAAGACCATGCCGCGGCACGCCGGGCCGCTCCGCGCGCGCATCGAGGCGCTGCATCCCTATGACCTGCCTGTGGTCGAGGCCTGGCCGGCCGGCGTGGGCGACAAGGTCGGCGACTGGATCGCCGCGGAGACCGGCTGATGCTGCTCGCCGCCGTCATGCTCCAGGCCGGCATCGCGGCCCCGGCCTTCGCGCCGCCGCTCGGCGCGCCGCTCCGCATCGTCACCGAACGCACCGAGACCTCGCCCGATGTGCGGCAATACAGGCTCGAGCGGCTGGTCCGCTTTGCCCGGGAGGACAAGGGCTATCGCGCCGAGGCCGTGCTGCTCCGCCAGAGTGCCGCAGCGCCCGAGGCCTTGGCCAACCTCGTCGAGCGCGGGCTTGCCGCGCTGGCGGGCCGCACGATCGTGGTGCACCTCGACGACAAGGGCCATGTCCTCGCGGTCGAGGACATGGCTGCTCTGTGGGACCAGGTCTGCCAGGGCGTGGCCCAGGCCGCCGCGAGCCGGCGCAGCCTTCCGCCGGGCGAGGCGGATGCGCTCGCGGCCAAATTGGTCACGCCGCTCCGCGCCCTCCCCGCCGAGCGCCAGCGCGCGCTGCTCGCCACCTTGGTCACCGCGGCGATCATGACCGATCCCTGGGATCCGGTCGGCAGCTCCGCGCCGGTCCGGCTCCCCGGCGTCTCGCCCTTCGGCACGCCGGTAACGCTGGAAGGCACCCGTAGCACCGCCGCAGCGCAGGGTGGCCTTTTCGAGGCGATCAGCCTGGCCTCGGCCACCGTAACGCTTCCCGCCCAGGGCACCGCCCCGGCCCGCGACGGCGCGGTCTCGCTCGAACGCCGCCGCACCTTCGATCCCCGGACCGGCATGCTCGCCGCCGCGATCGACACCGTGCGCAACACCAGCGGCACCGGCTCCACGGCGCGCGAAGTCCTACTGGTGACGAAGGTCCGCATCGAGCCCGCGAGCCCGGACAACTGGCCGCGCTGACCGACAGGTATCATATTACCCGTCAGCAAAGCCCCCGATTTGCTTGACTTTCACGGGCACCTCAGCCAAATGCCCGCCAACCGCGCTGGCCGCAAGGCTGGCGCGCTCGCGTTTCATACTCGAAAGGTCACAGGCCATGAAGGCGCTGATGAAGACCACCAAGTCGGCCAAGCCGCACGAGGTGGAGAAGAAGTGGCATCTCGTCGATGCCGAGGGTCTGGTGGTCGGTCGCGCGGCGACGATCATCGCCAACGTCCTGCGCGGCAAGCACAAGACCAGCTTCACCCCGCACGTCGATTGCGGCGACAATGTCGTCGTCATCAACGCCGACAAGATCCGCTTCACCGGCAAGAAGCTGGGGCAGAAGGTCTATTACAAGCACACCGGCTATGCCGGCGGCATCAAGGAAATCACCGCGGCCAAGGTGCTCGAGGGTCGTTTCCCGGAGCGCGTGCTCGAAAAGGCCGTTGAGCGCATGATCCCGCGCGGTCCGCTCGGTCGCCAGCAGATGCGCAACCTGCGCATCTTCGCCGGCTCGGAGCATCCGCACGCCGCGCAGAACCCCGAAGTCCTCGACATCGCGTCGATGAACCGCAAGAACAAGGTGGGCGCATAATGTCCGACAACCGCCAGTCCCTCTCCGATCTCGGCGCCATCGCCGCCGGTGAAGCGCCCGCGGGCGTTCCGGCCAGCGCCGACGAGTATCTGAACGCCCCCGCCGCGCCGGCAGTGTCGAACACGCCGCTCCGCGCGCAGGAGATCGACAAGTACGGCCGCGCCTATGCGACCGGCCGCCGCAAGGATGCCGTCGCCCGCGTCTGGCTCAAGCCCGGCACCGGCAAGATCACGATCAACGGCCGCGACCAGGAAGTCTATTTCGCGCGTCCGACGCTGCGTCTCGTCATCAACCAGCCGTTCGGCGTCGCCGAGCGCGAGGGCCAGTATGACGTGGTCTGCACCGTCAAGGGCGGCGGGCTTTCGGGCCAGGCCGGCGCGGTCAAGCACGGCATCAGCCAGGCGCTGACCCGCTTCGAGCCGGTGCTCCGCGCGCCGGTCAAGGCGGCAGGCTTCCTGACCCGCGACAGCCGCACCGTCGAGCGCAAGAAGTACGGCAAGGCCAAGGCCCGCCGCAGCTTCCAGTTCTCGAAGCGCTAAGCATCGGCCTTTCGGCCAGAGACAGAGGGGCGGTCCGGCAACGGGCCGCCCTTTCTCTTTGCTCGCTCGCCAAGGGCGAGAACCGCGTTGAAGACCAGACCGGCCACGGCGCCATAGACACCGGCATAACCGGCGAGCCGGGCGATCTCCCGGATGTCGTCGGCATTCTCGGCAGTGGCGATCGTGAAGCCACCAAATAGCAGCGCAAACGGCGTTGCTCCTATCAAGAACCCCCATATAATCGCGCTTATCCAGCCAACGCGCCAATGCGGTGCAAGCGCCAGATACAAAGGCACGCCCAAAAAAAGCATATGGGCGAACGCAATCGGAAGAGCGAACACGGCGACCAGCAGGAACATGGCGGGATTGAGTGGCAAAGGCGACGCGCCACCCGTGAGCGCCACCGCGACCACTACCGAACCGAGGAGCCCCGATACGAGGGGCGCCAACACGAACGCCCTCCAAAGATAGCGCGGAGACTTGGTATCCGAATCCGTCATGCAAGGGGCTCCAGCCAGCCGGTGTAATCGATGACGCGCCCGATCAGCGGCAGCGCGACCCCGACTTCGAAGCGGAAACGCCCCTCCTCCTCCTCCCACTCGCGCGCCGCGATGCGGGGGCCGAGCACACGCGGCATCGGGATGCCGAAGACCGTCCAGCGCCGCAGCGCCATCCCCAGCCCGGCCCCGTCCGCGGGCAGATCGAATGCGAAGCGCAGCGGACCGAAGCGCTCGGCGACGCCGCTCCCCGCTTGCGAGAGTTCGCTCGCGAAGCGGTGTCCGCCAAAGTCGCGCGTCCATCGCTCCTTGCCGCCCTCTTCCGCGAACATGACGTGGAGCGGATAGTCGCCGCTCGGCGGAAAGCGCATGATGTCGCCGATCAGCCGCGCAAGCGGGTGGCTGCCACGCTTCACGCTCCCCTCGCCCGCCGCGCCGCCATCGCCGTTCAGCTCGTGCATCGCGCGGACCGCCATCGGCAGCGCCTCGAAGCGCGTGCCCATGGCGCGGGCATAGAGCGGGATCACTTCACACTCGCGCGCCTCATGGCCGATCGCGAGCGGCGCTAAGAGCGGCTCGAACTGGTCGAGCGTCAGCAGCCCCGCCGCGTCGCGGGCGCCGGGCGCGATGCGCCCCGCCAGCATCTCCCCGGCGAGGATCGCGGCGGCTAGGGTCGGGATCTCGGGCCCGTCGCCATGGCTGGCGACCAGCGTCCAGCGCCGCTCGACTCGCCCGCCGCGCAAGACGACCGCCATCGCCGAACGATCGCTGCCGATTCGCCGCGTCAGCCGCTGGAGCGGGATCAGCCAGCGCGCCGCGCTCTCGAGCGAACCGATCCACCCCCAGCGCACCGGCCAGCTCGCCAGCCACAGGCTCAGCATCTGGAAGCCCAACTCGGTACCGGCACGAAAGGTCACCGCCGGGCGTCCGGGCAGCATCGCCGGCAGCAGGTCGTGCGCCGGCACATCGGCCAACGCGACCCAGCGGCGCAGCGCCGGCCGCCCGGTCACCGCCAGGCGTACGCGGCGCAGTTCCTGCCAGCCATGCCCCATGCCCCAGCGTCGTCCGCGCCACAGCCGCAGCGGCTTGCCGACATAGCTCAGGATCGCGCGCGCCACCGATGCGCCGCCGACCGCCCGATTGGACGCGCTGATCACGATCTCGACCTGCGCGACGGCCTCCATGCCCTCCGCGAGCTTTCGCGCCACCGCGCCGGACAGCGCAGGCTCGCTCGACGCGCCCGTCACCACCGCCACCCCGGCCGCGCGCGCCGCCTTGTCGAGGCCGCCGATGCCGGTGACGAAATCGCGCGCATCGGCGAGATCGAGATAGGGTATCCGCATCGCGATACAGGCTTCGGGCACCGTATAGCCGCTCGCCTGGAACGGCCCCGCGGCATCGATCACCAGATCCGGCCGGACGCGCGCCATGACCATGCCGATCCCGTTGGTACGATCGGCGACCACCGCCTCGCATCCCCCGAGCCCCGCGCAGAACGCCGCGCCCTTGTCGGCGCTGCGCCCGGCAACGATCACTTCGTGCCCCGCCGCGAGCAATCGTCGCGTGAGTCGCGCGCCGAAGCCGCCATAGCCGCCGATCACCAGGATGCGGCTCATCGGACGCGTCATGCCGCGCCGTCCCGCGGATCGGCGAACACCGCGAGCTGGTGGACCAGCTCGCCCAGCCACGGATGGACGAGATCGAGCGTGAAGGCGAAATGGCCGCGCCCCAGATCGGTATGGCCGACGACGAGGTGGCCGAGCAATGCATTCGGGATGCGCAGCCGCAGCGGACCGGCCCGCACGAAATAGTGATCGCTGACGAAGAGCAGCGCGCCGCCCGCCTCTTCGAGCCGCAGCGCGATGCCCAACCCCAGCCCGAGATACTCCTCGAGCCCCGTCGGCCCGGCGAAACGCTTCGCGCTGTGGATAACCTGTGGAAAACCGTGGCGACGGCCATATTGGCGCGTCCAATATTGGTTCCAGCCGCCCTCGTCCGCCGTCACGCTGACGCTCGCGGCGACGCCGGTATCGGTGCCCAATGGCAGCGGCGCCCCCACCAGCCGCGCGAGCTGCGCGAACAGCCAGCCCGCCCGGCTCATCCGGCATTCGGCGACCTCGCCGACATAAGTGACGCACGCGCCCTCGCCGATCTTGCGCAGGAAGCGCCGGCGCACGGCGGGCGGGAGGAACAGCCAGCGCGCGCCCAGCAAGCGCGCGAACGGGCTTTCGCCCTCCGTCCGCACCGGCGCCACTCGCGGATCCCACGCCGCGTAGCGCTCCAGCCCCGCCGCTTCGACTGCAATCCCCATTGTCAGCTCTTTCTGTAAAGACCGAAATCCACTGGCACGGCGACGCCGCACCCGCCCCTCGCCTCAGCTCTCCTTGGAACGCCCTCCCGGCAGGAAGGACAGCACGCGCTTGCCCATCTTGATCAGCAGCATCAGCCGGTTCGGCGGAATCGCGATCATCTGCTGGTACCAATCGTCGATCGTCACGACGAAGCCGTGCATCGCCTCGATACGCTCGCGCGCGACGCGGCCGATGCGGGGGTCGTCCTTCGCCTCGTCGGCACACACGCGAAGCGCGGCGACCGCGGGATCGATCTCGCGCTCCTTGCGGCCCTGCGCGATCCGCGTGAGCATCTGCATCAGGTCGACCTCGGCCTCATAATGGTCGCGACGCTCGCCCATCACCGGCACGCGCCGGATCAGCTTCCAGCCGAGCAGTTCCTTGAGGCTGTTGGAGGTGTTGCTCCGCGCGATCCGCAGCGTGTCGCTGATCTCCTCCGCATTGAGCGGGCGGTCGCTGAGATAGAGCAAGGCATGGATCTGCGCGACCGAGCGGTTGACGCCCCATTGCCCACCCATCTCGCCCCAGTGCAGCACGAACTGCTGGACGGCGGCGGGGAGCATTGCGCTACTGTCTGCCATTTCTGTCATGACAGAAATATATGTCGAACCAGCGAGGGAGTCAACGCGTCGACAGATCGCGCCCGCGCGCGATCGTGGGGAGCCGCCCAGCATCGCAAGGAGAAGATCTGGATAAAATTTTCTTAGTCATTCCTGCACGTTGCTGGATTGACCCTCTAAATTTATGCATAAGAGTGCAGGTTGCGCGCGCGCAGCGGGGGATCATCCAGTGTTCAGGCCATGCGTATCGGCTGCGCTCGGCGTAGCTTTTCTCTCGGTGCTGTCCGGCTGTGACGGCGGCGGCAGCAGCAGCGGTGGCTCCAGCGGCGGCGTCGTCTCGGTCACGCCCGCACCCACCCCTACTCCGACCTTCACCGAGGGTGACGCCGCGCGGCTCGCCAAGCAGGCAAGCTTCGGCCCGACGCCAGCGCTCGTCGCGCGGATCAAGGAGTTGGGCGCGAATGCCTGGCTCGACGAACAGTTCGCCGCGACCGGAAGCACCTATTCCGACCTTGCCGCGCCGGTGCGCCGAGACTTCTGCACCAGCGGCGACGCGGTCTGCTCGCGCCAGCATTTCTCGCGCGTGCCGGCGGCGATGCGCTTCTATGCCGACGCCGTGATGGCGCCCGACCAGCTGCGCCAGCGCGTCGCCTTCGCACTCGGCCAGATGATCGTCGCCTCCGAGGCCGAAGTGAACGCGGCCGCGGGCATCGCGGCGTTCAACCAGATCTTCCTCGACAACGCCTTCGGCAATTTCCGCGACGTGCTCGCCCGCGTGACGATGCTCGGGTACATGGGCGACTATCTCGACATGGCCGACAGCAACAAGTCGGCACCGTCGGAGAATTATGCCCGCGAGCTGCTTCAGCTCTTTTCGATGGGCCCCGACCAGCTCAACATCGATGGCACGCCCAAGCTCGACGGCACCGGCGCGCGCCAGCCCAACTACACGCCCGACGATATTCGCGGCGTCGCCCGCGCGCTCACCGGCTGGACCTATGCCCGCATCGGCGGCGCCCCGATCACCGACGGCGGCGCGCGCGACTATTCGCAGCCGATGATCGCGGTGCCGGCGCGCTATGACGGCACCGCCAAGTCCTTCCTCGGCACCGATGTCGCCGCCGGCGCGACGCAGGAGGCGAGCGTCGCCGCGGTGATCGACGCGGCGTTCAACAACCCTTCCACCCCGCCCTTCGTGTCGAAGTTCCTGATCGCGCACCTCGTCACGCCCAACCCGACGCCGGCCTATGTCGGCCGGGTCGCGGCGGTGTTCGTGAACAACGGCAGCGGCGTCCGCGGCGACCTCAAGGCCGTGGTCCGCGCGATCCTGACCGATGCCGAGGCCCGCAATGCGCCGGGCGCCGCCGCGGGCAAGGTCAAGGAGCCGATCCTGCTGATGACCGGCCTCGCCCGCGTCATCGGCTTCACCACCGACGGCTATGCCTTCGTCAACCGCGACGGCGCTATGGCCCAGCCGGTGATGCGCGCACCCTCGGTGTTCAACTTCTATCCGCAGGACTTTCCGCTCCCCGGCAGCACCATGCTCAGGAGCCCGGCCTCCAAACTGCTCAACACCTCGACCGTGCTGCGCTGGCACAATTTCGTCTATGACTGGACGGTCGGCGGCGACGCCACCCGCGCCGAATTCTCGGTCAGTTCCGGCCTGCCCGGCTCGTCGCTCACCCAGCCGGTGTGGAGCAATTGGGAAGCACTCGATGTCGACGCGATGGCCACGCGGATCGACCTGCTGATGTTCGCGAACACGCTGACCCAGCCGCAGAAGGACGCGCTCAAGGCCGCCGGCAACGCGATCACCCATGTCGATCCGGCGACCCAGGCCCGCAAGCGCGCCCAGATGATGCTCTACGTCGCGGCCTCGAGCCCGCTCTTCCTGGTCGATCGGTAAGGGGAACCCAGATGACCTTGTCCCGCCGCGATTTCGTCCGCCTCGTCGCCGGTACCGGCGCCGTGGCCGCTCTGGGCCAGCTCGGCCGCACCAGCGCGATGGCCGCGCCCAACGGCAGCTACCGCGCAATGGTCGGCGTGTTCCTCTTCGGAGGCAACGACGGCTGGAACATGGTGATCCCCACCGACGCCCGGCATGCCGCCTATCTCGCCGCGCGCGGCTCGGTGGGCATCAAGGCGCCGGCGCTGACCCCGCTGACCAACGCCAGCTACGCGCTCCACCCGTCGATGTCGGCACTGCGCCCGCTCTGGGACGAAGGCAGCCTCGCGCTGGTGCTCAACGCGGGGACCTTGTTCGCGCCGCTCACCAAGTCGACCTATCAGTCGCGCCCCGATCTCCGACCCACCAACCTGATGAGCCATTCCGACGAGCAGGCGCACTGGCAGGGCCTTCGCGCGCGCGACGTCAGCGTCGACGGCTTCATGGGCCGGATGACCGATCGCATGACAGCGGCGGCCACGCCCTCGATGATCTCGCTCGCAGGCTCGAACCTCGCGACGATCGGCCGGGCCAGCGCGGCGCTGGTGCTGCCCTCGACCGGAACGCTCGGCCGCAGCGGCTACAGCGCCGGCGGCAATGCCGCCAACCAGGCCAAGAACGCCGCGATCGACGTCTTCGCCAACGGCGCCGGCTATGGTGCGATGACCGAGGCGACCGCCGGTGCCATCACCGGCGCCTATGGCCAGGCGGTGACCGCCAATGCGATCATCGGCGCGACCAGCGCGCTCGACGGCTATTTCGTCAACCCGGCCACCGGCGCCGCGCTCACCAGCGACATCGCGCGCCAGCTGATGCGCGTCGCGCGCATGGTCGAGGCACGCTCGACGCTCGGCCATGACCGCCAGACCTTCTTCGCCAGCCAGGGCGGCTATGACAATCACTCGGGCCAGGTGGCGGGCGGTAACAACGATACCGGCACCCACGCCAATCTACTCGGCGACCTCGCCATGGCGCTCGCCGGCTTCCACCGCGCGATGCAGTCGATCGGCATGGCCGAGAACGTCACAGCCTTCACGATGAGCGACTTCGGCCGCACCTTCAAAGGCAATGCCCAGAACGGCACCGATCACGCCTGGGGCAGCAACCACCTCGTCGTCGGCGGCAACGTGGCGCCGGGCGGCATCTTCGGCGCCTATCCCGATCCGGTGATCGGCGGCGCGCACGACATCAGCAACGAGGGCCGCTTCGTCCCCGCCGTCGCGCAGGAGGAATATATCGGTGCGATCGCCCGCTGGCACGGCGTGAGCGATGCCGACATGCCCTATGTCTTCCCCAACTGGTCGACCTGGAGCACCGGCGGCCGCGGCCCCTTAGGGTTGTTCCGCGCTTAACGCCGTTCTTCCATTCTCCTTCCATTCGGCGCAGCTATCGCACGCGGGAAGGAGCGTGGAATGGAACTTCACTACCGCGGGATGGACGGGTCGGATATCGTGGACGCGGGAGGAGTAGCCGTGTCGAATCTCTTTCGCGTCACCCCCTTCATGCACGTGCCCGACATCGAGGCCGCGATCCATTTCTTCACCCAGATCCTCGGCTTCGAGTGCCGCTTCCGCCTGGGCAACTACGCCTATGTCCAGCGCGAGGCAGCGGCGTTCCGGCTGAAGGAGAATGTCGGCGACGACGGCGCCCCGCCGGGCAATCGTCGCTTCTGCTATTATGTCGACGTGAACGACGTCGACGCGATCGCCGCGGAGATCCTCCCCAAGGCCACGCTCCTCAACGATGGCGACATCCATGGCCCGGTCGACCAGATCTACGGCCAGCGCGAGCTGATGGTGGTGGCGCCCGACGGCAATCTGCTCGTCTTCGGCCAGGACGTCGCGCTGAAGCGCGATTAGGTCGTATCGACATTCAAATCCTCCCCGCCAGGGAGTGTTGGGTTGGATTGCCCCCGGCAATCCAAGCCCGTGCCGGGGGCACGGGCGACCCAACACTGTGGCGCCGAAGGCGTCGGAGGGGGAGGTAGGCAGCGCACTCTCCAATTGAGCATGGTGCTTCCGCCCCCTCCGTCAGCCTGTGGCTGACACCTCCCCCTGGCGGGGGAGGATTGAAAGGCCTCGCTCGCCCGAATGTCGATACATCCTAGGCTCGGCTAGAGCGGCACGCTTGCCTCCCCCTTGAACCGCGCCACCGTCTCGAAGCTGGCGCCCTCGACTCGGATCTCGTTGAACGAGGGCGGCTTGCTGCGCACGCGTTCGGACAGCGTCCCCGCCCCGATCAGCCGCACCGTTCGCCCGTTCACTTCATGCACCACGTCGAACGGATCGTGGACATGCCCCGTCAGCACCGCGTGCGCGCCCGCGGTGGCGAGCGCCTCGAGCGCCACGCGCCCGCGCCAGGTCTTCGACGTCGCCGCCGTCCCGACCTCGATCAGCGGATGATGCGCGGCGACGAAGATCAGGTCGCCTCCGGGAGCAGCCTCGACCAAAGCGAGCGATTCCTGCAGCGAGCGCGTGCTGACATGGCCCTTCGACCAGTTGAGCCGCCACTGGAAGCGCGCGGTGGTCTTGAGCGGCACGATCGCGATTCCCTTCACGTCGAGCGGCCTCTCGATCATGTGCTCGAGCGCCTCGTAGCGCTTGTACGGCGTGACGAAACGTGCCCAGAGGTTGAAATAGGGCAGGTCGTGATTGCCCACCTCGACCGTCACCGGCCGACCCAGGCTCTCGAGCCATTTCGCCGCGGCCGAGAATTCGCGCGGGCGGGCGCGCATGGTGAGGTCGCCGGTCATGATCACCGCGTCGGGCTGCTCCTCCCGCACCTTGCGGCCGAACCAGTCGATCGCCTCTAGATCCTCGCGGCCGAAATGGACGTCGCTGACATGGAACAGGCGAGTCATGGCGCGGGCACCGCGTCCGCGCGGGTGGCGATGAACGTCTCGAGGCTCCTGCCCGCCCTGATCGGCGCGCGCGGATCGAGCCGCACGGGCTCGCCGTCGAACAGCGCCAGTACCGGCCTGTGGCCCCGTACGCGCAACTCCTTGGTCCAGGCTTCGCTCACCGCGTGCGCGGCGACCCAGTCTCCGTTCAGCCAGTCCCAGCCGAGCTGGACGATCGCCTTCCAGTCGCGGACATCGACCGCGGCGACCTCGAGCCCGTGCAGGTCGGGCGTGACGAACACCGCCTGATAGTGATCGCCCAGCCCCTTCGCGCCCTCGACGCGGATGCCGCGCTCGCCGAAGGTCTTGCGCCACGCCCCGCGCGCCGCGGCGAGCAGTCGCCCGATCTTGCCCTTGCGCACTGCCTCGCGGGCGCGGAACCACGCCGCCGCCGGCCCGAGGATCAGCCCCACGAAGGCGCGATGGTTCCCCGCGATCACATAGGGCAGCGCGACGCGCCGGTCGCATTGGCGCGCCGCATGGACGATCCTGTGCGGATCGGTCTCGCTGTGCAGCCCCTTGGCGAGAAGGTTCATCGTGCCCCCGGGCAGGATCAGGAACGCCCCTTCCCAATGTTCCAGCGCGCAGAGCGCCGCGTTGATCGTCCCATCGCCTGCGAACAGCACCACGGTGTCAACATCGGCAGCGACAAGTTCCACGCCGGTCGGCAATTTCTGCTGGGGAAATTCGGTCCTACCCGCCAGCACGAGTCCACTCTCGGCGAACACCGCCTCGAGCGCCTCGCACTTGGCGCGGGTGGCGGTGCCGGAATTGGGATTGGTGATGAACCAGAGCGTCTTCATGCCCCGCGCAACGCGCGAGCCTGGTTTTGGTCGCTTCCCACCCGTAACGACCACCGCTCGATATTCGCGGATTGACCGCTGGCCCTGCGCTGTGGCAACCGGGCTGCCGCGCGGGTGTAGCTCAATGGTAGAGCAGAAGCTTCCCAAGCTTACGACGAGGGTTCGATTCCCTTCACCCGCTCCAGCCTTCTGATCGGAGCCTCAGCCCATGCGCCACTTCGCGGTCCTCCTCGCAGTGGCGCTCGCCGCCGTTCCGGCGCAGGCCCAGACCAACGCCGAGGCCGAGGCGCAGGCGCTCGACCTGCTCAAGCGCGGGATCGCGTTCCGCACCGTCGCGGGGCCGGGCAACCAGACCTTCGACTATGCGACCTATCTCAAGTCGGTGCTCGTCGCCGGCGGGTTCGCCGACGCCGATGTCCGCGTCGAGAAGCTCGGCGACACGGCGTACCTGATCGCGCGCTATCGCGGCACCGGCAAGGCGGGCGCGAAGCCGATCCTGATCTCGGGGCACATGGACGTGGTCGAGGCCAAGCCCGCGGACTGGGCGCGCGATCCGTTCACCCCGGTGGTCGAGAACGGCTTCCTGTTCGGGCGCGGCTCGAGCGACAACAAGTTCGACGTCTCGACCTTCGTCGCGTCGATGGTCCAATTGAAGCGCGAGGGCTTCAAGCCCGGCCGCGATGTTGTGCTGCTCTTCTCGGGCGACGAGGAGACGGGGATGAAGACCACCGCCGCGCTCGCCGAGCAGTTCCACGATGCCGAATTGCTGCTCAACATCGACGGCGGCGGCGGCGACATGGACGAAGCGGGCAAGCCGGTGATGTTCGGCGTGCAGGGCGCCGAGAAGAGCTATGCCGATTTCGAGCTGAGCGTCACCAATCCCGGCGGCCATTCGAGCGCGCCGCGCAAGCCGAATGCGATCTACCAGCTCGCCGCCGCGCTCCAGAAGATCGAGGCCTATCAGTTCCCCGGCCAGGTCAACGAGATCACCAAGGCGAGCTGGGCGGCGACCGCGGCGCGCACGCAGGACCCGAAGCTCGCCGATGCGATGCGCCGCTTCGCCGCCAATCCCGCCGATGCCGAGGCGCTGGCCACGCTGCGCGCCGATCCGGGCTATGTCGGGCAGACGGGAACGACCTGCGTCGCGACGATGGTCAATGCCGGCCACGCGACCAATGCGCTGCCGCAGCGCGCGACCGCCAACATCAATTGCCGGATCTTCCCCGGTACGCCGATCACCCAGGTGCAGGCCAAGATCGCCGAGCTGATCGGCGATCCCGCGGTCCAGGTGACCAAGGTCGAGAGCGGCTCGGTGCCGAGCGACGCCTCGCCGCTGCGTCCCGATCTGATGAAGGTGATCACCAAGGCCGTCCACGCGCGCTTCCCCGAAGTGTCGGTGGTCCCGGTGATGTCGTCGGGCGCGACCGACAGCATGTGGTTCCGGGGCAAGGGCGTGCCGAGCTACGGTGTGAGCCCGCTGTTCATGAAGTCGAGCGACAGCTTCGCGCACGGCCTGAACGAACGCATCCCGGTGAGCGAGATCGCGCCGGCGATCACCTTCTACAAGGCGGTCATCAGAGACCTCGCCAAGTAAGGCCTTATGCGAACGATTCGCAACAAAATTGCGATCGATTAGCAATAGCCTGCTAGATCCCGCCTTCCACCGGCTCCAGGCCCGATGCCCTGAGGCCGTGGATCAACGCGTCCACCGTCCGGTCGACTAGTGCCTGCTCGGTCGCGCGCACGACGAAGTTCGCTCCCACCCGCCCCTCGCGGAAAAAGGGATAGCTGCCGATCGCCACGCCCGGATGCGCGTGCTCGGTCTCGCCGAGCAGGTCCGCGATCTCGCTCTCGGCGACCCAGGCGCCGACGGTGCGCGACAGCACGGGCAAGCCGCCTTCGAGCGTGCCGGTCAGCGCGTCGAGCATCCCCGCGGTGATGTGCGGCACGCCCGCGAGGATGAAGAGATTGCCGATGCGGATGCCCGGTGCGCCCGACATGCGGTTGGCGATCAACTCGGCGCCCTCGGGCACGCGCGCCATGCGCAGCCGCGCCTCGGTCAGCCCGCCGCGCGTCTCGTAGTAGCGATCGAGCACCGCGCGCGCGTCGGGGTGCACCACCACCGGGACGCCGAGCGCGGCAGCGATCGCGTCGACCGTGATGTCGTCATGCGTCGGCCCGATACCGCCGGTGGTGAACAGATAGTCGTTGCGCGCCCTGAGCGCGTTGACCGCCTCGACGATCGCGCTCTCGACATCGGACACGATCCGCACCTCGGCGAGTCGGATGCCCTGCACGTTGAGCCAGGAGGCGATCTGCGCGACATTCTTGTCCTGGGTGCGGCCGGACAGGATCTCGTCGCCGATCACCACACATGCCGCGGTCCAGATGCGCTCGCTCATGGCAGTGGCGTAGAGCCTCGCAAACTTCCGCGCAAACGCCTATATCGCGCGGCATGACCGAATATGTCACCGTCACCGAAGACATGCCGCAGACGCGCGACGGCGCGATCAAGCTCCACGGGCCCGCGGGTTTCGAAGGCATGCGCAAGGCCGGCCGCCTCGCCGCCGAGATCCTCGACGCGCTGGTGCCGCACGTCGTCCCGGGCGTCTCCACCGAGGAACTCGACGACATCGTCCGCAACATGACGATCGCCGGCGGCGGCGTGCCCGCGACGCTCGGCTATCGCGGCTACACGCATAGCTGCTGCATCTCGATCAACCATGTCGTGTGCCACGGCATCCCGTCCGATCGCACGCTCAGGGATGGCGACATCGTCAACATCGACGTGACGCCGATGCTGGGCGGCTGGCACGGCGACACCAGCCGCATGTACCTGGTCGGCGATGTGCCGATCAAGGCGCGCCGGCTGGTCGACGTGACCTATGAATGCCTGATGCTCGGGCTCGAGCAGGCGAAGCCGGGCAACCATCTCGGCGACATCAGCCACGCGATCCAGCGGCATGCCGAGAAGCATCGCTACGGCGTCGTCCGCGATTTCTGCGGGCACGGGCTCGGCCAGGTGTTCCACGACGCGCCCGAAGTGGTCCATGTCGGCCGCCCCGGCACCGGCCCGGAGCTGCGCCCGGGCATGTTCTTCACCGTCGAGCCGATGATCAACATCGGCCGCCCCGACGTGAAGCTGCTCGACGACGGCTGGACCGCGGTCACCCGCGACCGCTCGCTCTCGGCGCAGTTCGAACATTCGATCGGCATCACCGAAACCGGCTGCGAGATCTTCACCGAAAGCCCCAAGGGGCTGCACAACCCGCCTTATTGAGCGCGCAATCATCCCCCTCCCTTTAGGGAGGGGTCAGGGGTGGGTAAGGAAAGGTCGGGCTCGATGCCCGGCCTTTTCTTTTTGTCGAGAGCATCTCGATGGGCTCGCTCCGCTCGCACCCACCCCCAGCCCCTCCCTTGCAGGGAGGGGAGTAGATGTCTCAATGCGACTGATACGCCCGGCCCGACTGGATCAGGCGCTGGCGGCTGGTGTTGCCCGGCACCGCGATGTGCGTCGCCGGATCATATTCCTTGCCCACCGCCGGGCTGCCCTGCGGCACCCAGATGCCGACCACGGTGTGGCTGTAACCCTGCGGCACGTAGCGGATGTAATAGCCGTCCGGATGGAGGCTCCAGCGGCCCTCGGGGATGTCCTGGCTGCCCGGCCCCATCGGCGCCGCGCCGGCGAGCACCGCGACGCGCTCCATCTCGGCGAAGCTCGCACCCGGCGTCGTCAGCATCCGGCGCAGATCGGCCTCGGCTTGGAGCACGGTCCGGATCGGCCCCGGCAGATTGTCCGCGAGCGGCCCGGTGGTCAGCATGTCGAGCGCATTGCGGTTGAGCGAAGCGAGCTGGCGCGGCGTGAGCAGCAGTGCCGCCGTCGCCTTGAGGTCGCTCGACAGATCCTCGAACTTGGCGCGCGCGATGATCGCCCAGAGCAATTGCTGGATCTTCTGCTGCTGGATCTCGGGGTGATTCACCGAATTGCGGACGATCGTCATCACCGCGTCTTCGGCAGGGCCCTTGGGCGGTGCGAAGAGATAGCCGTCGCCGCCGCCGGGGCCGTGCGTGCCGGCCTTGAGGCAATAGCTCTGGTCGTGGAACTCGTAGAAGCCGGTCTGGAGCACGAAGCCGCCGTTCGGCGTGCGCTGCAGCGTCATCAGCGAGCGCACGGGCTCGCGCGGCGTGAAGCCGTCCCTGCTCTCGTCACCCCATTTGGCATCGGACAGGCTGGTCGTGATCGGCTGCCTGTCGCCGAGCACATTGGGAATCTTCTTCTTCAACTTGTCGCCCAGGCCGCCCAGCCCGCCGAACTGCGCCTGGGCGGGCGCCGCACTGACCACCATCGTGGCCGCGGCAAGCGCCATAAAAAACATACGGATTTTCATAGCGGTCTCCCCGACGCTTTATGAAATACCGCGACTCCTCGATGTCGCGACGCGGCCCCTAATACAGATCTTTAGACTTTGCGAGCACCGGATCGCGCAAAGGGCATGCCCTCGGGTTCATCCGGAAGACTTGTCGCCTCCCGCGATTTTCATGCGCGGACTGCCTGCCCTGCCGATGATTTCATCGTCGCGGGTAAAATGCGGCGATCAGTCGTTCGCCGTCGCCGGGACGGTCCAACGCCGGAGCACTTCTTCGACCTGTTCCGCGTTGAGTTCGCCCAAGGGGCTCCGGATCATGAAGCCGGCACGCCGCCCGGCATCGATCGACATCAGCCCGTGCGCCATGATGATCAGCGGTCCGCGCGCCACCCTGCTGCAATCGCCGGACCCATCGCCCACGCGATGGATCTCGGCCGGCAGGTTCATGGGCAGAAGCTGCATTGGATCCCCCGGCCACCCGGTCATACGCACACTCGAATATAGAACGCTTGTCCCATTTATAGTATTATAGTCTCGCGACCGCAAAAAGGGCCGTGCCGCCGAATAAGGCAGGCGCGGCAGCGCTGCTCATTTGGTAGGCACTTGTTAAGCCTTGCGCGGCGTGCGACCCGAGGGGCATCCTCGGCGTCGCCTCTGGCACGGATGTTGCCAGACGCGCGCTAAGGGGAACTGCCTCACTCCTTTGGGGGAACACGTGAAAAAGATCGAAGCGATCATCAAGCCGTTCAAGCTCGACGAAGTGAAGGAGGCGCTGCACGAGGTCGGCGTCAGCGGCATCACCGTCACCGAGGCGAAGGGCTTCGGCCGCCAGAAGGGCCATACCGAGCTCTATCGCGGCGCGGAATATGTCGTGGATTTCCTCCCCAAGGTGAAGCTCGAGGTGGTGGTCGACGATGCGCTCGCCGAGCGCGTGGTCGAGGCGATCGCCACCGCGGCGCAGACCGGCCGGATCGGCGACGGCAAGATCTTCGTGATCCCGGTCGAGACCGCGCTCCGCATCCGCACGGGCGAGCGCAACGAAAACGCGATTTGACGCGACGCAGCACTGTAATATTGCGACACGCGCACAGGTAATTTTATTGCCCGATTCGGCGGGCAGACGAAAGAGAGCGAAAGGGTTCTACGATGGCGAATTCGGCCAGTGATGTTCTGAAGATGGTGAAGGAGAACGAGATCGAGTGGATCGATCTGCGTTTCACCGATCCCAAGGGCAAGTGGCAGCACCTCACGATGGTCGCGAAGGTGATCGGCGAGGACGAGCTGACCGACGGCCTGATGTTCGACGGTTCGTCGATCGAAGGCTGGAAGGCGATCAACGAGTCGGACATGATCCTGAAGCCCGACCTCGACGCGGTCTGGGTCGACCCCTTCTCGGCGACGCCGATGCTGATCCTGGTCTGCGACATCGTCGAGCCCTCGACCGGCGAGCTCTATGCCCGCGATCCGCGCTCGACCGCGAAGCGCTCGGAGGCCTACCTCAAGACCTTGGGCATCGGCGACACCGTCTATGTCGGCCCCGAGGCCGAGTTCTTCATGTTCGACGACGTCCGCTTCGAGAACAGCTACTCGACCAGCTATTACGCGATCGACGACATCGAGCTGCCGGGCAATTCGGGCAAGGAATATGAAGCCGGCAATCTCGGCCACCGTCCGCGCGCCAAGGGCGGCTACTTCCCCGTCGCGCCGGTCGACTCGGCCGTCGACATCCGCGGCGAGATGGTCGCGACGATGCTCGAGATGGGCCTGCCCTGCGACAAGCACCACCACGAAGTCGCCGCCGCGCAGCACGAGCTCGGCCTGACCTTCGGCACGCTGGTCCAGACCGCCGACCGCATGCAGATCTACAAGTATGTCGTGCACCAGGTCGCGCAGGCCTATGGCAAGACCGCGACCTTCATGCCCAAGCCGATCAAGGAAGATAACGGCTCGGGCATGCACACCCACATTTCGATCTGGGACAAGGGCAACCCGCTCTTCGCCGGCAACGGCTATGCCGGCCTCAGCGACATGTGCCTCTACTTCATCGGCGGCGTGATCAAGCACGCCAAGGCGCTCAATGCCTTCACCAACCCGACCACCAACAGCTACAAGCGCCTGGTGCCGGGCTATGAGGCGCCGGTGCTGCTCGCTTATTCGAGCCGCAACCGCTCGGCTTCGTGCCGCATCCCTTACGGCGCGGGCAGCAAGGCGAAGCGCGTCGAGTTCCGTTTCCCCGACGCGCTGGCCAATCCGTACCTCGCTTATGCGGCGCTGCTGATGGCGGGCCTCGACGGCATCCAGAACAAGATCCATCCGGGCGACCCGATGGACAAGA
This sequence comes from Sphingomonas sp., assembly GCF_026460985.1. Taxonomy (GTDB): domain Bacteria; phylum Pseudomonadota; class Alphaproteobacteria; order Sphingomonadales; family Sphingomonadaceae; genus Sphingomonas. The sequence goes on from NZ_JAPKNM010000019.1 coordinate 62,761, forward strand.
ACCTGTACGACCTGCCGCCGGCCGAGCTCGAGCAGGTTCCCACGGTGTGCGCATCGCTGCGCGAAGCGCTCGAGAGCCTCGAGGCGGATCAGGACTTCCTGCTCAAGGGCGACGTGTTCAGCCGCGACCAGATCGAGGCCTATATCGAGCTCAAGTACCAGGAGGTCGAGCGCTGGGAGATGACTCCGAGCCCGGTCGAATACGACATGTATTACAGCGCCTGATCCCTCGGGTCGCAAAAGGGACAGACGGAGCGCCCGGACCGAAAGGTCCGGGCGTTTCGCTTTATGGGGCCATGGTCACTGCGCCAGCGTCTCGCCGATCGTTGCGGCGAAGGGCGTGGTCGGTCGCCCGATCAGCCGCGCGAGCGCGCCCGCGGCGTCGAACAGCGCGCCCTGCGCTGCGGCCGCATCCGAATCCGCGAGCAGTGCCGCCATCGGCTCGGGCAGCCCCGCGCCGATGAGCGTCGCGCGATACTCCGCCTCGGGTAGGTCGACATAGGGAATCGCCTTCCCCGCCTGGCGCGAGAGCTCGGCGGCGAACTCGGCCAGCGTGTAGGAGCCGTCACCGGCCAGTTCGTGCACGACGCGCTCCCCGGCATCGTCGAGCAAAGCCGCCGCCGCCGCCTCGGCATAGTCGCGCCGTGCGGCGCTGGCGATACGGCCCTCCCCCGCACTGCCGATCAGCGCGTCATGCGCGAGCGCCGCGGGGATCGCGGCGGCATAATTCTCGGTGTACCAGCCGTTGCGCAGCAGCGTGAAGGCGATGCCGCTCGCTTCGACCAGCGCCTCGGTGGCGCGATGCTCCTCGGCTAGGCCGAGCTTCGAGACATCGGCATGGAGCACGCTGGTATAGGCGATCCGCGCCACGCCCGCGCGCTTCGCCGCCTCGATCGCATTGCGATGCTGCGCGACACGGTCGCCGATCGCGTTGGAGGAGATCAGCAGGAGCCGCTCGGCCCCGGCAAAGGCCGCCGCGAGCGTCTCGGGCCGATCATAATCGCCTTGGCGGACCACGACGCCCTCCGGGAAGAGCCCGACGGCGCGCGCGGGATCGCGGACGATCGCGGCGACCGCGGCCGGCCCGGCTCGCTCGGCGAGCGCAGCGACGACGAGGCGGCCGAGCTGGCCGCTCGCGCCGGTGACGAAGAAACGAGGCGAGGTCATGACTATTCTCCAGTCTTCCGATATTGACATGGTCTCATTTAGAGACCGATAATCGGACCCGGAAGACGGCACTTTCCCGTCACCAGGTTACGCGGGAGATACCAGCATGGACGCGCATACGGCGTTGGGCGCCAAGTTCGAGGACTGGCTCGCCATGGGGTTCGACGATCGCCGCTGCCCGGTGCGCAACCTGCTCGATCAGATCGGCGATCGCTGGTCGATGCTGCTGCTGTCCGCCCTCGCCGCGGGGCCCAGGCGTTTCAGCGCACTGGCGCGTGCGGTGCCCGACATCTCGAAGCGGATGCTCACCCAGACGCTGCGTACGCTCGAGGCCGACGGCTTCGTCCATCGCGACGTCCAGCCGACCGTGCCGCCCAGCGTCACCTATTCGCTCACGCCGCTCGGGCAGAGCTTCGCGGCGCCGCTGCTGGGGCTGGTCGAATGGGCCGAGGCCAATTTCGCCGCCGTGCTCGAAGCACGAGCGCGCACGGCACAGGCGGCATAGCCTTCCCTTTCGACACGCCTTGGCGGCATAAGCGGCGCATGAGACTCCTCCTTGCCGCCTGCGCCCTCCTCGCCGCCTCTCCCGCCGCCGCCCAGCTCTCCCGCCAGGAAGCCGCGATGGCCGCGTCGATCGACGCCGATTCCGCCGGCACGCTGACGCTGCTCGAGCGGATGGTGAACCAGAATAGCGGCACGCTGAACCTCGCCGGGGTCCGCGCGATGGGCGCGATGCTGCGGCCCGAGTTCGAGGCGCTCGGCTTCACGGTCGAATGGATCGAGCTGCCCGAGACCAAGCGCGCCGGGCATTTCGTCGCCACGCACAAGGGCAATGGCCGTGGCAAGCGGCTGCTGCTGATCGCGCATATCGACACGGTGTTCGAGGCGAGCTCGCCCTTCCAGAAGTTCAGCCGCGAAGGCGACAAGGCGATCGGCCCCGGCGTGGTCGACGACAAGGGCGGGATCGCCGTGATCCTCGCCGCGCTGCGCGCGATGCAGAAGGCGGGAATGCTCAAGCAGGCCGACATCAAGGTCGTGCTCACCGGCGACGAGGAGAAGACCGGCGATCCGATCCCGGTCGCGCGCCGCGACCTGATCGAGGCGGGCAAATGGGCCGATGTCGCGCTCGAGTTCGAGAATCTCGCGCGCGAGAACGGGCAGGATTTCGGCACCGTCGCGCGGCGCAGCGCCAACAACTGGACGCTCGCCACCACCGGCAGGACCGGCCATGGCGGCGGCATCTTCAACGCCGAGACCGGCTATGGCGCGATCTACGAGATCACCCGCATCCTCGACGCGTGGCGCGCGCAGCTGATCGAGGAGAATCTTACCTTCAACGTCGGCGTGATCGGCGGCGGCACCCCCGCGACGATCGACAAGGACGGCGTCCGGATCGAGGCGTCGGGCAAGACCAATGTCGTCCCCGCCACTGCGATCGCGCGCGGCGACCTGCGCAGCCTCACGCCCGAGCAGGACGCCGCGGCCCGCGCGAAGATGCAGGCGATCGTCGCGCAGCATTTGCCCGGCACCGCGGCCACGCTCACCTTCCAGGACAACACCCCGCCGATGGCGCCGACCGAGGGCAATCGCGCCTTGCTCGCCCGGCTCAACGCCGCCAACAAGGATCTCGGCCTGCCGCAGATGGCCGAATTCCCGCCTGCCAAGCGCGGCGCGGCCGATTCGAGCTTCGTCGCCGCTTATGCCGATACGCTCGCGGGCATGGGACCGAGCGGCGGCACGCTGCACGCCGAGGGCGAATGGCTCGACATTCCGAGCATCGCGCTCCAGGCCAAGCGCAGTGCCATCCTGATGAGCCGGCTCGCGCGCGAGCGCCGCTGACCCAGGTCGGTTGCAGCTTGCAACGGCTCGGGGCGCCCGCCATCTAAGCAGCCATACCGGAAGTTCGAATCGGGAGAGGCGAGGATGCGCAGCACGCTGAAGCACTATATCGACGGCGCCTGGGTCGAGAGCGAGGGCGGCGCACGCCACGAAGTGATCAACCCCGCAACCGAGGAGCCGGTGACCGAGATCACGCTCGGCTCCGCGGCGGACGTCGACAAGGCCGTCGCCGCCGCCAAGCGCGCGTTCGAGAGCTTCTCGCGGACGAGCGTCGACGAGCGTGTCGCGCTGATCGAGCGGATCCTCGAAGCGTACAAGGCGCGCGCGGCCGACATGGCCGAGGCGATCAGCCTGGAAATGGGCGCCCCGATCAGCCTGGCCAAGAGCGCACAGGTCGGCTCGGGGATCGGCCATCTGCTGTCCGCCGCGCGCGCGCTCAAGGAATTCCCGTTCGAGGAGCGGATCGGCAACAGCCTCGTCCTCCACGAGCCCATCGGCGTGGTGGCGATGATCACCCCGTGGAACTGGCCGCTCAACCAGATCGTCTCCAAGGTCGCCCCCGCGCTGGCGGCGGGCTGCACCATGGTGCTCAAGCCCTCCGAGGAGGCGCCGAGCTGCGCCGCGATCTTCGCCGAGGTGATGGACGCGGCGGGCGTGCCGGCGGGTGTGTTCAACCTCGTCAACGGCGACGGCCCCGGCGTCGGCACCGCGCTTTCGAAGCACCGCGACGTGGACATGGTGAGCTTCACCGGCTCGACCCGCGCGGGCGTGCTGGTCGCCAAGAATGCCGCCGAGACCGTCAAGCGCGTGCACCAGGAGCTCGGCGGCAAGTCGCCCTCGGTGGTGCTGGAGAGCGCAGACCTCGCCAAGGCGGTGCCCGGCACCTTGTTCAGCGTGCTGATGAACTCGGGACAGAGCTGCATCGCCCCCGCCCGCCTGCTCGTACCGAAGCACCTGCAGGAGCAGGTCGCCGCGATCGCCGCCGCGACGATGAAGGCGGCGCAGTGCGGCGATCCTTCCGAGGAAGGCCGCCAGCTCGGCCCCGTGGTCAACAAGACCCAGTGGGACAAGATCCAGGGGCTGATCGCCAAAGGGCTGGAGGAAGGCGCCAAGCTCGAGACCGGCGGCCCCGGCCGGCCCGACGGCATCGAGGCCGGCTATTTCGTCAAGCCGACCCTGTTCTCGAACGTGCGCAACGACATGACGATCGCGCGCGAGGAGATCTTCGGGCCGGTCGTGACGATCATCCCCTATGAGGACGAGGAAGACGCGATCCGCATCGCCAACGACACCGATTACGGCCTCTCGGCGGTGGTATTCGGCGATGCCGAGGGCGTCCGCCGCGTCGCGCCGCGGCTGCGCGCGGGCATGGTCTATGTGAACGGCGGCCAGCCCGATCCGAACCTGCCCTTCGGCGGCTACAAGCAATCGGGCAATGGCCGAGAGCATGGAAAGTTCGGGCTCGCCGAGTTCCTCGAGGTCAAGTCGGTGGTCGGGGCCTTCGCCTGAGCCTCAGCTCCGGCCGGACCCCGCCAGCTCTGCCGCGAACCACAGCAAGGCCGCCTGTCCGTGCAGGTCGCCGGTGGCGCGCGGGCGATCCAGATAGTGCGCGACATTGTCCGCCTTGTTGGTGCCGACGCAGACTTCGGTGACCTGCCCGTCGGGCTGGACATAGCGCGCCAGCGCCTGCCACGCGCGCCGATAGGCCCGGGCATAAGCCGGATCGGCGAGGATGCCGAGCCGCACCCCGCGCGCCATGGCGAAGCCGAACATCGCGGTGCCCGAGGTTTCCTTCCAGCTCTCCGGACGGTCGATCAGCTGGCGCCACATGCCGTCCTCGGCCTGGTTGGCAAGCAATGCCGCCATCATCTTGCGATAGCCCGCCTCGATCGCCGCGCGTTCTGGGTGTGCGGCAGGCAGGTCGGTGAGAATCTCGGCAAAGCCCGCCGCGACCCAGCCATTGCCGCGCCCCCAATAGAAATGCGCCTCGGGGCCGTGGAAGAACAGCCCGTCGGGCTGCTGGAGCCGATCGACATAGCGCCGCACCATCAGCGCCGCACGATCGAGATATCTGGCATCCTTCGACGCGCGGTACGCCTGCACCTGCAGCGAGCCGATCATCCAGACATCGTCGATCCAGTAGCGCGCCTGCGCGGTGAGCTGGTCCTCGCCGAGCTGTGCCCATTGATTGTCGGCGAGCGCCAGCCCGCGGCGGAGCGCCTCGGCATCGCCGGTCTGGCGCGCGATCTCGAGCGGCCAGGTGCCGTAGACGCTGACGTCGACATGATTGGCCGAGTTCGGGAACGCCGATGCCACGCGCTCGCGCGCGACGACGCGATCGAGCAGCGCGCGGTTCCCGGTGGCGGCGGCGAGGCGCGCGGCGCCATAACCGGAGGCGACGTCGGCATAATGGACGCCCCGCGCCGCCGACGTGCGCAACGGCACGATGTCGCGCCGGGCGAGATAGGCGCCCGCCGCCCTGCCTCCCACCTCCGCCGGGGACGGTGCGACCGCGGCCGCACCCGGGCCGGCCGGGCGCCCCGATTCGGCGCACGCGCCCAGCGTGAACAGGCCGGCGGCAAGCAAAGCCTTCCGAATCATGGCATCTCCTCCCATTTTTCGGAACGATAGCGCGGCCGATGTTGGAGCCGTAAGCCTTCGTCGCAAGTTTCTTTGTGCCGCAACATGCGCGTGGCAAAGATCGGCAATGCGTCCAATCCTGAAGCTCGGCCTCGCCGTCCTTGCCGCCCTCCAGACCTGCACCTTCCTCCCCGCCGCGGCGCAGACCGTCGCCGCGGCGGAGGCGCGTGCGCCGGTCACCATCCTCGTCTCGATCGACGGCTTCCGTCCCGATTATCTCGATCGCGGCGTGACTCCGGTGCTGTCGCGGCTCGCCGCCGAAGGCGCGACCGGCCCGATGCGCCCGAGCTTCCCGAGCAAGACCTATCCCAATCACTGGACCCAAGTGACCGGGCTCCGACCCGATCGCCACGGCATCGTCGCCAACAAGATGGAGGATCCAGCCAGGCCCGGCGAGACCTTCACCATGGCCACCGAGGACCCCTTCTGGTGGAATGCGGTGCCGCCGATCTGGCTCGATGCCGAGCGTGCCGGGATCCGCACCGCGACGCTGTTCTGGCCCGGCTCGAACGTCGCGATCGGCGGCCGGAAGGAAAATCCCAAGGACTGGGAGACGATCGGCGGCGAGCGCCCCTCGGACTGGGCGCAGTTCAGCCAGGCGATCAGCGGCGAGCAGCGCGTCAATGGCATCCTCGACTGGCTGCGCCGCCCGGGCGCGATCCGTCCCCGATTCCTGACGCTCTATTTCGACGTGGTGGACAGCGCCGGGCACGAATTCGGACCCGCCGACGGTCGGACGACCGAAGCGGTGGCGCAGGTCGACAAATGGATGGGGCAACTGGTGACGGGGCTGGCCGAACTCGGCCAGCCGGCCAATCTGGTGATCGTCTCCGATCACGGCATGGCGTCCACGCAGAGCAGTCGCGTCGTCGTGCTCGGCCAGATGCTTCCGCTGGACGACATCCGGCTGTTCGAATCGGGCACCTATGCCAGCCTGTTCCCCGCGCCGGGCAAGGAAGCGGCGGTCGAGAAGGCGCTGCTGGGCAAGCATGCGCACATGGAATGCTGGCGCAAAAGCGAGATCCCGGCGCGCTTCCACTACGGCACCAACCCGCGCATCCCGCCGATCCTCTGCCTCGCGGAGACGGGCTGGCTGATCCAGGACAAGGCGCCGTCCAAGCGCTTCGCGGGCGGCAATCACGGCTACGACAATTTCGCGCCCGAGATGGCGGCCCTGTTCATCGGCCATGGCCCCGCCTTCCGCCCGGCCAGGCTGCCGGCGTTCGACAATGTCGACGTCTATCCGCTGCTCCGCGACCTGCTCGGGCTGCCGGCCAAAACGGGGATCGACGGGACGGACACGGTCTTCAAGGGAACGCTTCGCTAGGGCTTGCCAAATTTCGGTTTTCATCCGAAACTCATATCATGCAGTATCTGGACGATATCGAAGTGGGCATGAAGCGCAGCTTCGGCCGCTATGAAGTGACGCGCGAGGAAGTGCTCGCCTTTGCGGAGAAATATGATCCGCAGCCCTTCCATTTGTCCGACGAGGCGGCGGCGCAGACGCATTTCGGCAGGCTAGCGGCAAGCGGCTGGCACACCTGCGCGATGACCATGTCGATCTTCGTCGCCGAGATGAAGCTGCACCCGCAGGCGAGCCTGGGCGCCGCCGGGGTCGACGAATTGCGCTGGCTCAAGCCGGTCTATCCGGGCGACGTGCTGCGCTGCGAGAGCGAGGTGCTCGAGGTACGGCCGTCACAGAGCCGGCCGGAGATGGGCAGCGTGCGCAACCTCATGACCACGTTCAATCAATATGATGAGCCGGTGCTGCGCTTCACCGCGCTCGCGCTGATGCGGCGGCGTCCGGCGGGCGCCTAATTGCGGCGGTACCGGCGCTCGCCGCGGTTCCAGTTGCGTCGCTCGCCGCGATAATTTCCGAAGCCGTCCCAATTCTCCCGGCGCTCGCCGCGCCAGCTGCGGCTGCGATCGTACCAGTAGCGGCGCTGCCCCTGGTTCCAGCGGTGCGGACGGCGGTCGCGATCGTAGACGTAGTAGCCGGTGCCCGGGTAATAATAATCGCCGTACCAGCCGAAATAGGAACGCGGCCCATAGCTGTAATAGGGGTCGTAATAGCCGCCGCTCGAATAGCCGAGCGAGACGCCCGAATAGCCATAGCCATCGGTGCAGGCGCTTGCGGCGAAGCCCAGCGCTGCGGCCAGGGCGGCAGCGGAAATGCGGCGGATCAACATCGTTCCAATCCTCTCCAGCGGCGCCTGGTGGCGCAACGCTGACAGCTAACGGATTGAAAACGTGGCGGCGGAAGCGATGTTCCGGCTCAGTGGCCGTCGAACGCCACCAATGCGTTGACCGCGATGCCGTCGCCGCGCAGCGCGTCGGCGCCGCCCAGTTCGGGCAAGTCGACCACGAACGCCGCCTGGATCACCTCCGCGCCCGCCTTGCGCAGCAGCCGCACCGCGGCGCGGGCGGTGCCGCCTGTGGCGATCAAATCGTCGACCAGCAGCACGCGCGCGCCGGGTGCGCAGGCGTCGGCGTGGATCGCGATCCGGTCGTTGCCATATTCGAGCGCATAATCCTCGGCGATCGTCGCGCCGGGCAGCTTGCCGTCCTTGCGCACGAGCAGCAGCCCGGTGCCGAGCCGCACCGCCACCGCCGCGCCGAACAGGAAGCCGCGCGCCTCGATCCCGGCGACGAGGTCGACTCTGCCCTCGACCTGCCCGGCGATGCGCTCGATCGTGAGCTGCAGCCCCTCGGCGTCGAGCAGCAGGGTGGTGATGTCGCGGAACATGATCCCCGGCTTGGGGAAATCGGGGATCGTGCGGATGCGTTGCCGGATATCGTCGTTGTCGCTCGCCATGGCTCGCTCCCGTCCAGAAAAAGGAATCCCGCCGAAGCGCTGGGCCGCGGCGGGATTCCGTCAGTTCAGCGATGTCGGCGTATGCCTCAGTGCTTCACGCCCCGCCACACCGTCAGATACGCGCCATAAGCCAGGCCCGTCGCGATCAGCAGGAAGAGCACCACCGCAACGCCCGCCGCGTGGCGACGCTCCATCGTCGGCTCCGCGGTCCAGACGAGGAACGCCGCGACGTCCTTCGCCATCTGGTCCTTGGTCGCACGCGTGCCGTCCGAATAGGTGACCTGGTCGTCGCCGGTCAGGGGCGGCGGCATCGAGATGTTGAGGTTCGCGAAATAGGGATTGAAGTACATGCCGTCGGGCGTCTTCGCGAAGTCGGGGAACTGCTTGACGTGCTCCGCGCTCGGCTTCTCGTCATAGCCGGTGAGCAGCGAGTAGACGTAGCTCGCGCCGCCATGCCGCGCCTTGGCGATCAGGCTCAGGTCCGGCGGCGTGCCGGTGCCCGGATAATAGACCTTGGGGAAGCGGTCCGACGCCAGATTGTCGCGCTCGCCCCAGGTGCCCGCCTTGGGATCCTGCACGGGCTGCTTGATCGGCCAGTCCTTGGCGATCTTCTTCACCTCGGCCTCGCTGTAGCCGAGCTGCTGGAGATCGCGGAACGAGACGAGGTTCAGCGAGTGGCAGCTCGCGCAGACCTTCTCATAGACCAGGAAACCGCGCTGGATCTGCTGGCGGTCGAATTTGCCGAAGGGACCGTCCGAGGCGAGCGAGAGCTCGCGCGGATGGTGGTGCATCACTTCCTCGGCGGTGGGCTGCGGTGGTTCCTTGATCAGGCCCGTGATGGTGCCGATCAGAGCGAGGAACAGAACGAAGATGAAGCCCAGACCGATCAGGAACTTGATCGAGCGCATGAACAGCGGAAGCATTTTCTCGTTTCCCCTTTACGCGCTCAGCGCCGTTTCGCTCATCCGCGAGCCGCTCTTGTCGCCCAGCACCGCCTCGGTGATCGAGTTGGGCAGCGGCTTCGGACGCTCGAGGCGCGAGATGATCGGCACGATGATCAGGAAGTGCGCGAAATAATAAGCAGCGGTGATCTGGCTGGTGATGACGACCCCGGGCGTCGCCGCCGAGCCGCCGCAATAGCCGAGCACCAGCACGTCGAGCACCAGCACCCAGAAGGCGATCCGGTACAGCGGGCGATAGTTCGCCGAGCGCACCGGCGACTTGTCGAGCCAGGGCAGGAAGAACAGCAGCAGGATCGAGCCGAACATCGCGACCACGCCCCACAGCTTCGCCGGGATGATGAAGTCCGCGGTGAAGGCGCGCAGGATCGCGTAGAACGGCCAGAAATACCATTCGGGGACGATGTGCGCCGGGGTCGAGAGCGGGTTGGCCGGGATGTAGTTGTCCGGGTGGCCCAGCAGGTCCGGGTAGAAGAAGATCAGCGTCGAGAAGACGATCAGGAACACGCCCACCCCGAAGCCGTCCTTCGCCGTGTAGTACGGGTGGAACGGAACGGTGTCCTGCTCGCCCTTCACTTCCACGCCCGTGGGGTTCGACGAACCCGGGATGTGGAGCGCCCAGATGTGGAGGATCACGGCGCCCGCGATCACGAAGGGCAGCAGATAGTGGAGCGAGAAGAAGCGGTTGAGCGCGGCGTCGTCCGGCGCATAGCCGCCGAGCAGCCAGACGCGGATCCATTCGCCGACCACCGGGATCGCCGAGAAGAAGCCGGTGATCACCTGCGCGCCCCAGAAGCTCATCTGGCCCCAGGGGAGGACATAGCCCATGAACGCGGTGGCCATCAGCAGCAGGAAGATCACCACGCCGATCAGCCAGACCATCTCGCGCGGGGCCTTGTACGATCCGTAATAGAGGCCGCGGAAGATGTGGATGTAGACCACCAGCAGGAACATGCTCGCGCCGTTGGCGTGCGCGAAGCGGAGGAACCAGCCGGCGTTGACGTCGCGCATGATCGTCGCGTTGATCGATTCGAACGCGCCGGCAGCCGACGAGTGGAAGTGCATCGCGAGCACGATGCCGGTGACGATCTGGACGACCAGCGCCACCCCGGCGAGCACGCCGAAGTTCCAGAAATAGTTGAGGTTGCGCGGCACCGGATAGCCGGCGCCGACGGCGTTATAGACGAAGCGGGGCAGCGGAAGACGGCTGTCGATCCACTGCATCACCGGATTCTTGGGTTCGTAATGGCGTGCCCAGGGGAAGCTCATCTGCGTCTATCCTCAACCGACCACGACAACAGTGTCGGACGTGAATTCATATTCGGGGACCGCGAGGTTGGTCGGCGCGGGGCCCTGGCGGATACGGCCGGCAGTGTCGTAGGCCGAGCCGTGGCAGGGGCAGAAATAGCCGCCGAACGGTCCGCGATTCTCGCCCTCGCCCGCGCCCAGCGGCACGCAGCCGAGATGGGTGCACACGCCCAGCGTGATCAGCCAGTTCTTCTTGCCCTCCTTGGTCCGCTCCTCGAGCGTCTGCGGGTCGCGCAGGCTCGACACGGGAACCGCGTCGGCCGCGGCGATCTCCGCCGGGGTGAGGTTGCGCACGAAGAGCGGCTGCTTGCGGAAGCTCGCTTTGATCGCCTGGCCCGGCTCGATCGCCGAGACGTCGAGCTCGGTGGTCGACAGCGCGAGCACGTCGGCCGAGGGGTTCATCGAGTTGATCAGCGGCAGCAGGGCGACGCCTGCGCCCACCCCGGCGAAGGAAACCGCGGCTACCTTCAGATAGTCGCGGCGGCGCGGGTTCTCGATCACTTCGCCTGGAGGGACCACGGTCTGGGTCGGGGAAACACCGTCTTCAAGCGTTGCCATGCATCAGCCCTTGCACTTCGAAAACAATCCGCGACGACCGCGCGGGTAAACAGGACGCGGGCGCATGCGCACCCAGAGCCGCCCGGTGCCCCCGGTGGCTTGGGCGGCCTGATAGACGTGGGCATGCGGCTTTGCCAACAGGGATTTTCGCGCGCGCAGCGCCCCTACCCCGTCACCCCCGCGAAAGCGGGGGCCCATCTCCCAAGGTCGCAGCACAACGCTCCGGCCATGGCGCGCGGATCGTGTCGGAGATAGGCCCCCGCTTTCGCGGGGGTGACGATGGTGAAAGCCACGGCTAAGCCGCGCCTCATGCGCCTCGCCCTGTTCCAGCCCGAGATCGCCGGCAATGTCGGCGCCGTCCTTCGCATCGGCGCCTGCTTCAGCGTCGGCATCGACATCATCGAGCCGATGGGATTCCCGTGGAACGACAAGGCCCGCAGGCGATCGGCGATGGACTATGACGACAAGGTCCAGGTCACCCGCCACGCCGATTTCGATGCTTTCAAGGCGCGTGTGCCGGGCCGGCTGATCCTGTTCACCACCCGTGGCGGCGTACGGCTGCCCGAGGCGACATTCCAGCCGGACGACACTTTGCTGTTCGGGTCGGAAAGCGCCGGCGTGCCCGATTTCGTCCATCACGGCGTCGATCTGGCGGTGCGCATCCCGCTCGCTGCGGGATTGCGCTCGCTCAACCTCTCGGTCGCCACTGGGATCGCGGTCGCCGAGGCGCTGCGCCAGACCCATGGCTGGCCGGCCTGACGCGGGACATTCTGTCCACTCGACACGCCTCCCCGCCCGCCCCTACTAGGTCCGCCATGCAAGAGCTCGACACCCAGCAGCACGCCGCCCGCATCTGGTTCGAATCGCTGCGCACTTCGATCTGCGCCGAATTCGAGGCGATCGAGGCCGAGGCGGGCTCGGACGCGAGGTTCGACTATCTCGCCTGGGATCGCACCGATCCCTCCGGCGCGCCCGGCGGCGGCGGGGTCCGCGGAGTGATGAAGGGCAAGGTGTTCGAGAAGGTCGGCGTCAACGTGTCGACCGTGGGCGGCGCGCTCGAGGGCGATTTCGCCAAGACGATCCACGGCGCGGGCGAGGATCCCAGCTTCTTCGCCACCGGGATCAGCCTCGTCGCGCACATGGCCAATCCGCATGTGCCCGCGGTCCACATGAACACACGCTTCCTGTGCACCACCAAGCGCTGGTTCGGCGGCGGCGCGGACCTCAACCCGCCGATCCCGGTGGAGGAGGACACCGCCGAGTTCCACGCCACATTCAAAGCCGCCTGCGACGCGCACGATCCGGCGCATTATCCGCGCTTCAAGCAATGGGCCGACGACTATTTCTACATCCCCCACCGCAAGGTCCATCGCGGCGTCGGCGGGATCTTCTACGATCACCTCGAAGGCGATTGGGATGCCGACTTCGCCTTCACCCAGGATGTCGGACGCGCGTTCCTCGACGTCTTCCCGCGCATCGTCCGCCGCCGGATGGACACGCCCTTCACCGAGGCGGACAAGGCCCGCCAGCTCGAATGGCGCGGCCGCTATGCCGAGTTCAACCTGATCTACGATCGGGGTACCCTGTTCGGGCTCAAGACCGGCGGCAATGTCGACGCGATCCTGATGAGCCTGCCCCCGATGGCGACATGGGGGTGACCCCACACCGTCACCCCCGCGAAAGCGGGGCCCCATCTCCTGCGGGCAGCCCGGACCACGACCGTGGTGATTGGTGCCGGCGTGGGGAGATGGGTCCCCGCTTTCGCGGGGATGACGAAGGGAGGCGCGTATGCCTCTGACCCCCGTCGCCGACGACCAGATCGCGACGATCGTCACTTCGCTCGAGATGCGAGCGAAGCCGCCGCTGCGCCCTGCCCCGCCCTCGCCGCTGAAGCTCACCCACTGGCCCGCGCCGGCCAGCGACAAATACAGGACGCTGTTCCGCCGCGTCGGGGAGCCCTGGCTGTGGTTCTCGCGGCTGGTGCTCCCCGAGGAAGCACTGCGCCGCATCCTCGATGACGCGCGGGTCGAGGTCTATGCCGCCACCGACCGCGCCGGGATCGAGCTCGGCATGCTCGAGCTCGACTTCCGCGTCGAAGGGACGTGCGAGCTCTCCTATTTCGGGCTCGTCCCGGAGCTCACCGGCCAGGGTAACGGCAATTGGCTGATGGCGCAGGCCCTCGGGCTCGCCTGGCGCAAGGGCGTCGACCGCGTCTGGGTACACACCTGCACGCTCGACCATCCGGCCGCGCTCGGCTTCTACCGGCGCCACGGCTTCGTGCCCTACAAGCGCACCGTCGAGAGCTTCGCCGATCCGCGGATCGCCGGCGTCCTTTCACCGGACGCCGCGCCTCACGTCCCGGTGCTGGGCTCCGCGCGCCGATAGGCCGCGACGCGCAGTAATGCGAGCGCGGTCCAGGCGAAGCCGCCGATCAGCGCGGTGACGAGCAGCGACACCAGCTGCATCCAGTTCGCACCCGCGAGCGCCGCGAGGCCACCGATGACGGCCGTCGACACCATCACCAGCAGGATCGTGACGACCATCGTCGCGCCGGCCGCGGCGAGGAGCGTCAGCCAGCCGAAGCCCGCGCTTCGCCGCCAGCCCTGGCGGAAGGCATGGATCGGTCCCGCCTCGGGCGTTGCGGCATAGCTCGGCCCCGCGAGCCAGGTCCGGCCGAAGGCAAACAGCCCGGGCAGGATGAACAGCGAGCTGCCGATGCTGAACAGCACGCTCCCGATGATGCTGATGCCGAGAAAGGGCAGGAAGCGGCGCAGCGCGAGCAGCAGCACCTCGCCCAGCGTGCGGCCATTGCCCTGGAGAAGCAGGTTCAGCACGGCGAAGGTGCCGAATTCGATCATCACATTGGCGAGGAAGATGGGCAGCAGGTTCGCGGCATAGAATGCTGCCACGGCTTCGCGGATCTGCTCCGGAGCGGTGTCGCCGGGAAAGTCGCTATAGGCTAGCAGCAGCACGATTCCGAGCATCGGCACGACGAAGAACACACCCGCGATCGGCGCGAGCAATTCGCGCTCGCTGCGCCAGAGCGCCCGGGCGTCGGCGAGCACGCCGGCAAGGCTGAGCGTCATGCGCCGGCTTCGGTGTGGCGCAGGCCGGCGTCGGCAGTGAGCGCGAGGTAGAGCTTGGCGGTGAAGGCGGGCGGGATCACCATGAAGGCGGACTGGACCGCCGCGACGACGATCGAGGTCATCACGCTCGCAAGCGTCACTCCGTCCCCGCCGCCCGTGACCAGCGTGAAGACGCTGCCGAAAACCGTCTTGGCGGCAAGCTGCGCCACCCAGCTGACGATCGCGAAGAGCAGGATGACGCCAATGATGCGCAGCGCTGCGCCGCGAGTCAGCGACCAGGACTGGCCGAGCGCGCTCAGCATCCGGTTCTCGCGCACGACAACCGGGGTCGCGACGATCAGCCGCGCGAGCAGCCAGAACAAGAAGACCGCCAGGGCGAGCAGATAGACGAGGATGAAGCCCGCCATCCGCATGCTCATGTCGACATCCTCGCCGCGCGCCATCGCGGTCATGTCGTACCCCCCGGCGGCCAGCGCCCCGGGCACCGGCAGCACCAGCACCGAGGCGACCGCGATCATCACGATCGATACGATCAGCGCCGGGATCAGGCGCCGCGTCGCTATGTTCGCCGCGGTGCGCTCCGAGGCAAGGTCGAGCGCCATCGCCGTGATCGCGAGCGACCCCCATAGCGACACCAACGCGAATAGGAGCTGGAGGACATAGAGGACGATCTTCAGGCCTTCCCCCGCACCGATCATCGCGGCTTCGAAATTGCCCTCGATCGAGGCCGGCACGAAGAAGGTGAGCAATGCGATGGGCACGACGGCGGCGACATTGTCGCTCAGGAACTCGGCGGTCCGGTCCCAGACGGTCCCCATCTTCACCATGACACGCGCATTCCCCATTGGCTCCCGTGACTCCCTGTTAGCCGGGGCCCGACGCATTGCCAATGCTTGCGCAAACGCCCGCGACGGCGCAATCGCGCGGCATGACATCCGATATCGAATGGCGCGTCGAGCCCGGTCAGATCGACTATGCCGAGGCCCTGGCCGCGATGGAAGCACGCGCCGCCGCGGTGACGCGGGGCGAGGCGCGCGAGCTGGTATGGCTGCTCGAACACCCGCCGGTCTACACCGCCGGCACCAGCGCCACCGACGCGGGCGAGCTGCTCGACCCGCGCTTCCCCGTGCACCGCACCGGCCGCGGCGGCCGCTATACCTATCACGGCCCCGGACAGCGCATCGGCTATGTCGTGCTCGATCTGCGCCAGCGCCGCCGCGACGTGCGCTGCTACGTCCATGCACTCGAAGGCTGGGTGATCGCCGCGCTGGGCGAATGCGGGATAGAGGCGTTCCGCGCACCCGGCCGGATCGGCATCTGGACGCTCGACCAGGCGGGACGCGAGGCCAAGATCGGCGCGATCGGCGTGCGGATCCGGCAATGGGTGACGCTCCACGGCTTCGCGGTGAATCTGTCGCCCGATCTCAGTCACTTCACCGGGATCGTTCCCTGCGGCATCGCCGAATTCCCCGTCACCAGCGCCGCCGCGCTTGGGACTCCCATTACAAGCGACCGGTTCGATTCAGCGCTGTCCGCCACATTTTTGCCATTTTTGGCCGCTCTGAGTGCCTGAAGGTCAAATCGAGTCTTGAGGGCTTGTTCCAAACCGACTAATGTCCATCGCGGTTTGGGTATTAACGGCGTATCCGCTGTCCAAATCCACTATCTAGGGAGCTTTTACATGCGTGCAGTCCTTTCCAAGATCGTTGCGGGTTCGATGATCGCCGGTGCGGCCCTTCTGGCCTCGGCGTGCACCAGCAACGAGTCGGCGACCAACGTCACCAACACCACCGAGGTCCTCCCGACCGAGAACGTGACGACCACCGACACGATGGTCACCAACATCGACGCGGCCGCTCCGCTGGACAACGCCGGTGCCGAGGCCAACACCACGGTCACCGAGAACACCACCACGACCAACGCGATGTAATCATCGCGCGTCAGCGTGTTTTGATAGGGGCCGTCCGGGAGACCGGGCGGCCCTTTTCCGTTGGGGCGCGGAAAACCAGCGAAAAAAGGGCTTGGGCGCGGAGTCGAAAGGCCTTAACCACGCGTGGGACCAGCCAAAAGAGGGCGTGATGCTCGTTCCGCGTATCGTTTCCGCGCTGGCCGTGACGGCCGGCTTGTTCATCGCCGCACCGGCATCGGCGCAGTTCTTCCTGAAGCCCGCCAACCTGTCAGGCGGCCGCGTGACCGGCGCCGAGCCGGGCATGACCGGCCCTGCCCTGCCGGGCGCCACGCCCGCCGAGCTCCGTGCCGCCCTGGTGTGGAACCTTCGCGCCGCACTCAACGTGGCGGCGCTCCAGTGCCAGTTCGAGCCGACGCTTCTGACGGTCAGCAACTACAATGCGCTCCTCAAAGATCACGAAGTCGAACTGCGTGAATCTTATGGAACGCTTGAGAAATATTTCATTCGTTCGAACAACACGAAAAAGGCCGGCCAAACCGAACTCGACAAGTTCGGGACCCGCGTCTATTCGGGCTTTTCGACTGTCTCTGGCCAGCTATCTTTCTGCCAGACCGCTGCCGCAATCGGCCATGATGCGCTGTTCAGGAAACGCGGCGATTTTGGCGACCTCGCGCAGGAGCGGATGCGCGAACTGCGCAACAGCCTCGCCTCATGGGGCGAGCAGTTCCGCCGGACGATCGACTATAATTCGCTGACCTACGCGCCGCTGCCGCCCTTCGGCAACGACAAATGCTGGCGCAAGGGCACCTACCAGGCGAAGAAGTGCGGCGCGTTGGTGCTCGCGACGCGATAGGCTGGCGCCAGTTGCCGCCATCAAGCCCCTCCCCTTCAGGGGAGGGGTTGGGGGTGGGGCCTATCCACGAGCGCGGCGCCTGAGGCACTGCCCCACCCCAACCCCTCCCCTGAAGGGGAGGGGCTAGAGAACGAGGCGACCGTTTCCCACCAATAGCCGACGCAGGCCAGCAACCCGCCTCAGCGCAATCCCAGCAACTTGTGCGTCTGGAGCGACAGCCGCCATTTCGGCCGTTCCATCGCCAGCGCGACCGCCGCGCGGATGTTCGCCTCGCCCTCCGCGCTGTCCATCGGCTGGACGAGGAAATTGCGGAAATCCCAGCTTTCCAGCGCCTCGACATCGGTGCCCGGCTGCGGCCAGACCAGTTTGAGCTCGTCGCCCGAACGCTGGACCACCACGCTCCCGGCCTTGGGGCTGATGCACACCCAGTCGATGCCGGGGTGCGCGGGCAAGGTGCCGTTGCTCTCGATCGCGATGCGGAAGCCGCGTGCGTGGAGCGCGTCGACCAGCGCGTCGTCGACCTGCAGCATCGGCTCGCCTCCGGTCAGCACCACGAAGCGGCGCCCGGTCTCCGGACCCCAATGCCCGACCACGGCGTCCGCCAGCGCCCCCGCATCGGCGAACTTGCCTCCGCCCAGCCCGTCGGTGCCGACGAAATCGGTGTCGCAGAAGCTGCACACCGCGCCTGCGCGATCCTGTTCGCGGCCCGACCAGAGGTTGCATCCGGCGAAGCGCACGAACACCGCGCGCGCGCCGGCATTCACGCCCTCGCCCTGGAGCGTGAGGAACATCTCCTTGACGGCGTACCTCATGGGGCCGCCGCGTAGCCCGTCGGATCGGGAACGCCGGCCTCCTCGAAACCCTTGGCGCGCAGGCGGCAGCTGTCGCACAGCCCGCAATGCACCCCGCCCGGCGCGGGATCGTAGCACGACCAGCTCATCCCCAGGTCGAGCCCCAGCCGAAGCCCCTCGCGCACGATATCCGCCTTGGTCATGTCCTGGAGCGGCGCGCGGATATGGAAGGGCTCGCCCTCCACTCCGGCCTTGGTGGCGAGCTCGGCAAGCTTCTCGAACCCCGCGATGAACTCGGGCCGGCAATCGGGATAGCCCGAATAATCGAGCGCGTTGACGCCGATATAGATGTCGCGCGCGCCGGCGGCCTCGGCCCAGCCGAGCGCGAGGCTCAGGAAGATCGTGTTGCGCGCGGGCACATAGGTGACCGGGATGTCGTCGCCCACACCGGCCTTGGGCACGTCGATCTCGGCGGTGAGCGCCGAGCCGCCGAACGCGCGCAGATCGAGCGGGAGCACGACGTGCCGCTCGGCACCGAGCTTCTGCGCGATGCGGCGCGCGGCGGCGAGTTCGACCTGATGACGCTGGTTATAGTCGATCGAGAGCGCGAGCAGGCGATGCCCGTCCTCGCGCGCCCGCGCGGCCGAGACCATCGAATCCAACCCGCCCGAGATCAGGGCAATCGCTACGCTGTCGGTCATTGGGTGCCGCTAGCCGCTTTCGCGCCATGAATCAAAATGGGCCGCCGAGGCGGCCCAGTTGGGGAATGTTGCCAGAGAGGAAATGCTCATGAGGAGCAGCGACGAAGCTAATCGATCGAGGTTAACGAACCGTCACCGCTTTCAGCCGCAGGTGCCGACCCGCCGCGCCTCGAAGCGTTCGGAGAAAGGTGCGCCGTTCGCCACGCCTTGCGTCTCGATATTCACCACGCGCGGCGTATCGACCGAGATGGTGGTGCGGCCATGGCCGTGGCTCGGGCAGGTATAGCGGATCGTCGCCGATCGCGGCGTGTTCTCCATCACGAAATGCTCGCACTGCGTGTTGCCATGCATGATCTGGAGCATCGCGGCGGGATTGCCGAGGCACAGCCCCCGCACGCCGCCATCGGCGGACTTCAATTGCCACTGGCCGCGCTCGATCCCGCCGAGCGCATTCGGCACGGGACCGCGCTGGGCGGTCGCGCCCGCGGTACCGAACAAGAGCAACGCACCCGCAACCGCCGGGCGCACGAGACGCTTCAACACCATAACAACTCCCCGGCCGGGCGGCACTTTCCGGCGCCCCAACGAATCGTGCGCCCCGGTCCGGGAAAGATATGGAAACCCGTGCGGCGATTACAACGGCGACGAAACAAAATCATCAAGTTGCACGGGGAACTTCTTGGAACAGAAGGAACAATCCACGCTGATCGTGCCGTTTTCGTCGGCCATCGCCGCGCGCTCTTCGGCCGGGAACTTGGCGAGCACCTGCGTGATGTACCCCGCGTCGCACCGGCACCCCCGCGCCAGTTCGACCCCGCTCAGCAGCCGCACCTCGGACTCCTCGTTGAACAGCCGCCAGACGAGGTTCTCGAGCGGAATCCCGGCGTCGGCGAGTTCGTCGGCGCCCATGGTCGAGGCGAGCGCCTCGACATGCTGCCATTCGGGATGGTCGAGCCGCGCGTGCAGCCGCTCGCGCCCCGCCTCGCCATCGGGCAGATGCTGGAGGAAGAGGCCTCCCGCGATCAGCTTGCCGTCCGCCCCGCGCTCGACCCCGAGCCGCACGAGGCTGGGGATCTGCTCGGACTGCAGGAAATAGCTCTCCGCCGCCGCACCGAGCGACGCGCCGTCGAGCGGCACGATGCCCTGATAGCGATCCTTGGTCAGTACCTGATCGAAAGTGACCGCGAGATAGCCCTTGTTGAACAGCGCGTAGAGCGACGGGTTCGCACCCAGCGTGGCGAGCCGCTCGGCGTCGAACTGGACATAGCCGCGCAACTTGCCGCCCTGATAGTCGCAGACCAGCAGGCCGACGATCCCGCCCTGGGTCTGCGCCTGGAGCGTCATCTGCCCTTCGGCATCCTTCAGCGTCGCCCCGAGTAGCGCGGTCAGCGTCAGCGCCTCGGCGAGGAGCTTCTCGATCACCGGCGGATAGGCGTGCGCCGACAGGATCTCGTCGAGCACCGGCCCCAGCCGCGCAACGCGGCCGCGGGCATGGCGGTCGGGAATGGTGAAGCCGACGACGCGATCGAGGTCGGTGGTGGGGGCGGTAGCAGTCACGGTCTTTCCTTCGTCATTCCCGCGAAAGCGGGAACCCATCTCGTGCAGACGCCGCGAATTACGTCGGCGGTGATGCAAGAGGAGGGCTGAGGAGATGGGTCCCCGCTTTCGCGGGGATGACGCTAAGATAGTGGCCGGTGCCGCGGCTTCAACTCAGCCGATCTGCCCGAAGCACCAGCGCAGGATCGACTTCTGCGCGTGCAGCCGGTTCTCGGCCTCGGGCCAGATCAGCGACTGCGGGCCGTCGATCACCGCGTCGACCACTTCCTCGCCGCGATGCGCGGGCAGGCAGTGGAGGAAGGCGGCGCCCGGCCTGGCCGCGGTCATCAGTTCCTCGGTCACCTGGAAGGGCATCATCGCCGCGAGCTTGGTCTCGGCATGCGCCTGGCCCATCGAGATCCAGGTATCGGTGACGATCACGTCGGCGCCCTCCGCCGCTTCCTTCGCGGTGCCGACGACGCGCGCCCGGCCCCGCCCGCGCGCGACGTCCGCGTCGCTGGGTTGGAAACCCTGGGGGCAGGCGGCGACCACGTCGAAGTCCATCAGCCCGCCCGCTTCCATGATCGAGGCAAGAACGTTGTTGCCGTCGCCCAGCCAGGCGACCTTGAGCCCGGGCAGCGCGCGCCCGCTCTCGAGGATCGTCAGCAGGTCGGCCATGATCTGGCAGGGATGCGAGGCGTCGGTGAGTCCGTTGATCACCGGCACGCTGGCATATTCGGCCATCTCGACCACCTTCGCGTGATCGTCGGTGCGGATCATGATCGCGTCGCAATAGCCCGAGAGCACGCGCGCGGTGTCGGCGATGCTCTCGCCGCGGCCGAGTTGCATGCTGCCTGCGTCCATCACGATGCTCGTGCCGCCCAGCTGGCGGATCGCCATGTCGAACGAGACGCGGGTGCGCGTCGAGTTCTTCTCGAAGATCATCGCGAGGACATGGCCGGCAAGCGGCGCGTCGGCATCGGCCTTGCCTTTGGGCCAGCCATGGCGCGCGGCCTTGCGGGCGACGGCGTCGTCGAGCATCGCTTGCACGCCGGTGGCGCCGGCGTCCGAAAGATCAAGGAAATGGCGCATCTTAAATCCTCCCCGGCACGGGGAGGGGGACCGCGCCACGAAGTGGCGTGGTGGAGGGGGCCCTCCCCACGCGATTGACCCGGTGGAGAGCCCCCTCCGTCAACGCTGCGCGTTGCCACCTCCCCGTTCCGGGGAGGATCATCTCAATCATCGCTCGGCGGCGCATAGCTGCGCGCGCCCGCGCTCAGCCGCTCGACGCATTCGGCGATATGGTTCTCGTCGATCACCAAGGGCGGCAGCACGCGGAACACGTTCTCGCCCGCCGCCACGGTCAGCAGCCCGTGATTGTCGCGCAGATGGGCCACGAAATCGCGCGCCGCCGCGGGCTCCTTGAGCTTGATGCCGAGCATCAGCCCCTTGCCGCGGATCTCCTCGAACAGGTGATCGTGATTGGGAATCATCTGCTCGAACGCCTGGCGCAGCCGATCGCCCATCTTGGCGACATGTTCGAAGAAGCCGGGCTCGAGCATCACGTCGAGCACCGCCTGCCCCGCCGCCATCGCCAGCGGATTGCCGCCATAAGTGGTGCCGTGAGTGCCGATCACCATGCCCTTGGCCGCTTCCTCGGTCGCGAGACAGGCGCCGAGCGGGAAGCCGCCGCCGATGCCCTTGGCCACCGTCATGATGTCCGGGGTGATCCCGTAATGCTCATAGGCGAAGAACTTGCCGGTGCGCCCGTAACCGCACTGGATCTCGTCGAGGATCAGCAGCAGGCCGTGCGCGTCGCATGCCTTGCGCAGGCCCTGGATGAACTCCATCGTGCCGGCGGTCATCCCGCCTTCACCCTGCACCGTTTCCACCAGGAAGCCCGCGGTCTCGTCGTCGATCAGCGCGAGTGCGCCTTCGAGATCGTTGAACTTCGCATAGTCGAAGCCCGGCAGCAGCGGCTCGAAGCCGTCGCGCATCTTGGGCTGGTCGGTCGCGCTGATCGCACCCAGCGAGCGCCCGTGAAAGGCGTTGCGGAAAGTGATCAGCTTGTGCCGCTGCGGGTTGCCGTTGACATAGTGATAGCGGCGCGCGGTCTTGATCGCGCACTCGATCGCCTCGACGCCCGAATTGGTGAAGAACACCGTATCGGCGAAGCAATTGTCGACGATCCGCTGCGCGAACGCCTCGCCCTGCGGGCTACCGTACAGGTTGGAGACGTGCATCAGCGTCGCCGCCTGCTCCTGGATCGCCTTGGTCAGATGCGGGTGGCCATGGCCCAGCGCGTTGACCGCGATCCCCGCGGCGAAATCGAGATACTGCTCGCCGCGCTCCCCATAGAGGTAGACGCCCTCGCCTCGCACCGGCCGCACACCGCACCGCGGATAGACGGGCATGAGCGGGGTGATAGGCATTGGAACGGTCCTCCTCGGTCGAGAAAAGCTGGGTGGAACTCCAGAAACGCAAAAGGGCGGCCAACCGGACCGCCCGGAGCGGGTGTTTAGGAGCAGCGCCACACCCGCGTCAATATTCCTTTGGCCGGGGGTCATGCCCTGCCGCCATGCCGCTCAGTTCTTGAGGTTCCAGCCCTTGCGCAGCAGCCAGTAGCAGAACAGCCCCAGCACCGCGTCGAGCGCGAGGATGATGAGGCTGCCGGTCAGGATCGGCGAATCCGCGACTCCGAGGAAGCCGTAGCGGAAGCCCGAGATGATGTAGAAGAACGGGTTGAGGTGGCTGATCGTCTGGAAGACCGGCGAGAGCTTGTCGACCGAGTAGAAGGTGCCCGAGAGCAAAG
The DNA here is from genome assembly GCF_026460985.1 of Sphingomonas sp. GTDB lineage: Bacteria > Pseudomonadota > Alphaproteobacteria > Sphingomonadales > Sphingomonadaceae > Sphingomonas. Next base: position 85,734 of record NZ_JAPKNM010000019.1, read on the forward strand.
ACAGCGGCGCCACCACGAAGTTGGTCACCGCCGCGGCGTGATCGAACTTCTCCGCCCAGATCGACGTGAGCACCCCCAGCAGCGAGAGGAACAGCGCGCCGAGGAAGCCGAACCACAGGATCGCCCAGAAATGCCGCGGCGTCACGTCGACGCCCGGCCACAGCGCCATCGCCAGCCAGACGGTAGCGCCGACGCAGAAGGCGCGCGTCACCGATCCGCCGCACAAGGCCGCGAGCACTTCGCCGGTCGAGAGCGGCGGCATCAGATAGTCGACGATCGTCCCCTGGATCTTGCCGACGAGCAGCGAGAAGCTCGCATTGGCGAAGGCGTTCTGGAGCATGCCCATCACGATCAGCCCCGGCGCGATGAAATCGGCGAAGTGGACCGGGTGCCCCTGCAGCTCGATCGTGCGCCCGCCGCCGCCCAGCGCGACGGTGAAGATCACGAGGAACAACAGGGTCGTGACCGCCGGCGCCCACACCGTCTGGAGCTGCACCTTGAAGAAACGGCGCACCTCCTTGATATAGAGGGTCCGCAATCCTCCCCAGTTCACGTTGCGAATCACCGGAACGCCGGGCTCGGGGAGGCTATGACCGGTTTCGGAGTGGCTGCTCATCGCGTGTTCGCGTAAACGCTGGCCGCGCCGCCCGCAAGTTGAAGGAAGAGACGTGAGCTGGACCGAAGAGCGTATCGATACGCTGAAGAAGATGTGGGACAGCGGCATGACCGCCACCCAGATCGCCGAGGAGCTCGGCGGCGTGTCGCGCAACGCCGTGATCGGCAAGGCGCACCGGCTGGGCCTCCAGTCGCGCCCGTCGCCGGTCAAGCCCAACGAGCCCAAGGTAGAGGCTGCGGCCCCCGCACCCAAGCCGGCCCCAGTTGCTGCACCGGCGCCCAAGGCACCGGTAGCGGCCGCGCCGCGGGCGCCCGCCGAACCCGCGAGCGCGCCGACCGCCGCTCCCGAGCCCCGGCCCGAGCCGAGCGCACCGGTCCTCCGCTCGGTCGGCCCTGGCGGCTTCCTCCGCCAGAATCCCGGCGAGCAGGCCGCGCCGATCGCCCCCGCGCCGCCGCGCCGCCTGGTCCCGGCCAAGCCGAGCGAGGCGATCGCGGGCAAGACCAGCCTGCTCGATCTCAACGACCGCATCTGCAAATGGCCGCTCGGCCATCCCGGCGAGCCCGATTTCCATTTCTGCGGCGACAAGGTGAACCCCGGCTTCCCTTATTGCGTCGCGCATTGCGGTCATGCCTATCAGGCGCAGTTGCCCCGCCGTGATCGCCGCCCCCCGCCCCCGCTGCCCTTCGGCGGCCCGCGGGTGCGCTGACCAGTCTCCTGAACCTCGCATCGCCCCGGACCCTGTTTCCGGGGCGATCGCCATTCGAGGGGTGCCGCCGCCCCCTCTCTACCTCGTCACTCCGGACCTGTTCCGGGGTCCACTTGGCCTCACCGGCAGCGCAGAAACCTCTTGTCCCGCCCTTGCCTCCCCCCAGGGCCAGGACCATTCCCGTCTGCCACCGCTGGTCACATTTGCGAATGATGGGTGCTGGGCCGCGCGACTTCGCAGAGCACGTCCCCCATATGCGCCGCTCCGCCGTCGCCTCTCAGGTCGCTGAGCGACACGATCCCGACCAGCCGTTTCTCCCGGCTCATGACCGGCAGCCGGCGGACCTGGATTTCCGCCATGTTGTTGAGCACGTCCTCGACGTCGTCGTCTTCGCTGCAATAGAGCACTTCCTCGCTCATCACCTCGCCGATCCTGGTGTCCGGACCGAGGCCATGGCCTATCCCGCGAATGGCGATGTCGCGATCGCTGACCATGCCGATCAGCCGGTCGCTATCGGCGACCGGGAGTATCCCGGCATCGATTTCCGCCATGGCGCGCGCCGCCTGCGCCAGCGTCGTATCCGTTCCCACGACGCGCACCTCGCGCGTCATGCAATCGCGTATCTGCATGTCGACCTCCATCTGATTGGGAAGCGGAAGGTCGTACCTCGTCGACGCAGCCCATGGTTCCGGCGCGCCGGAGGCGGAGGAACATCCGCGAAGGCGCGCACACTCGGGCCGTTGCTCTCCAAGGGGCCATCGCTGCTTCCTGGCCCCGCTCTGACGGAGTTTACGCTTCCGGCTCCGGCAATTCGTTAACCTGGGTTGGTATGCATCACCCTTTTGCTGCGTTCCGTGCCGCTGCCGCCGTCTCGCCTTCGGGCGGCGCAGCATTGGTGTTCCATTTTTGTTCTTTTCCGCCTCCCTCCCTTCTGCTAGAGGTCGAGGCAAGGAGGACGTCAGCCATGTACGTACAGCCCGGCGAATGGTCGAACCTTGGCGAACCGCGCGCTTCCGATGCCCAGAGCATCGGCAGCATCCTCGGCGGGATGCGTGAGATCGCCCTGTTGCGGGCGAGAGGGCGTGCCTCCGCCCCGCGCAATGCCTTGCGCCGCAAATCGGCGTGACCCTATACCCCTTGCATGTCTGAAGACCTGTTTGCCGCGCCGGGCGTTCCCTCCGGCACCTATGACGCCTCCTCGATCGAAGTGCTGGAAGGGCTCGAGCCCGTCCGGCGGCGGCCGGGCATGTATATCGGCGGCACCGACGAGCGCGCGCTCCATCACCTCGCCGCCGAGGTGCTCGACAATGCGATGGACGAAGCGGTGGCGGGGCACGCCAACCGCATCGAGATCGTGCTCGAGGCGGGCAACCGGCTGACGATCGTCGACAACGGCCGCGGCATGCCGATCGATCCGCATCCGAAATTCCCGGACAAGTCCGCGCTCGAAGTGATCCTCTCGATGCTCCACTCGGGCGGCAAGTTCTCGGGCAAGGCCTATGCGACGAGCGGGGGCCTGCACGGCGTGGGCATCAGCGTCGTCAACGCGCTCTCGGTCGATACCGTCATCGAAGTGGCGCGGGACAAGCAGCTCTATCGCCAGCGATTCAGCCAGGGGCAGACGCTCGGCCCGCTCGAGCATCTCGGCGGCACTCCCAACCGGCGCGGCACCTCGGTGGCGTTCACGCCCGACACCGAGATTTTCGGGGAGATGCAGTTCAAGCCCGCCCGGCTCTACAAGCTGGCGCGCTCCAAGGCCTATCTCTTCGCGGGCGTCGAGATCCGCTGGAAGTGCGATCCCTCGCTCCTCACCGACGAGACGCCGCCCGAGGCGGTGTTCCAGTTCCCCGGCGGCCTTGCCGACCATTTGAAGGAGCAGATCGCCACCCGCGAATGCGCCACGGCCGAATTCTTCGTCGGGCAGCAGGACTTTCCCGGCGAGAATCAGGGCCGCGTAGAATGGGCGGTCGCCTGGCCCTTGTGGAGCGACGGCAGCTATAGCTGGTATTGCAACACCATCCCGACCCCCGATGGCGGCAGCCACGAGCAAGGCCTCCGCCAGGCGCTCACCCGCGGCATCCGCGCCTTCGGCGAGCTGGTCGGCCAGAAAAAGGCCAAGGACATCACCGCCGACGACGTGATGGTCGGCTCCGAGCTGATGCTCTCGGTGTTCATCCGCGAGCCGCAATTCCAGTCCCAGACCAAGGACCGGCTGACCTCGCCCGAGGCGACCGCTTTGGTCGAGCGCGCGGTACGCGACCATTTCGACCATTTCCTCTCCGACCATATGGACCGCGGCAAGGCGCTGCTCTCCTACGTCCTCGATCGCATGGACGAGCGCCTCCGCCGCAAGCAGGAACGCGAGGTCAAGCGCAAGACCGCGACTTCGGCGCGGAAGCTCCGCCTCCCCGGCAAGCTCACCGATTGCGCCGCGGACAGCCCCGAGGGCACCGAATTGTTCATCGTCGAGGGCGATTCGGCCGGCGGCTCGGCCAAGCAGGCGCGCGACCGCAAGACGCAGGCGATCCTCCCCATCCGCGGCAAGATCCTCAACGTCGCCTCGGCGACCTCGGCCAAGATCCTCGCCAACCAGGAGATCGCCGACCTGATCCTCGCGATGGGCTGCGGCACGCGCAAGGACTGCGACCCCGCCAATCTGCGCTACGAACGCATCATCATCATGACCGACGCCGATGTCGACGGCGCGCACATCGCTACCCTGCTGATGACCTTCTTCTTCCAGGAGATGCCCGATCTCGTCCGTCGCGGGCACCTCTATCTCGCCCAGCCGCCGCTCTATCGCCTCACCGTGGGCTCGAAGAGCCTCTACGCCCGCGACGACGCGCACCGGCTCGAGATCGAGGAGACCGCGTTCAAGGGCAAGAAGGTCGAGGTCAGCCGCTTCAAGGGGCTGGGCGAGATGAACCCCAACCAGCTCAAGGAAACCACGATGGATCCGGCGACGCGCGGGCTGCTGCGCGTCACGCTGCCGCAGGAATATGAGGAGCGCGCCGGCGTGAAGGACCTGGTCGACCGGCTGATGGGCAACAACCCGGCGCACCGCTTCGCCTTCATCCAGGAAAATGCCGCGCGGCTCGACGAGGAAGTCATCGACGCCTGACCCGGCAAGTCTAATCCTCCCCCGGCAGGGGGAGGTGGCATGCGAAGTATGACGGAGGGGGAGGAAGCACGACGGCCAGTGGGTCGCTTACCGCCCCCTCCGTCGCCTTCGGCGACACCTCCCCCTGGCGGGGGAGGATAAGTCAGCCTTCTTTCGATCGCGCTGTAAGAAACTTCCCTCGCGCCCGACTAAACAGGCGAACGGGAGGAAGTGTCACGCGATGCAGGGCGATCGGAACAGCCAAGGCGCGCTCTATGCCGAAGCCGGCGCCCGGCACGCGCCGGCGATCGCCCGCCTCGCCCGCTCGATCGAGGCCGATCCCGATCATGCTCGCGATCTCGAGCAGGAAATCCATCTCGCGCTCTGGCGCAGCCTCGCCGGCTTCGACGGCCGCTGCGCGCTCGCGACCTGGGTCTATCGCGTCGCGCACAATGTCGCGGCCAGCCACGTCGCGCGCGGCACCCGCCAGGCGCGGTTGGTCGCGCTCGACGACGAACAATTGCTGGCCGAGGACGATCCCGAAGCCGAAGTGGGCCACGCCCGCACGATCGAGCGTCTCCACGCGCTGATCCGCCGCCTCCAGCCACCCGACCGCGAAGTGATCCTCCTCTATCTCGAAGGGCTCGAGGCGCGCGTGATCGCCGAGGTCACCGGCCTCGCCGCGGGCACCGTCGCGGTGAAGGTCCACCGCATCAAGGCGTTGCTCGCGCAGCGTTTCCATTCCGGAGAAAAGGCATGACCGATCCCATTGCCGACCTCTGGACGCAGCAGCATCGCGACGCCGTGCCGCCCGACGCGGAAGCGCTCGCCCGGGCCGATGCGCGCTTCCGCCGCCGCATCCGGCGGCGCGACGCGATCGAATATGTCGCCGGGCTGCTCGGCGCGAGCGTGTTCGTCGTTGCGGCGATCCAGATCCCCGATTGGGGCGTCCGCCTCGGCTGCGCCGCGATCATCCTCGGCATGCTGGTCGTGCTGCGCAATCTGTGGCGCCGCCGTCCCAGGGCGCCCGACGCCGCGCTCGGCGCCCCCAGCCTCGCCTTCTACCGCGCGACTCTCGTCGCCCAGCGCGATGCGGTCGCCAGCGTGTGGCGCTGGTACATCGCGCCGCCCGTTCCCGGCATATTGCTGCTCCTGCTCGCGATCCTGCGCGTCTCGGCCGAGCACAGGCCGCTCTGGACCGCGATTCTGGCGATGGTCCTCACGGCATTGCCGGTCGTGGTGGTCTTCTGGGGCATCCATCGCCTCAACCTTGCCGCCGCGCACCGCCTCCAGGGCATGATCGACGCACTCGACCGCGGCGAAGTCTGACGGCTACACTCGCCTCCAAGGGAGATATCGCGATGCGCATCCTGCTGCCCTGCCTCCTCGCCCTCGTGCCCACCGCGCATGCGCAGACGCCGCCCTCCGTACAGGCCGGGCCGGTGGCGCCGGCGCCCGCCTTCGAAGCGCGCGCGAAGGAGCTTGCCACGCTCCTTGCCGACACCGCCGGCTATGACGGCTTCTTCTCGCCCGGCTTCCGCGCCGCCGTCCCGCGCGAGAAGTTCGAGCCGATCACCGCCAGCCTGCGCGACGCGAACGGGCCGATCTCGGGCGTGCGCATCGAGGCGATGGCCACACCCTGGGCCGGCACGCTCGAAGTCGATTACCGCGATGCAGTCGTGACCATGACGATGGCGGTCGACGCCGCCGCGCCGCACCAGGTCTCGGGTCTGCGCGTCACCAATATCAGCAGGCGTGAGAAGAGCCTGGACGAAGTGGCCGCCGCGCTCCGCGCGCTCCACGGCAACACTGGCCTCGCCTTCGCGAAGCTCGGCAGCGGCGCTCCCCAATTGCTCCTCCGTCACCAGGAGGACCGCCCCTTCGCGATCGGCTCCGCCTTCAAGCTGGTCATCCTCGCCGAGCTCGTCCGCGCGACCAACGCCGGCGAGCGCAAATGGGACGATCTGGTCACGCTCGACGGATCCGAGTTGCCCGGCGGCGGCTATACGAGGAAGCCCAAGGGCACGCAGGTGAGCCTGCGCGAGCTCGCGACGCAGATGATCTCGATCAGCGACAACAGCGCCACCGACATCCTGCTGAGGACGCTGGGCCGCGAGAAGGTCGAGGCGATGCTGCCGGTGGTCGGCGTCAGGGATCCGGCGCGCAATCGCCCCTTCCTCGCCACGCTCGAGCTGTTCAAGCTGAAGGGGATCGAGGCGAACGACCTCGCCGGCCGCTATCTCGCGCAGGGCGAGGCCGGCCGCCGCCGCATGCTCGAAGGCGAAGTCGCGAACGTGCCGATGTTGCTGATCAAGCCGAGTCTGTTCCGCGACGGCAAGCCGGTGCTCATCGAGCAGCTCGAATGGTTCCTGTCGCCTGCCGATCTCGTGCGCGTGATGGACTGGCTGCGGCGCAACACCGAAGGACCCAAGGGCGCCGATGCGCGCGCGGTCTTGTCGAAGAGCTCCGGCATCCCGCCGGCCGCCGCCGGCAAGTGGCAATGGGTCGGCTACAAGGGCGGCTCGGAGCCCGGCGTGATCAACATGACGCTGCTGCTCGAGGCGAAGACCGGGGATTGGTACGTGCTCACCGCCAGCTGGAACGATCCGGCGCAGGCCGTGACGGACGCGCGCTTCGCCAGCCTGATCACGCGTGCCGCGGAGCTGGCGGCGCCCGGGCCGTAGCTCGAACACGCAAACAGCGAGGCCGTTCTCGATTGCCTCTTCTCCCTCTCCCCTTGTGGGAGAGGGAGGGAGCCGACGAAGTCGGCGGAAGGAGCATCGGGTAAACAGCGCCCCGCGCTGTTTAGCCCATGCCGGGGGCATGGGCGACCTGATGCTGGGGAGTGAGACTCAGTCCCCCTCACCCTTCCCACTCGATTTCATCGAACGGGCCCCTTCCTTCTCCCACAAGGGGAGAAGGAGTTTGTCCGCTAACTCCGCATCCGCAGCCGATGGTACGCCGTCCGCGTCGAGATCGCGGCGATCACGATCAGCACGCCGATCCCGAGCACGCCCACGCCCAGCCACAACGGCACGGCGTCGATTCCCTTGCGCTGTGCCAGCACGAGCAGCGCGCCCGCCAGCGACAGGCCGATGCCCGCCCGCCGCAACCCCAGCGCCACGCCGCGCAGTTCCTGCCGGTAGGCGGCGCACTGGGCGGGGTCCTTCAGGTCAGGCGGTGCCATGCCAATCCTCGCGCAGCAGGCCGTAGAGCGTCGTGTCGCGCACGCCGATATGCGTTTCCCATTCGGCGCGGAGCACGCCTTCGAGCTTGAAGCCCAGCTTCTCGAGCAGTCCGCGCGATGCCGCATTGTCCGGATCGGTATCGGCGAAGACGCGGCGCTGCCCCTCGGCGAAGATCCGATCGATCACGCAGCTGACCGCTTCGGCGGCGATCCCGGCTCCCCAATGCGGCCGGGCCAGCATATAGCCGATCTCGCTGACATTGCCCTGGCGCTTCTCGCCCGCCGCGACGAAGCCGATCGCCAAGTCGTCGCCCTTCAGCGTGATCGCCCAGGTACGCCATTCAGGCGCCTCCTTCGCCAGGTCCGCACGCGTCTGCTCGATCGAATCGTGCGGCCCGCTCGACCACCAGCGCATCAGCTCGTGATCGGCGAAGGCCGGGTGAAGCGCCTCGGCATCGTCCGGGCTGCGCGGACGCAGCCGCAGTCGCGCGGTCTCCAGCACGGGGATATCGCGCGGCGTCACGATGCCAGCGCGTCGACCAGCGCCTTGACCTTCTTCTGCCGCCATTGCGGCAGCGGCGCGACCAGCCAATAGCCGAGCCGCGACGATTTGGGCTCGCCCAGCGTCACCACCCGCCCGGCGGCGATGTCGGCGCGGGCGATGAGCTCGGGCACCGTCGCGCGGCCCAGCCCCTCGGCCGCCGCGTCGAGCGCGAGCCCCGCATCGGCAACGCGGACCAGCGATCCCGCATCCTCGGCCAGGCAGCCGGCCCAGGCGATCGGCGTGTCGGCGCCGCCGCCCGGCCGCTCGACGGTGACCATGCCGTCGCTCTCCAGCGCCTCGCCCTCATGCTCGCCGGGGCCCTCGCCCCAGCGGATGGCGAGGTCGAGATTGGCCTCGGTGAAGTCGAGCGCCTCGTCGGCGGGCACGAGCATGAAGCGCAATTCGCCGTCGGCGCGCGCGATCTCGGCGAGCCGCGGCATCAGCCATTTGGCGGTCAGGTCGCGCGGCGCCGCGATGGTCAGCGACTTGGACGACTGCCCCGCCTGCATCGCGCGCACCGATTCCTCGAACTGGAGGAACCCCGCGCGCAGCGCCGCGAGCCCCGCCTCGGCCTCGGGGGTCAGCTCGAGCCCCTTGGTCGTGCGGCGGAAGAGCACCACGCCCAGAGTGTCCTCCAGCGCGCGGATCTGCTGGCCCACCGCGGCGGGCGTCACCGCCAGCTCGTCGGCGGCGCGGGTGAAGGAAAGGTGCCGCGCGGCAGCGTCGAGCACGCGCAGGCCGTTGAGGGGGAGATGGGTCCGCTTCATGCCCGCGCTCCCTTTTCAAAAGCCGTCACCCCGGCGAAAGCCGGGGCCTCAGGCCACAAGCGCGACGCCCGAGGCACGCGGTCCCGGCTTTCGCCGGGATGACGGTCCATCCTGATCATCCCGTCACCGCCGGCGCAACCAGCGCGAATTTTGGGATCGCCACGTCGAACGCCGCGCCGTCCTCGCCGATCATGTGATAGCTGCCCTGCATATATCCCGTCGGCGTCGAGAGCGGGCAGCCCGAGACATAGTCGAAGCTCGCGCCCGGCTCGATCATCGGTTGCTCGCCCACCACGCCCTCGCCTTCCACCGAATGCCGCGCGCCGCGCCCGTCGGTGATCACCCAGTGGCGGGTGAGCAGTTGGACGGTGAACGGCCCATTGTTCTCGATGCGGATATGATAGGCCCAGAACCAGCGGCCGCGCTGCGGCTCGGACTGTTCGGGCAGATAGGAGACGGAGACGCGCACCACGATGCCGCGGGTCTCGGCCTCGTCGGTGAACAGCGCCTTCATCACAGGCCGGCGCGTCCCAGGGCCTGGTCGAGATCGGCGATCAGGTCCTCGGGATCCTCGAGCCCGACATTGAGGCGCAGCATGCCTTCGGTGACGCCCATCTCGATCCTCTTCTCCTCGGCGACGCCCGAATGCGTCGTCGACGAAGGATGCGTCATCAGCGAGCGCGAGTCGCCGATATTGTTCGAGATGTCGATCAGTTCGAGCGCGTCGAGCAGCGCATGCGCCTGGCTGCGGCCCTCGACCTCGAACGAGAAGATCGGGCCGGCATCGTCCATCTGCCGGGTGAACAGATTGTGCTGCGGATGGCTGGGCAACGCCGGGAAGTTGATCCTGGGCACGCGGCCTTCGAGGAAGCGCCCCACCTTGAGCGCGTTCGCGCTCTGCCGGCGGATGCGCAGGTCGAGCGTCTCGAGCCCCTTCAACACCACCCAGGCGTTGAACGGGCTCAGCGTCGGCCCGGTGTTGCGCGTGAAGGGCAGCAGCGTGTTGTTGATGAAATCCTCGCTGCCGGCGACCGCGCCCGCGAGCACGCGTCCCTGCCCGTCCATCATCTTGGTCGCCGAATAGGCCACGACGTCGGCGCCATAGTCCATCGGCCGCTGGAGCGCGGGGGTGGCGAAGGCATTGTCGACCACCGTCGTGATCCCGCGCGCCTTCGCGATGCCGCACACCGCCTCGAGATCGACCACGTCCATCGTCGGGTTGGCGGGGGTCTCGAAGAAGAAGACCTTGGTGTTCGGCCGGACCGCGTCCGCGAATTGCTGCGGATCGCGCGCGTCGACGATCGTGGTCTCGATCCCGAACTTGGGCAGCAAGGTGTCGGTCAGCCAGCGGCACGAGCCGAAGGCGGCACGCCCGCCGACCAGATGGTCGCCCGCTTCGAGCTGGCAGAGCAAAGCCGCGGTCATCGCCGCCATGCCCGACGCCATCGTCCGGCACGCCTCGGCGCCTTCGAGCAATGCGATCCGCTCCTCGAGCATCTGCACCGTCGGGTTCTGGAGGCGCGAATAGGTCATGCCCTGCTGCTCGCCCGCGAACCGCGCCGCGGCGTCGCCCGCGCAATCATAGGCATAGCCGGAGGTGAGGAAGAGCGCCTCGCTGGTCTCGCCGAATTCCGATCGCATCGTGCCGCCGCGGATCGCCTGGGTTGCGGGCTTCCAGTTGCGGGTGACGCTACGGTCCTGACCTGTACGACGCTTCATGGTTTCGCTTTGCAAGGGGGAAGCGGCTGTCGTCAACCTCCCCCTCCCTTTCGGGCCGGGAAGCAACAGGCTATCCAGCCCGCCATGCTCGATCGCCTCAAGGCTCTCCAGACCCGTCCGTATCTCGTCGCGCTACTGCTGGGGCTCGCCGCCCAGTTGCTCTTCACGATCCATCTCGACCGGCCGAGCCGGATCATGTTCGACGAGGTCCATTACGTTCCCGCCGCGCATGCGCTGCTCGACCTGGAAGGACCGCGCAACGTCGAGCATCCCCTGGTGGGCAAGGAGCTGATCGGGGCGGGGATCGTATTGTTCGGCGACAATCCGTTCGGATGGCGCGCCTTCACCACGCTCGCGGGCACCGCGACGGTGCTCGGCGCCTTCGCCTTCCTCTGGCTACTGCTCGGCTCGATGCGCGCCGCGCTCGTTGGCGCGGTGCTCACCGCGGTGAACCAGAGCGTCTACGTCCAGGCGCGCACGTCGATGCTCGACATCTTCCTCGGCGCCTTCCTCCTCTGGGCGATGGTGGTGATGCTCTGGGCGATGAAGGGCAGCCCCGTCCAGGTCCGCCGCCGCTGGATCGGCGCGAGCGTGCTGCTTGGCCTCGCGGTCGGCACCAAATGGGCGGCGATCCCCTATGTCGCGCTCGCCGGCTGCGCCTTCCTCGTCATCCGCCTCCGCGATGCGCGGCGGGCCAAGCGCCCGCTCAGATCCGCCTTCCCGGGCACGGACCAGCCGCACTGGCCCGGCCTCGCGACGATCCCCGGCCTGCTGATCCTCGGCGCGGTGAGCATGGCCACCTATTTCGCGACCTTCTTCCCCGCCTTCTTCTACGAACGCGATCCGCTCACCCTCGCCGGGCTGATCCCGCTCCAGAAGGAGATGTACGCGCTCCAGACCCAGGTGCTGGCCAAGCACACCTACCAGTCCGACTGGTGGACCTGGCCGCTGATGATCCGGCCGATCTGGTATTTCTATGAGTGGGACCAAGGCGCCCAGCGCGGCGTGCTGCTGATCGGCAACCCGGTGATCATGTGGGGTGGGCTGGTCGCGGTGCTCGCCTGCCTCTGGGCCTGGCTTCGCGAAAGGGCGATCGGGCCGCTGGCGGTGGCCCTGCTATGGATCGCCAGCCTGGCGATCTACGTCGTCATCCCCAAGTCGCTCGGTTTCTATTATTACTACCACCTCTCGGCGATCTTCCTGTGCCTCGCGCTCGCCGTCGCCTTCCATCACTTCGACCGAGGCCGCAACAAGGGCCGCGAGGAATGGTTCGTCGCGGCCGCGATCGTCGCCTTCCTCTATTTCTACCCGATCCTCGCCGCCTCGCCGCTCGTCGACGCGCAGGGCTTCCGCAAATGGATGTGGTTCCCGACCTGGCCTTGAGCCGAATCTCCTTCTCCCCCTGTGGGAGAAGGAAGGGGCCCGCTCGCGAAGCGAGTGGGAAGGATGAGGGGGATTGAGTCTCACTCCCCCTCACCCTTCCGCCGACTAAAGTCGGCTCCCTCCCTCTCCCACAAGGGGAGAGGGACCTTTCTAATACCGCCCCCAGGTGAAGCGCGACGACAGCGCGAAGTTCCACACCGCCGCCACCGCGATCCCGGCCAGCGCCGAAGCGCGCCAGTCGCCGTGCTGGACGTTGTGGAGGAAGGCCGAGACGCCGACATTCGCCGCCGCGCCCACCGCGCAGACCAGGCAGAAGCTCACCCAGCCGCCGATCAGTTCGCGCGCGCCCTTCAATCGCTGCCCGCGATAGGTGAGCGCGTTGTTGAGGAAGAAGTTGAAGGTCATCGCCACGATCGTCGCGATGATCGTGCCGGTGACGAAGGGCAGGCCCAACAGCCGGAACAGCACGCCGAGCACGAGGAAGTGGATCGCCGCCCCCAGCGCGCCGATCGCCGAGAACATCGCGAACCGCACCGGCACGACCTTGCCGAACATCCGGTCGTAGAGCGCGATCAGATATTCCATCGCGACGACGTGATCGAGCTTGCTCTCGCCCTCGGTGCGGATGCGGAAGGTATAGGGCAGCTCGCGGAACTTGAGCGGGTGCGGCGCCGCGGTCATGATGTCGAGCAGGATCTTGAAGCCGATCCCCGACAGCGTCGGGACGAGGCCGCGCACGATCTCGGTGCGGATCATGAAGAAGCCACTCATCGGATCGCTCAGATCGGCCTTGAGCACCTGCCGCGAGAGCCTGGTCGCGAAGGCGGACTTGGCGACGCGGTCGCGGTCCCATTCGCCGGTGCCGCCGCCCGCGACGAAACGCGAGCCGACCACCACCTCGAGGCTGTCGTCGCCTTCCAGCGCGTCGAGCATCGCGGGCAGGATCGTCTCGTCATGCTGGAGGTCGCCGTCGATCACCGCGACGAACGGCGCCGCGGTCGCGCACATGCCCTCGATGCACGCCGAGGAGAGCCCGCGCCGCCCGATCCGCTGGATCACCCGCACGCGCTTGTCGAGCCGCGCCAACTCGCGCGCCGCCTGCGCGGTGCCGTCCGGGCTGTCATCGTCGACGAAGATCGCTTCCCAGTTGCGCCCTTCGAGCGCCTGGTCGAGCTTCGCGATCAGAACGGGCACGTTCGCCCGCTCGTTGAACGTCGGGATGACGACCGCGAGCTCGAGCAGGTCGGGCGTCACGCGAGCTCCCGCAGCACCGCGTCGCCCATCTCGGTCGTGCTCAGGCTGCCGCCCAGGTCGGCGGTCCGCGCACCCTTGGCGAGCGCGCCCGCGACGGCCTTCTCGATCCGCTGCGCCGAGGCCTCGTCGCTCAGACTGTGCCGCAGCAGCAGCGCCGCCGAGAGGATCGCCGCGCACGGATTGGCCTTGCCCTGCCCAGCGATGTCGGGCGCGCTGCCGTGGATCGGCTCGTACATGCCGTTATCGCCGCTCCATGCGCGCAGCGACGCGGAGGGGAGCATCCCGATCGAGCCCGCGCACATGCTCGCCTGGTCGGAGAGGATGTCGCCGAACAGGTTGCCGGTGACGATCACGTCGAATTCACTGGGGCGCCGGACGAGCTGCATCGCGGCGTTATCGACATACATGTGCGTCAATTCGATTTCAGGATATTGCGTGCTCATTTCATTGACCACGTCGCGCCACAGCTGCGAGGTCTCGAGCACGTTCGCCTTGTCGACCGAGCAGAGCTTCTTCTTGCGCCGCTTGGCCATCTCGAAGCCGACCCGGGCGATGCGCTCGACCTCGGCCTCGTCATAGCTCATCACGTCGAAGCCCTGGCGCAGGCCTTCGACGTTGGTGCGCCGGCCCTTCTCGCCGAAATAGACGTCGCCGGTGAGCTCGCGGACGATGACGATGTCTAGGTTGGCGACCACCTCGGGCTTGAGCGGCGATGCGTCCTCCAGTCCGGGAAACAGCGTCGCCGGGCGGAGATTGGCGAACAGCCCCAGCTCGCGCCGGATGCCGAGCAACGCCGCCTCGGGGCGCAATTGCCGTTCGAGCGCCTCGAAGCGCGGATCGCCGATCGCGCCGAACAGCACCGCATTGGCGCGCTTGGCCAGCGCCAGCGTTTCAGGCGGAAGCGGCCGCCCCGATACGAGATAGGCCGCGCCGCCGACCGGCGCCTCCTCGAACTGCAGCCCGAGATCGAGCGCCTCGAGCACGCGGCGCGCCTGGGTGGTGACTTCGGGCCCGATCCCGTCGCCGGGCAGTACAGCAATCAGCGGCATTGAGTTTCCCTATATTTCCCCTCCCTGCTCGCAGGGAGGGGAGTTCGGCGCCGCTTTGCCCACACCTTCCCCGTTACGCAACCGCCCGCATCAACCGGTCGACCAGCCGCGCGCGCGCCGCGACGATCTCGGCGCCCTTGCCGATCAGCAGGTCGCGCTGGAGGAAATGGCCGGTGAGCCGCAGCCCGTCGACGATGTCGTCCCATTCCGCCGCGCCGCCCGCGATCAGGAAGGGCGGCAGCCGCAGCAACTGGCGCTCATAGCCCTCCGCGCCCACGCGGCTCACCGCGACGCCGCTCTTCGGGCTCACGAACGCGAGATCGTCGTTGCGCCCCGTCGCCGCGCAGCGCCCCAGGTCGAGCCCGAAGCCGAGCTCGGCGAGCAGCAGCAGCTCGTAGCGCACCAGCGCCACCGACCAGCCCCGCGCGGCCGGCGCCGCCTCGATCGCCGAGAGCACGCCGTCCAGCGCCGAATAGAGCCGCGGATAGGGCTGGGCGTCGGGCAACGCTGCGGCGGTGAGCGCCGTCGCCCATTGCAGCGCCGCCGCGGGCAGCGGCTCGCCGAACAGGGGCGCGTGGCTGTGGATCAATTCGACGGTGAGGCTCGCGAGCTGCTCCTCGGTGCGCGACCGCCATTCGCCGAGGATGAGGTTGGACGGCTGCAGCACCGGCCGCAGCGCCCGCGAACGCCCGCCGCGGACATAGCCCGGCTGGAGCCCGTCGCTTTCGGTCAGCGCGCGCACTACCGCCCCATGCTCGCCATGCGCACGGACGCTGAGGAGAATGGCTTCGGCGCGCAGATGCATGGGGAGTCCTACCAAATCCTCCCCGGAACGGGGAGGGGGACCAGCCGCAGGCTGGTGGAGGGGGCCCGCCATCCGCGAGCGCATTGCTATGAGGAGAGCGGGGCCCCCCTCCACCACGCCACTGCATGGCGCGGTCCCCCTCCCCGTTCCGGGGAGGATTTAGTTCACCCCCGCCGCAGCCGCTTCGCGAAACCCGAAAGCCCCGCACCCTGCACGGCCCGCTTCACCACAGCCACCGCGCCGTTGAACCCGCCCAGCGCCGCCATCACCGCCCGATTCCCCAGCGTCGGCCGCAGCAGCAGCAGGTCGACGCACGCCACCCCGCCGGTGGCGAACTGGCGCTTGTGCTGGCCCTCTCCCTCGGTGAAGTCGAACGCGGCGAAGCGCCCTTCCCCGAACAGGTCCTGCATCGCCTCGAGTTGGAGCACCGCGCCGGGCGACCAGTCGTTGAACCGGGGATCGTGCCCGACATGGGCGTAGATCACCGTCTCGCCCTGGATCGGGCAATAGAGATAGGCCGCCGGCTCCCCCGCGATGTAGAGCAGCCAGGCACGCACCTGGTCGGCCGCGGCGAGCGCCCGCATCACTTCGAGGAACTCGGCGCCGTTGGGAAGTCCCGACCCCAGCAGCCGCTCCTGATAGGTCGTTGCCGAGATCGCCCGCGCCTCCGAGTGGAACGCCGCCAGTTCCTCAGCCGTCCGGAAGCGCCGCACGTCGAGCTGCCCGCCCGAGGCGCCCGCGATCCTCTTCGCCTTGCGCTTGAGCCCCTGCCGCGCGTTCGACGACAGGCCGGCGAGCCACGCATCGAAGCCCCCGACGAAATCGAGATGATAGCGCGTGTAGCGCTGGCGCACGAAGGGCAGCATGCCCCCCGCCGCGGCGGCGAGCGCAGCCATCCGGTCCTCGGGCAGCGACGTCACCGAATAGCCGTCCGCGGCGCGATCGAGCGGCGGCAGCGCGGGCACCGCGCCGCGCCGCGCCTCGGCGAGCGTCAGCGGCACGCGGACCAGCGACCGCCGCACCGCCAGCAGCGTCCGCGCGCCGATCTCGAACTTGAGCCGCACCGGCTGCGCCTCGGCCGCCACGTCACGCATCGCGTTCACGCCGCGCGCTCCTCGACCCAGTTCGACCAGAGCTGCTCGGCCTGGCGCAGCCGCGTGCGCAGCATGCTGGGCCCGAGCGGCGCATCGTCCCGCCCCAGCGCCAGTGCCGGCCGGTCGCCGAAATGCGCGGTCTCCAGCACTTCCCGCCGTTCCGCGAGCATCCGGCAAAGCGCCTCGAAGCGGCGGACATGCACGGCATTGGCGCGGGTGCCCGCGCGGTTGGCGAGCTCGAAGCCGTGGCTCACCACCGTCACCGCGGCGTGCTCCGCGCGCACGGCGTGATCGAGCGCCGCCTTCATCTCGGCAGCCGAGAGCGCGCAGATCTGGAAGTGGCGCAGATGCCCCCTCTGGTCCTCGATCAAAGTCACCGGCACTTCGATCACGCCGCGATGCGCGATCGGCGCGATCTGGCGCGGCGCGAGGCTGATCGCGCTCGGCCAGGGATGCTCGGAGCCGTTATGGCTCGAATCATAGGTGAATTCGAGCTGCGCGAGCGCCGCGAGCGTGTCGTCGCTCGCCGAATAGGATCCCGATCGGAACGCGATCGGATCGGGCGCGCCCGCCGCCGTCAGCATGTCCGCGGCGCCCGCGATCAGCTCGACCTGTTCGGCCAGGCTATAGTCGATCAGCTCGAAGGGCCCGTAGGTCGCCCCCCTGTCGCCGGCATGCGCGCCTGTCCAGTTGGGATGGAGGTGCAGCTGCACTTCCTGCCCCGCCTCGAGGATCGATCCCACCACGCGCCGGATCGGATCGAGCCCATAGACGAGCGCCGGCATCGGATCGACGAAGAAGCACGCCTTCAGCCCGTGCGCCGCCAGCTGCGCCAGCTGCCAGCCTATCCCCACGCCCGCCGGCTCCAACGAGCGCTGGACAATGGTCTCGGCGTCGTGCCCGGCGGTGTGGTGGCGCCACATCAGCTCGGTATCGACGGTCAGGAAGACGCGGGTCGGCATGCTCCCTCCCCTAGCGGCGCGGAGTGAAGAAACTCCCAACCGCGCTACGGCTTGATCCCATAGCGCTTATAGTCCTCGTCGATCCGCGGCGCGATCATCCGCGCGGCGGCGAGATCGGCATCACCGCCCTCGGCGCCGGTCCGCTTGCGGATGAGGCCGCGCATGTAGAGGCTGGCGGCCATGTCGGGCACCTGCTCCAGCGCCGCGTCGAAATCCGCCAGGGCATCCTCCATGCGGCCGAGCCGGAAATAGACGAGGCCGCGGCTGTCGAGGATCGACGCCGGCTGCTCGCTCAGCTCGATCGCCTTGGTGCAGTCCTTCAGCGCGCTGTCGAGCGCGAGATTGCCGGTCGCCTTCAGCCAGCACCGCGAATTGAGCAGATCGGACTTGCCCGGCGTGGCGGCGATCACCTTGTCGAGCAGCGCGATGCCCTCGTCCACGCGTCCGTCGTCAGCGAGCAATGTCGCCTGCCCGTTCAGATAGCTGTTCCTGTCGTCGCCGCCCTGGTCGGCGCGCTCGGCGAGCATCGCCAGCCCCTCGTCGCGCTTGCCCTGCTCGGCGAGCAGGCTCGCCACGCTTCCGACCGCCGAAGCCGAACCCGGATCGATCTCCAGCGCCGCGCGCGCATCGGCCATGGCGCGGCTGTCGTCCTTCAGCGCCGAATAGAGCCGCGAGCGCCACAGATAGCGATCGGCGGTCGGCTCGAGCTCGATCGCCTTGGTCAGGTCCGCGATGGCGCCCTTGCGATCGTAGATGCGGTCGAGGAACCAGGCCCGATCGGAATAGCTCTCCGCCTCGTCGGGCTTCAGCGCGATCTGCTTCGCATAGACCGCCAGGATCGGATCGAGCGTCTTGCCGCGCCGCGCCGCCTCCAAATGCCGGAAGAGCGGCGGATGATCCTTGGGCGCGAGCGCCTTGAGCAGCCGCCCCTTGGCCTGCGTCACCTGCGCGCGCGTCGCGGGGATATCGGCCGGCAGGACTTCGGCGATGCCGGTGGTGGTGCGGTCATCCGCCGTCAGCCAGCCCCCTTCCAGCTTCACCTCGCGCTTGAGCGCCACCCCCGCCAGCATGGCCGGCAGCGTGCGATCGCCCTCGACCTCGAAGCCCGCGCCGCCGTCGGGCAGGCGGATCCGCGTGCGCACGCGCGTATCGGCATAGCCGCCGCTGCTGACCGGGATCTCGCGCCATGCCGGGCGCGCCCGATCGGGCGAGAACTCGATATTGGAAACGGCATTGTCCAGCCCGACCCGGTAGCGGCCATTCTCCTTCGACCATTCCGGATAGGTGATGCCCGAAGCGGTCACCACCGCGGTGGCGCTGGCCTCGTCATATTTGAAGCTGCGCTCGACGGTCTCGGGCGCGTTCAGGAATCCGTTGACGATATTGTCGATGCCTTCGTCGAGTTCGTCCTTGCCCGTCTGGGCGCTCACGACGCGGAGCGCCTCGGCGCCTGCCCCCCGCACCGTCACGCGCACGGTATAGGGCATCGGGAAATGGATGCCGGCGCGGCCGTCCAGCTCGATCTCGGCGTCGGTCATCGGCCGGGCATTGGGCCGCATCGGCATGTCGATCAGCCCCGCGCCTGCTTCCCGAAGCGGAAGTGCATGGCGGAAGGGCGGCACGTCGCCGAGGTCCTCGAGACGCGCGCCGCCGCCGGTACCGTCCAGCCACAGCGATTCGCCGGCGATCCTGGCGTGGACGATCACATGGTTGAAGGCGCCGGGCATGGGCAGGCGCTGCGGGAGCAGGTCGCCCAGATCGGTGCTGACCACCACCGCCTCGGCCTCGACCCCCAGCGCACGGAGCATCGCGAGCAGCAGCAGCGTCTTGGCCTTGCAGTCGCCATAGCGCGCCGACCAGGTCTGCGCGGGCGATTGCGGCACATAGTCGCCGTTATCCATGCCCTTGAAGAGATAGCGGATCTTGTCCTGCACGGTCTGGAGCGCCATCGCCGCGCGCCGGCGCGGGTCGGTGGTGGCCGCCGCGATCCGCGCGACTTCGGCCGCGATCGGCCCGTCGGGCGCGATGCTGCCCTCGGTGCGATAATGCGCCGCCATGTCGCGCGACAGATCGGCCCAGTCGGCATAGTCGGTCGCGTCGAGCATCGTCACCGGACGGAAGCGCAGCGGGGCATCGCCCGGCAGCTCGGCCGGCTTGGCGATCGGCATCTCGATCAGCAGTTCGTTATAGCCGTCCGGAGTCGTCACCGGCCGGACGTCGGGGAGCTTGCTATAGGCGCGCCAGCGCAGGTCCATCCCCTTGGGCCAGAGCAGCCGCGCCCGGCCGAACTGCAGCCGCATCGGCGCGGGCAGCAGCCCTGCCGCCGATTGCACATGGCCGTGCAGCGCCGGATCCTTGCGCGTCACCGAGAAGCTGACGCGCAGCACGTCGCCCACGCGCAGCCCTTCGACGGGCAAGGTGGCGGTGAGCATCCCGTTCAACGTCGCCCGTTCGAGCTGCTGCTCGCGCTGGAGGACGTTCAGGCCCTTGCCGCCGGCCAGCGCGTCGATACGCTCGGCGCCGCGGATGATCTCGATGCGGTGGATCGTCAGGTCGCCCTTGGCGGGATCCCAGGGCAGCGGGATCGTGCCGGCCTGCGTCAGGACCTGGGGCGAGGCGATGCGCATCGCCATGTCGGCATAGACCCAGACCTGCCCCTTCTCGAAGCGCTGCTGCTGGTCCATCACCAGCAGGATGGGATCCGCGTCGCCGAGCTTCGAGACGTCGATCGGCGGCGCGGGCTTCACCCAGGCGGGCGCCGGCTGGTAAAGCGGCTTGTCGCCGGCCCATGCCAAAGCCGGGACGCACGCCAACGCCACCGCAACACTCATTTCCCGCAACATGAAAGCCCCCGCTTGATTGCGGACGACCCTAACGCGTTTCCCGAGCCACTCAAGAGTGGTTCAGGCGAGATTTCGGTGCAAATCCAGTGCAGAAAGCGCCGAGGCCGCCCTCAGCGCGAATGATAGAAGTCGTAGACCTGCTGCGCCACCGCCGCCGACACGCCCGGCGCCTTGCGCAGGTCCTCCAGGCTCGCCCCGCGCACCGCCCGCGCGGTGCCGAAGTGCATCAGCAGCGCCTTCTTGCGCGCCGGGCCGATGCCGGGGACTTCGTCGAGCGGGCTAGCGCCGATCGCCTTGGCGCGCTTCTCGCGATGTGCGCCGATCGCGAAGCGGTGCACTTCGTCACGCAACCGCTGGAGGTAGAAGAGCACCGGCGAATTGACCGGCAAGGTCAGCTCGCGCCCGTCCATCAGGTGGAAGACCTCGCGCCCGTCGCGGCCATGGTGCGGGCCCTTGGCCACGCCGACCAGGCAGACGTCCTCGATGCCCAGGTCCTCGAGCACGCCCCTGGCCGCGTTGAGCTGCCCGCGCCCGCCGTCGATCAGCACCAGATCGGGCCAGGTGCCGCCCTGGCGATCGGGATCCTCGTCCTGCGCACGCGCGAAGCGGCGACCGAACACTTCGCGCATCATCGCGAAATCGTCGCCCGGTACGGTCTCGGCGCGCTTGATGTTGAATTTCCGATACTGGTTCTTGCGGAACCCCTCGGGCCCCGCGACGACCATCGCGCCCAGCGCATTGGTGCCCTGGATATGGCTGTTGTCGTAGATCTCGATCCGCTCGGGCGGCTCGGGCAATTCGAAGATGTCGGCGACCTCGGCGAGCAGCCGTGCCTGGGTCGTGCTCTCCGCCATCCGCCGGTCGAGCGCCTCCACTGCGTTGCGCTGCGCCTGTTCGAGCAGCCGGCGGCGCGGCCCGCGCTGCGGCACGCCCAGCGCTACCTTGTGCCCCGCACGCTCGGCCAGCGCCTCCGAGAGCAATTTTGCCTCCTCGAGATTGCGGTCGACGAAGATCGTCTTGGGCGGCGGCACTTCCTCGTAGAACTGCATCAGGAACTGGCTGAGCACTTCGTCCTCGGGCACCTCGGCGGTGTGCGCGGGGAAGAAGCTGCGATGCCCCCAATTCTGCCCGCCGCGGATGAAGAAGGCCTGGATGCCCATCACCCCCTGCTTGCACGCCAGCGCGAAGATGTCGGCGTCGCCCACCCCCTCGGCGTTGATCGCCTGGCTGCCCTGGATGAAGGTGAGCGCCTTCAGCCGGTCGCGCAGGATCGCCGCCAGCTCGAAATCGAGATTGGCCGCCGCCGCCTGCATCTGCTCGCCGAGCTTGGCCTGCACCTTGGTCGACTTGCCCTGGAGGAAGTCGCGCGCGTCGCCGACCAGTTCGGCATAGCCCGCTTCGTCGATCCGCCCCACGCACGGCGCCGAGCAGCGGCGGATCTGGTAGAGCAGGCACGGGCGATCCCGAGTGGCAAAAAAGCCGTCGGTGCAGCTGCGCAGCAGGAACAGTTTCTGCAAGGCGTTGAGCGTCTTGCGCACCTGCCCCGCCCCCGCGAACGGCCCGAAATAATCGCCCTTGTAGCGCCGCGCCCCGCGATGGAGCTGGACGCGCGCGAATTCATGATCCTGGCGCAGCAGGATGAAGGGGAAGCTCTTATCGTCGCGCAGCAGCACGTTGTAGGGCGGCCGGTAGCGCTTGATCAGCTGCGCCTCGAGCAGCAGCGCCTCGGCCTCGTTGTTGGTGGTGACGATCGTCATCGACCGCGTCTGCGCCACCATCCGCTGGAGCCGCTTCGACAGCCGCATGACCTGGGTATAGTTGGTCACCCGATTCTTGAGCGCGCGGGCCTTGCCGACATAGAGCACGTCGCCGCGCGCATCCTGCATCCGGTACACGCCGGGGCGCGCGGGCAGCGTCTTGAGCACGTTGCGGATCGCCGCGACACCCGCGTCGAGATCGGGAGCCCCTTCGCCGCGCACGGCATAGGTGGCCTTTTCCTCGTTGAACCGGTTGGGGGAATTGGGGTCGGACATGCGCGGCCTCGATTTAGGCGCGCCCGCGACTCCGGGCAACTTGAACGGTCACATTAACGTGTCATAGTAGGCTCAAACACCGTGGGAGAGTCGCCATGAAACTGCTCGTCGCCACCGCGCTGCTCGCGCTCGCCGCGCCCCTCGCCGCTTCGGCGCAGACCGTCCCCGCCTCCATCCAGGCCGCGCTCGCCGATCCCGGCCGTCCCGCCGCCGACAAGGAGCGCGACGCCGCGCGCCATCCCGGCGAACTGCTCGCCTTTGCCGGCATCAAGCCGGGCGACAAGGTCGCCGACTTCATCATGGGCGGCGGCTATTTCACGCGCATCCTCGCCAAGACCGTCGGCGACAAGGGGCGCGTCTACGCCTATCAGCCCGCCGAGTTCATCGCCTTCCGCGCAGCCTATGCCGACGAGCAGAAGGCCGCCGTGGCCGGCTATGCCAATGTCACGCCGCTCAGCGATTCGCTCGGCACCGTGAAATTCGCCGAACCGCTCGACGCGATCGTCACCGTGCAGAACTGGCACGATCTCCACCTGAAGCAGTCGCCCCCCGGCTTCGCCGCGTCGATGGCCAAGCGCCTCTACGACGATCTCAAGCCCGGCGGCGTGCTGCTGGTGGTCGACCACGTCGCCGCGACGGATCCCGGCTTCGCGGTGCCCGACAAGCTCCACCGCATCGATCCTGCCGCCGCCCGCGCGGAGATCGAGAGCGCCGGCTTCAAGTTCGACGGGAGCCTGCCGCTGCTCGCCAACCCCGCCGATCCGCACACCGCGATCGTGTTCGATCCGTCGATCCAGGGCAAGACCGACCAGTTCGTCTACCGCTTCCGCAAGCCGCGCTGATGAGGGTCTAGGACGTATCGACATTCAGCTTCTATTCTCCCTCGCCCCCTGCAAGGGGGAGAGGGTTGCGCAGACTTAGGCCTTGCGAAGCAAGGTCTTAGTCGGAGCTGGGTGAGGGGGTGCGGCTGCGCAGCAGCCGCGCGGAGCTGCGCTCCGCTCTACCCCTC
>NZ_JAPKNM010000020.1 GCF_026460985.1 Sphingomonas sp.
AGCGGCTCGTCGGCCAATAGCGCGTCGAGGTGCATGGGCGTCTCGGGGACGCGCACGCGCTGGCGCCGGGTCGAGATCGTTGAATGAAGGTAGGTCAGGGTTTCGCCATCGTCGAGCCAGCGGACCTCGGGCACGAAGCCCTCGACCAGACCCAGCACGCGGTCGCTGCGGTCGGCGAAGTTCTTGAGCAACTCCCACGGATCGACCCCGGACGTCGAGCGGCCCTCGTAGAGCCAGCCTTCGGCCCGCGCGGCTTCCTCGGCGGGCGGCATCCACAGCAGGGTCAGATAATAGGCGCTCTCGAAGTGGCTGCCCGCTTCGCGGAACTGCTCTCGCCGCTCCATGTCGACCAGCGCCGAGACCGGATCGGGAAACACCGATTCCGGGTAATGGAGCGCGGGCGTCCGCTGCGCCTCGACGAAGATGGCCCAGCCCGAGCCGAGGCGGCGCAGCGCATTGTTGAGTCGCGCGGTGGTGGCGACCAACTCGGCGGGCGTCGCGCTGTCGAGATCGGGGCCGCGAAACTTCGCCGTTCTCTGAAAGCTGCCGTCCTTGTTCAGAACGACGCCTTCGCCGACCAGCGCCGCCCAGGGCAGGAAGTCGGCCAGATGCGCGGCCTTGTTGCGGTATTCGCGCAAGGACATCATGGCCGCATCCACACCGGATAGCGAAGGTGCCGCCGGGCCACGTCGAGGAACTGCGGATCGTGGCGCGCGGCCCAGACCGAAATCGCGTGGCCGATCGCCCAGATCACCAGGCCGGCGATCCAGAGACGCAGGCCGAGGCCGATGGCGCCCGCCAGCGTGCCATTGACGATAGCGAGCGCACGGGGCGCGCCGCCGAGCAGGATCGGCTCGGTCAGCGCCCGGTGGACGGGGGCGAAGAAGCCCGCGATCGGGTCGCCAGCGTCCATCAGATCAGCGCCCCGCCGCCGAACGAAAAGAAGCTCAGGAAGAAGGAGCTGGCTGCGAACGCGATGCTGAGGCCGAAAACGATCTGGATCATGCGCCGCGCGCCGCCCGATGTATCGCCGAACGCCAGCGTCAGGCCGGTGACGATGATGATGATGACCGCGACGATCTTCGCCACCGGCCCCTCTATGCTTTCGAGGATGCTTTGCAGCGGCGCTTCCCACGGCATCGACGATCCCGACGCATAGGCGGGAACGGCAGTGGTCAAGGCGACGAGGCTGGCGGTTGCGGCGAGCACGGCGCGACGTGCGCGGCCCGACAAGGCATGGATCATGGTGTATCTCCTTGGGGTGCGGGTGTGAGAGAGGTCAGCCGGTAGTCGCCGGTCGCGGCGTCGAGCCCTTCGACACGGGCCAGCTCAGCGAGGCGCCGGCCGTGGCCGTCGCGGACCAGGACCGCGATCAGGTCGATGGTCTCGGCCAGCAGCGCACGCGGGACCGTGACGACGGCCTCCTGGATGAGCTGCTCCATGCGGCGCAGTGCCCCCAGCGCGGTGCCGGCATGGATCGTGCCGATGCCGCCGGGATGGCCCGTGCCCCAGGCTTTGAGGAGATCGAGCGCCTCGGCGCCGCGCACCTCGCCGATGGGGATGCGATCAGGCCGCAAGCGCAGCGACGAACGCACGAGATCGGACAGCGAGACGATGCCGTCCTTGGTCCGCATGGCGACGAGATTGGGCGCGGCGCATTGCAGCTCGCGCGTGTCCTCGATCAGGACGATGCGGTCGGTCGTCTTGGCGACTTCCGCCAATAGCGCGTTGACCAGCGTGGTCTTGCCGCTGCCGGTGCCGCCCGCGACGAGGATGTTGGCGCGGCTGGCGACGCCATCGCGCAGCACGACCGCTTCGGCGGCCGACATGATGTGGGCTGTCGCGTAATCATCGAGCGTGAACACGGCGACCGCGGGCTTGCGGATCGCGAACGCCGGCGCAGCGACTACGGGCGGGAGCAAGCCCTCGAACCGCTCGCCCCCTTCCGGCAGCTCGGCCGAGACGCGGGGTGATCGGGCATGAACTTCGGCGCCGACATGGTGGGCGACCAGGCGCACGATGCGTTCGCCGTCCTGCGCGGTCAGCGTGAGGCCGGTGTCGGAAATCCCCTCGCCCAGCCGATCGACCCAAAGGCGGCCGTCCGGGTTCAGCATCACCTCGATGACGGCGGCATCATCGAGCCAGGCGGCGATCGACGGCCCGAGAGCGGTGCGCAGCATTCGCGCGCCGCGTGCATTCGCCTCGGATCGGATCGGGTGGATGGACAAGAGATAGCCCCTGAATTGGGCCGGGCGAACCACCGCCCGGCATCAGGGGAACATCAAGAAAGGCAGAAGAAATCGAGATTCAACAAAGAAATGTGGTCATCGTAGTCTGGCGCAGAGATACAAAAACTGGCGTAGTTTGCTTATTCTTCTTGAGGCGCAAAGTCCTCGCCGATTTCCTGTTTGACCTTCGGACCCTTGGCGAGTCGGCGGCCCAGCGCCTCGATGAAGGCGTCGTAGCGATCGCCGCCCTGACGGCGCAGGACGGCCCGTTCCGCTTCGGGCGGCGGTGGCGTGTTCGACAGCCAGAATCGGACGAACAGCGCGATCATTTCGACGCCAATCCCGACATCACGCTCAAGCCGGGTCTGGCGGCGGTCGAGCCGGTCAAGCCGCTTGGCGATAGCGGCCTCGCGCTGTTCGTCGGCGTCGGGCGAGAGGAAGGATGCGATGGCGGCCTCGGCGACCAGAGAGCGCGACTTGCCGCGGCGATCCGCGTAGGCAGCGAGCGCCTCCATCACCTCCGGGTCGAGATAGACCGAGAACGGCGTCTTGGTGGTCATAGCTCGATGCCGTCGTCGGGATCGAGCGACGCCTGCTGCGCCATATCCTGCATGTGGCGCCGAACCGTGGCCTGCCGTCCAGCATCGGCATCGGGCTCATCCAGCTCGAACTCGTTGGCAGGCTCCGGGCTGGGTGGAGGCGCGATGTCGACATGGCGCTCGATTTCCGGCTCGCGGCGCAGGTCCGCGTTCGCGGCATCATCGTCGGCATCTTGTTTTTTCTTGCCGGCCTTTTTCTTCTTCGGCTTCTTCGACTCTTTGGATTCCGGTGGATCGGGCATGGGTGGCGCAGAGACCGGTGCCAATGCGCTCCAGTCGTCGGGTCGCGGTTGACCGACGCCGGCCTTCGGGTCCGGTGGCGACAGCACCCGCTCCGTGAACCGCCGATCCTTGAAGTAGCGAATCTTCTTGGCGCGGATCGGATGCACGCCCGCGACCATGACGATCTCGTCGGCGGCCGGGAGCTGCATCACCTCGCCGGGCGTGAGGAGCTGGCGGG
>NZ_JAPKNM010000021.1 GCF_026460985.1 Sphingomonas sp.
GATGATCACCGAGGCCAGCACCATCACATAATTGAACATCTCCATAGCCGCATCCCCCCGAGAACGGTCGCTAGATGACCCTTCGGCTCACTCCCACTCGATCGTTCCGGGCGGCTTCGACGTGTAATCGTAAACCACGCGGTTGATGCCGTTGACCTCGTTGACGATGCGGGTCGCGACCCGGCTCAGGAACTCGGCATCGAACGGATAGATATCGGCGGTCATCCCGTCGAGCGAGGTGACTGCGCGCAGCGCGCAGGCATAATCATAGGTG
Organism: Sphingomonas sp.; assembly: GCF_026460985.1. GTDB lineage: Bacteria > Pseudomonadota > Alphaproteobacteria > Sphingomonadales > Sphingomonadaceae > Sphingomonas. The sequence goes on from NZ_JAPKNM010000021.1 coordinate 275, forward strand.
CGATAATCGCCCATCACCCCGACCGTGCGCACCGGCAGCAGCACGGCGAAGGCCTGCCAGATCGCATCGTACAGGCCGGCGTTGCGGATTTCCTCGAGGTAGATTGCGTCGGCCTTCCTCAGGATGTCGCACTTCTCGCGAGTGACTTCGCCGGGAATCCGGATGGCGAGGCCCGGGCCCGGGAACGGGTGGCGGCCGACGAACGCCTCGGGAAGGCCGAGCTCGCGGCCGAGTTCGCGCACCTCGTCCTTGAACAGCTCGCGCAGCGGCTCGACCAGCTTCATGTTCATCCGCTCGGGCAGCCCGCCGACATTGTGGTGGCTCTTGATCGTCACCGACGGGCCGCCGGTGAAGCTCACGCTCTCGATCACGTCGGGGTAGAGCGTGCCCTGGGCGAGGAACTCGGCCCCGCCGATCTTCCTCGCCTCCTCCTCGAACACGTCGATGAAGGTCTTGCCGATGAACTTCCGTTTCGCCTCGGGGTCCGTCACGCCCGCCAACCCGTTGAGGAACAAGGTCTCGGCGTTCACATGGACGAGCGGGATATTGTAATGGTTGCGGAACAGGCTGACGACCTGGTCGGCCTCCCCCGCCCGCATCAGCCCGTGATCGACGAACACGCAGGTCAGCTGCTCGCCGATCGCCTCGTGGATCAGCACCGCCGCCACCGCCGAATCGACCCCGCCCGAGAGCCCGCAGATCACCCGCCCCTTGCCCACCTGCGCGCGGATCTCGGCGATCTTCGCGGCGCGGAACTCGGCCATCGTCCAGTCGCCCTGCAGCCCGCAGACATGGCGGACGAAATTGGCGAGCAGCCGCGCGCCGTCGGGCGTGTGCACCACCTCCATGTGGAACTGGGTGGCGTAATAGCGCCGCGCATCGTCGGCGACGACGGCGAAGGGCGAGCCGGGGCTCACCGCCACCGGGCGGAAGCCGGGGGCGAGCTCGGTCACCTTGTCGCCATGGCTCATCCACACCTGGTGGCTCTCGCCCTCGGCCCAGAGCCCGTCGAACAGCACGCAGCTGTCCTGGATCTCGATGAAGGCGAGCCCGAACTCGCCCGAATCGCCGAGCTGCACCGTGCCGCCCAATTGGTGCATCATCACCTGCTGGCCATAGCAGATGCCGAGGATCGGCAGCCCCGAATCGAAGATCTCCTGCGGCACGCGCGGGCTGCCTTCGTCGAGCACCGAAGCGGGCGAACCCGAGAGGATGATCCCCTTGGGCTGCATCCGCGCGAAGGCCTCGGCGGCCGAATTGAAGGGGGCGATCTCGCTATAGACCCCGGCCTCGCGCACGCGGCGCGCGATCAGCTGGGTCACCTGGCTCCCGAAATCGACGATCAGGATTGAATCGGCATGATGTTCCATGCCCAGCGCGCATAGCAGATGCGGCCGGCATGGGAAGGGCGTGACGCCCGGTTATTGTGGCGTCGGCGCGAGCGCGGCGGCAATCTTGTCCGCAATCTCGGAGAGCTTGCCTTGCGCCGTCGGCGTCGAGCGATTGGCCATCAACACGATGCCGAGCCCGCGCTCGGGATAGAGCTGCATCACGCTGGAGAAGCCGAAAGTGCCGCCCGAGGTGCGCAGCTGCCGCCCGCCGCCGGGGAGATCGGTCGAGATCCAGTTGAGCGCAACCGAGGTCTTCCTGTCGAGCGTGAACCAGCTGCCCTTGTGGCTGAGCGCCACCGCCGGATCCTTCTCGTTCAGCTGGAGCGCGGCGTAGCGCAGCATGTCGGCCATCGAATAGCGCCAGCCGAACTTCTCGCGCGGCAGCATCGCGGCCTCGACGCCCTCGGCATCGTAGCCGGTCGCGGAGGCGCCGGTGGCGAAGCCCAAAGGTCGCTCGATCTCGCGCGCGAGCAGCGCCTCATAGGGTTGGCCGTAGATGCGCTCGATCACATAGATCAGCAGCTGTGCGGCGACGTTGGAATGCGCGACCTCCTGGCCCGGGCGCTTGCCCGGCGAGACTTTCCGGAGATCGGCGAGGAAATCGGCCTTGCCATAAGCGGCGAGCGCCTTGGCCATGCGGAAGCGGCCGGGATCGTCCTTGAGTGCCGAGAGGTCGGGCAAATTATCGGGCAGCGCCGAGGTCATATCGGCGAGGTGGAGCAGCCGCACCGGCTCGCCGCCGAATTCGAGTTTGGGCCAATCGCCGTCGAGATACTTCCGGACATCATCGTCGAGGCGCGCCTTGCCGGCGATCACCGCGCGGGCGAGCAGCAGGCTGGTGATCGTCTTGGAGATCGACCCGATCTCATAGGCAGTGGCATCGGTCGGCGTGGGGCCGCCTTTCGCGATCGCGCCGAAATGCCAGGAGGCGAACTTGCCGTCGCGGACGATGCCGATCGAGAGGCCGACGCCCTTTTCGGCGGCGAGATAGTCGGCACCTGCGGTCCGGGCAACCGCATCCACGGAAGATTGCTGGGCAAGAGCCGGCGTCGCCAGCATGAGCATCGCGATCACCGCCCGTGTCAGCATCGGCCCCTTCCCCTTTTTGCTGGAAAGCTGCTACGTCCAAGCTGTCGCTGCGATGAACGGCGTCAGCCGGGCTTCACCTCCAGCCCCGTCCACTCCGCCGCGAACGCCCAGCTATCCGCCGCTTCCTCGATGATCTTGTCGGTCGGCTTGCCCGAGCCGTGGCCGGCGCGGGTCTCGATGCGGGCGAGGTGCGGCTTGTCGCCGATCGCCGCCGCCTGGAGCGCCGCGGTGTATTTGAAGCTGTGGCCGGGGACGACGCGGTCGTCGGTGTCGGCGGTGGTGACGAGGATCGCCGGATAGTCCCGTCCGCCCCGCACATTGTGATAGGGCGAATAGCCATGGAGACGGTGGAAGTCCGCCTCCTCCGCGGGGCGGCCGTAATCGTCGACCCAATAACGGCCCGCGGTCCAGCGATCGAAGCGCAGCATGTCCATCACGCCCACCGCCGGAAGCGCGGCGGCGAACAGCTCGGGCCGCTGGTTGACCACCGCGCCGACGAGCAGCCCGCCGTTCGAGCCGCCCTGGATCGCGAGCCGGCCCGCGCCGGCGATCCCCTGCGCGACCAGATATTCGCCCGCCCCGATGAAGTCGTCGAAACTGTTCTGCTTGTTGGCGAGGCGCCCGCCGTCGTGCCACGCCTTGCCGTACTCGCCGCCGCCGCGGATGTTGGCGATGGCGACCACGCCGCCCTGCTCCATCCACGCGATCCGCGAGGAGGAGAAGCTCGGCGTCAGCGGGATGTTGAACCCGCCATAGGCGTAGAGGAGCGTCGGCGCCGGGCCGGTCACATCCTTGCGACGGACCACGAACATCGGCACGCGCGTCCCGTCCTTCGAGGCGAAGAAGAGCTGCTCGACATGATAGTCGGCGGGATCGAAGAGCAGCTTCGGCGCGGCCCAGGGCGTGCTCTCGCCGGTGGCGATGTTGAGCCGGTAGATCGTCGTCGGCTCGTTGAAGCTAGTGAAGGCGTAGAAGGTCTCGGGATCGTCCTGCTCGCCGCCAAAGCCCGATGCGGTGCCGATGCCCGGCAGCGCGACGGGCTCGAGCCGCGTGCCGTCGAGCGCATAGCGGCGGATTTCGGTGCGCGCGTCGACGAGATAGCTCGCGACCAGCACATGGCCGACGATCGCCGCGCCTTCCAGCGTCGCCTTGTCCTCGGGCACCAGCGCGTGCGCCTCGGGATGCTCGCTGGCGTCCACGTCCATCGTCACCACGCGCATTCGCGGGGCATGGCTGTTGGTGGTCCAGTAGAAGCGCGTGCCGATATTTCCCGCCAGCGACCAGTGATGGTTGAGCCCGTGGACGATCGTCCGCGTAGGCCAGCCGGGGCTGTTCAGGTCGGCGAGCGTGATCTCGTAACGGTCGTCGGTGCCTTCGCTGGTGGTGATCACCAGCCAATGCCCGTCGTCGGTGATCTGGGCATAGTGGCTGTGCGTCGGCGCGGCCGGCGTCTCATAGACCAGCCGGTCGGCCGATTGCGGCGTGCCGAGGCGGTGGAAGAAGATTTTGTGGTTCTCGTTGAGCGCCTGGAATTTCTCTTCTTCGGCGACTTTTGGGTAGCGAGAGTAGAAAAAGCCGCTGCCGTCCTTGGCCCAGGCGGCGGCGAGCGTGAACTTCATGCCGTGGATAACGTCGCCAATGTCCTCGCCGGTCGCGACGTCGAGCACGCGCGCGGTGCGCCAGTCGGTGCCGCCGTCCTGCACGGCGTAGAGCAAGTGCTCGCCATTGTCCGAGGGCACCCATTCGGAGAGCGCGGTGGCGCCGTCCTCCGACCAGCCGTTGGGATCGATCAGCACGCGGCCCACGCCGCCCAGCCCCTCGCGGACGAACAGCACCGCCTGGTTCTGCAGGCCGCTATTGTGCATGTAGAAGTAGCGGCCGCCCTTCTTCTGCGGCAGGCCGAAGCGCTCGTAATCGAAGAGCTGGCGGATCCGCGTCCGGAACCAGTCGCGCCCGGGGAGCGTGGCGAGATAGGCATCGGTGACCGCGTTCTGCGCCGCGACCCAGTCGGCGACTTCGGGGTCGTTGCGCACGTCGTTCTCGAGCCAGCGATAGGGATCCGCCACCGCGACGCCGAACTGCTCCTCCACCACATCGTCGCGGCGGGTCTCGGGATAGGCGATCGGATCGGTCACGGCACGCTCCACAACGAGAAAAGGCCGGTGCCTGATGGCCCGGCCTTTCCTGCATTTCAACCGCGACGAAAGCGATCAGGCCGCTTCGTCGAAATCCTCGTCGGTCAGCACCGGGCCCGAATCCTGGCCCTTGGCCGAGACGTCACGATCGACGAACTCGATGATCGCCATCGGCGAGGCGTCCGACGCGCGGATGCCGGCCTTGATGATGCGGGTATAGCCGCCGTTGCGATCGGCGTAGCGCGCGGCCAGCACGTCGAACAGCTTGGTCAGCTGCGCGTCGTCGAGCAGGCGGGCATGCGCCAGGCGGCGGTTCGAAAGGCCGCCCTTCTTGGCGAGCGTGATCAGCTTCTCCACGTACGGGCGAAGCTCCTTCGCCTTGGCGACGGTGGTGGTGATCTGCTCGTGCTTGATGAGCGCGGCGCTCATGTTGCGGAACAGGGCGATGCGGTGGGCCGAGGTCCGCTGAAGCTTACGGCCGCCAACGCGATGGCGCATATGTCTTTCCTTCGTTCGTCAAGGGGCCGTGAACGGGTCCCATCAAAGTAAGACTTTGATGGGCGCCCTCAGGTACCCCGGGCCAGGCAGCATTCATCGGTCGCCGCCCAGAACCGTCACTTCGCGTGAAGCGCCGCCCTCAACCCGATCCGGCCCCATAAGTCAAGTAAAACTCACCCGCCGCCTACGCCGGCAGGCGGTAAGGCGCGCGGTAGCGGGGCGTTATCAGGGCGTTGGCTTCGGTGTCGTCCTTGAACCGGCCCGCCATGGCGTCCCAATGGACCTTGCGGCCCGTGCGCCAGGCGACGTTGCCCATCTGACAGACGGTGGCGGTGTTGGCCGCCGATTCGATGGGGCAAGCGGGCGTGCGGGCGCGATCCTTCACACAGGCGATGAAATCCGCCGTGTGCCGATCGAGCCCGTTGTCCGAGGCCTTGGTAACGGGGATTTCCCGGGTCTTGGGCTTGCCGTCGCTCGTCTCCGGCGACACCCACCATTTGCTGCGGTCCACCACCAGCGTGCCGTTCTCGCCCACGAAGGCCACGCCATGGTCATGGCCGCCGAAGGGACCATGGCTGATGCCGACCGCATGCTCCCATTCCATCGAATAGTCGCCGAAGTCGAAGATCGCGGTCTGGGTGTCCGGAGTCTCCATGGCCGAGCCCGGATAGGCATAGTCGCCGCCCAGGGAGCTGATCGAGTTCGGCGCCTGGGCCTTCATCCCCAGCAGCGCGATGTCGATCAGGTGGACGCCCCAGTCGGTCATCAGGCCGCCCGCATAGTCCCAATACCAGCGCCAGCTGAAGTGGAAGCGATTGGGGTTGAAGGCGCGCTGCGACGCCGGGCCGAGCCAGCGGTCATAGTCGACGCCCGGAGGCGGCGCCTGGTCCGGCTGGGGAACGACGCGCTTCATCCAGCCCATATAGGCCCAGGCCTTGACCTTCCGCACCCGGCCGATGCCGCCCGAATGCACGTGGGCGATGGCGTCGGCCCAGTGCTGGTTGCTGCGCTGCCACTGGCCGACCTGGACGACGCGGTTGTGGCGCTGCTTGGCGGCGACCATGGCACGGCATTCGGCGATGGAATTGCCGAGCGGCTTTTCGCAATAGACGTCCTTGCCCGCCGACATGGCATCGATGAGCTGGAGCGCGTGCCAGTGATCGGGCGTGGCGATGATCACCGCGTCGACCGACCTGTCGTCCAGCATGCGGCGATAGTCGTCGTAGAGCCGCGGCGCGCGCCCGGAGGCCTTTTGCAGCTCGACGCCGCGGTCGGCGAGGACCTTGGCATCCACGTCGCAGAGGGCGACGGGCGTGACGTCGGCTCCCTTGATCATCGCGGTGAGATTCGCCCAGCCCATGCCCTTGCAGCCGATCACGCCCACCTGGACCTTGTCGTTGGCGGACACGCGGCGGCGACGCTGGGCGAAGGCCTCGCTTAGGGGCATCACGGTAGCGGCCGAGGCGGCGAGGCCGCCGACGAGGAGGGTGCGGCGATCGAAGCTGGCGGTCATGTTGGTCTCCCCTCGATTATCGTTCCGACTTTGGTAGCGCTAAAATGTACCGTCGCAAGGACGCAAAATGCGCGTTGCCGGACTGCCGAAGGGCGCTTGGGCCAGGTCGTATCGACATTCAGGCGAGCGAGGACGTTCAATCCTTCCCCTGGCGGGGGAGGTGGCACGCGCAGCGTGACGGAGAGGCTGAACCATTGTGCTCCATTGGATAGTGCGCCGCTTACCTCCCCCTCCGACGCCTTCGGCGCCACCTCCCCCTGGCGGGGGAGGATTTACAACCTAGGCCCCGCGCCGGGCATGACGAAGGTAAACAAAAAGGCCGCCCCCCAGCGGGGACGGCCCTTCCTTGTTCCTAGCTCGGAGCTATGGGCCTCAGCCCATGATCTCCTGCTCGAGCTTCTTGGCCATTTCCTCGATGTTCTCGGGCGGCCAGCCCGGGATTTCCATGCCGAGGCGGAGGCCCATGCTCGAGAGCACTTCCTTGATCTCGTTGAGCGACTTGCGGCCGAAGTTCGGCGTGCGCAGCATCTCGGCTTCGGTCTTCTGGACCAGGTCGCCGATATAGATGATGTTGTCGTTCTTGAGGCAGTTGGCCGAACGCACCGACAGTTCGAGCTCGTCGACCTTCTTGAGAAGGTAACGGTTGATCTGCGCGGTGTCGCCCGAGGCGACGCCACCCTCGGCGGCGGCCGGCGCAGCCATGCCGATCGGCGCAGCGCGGGTCACGGCCGAATCGTCGAAGTGCACGAACAGCGCGAGCTGGTCCTGGAGGATGCGCGCCGCATAAGCGAGGCCGTCTTCCGGGGCGATCGTGCCGTCGGTCTCGACGGTCAGCGTGAGCTTGTCGTAATCGAGCTCCTGGCCGACGCGGGTGTTCTCGACCTTGTACGAGACCTGGCGGACCGGGCTGTACAGGGCGTCGACCGGGATCAGGCCGATCGGGGCGTCCGCCGGACGGTTCGACTGGGCGGGGACATAGCCCTTTCCGGTGTCGGCGGTGAGCTCCATGTTGAGCGTCGCGCCGTCGTCGAGGTGGCAGATCACGAGATCGGGGTTCATCACCTCGATGTCGCCCGAGACCGCGATGTCGCCGGCCTTCACCTCAGCCGGGCCGGTGGCCGAGAGCTGGAGGCGCTTCGGGCCTTCGCCCTGCATGCGGATCGCGATCTGCTTCACGTTGAGCACGATGTCCGTCACGTCCTCACGGACGCCGGCGAGGCTCGAGAACTCGTGAAGGACGTTCTCGATCTTGATCGACGTGACCGCGGCGCCCTGCAACGACGAGAGCAGCACGCGGCGCAGCGCGTTACCGAGCGTAAGGCCGAAACCGCGCTCGAGCGGCTCGGCCACGAAGGTCGACTTGCGCTTGGGATCGCCACCGGGCTTCTTTTCGAGGCCGTTGGGCTTCTTGAGTTCCTGCCAGTTCTTAGGGTTCACCGACACGGGCTTTCCTCATGTTGGGCAGGACGGGGCAATCCTGCCAGGTAATTACTGCCCGATCCGGACCCCGCCCCCGGGGCCCGTAAACCGGGCAGGACTGCAAATCAGACGCGGCGGCGCTTCGACGGGCGAACGCCGTTGTGCGGGATCGAGGTCACGTCGCGGATCGACGTGATCTGGAAACCGACCGCCTGGAGGGCGCGAAGCGCGCTCTCGCGGCCCGAACCCGGACCCTTCACTTCCACCTCGAGGGTGCGCACGCCGTGCTCGGCGGCCTTGCGGCCCGCATCCTCGGCGGCGACCTGGGCGGCATAAGGGGTCGACTTGCGCGAGCCCTTGAAGCCCATCATGCCGGCCGACGACCACGAGATGGCGTTGCCCTGTGCGTCGGTGATGGTGATCATCGTGTTGTTGAAGCTGGCGTTCACATGGGCGACGCCGGCGGTGATGTTCTTGCGCTCGCGACGGCGAATGCGCTGCGGTTCACGTGCCATTGGTCAGCGCTCCCTTACTTCTTCTTGCCAGCGATGGGCTTGGCCTTGCCCTTGCGGGTGCGCGCATTGGTGTGCGTGCGCTGGCCGCGGACCGGAAGGCCCTTGCGATGACGGAGGCCGCGATAGCAGGCCAGGTCCATCAGGCGCTTGATGTTCATCGCGACTTCGCGGCGAAGATCGCCCTCGACGGTGTAGCCGGCGTCGATCGCCTCGCGGATCTGGAGCACTTCCTGATCGGTCAGGTCCTGCACGCGGCGCTCGGGCGCGATGCCCAGCTTCTCGGTGATTTCCTTGGCCTTGGTCGCGCCGATGCCGTGGATATACTGCAGCGCGATCAGCACGCGCTTGTTGGTCGGGATGTTGACACCCGCAATACGAGCCATGAAATTTTTCTCCCAGCTCCACGGGGTGCCGCATGGCAGCTCACACCCCATCTCGTAGCGTTGATCCGAAAAATGCAGTGGCGCGACGTGCGCAGAAAAGCGCCGCCGTGCAACCGGTGTTTCGGAAGCTGCGCGACATATGCAGCCGCAGAGGCGCTGTCAAGCGCTGCGGGCAGTTATCGCGGAACCGGATCCATACACGAACGTTGCGCGGCCGCCAAGCGGCAGGCTGTGCCTCGCTATCGGGGAATGACGATCGTCGCGGCCAATCCGGGCGTGTTGTCGGCGAGCTCGAGCCTGCCGCCGTGCAGCCGCGCGACCGATTCGACCAATGCGAGCCCCAGCCCGGCGCCGGGCAGGCTGCGCGCGCGATCGAGCCGGCCGAAGCGGCTGAGCGCCTGGGCGCGATCGGCGGCGGCGATCCCGGGGCCGCGATCGGCGACTGAGAAGCGGACCTCCCCCTGCCCCGCCTCCAGCGACAGCGCAATGGCGCCACCCTCCCCGGCGTGGCGCAGCGCGTTGTCGATCAGGTTGGCGAGCGCCTGCGACAGCAGTTCGCGGTGCAGCCCCACGGGCGCGACCGGCGCGGGGGGCAAGGCGACCGTGAAGCGCAGCCCCGCTTCCTCCACCATCGGCGCGTAGAGATCGGCGATCTCCTCCATCAGCGCGGCGGGGTCGAGCGGCACCAGCGCGTCGCGGGTCACCGCCTCGGACCGGCTGATCTCGAGCAGCACCGCGAGCATCCGCATCACCAGGTCGGTCTCCGCGATCAGCCCGGCGAGCGCCGCCTCGCGCTGCCGAGGCTCGTCGGCGGTCGCCGCCGCCTCCGCGCGGGCGCGCAGCCGGGCGATCGGCGAGCGCAGGTCGTGCGCGATCGAATCGGTGACGACGCGCAGTTCGCCCATCAGCCGGTCGATCCGGTCGAGCATGCCGTCGATCCGCAGCGAGAGCCGGTCGAACGCGTCCCCGCCCCCGCCCTCGGTGCCGACCCGGCGCGCGAGGTCGCCCGCCGCGACCGCGTCGACAGCGCCGGCGATCCGATCGAGCCGGCGCGCGACGTAGCGCGTGAGGACCAGCCCCGCGCAGATGCCGAGCACCAGCGAGAGCAGGACGGCGAGCAGCAAGGCGCGCTCGATCGTGCGTTGGGCGCGCTCCCAATCGTCGAGCAGGCGCCCGCTGACGAGCCAGTCGCGCCCCAGCGGCCGGATCGCGACTCCCGCCTCCTCGCGCGCCCAATCCCCGGCCGCGCCGATCCGCGCGATCCGGAAGCTCTCGGCGGCCGGGGGAAAGGCGAGCTTGTCGGGGCCGACGCCGAGGCGGCGTACGCCCTTGCCGTCGACCAGCGCCGCGACGAGCGAATCATCGTCCTCCTGCGCGTCGGAGATCGCCTGGGCGAGCGCCGTGACGCCGCCCGAACGGTAAATCGCGGCCAGCGCGTCGCTCTGCTCGCCGGTGTCGCGGCGCAATACCTCGATCGCGTCGTCATGCGTCTGCTGCCAGATCAGCCCGGCGAGCGCGAGGCTGGTGACGAGCGACAACAGGACCGCGAGCAACGCGAGCCGCGCGGTGATCGATATCCGCATCAGCTTTCGAGCGAGAGGCGGTAGCCGGCGCCGCGCACGGTGTGGAGGATCGGCGCCTCGAACCCCTCCTCCAGCTTGCGCCGCAGCCGCCCGATATGGACGTCGACCACGTTCGAGCCGGGATCGAAATGATAGTTCCAGATCTTCTCGAGCATCATCGTGCGGGTGACGACCTGCCCGGCATGGCGCGCGAGGAATTCGAGCAGGTTGAACTCGCGGGCGCCGAGCGGGATGGCGCGACCCTGCCGGCTGACGCTGCGCGCGAGCAGGTCGATCTCGAGGTCGCCCACGGTCAGCCGCGTGACCTGCGGCTCGGCGCCCGATCCGTCGGCGCGGCGTAGGAGCGCCTCCACCCGCGCGAGCAGTTCGGCGAAGGCGAAGGGCTTGGTGAGATAGTCGTCGGCGCCGGCATGGAGGCCCTTCACGCGATCGTCCACGGTGCCGAGCGCGGAGAGGATCAGCGCGGGTGCGCGGATGCCGGCCGCCCGCAGCGCGTTGAGCATGGCGAGGCCGTCCAGCCCGGGCAGCATCCGATCGGCGATCAGCAGGTCGAAGATGCCCTCCGAAGCGAGGAACAGCCCGTCGCGGCCGTCGCCGCAGGTCTCGACCGCAAAGCCCGCCTCCTGCAGCCCCTTGGCCACATAGCCGGCGGTCGCGGCGTCGTCTTCGACGATGAGGATCTTGCGGGTCATGAGCGCTTCCCAACGCTTAGGGCCCGAGCCCAGCGCCCGCAATGGCCGTGATCGCCCGGAGACGTGCGCTGGCAAGGAAGCTCGCGCGGCGCGGGCTGGTAGCCCGGGCAAGCGGGCTGACGCAGTCCAGCGTGCGTCTCCGGGCGACCGCGAAGCGGCGGGCGGATTTTGGCGCACAGCAGCGTCATTCGTCGGTCTCGATGGCACCCCATCGCTCCCTCCTCATTCCTCCCTGTGCGCCAAAATCCGCTCCGTCACGGCCATTGTGGATGCCGAGTACAGACCCTTGCGGCCTAAACCATGGCTGAACACCCGATTCCGAACCGGTTCAGGCGCCTGGCGTTAAATGTTCAAGCTCAGCGCCGCGACTCCTGTCCGTCGAACGCACCGGCGCCCGAACTGAGAGGAGGAACATCATGGCCAATCTCGTCCAGAAGGCCGTGCTCGGCACGGTTCTCGGCGCCAGCGTCCTGGTCGCGGTCGCGCCGACCGCGGAGGCGCAGCGCTATCGCCGTTATCGCCACCATGACGACACCGGCACCGCGATCGTCGCGGGCATCGCCGGCCTCGCCATCGGCGCGGCGCTCGCGAGCGGCAACGACCGGCGCTACGACTACGACCGTCGCTACGATTACGATCGCCATTATTATCGCGAGCGGGGCTATTACCCGACCGACGGCTATTATTACCGCGACTATTATCGCCGCCATCGCGGCTGGGACCGGTGCTATACGCGCCGCGTCTGGGATCCCTATCTCGATCGGCCGGTGCGCGTGCGTTATTGTCGCTGAAGCGAGGAAGCTGGAGGGAGCGGCGCGGGCCCGAGTCCGCGCCGCTCTTCGCATGTGCGGTCTTCGCGCTAGACTGGCGGCCATGGGACACGATTCGCCGCCGCAACGACTGGATCCGACCGATCCGTATCTGCGCGAGGCGCAGACCTTCCCCTCGCTGTCGGACGAGATGGCCGCGCGCGTCGCCGCGTTCGGCGCCGAGGAGGCGTTCGCGGACGGCGCGTCGCTGTTCCGCCGCGGCGATCGCAGCGTCGATTTCTTCTTGTGCCTCGGCGGCGCGATCGAGATCGTCGACACCGACGTGGACGGCCGCGAGAGCCCCATCCATCTCCATGTGCCCCGCCAGTTCACCGGCGAGCTCGACCTGTTCAACGATCGCACGATCCTGGTGAGCGCGCGTGCGAAGGGCGAGACGCGGGTGGTGCGCGTGGGGCGCGCCGAGTTCCGGCGGATGATGGCGGCCGAGCCCGATATCGGCGAGATCATCATGCGCGCCTTCATCCTGCGCCGCGTCGGCATGCTGCGCCACGGCACCGCGGGGGTGGCGCTGGTCGGGCCCGCGCACGCGGCGGACACTGCGCGGATCGAGACCTTCCTGTCGCGCAACGCACTGCCGCACCGCCGCGTCGATACCGAGCGCGACTGCGATGCCAGGAGCTTCCTCGAATGCTTCGCGCTGACCGAGGCCGATCTGCCGGTCGTGGTCGCCGAGGGGCGGGCGCTGCGCAATCCCAGCAACGCGCAGCTCGCCGACGCGCTCGGGCTCGCCTCGGCGGTCGATCCCGATCATGTCCATGACGTCGCGGTGGTCGGCGCCGGGCCGGCCGGGCTGGCCGCGGCGGTCTATGCGGCGTCCGAGGGGCTCGACACGATCGTGATCGAATCGATCGCTCCCGGCGGCCAGGCGGGGACGAGTTCGAAGATCGAGAATTATCTCGGCTTCCCCACCGGCATCTCGGGGCAGGCGCTGGCGGGCCGCGCGCAGGTCCAGGCGCAGAAGTTCGGCGCGCGGTTGCTCGTCTCGCGCAGCGCCGTGGGGATCGATTGCGATGCGCGACCCTATACGATCCGGCTCGACGACGGCGCGACGCTCAAGGCGCAGGCGGTGGTGGTCGCGACCGGCGCGCGCTACCGCAAGCTCGATCTGCCGCTCTACGCCGAGCTCGAGGGCAACGGCATCTATTATGCCGCCACCGCGATGGAGGCGGGGCTCTGCGCCAGCCAGACCGCAGTGGTGGTCGGCGGCGGCAATTCGGCGGGGCAGGCGGCGATCTACCTCTCGCGCACCGCGGGGCATGTCCATATGCTGGTGCGTGGGCCCGGGCTGGCGGCGACGATGTCGCGCTATCTGATCGAGCGGATCGAGGCCTCGGACCGGATCACGCTCCACCCGTTCACCGAAGTGACCGCGCTGGAGGGCGACAAGCATCTGCGCGCGCTCAACTGGACCAATGGGCGCAGCGGCGCGACCGAACGGCACGAGGTCGGCGCGCTGTTCGTGATGATCGGCGCGCAACCCAATACCGATTGGCTCGACGGCTGTATCGATCTCGACGCCGCGGGCTTCGTCACCACCGGTTCGGGCGAGACCTTCTTCTGCTCCTCCGCGCACGGCATCTTCGCGGTGGGCGACGTGCGCTCGGGATCGGTCAAGCGTGTCGCCTCCGGGGTGGGGGAGGGCTCGGTGGTGGTCTCGGCGATCCACCGTTATCTTGAAAGCGTCGCGCAATAGCGGCAAAGGGCCGGCCCATGAGTGATACGCCTCCCGACCGCCTGTCGGTCAATCCGAAGAGCCCCTATTTCCAGCGCGAACTGCTGGAGCGCGGCATCGGCATCCGCTTCAAGGGCGCCGAGCGCCATGACGTCGAGGAGTACAGCATCTCCGAGGGCTGGATTCGCGTCGCGCTCGGCAAGAAGATGGACCGCAAGGGCCAGCCGCTGACGATCAAGCTGGTCGGCCCGGTGGAGGCTTGGTTCGAGCGGCCAGCCGAGGGAGAGGCCCCGGCGGAAGACGCCGAGGGCTGAGTGACTTACTTTCCCCTCCCTGAAAGGGAGGGGTCAGGGGTGGGTTTAGCGGCGGGCGAGGCTCGATGCCTCGGCCGTCGCTTATTATCGAACCGGTAGATGAGTCTTTTGGGCGCGCAGACGCGCGCACCCACCCCCGGCCCCTCCCTGCAAGCAGGGAGGGGAGTTACCGTCACCCTATCACCCCGGCGATCACCCGCCCGATCCGCGCATGCAGCGGGCGGCGCTGCTCGAAGGGCAAAGTGCTGCCGGTGATGTAGCTCGCCACGATCAGCGGCGCGCGGCCCTGCGGCCAGAGGACGCCTACCCAATTGTCGGTGCCGTATCCGCCTGAGCCGGTCTTGTCGGCCACGGCCCATGTCGCGGGCAGCCCCGAGCGCAGGCTGGTGGCGCTGGTGCGGGTGTCCTTCATCCACGCGGTCAGCTGCGCGCGGCTCGCGGGCGCCAAGGCGCGGCCGAGCACCAGCTGCCGGGTCAGGTCCGCCATCGCCCGCGGCGAAGTGGTGTCGCGCACATCGCTGGGGGTCGCCTCGCTCATGATCGTCTCCCAGCGATCGAGTCGCGTCACCGGATCGCCGAACGCGCGCAGTCGGCGAGTGAAGCCCGCGGGGCCGCCGATCGTGCGGAGCAGTAGGTTGGCGGAGGCATTGTCGCTGACGGTGATCGTCGCGTGGCAGAGTTCGCCGACGCTGGCGGTGCCGCCGACGCGCTTCTCGCAGAAGGGCGAGTTGCTGACCATGTCGCCCGCCGTCACCGGCACGCGCCGGTCGAGGCGCTCACGCTTCTGCTCGACCTGCTTGAGGATCGCGGCGGCGAGCGCGAACTTGAAGGTGCTGCACATCGGGAAGCGCTCGTCCGCGCGATGGCCGAAGCGCTCGCCGCTCGCCGTGTCGGTCACCGCGAGGCCAAGCCGTCCGCCGCTCGCCTGCTCCACCGCGAGCACCGCCTTACGGAATTCGAGCCCGAAGCGGGCAGGTGCTACTGCCCTGCCGATTGCCGGCGCCGCCGAAGCCGCCGCGACCGCGCAGCCGCTGGCCCAAAGAAATCTGCGTCTGTCCATGTTTGATCTCCCTTCGGCATGCTTGATGCCGCCGGGGAAGGGCGATGCGCAAAGGATCAAATCTCGCCGGAGCCATGAAAGGAATTCATGGCTCCGGCGGGTTGGTCATTCCGCGAACGCCGCGCGTGCCGCGTCCTCGAACGCCTTGAGCGCCAGCAGATGTGGGAAGGGGCCGTGGCTGATCCGCGCGACACCGGCTTCGGCTACCGCCTTGGCCGAAGGCGCGCCGGGGAAGGCCATGAAGTTCACCGGCAGTGGCGAGGCGGCGCAGACGCGCGCGAGCAGTGCGAGATCGGCGAGGCCCGGCACGAAGAAGCCGCTCGCCCCCGCCTCGGCATAGGCATGCGCGCGCTCGATCGCGGCATCGGCCTTGGTCGCGTCGTGCGTGTCGGGCCTGGCCTGGAGGAAGATGTCGGTCCGCGCGTTGAGGAAGAAGTCCGCCCCTGCGCCGCGCCGGGCGGCGGCGATCCGTCCGGCCTGCACGGGAATCGCGTGCATCCCTTCGCCGCCCACCACCTGGTCCTCGAAGTTGCACCCGATCGCCCCGGTGGCGGCCAGCGCCGCCATGTTGCGCGCGAGCGGCTCTTCCTCGACCGCGTAGCCGCCCTCGAAATCGATCGTCACCGGCAGGTCGACCACCTGCACGATGCGTTCCGCATTGGCGAGCGCCAGCGCGATGGGCAGGCCCTCGGCATCGTCGACGCCGTGCGCGGTGGCGACCGAGGCGCTGCCCGTCGCGACTGCCTTGGCTCCGGCGCGCTCGGCCACCTTGGCCGATCCAGCATCCCACACGTTGAACAGGACGAGCGGCTTGCCGGGTAGGTGCAGTGCCGCGAAGGACTCGAACTTCGACATTACGGAACTCCCATTTCGTTCGCTAAATGTTCTAGTTCACCCCGTTGCGGGGCGCAATCCGTTCCTTGCGGTCAACGCCTTCTCAGATCCTGCCGCAGTCGCTCGGCGCCTGGGCTCCGGCGAAGCGCGCGTCGATCCAGTCGAGCGTGGCGTCGGCCGAGTCCGCGCCGCTGGTGTCATGCCCCTTGCCGGTGATGGCCAAATAGCGCAGCTGGGCGCCGTTACCGCACATCCGGCGCGCGAAGGCGAGGGTGACCTCGGGGCCGACGATCGTGTCCGCGGGGTTCTGCGCGATCAGCAGCGGCACGCCATGGGGCCTGGCCTCGGGGCTGTTCTCGCGTGCGAGCCGCGCCCAGGGCTCGATGCGGCCGAGATCGACGTTCCGCAGCGCGCTTCGCAGCGAGAGCGTGCCCACGAGGGTGGCGATGCGGAGCTTCATGCCGGGCTCCAGGCAATTGTTCCGCGCGAGGCGCGTGATAACCCTCTGGGTCGTGCGATTGCCGAGCGTCGAGAGCGGCGCCCCGAAATGGCGCGACCAGCTATAGGCGACGAAGGCGGTCAGGAAGGCGCGGACGGTCGGGTTGCTGCCGGCGGTCAGGTTCTCGACGAGGTCGGTCGGCGGCGCCGCGGCGGCGACCCCGACGAGCCGGAGCTCGGGCGCGTAGGCGCGGGCGAGCTGGCCGGTCCAGAGCGCGGCATGTCCGCCCTGCGATTCGCCCCAGACAGCGAATCTGCCCCCGGCGGCGGCACCGCGAATCGCCCGGGCGGACCGCACTGCGTCGAGCACCGAATGCGCGGTGGCGACGCCGGCCAGATAAGGATGCGGCATGGGGCTGCCGAGCCCGGGATAATCGGGCGCGACGACGGTATAGCCGCGGCGGATCGCCTCGTTCAGGCCGGGAGTGCCGGTGAAGAACTGCCGGTTCAGCGACGGCGCGCACCGCTCGACCACGCCCCAGGTGCCATGCGCCCAGGCCAACACGGGCCGCGTAGTCGTCGGGCGCGAACCGCGCGGGGCGATGACCATCCCGGTGACCCGGATCGACGCCCCGCGGTCACTCGTCGTCCAGTAACGGACCCGCCAGGCCTGCATGCCCTCCGGCGCGACGACGACCGGGTCGGCCGAATCCAGCGTCCCCGCGGATTGGGCGAGGGCCGGGGCGGGGGGAAGCGCCAGCGACAGCGCCACAAGGATCGTCCAGACAGACCGCATCGCACCTCCTCCGAAGGCGGACGCGGCCTGGTTTCCTACCCTGTCGTCCGGCCCGCGAGCGCACCGGACGTTTGCGGGACTTCCCGCGTCAGTGCACGAAGCGCGCGACCACGTCGCGATAGGAGCGGCTGACCTTCACCGATGCGCCCGAGTCGAGCACGAGGAAGCATTCGCCATTGGTGTGCGGCTTGACCTGGCGGACGAGGTCGAGATTGACGATCGTCGAGCGGTGCACGCGCTGGAAGCGCCGCGGATCGAGCCTTTTCTCGAGGTCCTTCATCGTCTCGCGCAGGATCAGCGTGTTGTCGCCGGTATAGATGCACATGTAATCGCCGGCCGCGTCGATCCGTTCGATCGTGTCGACGTCGACGCGGAAGATCTGGCCGCGATCCTTGATGTTGATCAGCTTCTCGAAGCGGTTCGCGGCCAATTCGGTGCTGTCGGACGTCGCCATCTCGTCGGCGGCCTCGGGGGCCACTTCGGCGAGCACTTCCTTCAGCTTCTCGACTTCCTCGACCCCGCGCTTCTCGGTCAGCCGCTGGCGGACGCGATCGAGCGTGTCGGCGAGCCGCGAGGGCTCCACCGGCTTCATCAGATAGTCCATCGCCTGCGCCTCGAAGGCGCGGATGGCGTGGTCGGAATAAGCGGTCACGAAAACGAAGAGCGGGGGTTCGACTTCCATCAGGCCCTGGACGACCGAGAAGCCGTCGAAGCCGGGCATCTGGATGTCGAGGAAGACGAGGTCGGGTTTGTGGGTCTTGATCGCGCGGATGGCCTCGCGGCCGTTGGAGCATTTGTCGATGATTTCGACATCCTCATGCTCCTGCAATCGGAGCTCGAGCCCCTGGATCGCCAGGGGTTCGTCATCAACGAGGATGGTGCGGATGGTCATGCGGCCTCTCGGTTCGGTTCCTCGAGCTGGAACGGGATTTCAATATCAACGCTGAAACCTTCCCCGGGTTTCGTTCGTGTCTCGAAACGATGGTCAGGACCGAAGGCTTGCGCCAAACGTTCCCGGATATTGGCGAGCCCCACGCCGGTTGAGAGAGTCGGCCGGGGCTTGCTTTCGATCAATCCTGGGCCGGTGTCGGATACGGCGATCTGCACTCGTTCTCCGGTGAGCCGAGCCGTGACGGTGATATCGGCGCCCTCCTCCTGCGGCGTGACGGCATATTTGATCGCATTCTCGACGAGCGGCTGGAGGAGCAGCGACGGCAGCCGGGCATTGGCGACGCGCGGATCGATGTCGAAATGGGTGCGCAGCCGCTCGTCGAAGCGCATCTTCTCGATCTCGAGATAGAGCTTCAGCGTCTCGACCTCCTGGCTGAGCGTGACGTGCGCGGTGGGCTCGTTGGCGAGCGTATAGCGCAGGAAGGAGGAGAGGCGGCTGAGCATCACGTTCGCGCGTTCGGTCTGCTTCAAGAGCACGAGCGTCGAGATCGAGTTGAGCGTGTTGAACAGGAAGTGCGGGTTGAGTTGGTAGCGGAGCATCGCCAGCTGCGCTGAGGAGGCCTGGTTCTCGAGCAGCTGCATCTGATCGATCTGCTGCTCGACGATCAGGTAGAAGTTGATCCCGAAATAGAGCGCCGACCAGCCTGCGAGCACGGTGAAGTTGAGGAAGATGTAGCCGAGCACGCGGCCGACCGTCACGCCGGGCTCCGCCGCGGTGAACGAGAAGGTGAAGGCCTCCAGCACCGCATAGACCAGGGTCGCGATCCCCAAGGTGGCGAGAGTCAGCAGGATGCCCGTGATCCGCGGCAGGCGGCGATAATAGCTGTAAAGCGTCGAGAGCAGCAGCGTCAGGCAATAGCCGACGATCGCCTCGATGATGTTCTTGATCAGCCCTTCGACAGACAGTCCCGCGTTCGAGATCGAGGACACCATGCGCAGCAGCAGATAGCCGCTCCACCCCGCCGCCTGGAGTACCCAGAAGGCGCGGCTCTTGTCTTCGAAGAAAGGGCGCGTGAATATGCCGGGGCGGGCTGTCGATTGCGGCATCAGCCGCTCCGCGGATTGCACTATCTTGTCCACGCCGCCCCTCTAACACTCACGACGAGAAGCGGCAAAGAGGGACAATCGGCGTACCGCATCCTTCCCGGGACGCCCGCTCCGGGAAGAATTTCTGCGTCAGCAGCCGGCGCCGGCCGCCCTCTTGAGCAAGCCGCCCAGTCCCTTGGGCTTGCACTTCTTCGGCGCTTCCGGCTGTTGCTGGTCGCCGTCCTCGTCCTGCCCGCGACCGCTCAGCATGTCGGACATGCTCGGCATTCCGGGCATGAAGGTCGCCATCGAGCGATAGCGGACCTTGGCGGTCCATTTGGGCTTCCACGCGATCTTCGGATCCTTGGGCCGCTCGGGGAAGGCGAAGTTCGCCTCGGGGCCGTAGGCGTAGAGGAAGCCCATCATCATCTCGCCTGCGGCCTTCTTGACCTCGGCGGGAACGGTGCAGCTGGTCTGCGCGGGCGGCATCACGATCTTCTGGCCGATCAGCCGCGTGACGGTGGAAGGCGAGAGCCAGCTCCACAGCCCGCCGCCGAACTCCTGCGTGGCGGACGAGCTCCACCACACCATGTCGCCGCCGTCCTTGCCCATGTCCTTCCCGCCCATCACCCAGGCGTGATAGCCGGTGGCGTTGCCGAGCCCCTGCCAGCTGATGCCGGTCGAGCCGTCAGGATTGGCGTTCGAACGTACGCGCAGCCCGTCCATGAAGTCCTGGTTCAGGCCGAAGGCGATCTCGGGGCTGTAGGTGCCCGCGATCCGATGCTGGCCGAGCAGCGAGGATTGCGCGCTGATGCTCTTGCTCTTCAGGCTGTTGGGCCATTGGCCGAAGCTGCGGCTGTTGGCGAGCGTCGGCCCGAGATCGGCAGGCACCTTGGCCGAGAACAATCCGGCGGGCACTTGGCCCTTGGCCATCTTGGAATAGTCGATCACCACCGGCTGGCCGGGGCCCGCCTTGGCGCCGCAGCCCCAGTAGAGCAGCAGCCGGCCCTTGGGCTGCTGGAAATTTGCCGGCAGCTCACCGGTGGCCCGCGTCGGCGTCTCGAGCGGCACCGAGGTGCCGAGCTTCGCCCCCGCGGGCATGAAGTGATCGGCCTTGGGCGCGCCGGTGGGCGCGAGCCGCGAGCCCAGGCGCAGCGTCAGCTCGTGATTGTCGCCCTGGCCCATCATGCCGGCGATCGTGCCGGCGTCCATCACGTAGCGCGCCTCGGGGGCGGCATCGCCGCTCTGCGCGATCACCGCGCTCCCTGCCGTCAGCGCGCCCAGCGTCGTTCCCGCGACGAGCAGCCGCTTCCTCACCCTGTTCATTTCGAAACCTCCCCGCGGGCGACTCCCTGCCCGAAAGCGCGGGCCCTTACGCCAGCGCAACAAAACTGCTCTATGAAAACAATACACCGGCCCATGCGCGCCAGTTATGTCCAACGATGGGACAAAGGGGCGTCTTGAACCGGTGCGACCCGGGGGGCTTATGGCGCGTTGTGGCACCGTTATGATCCAGCTGGGCGCGGGGATCAAGCCATGAGAATCCTGTTCGGTCCTGTCTTTGCACACTTGCCGTTCCTGTTCCGGGACGGTCGAGCCTGAGCGCCGGACAGGGCGCGCGGTGAACCGGACCTGCGACGACGGTCCCGGTTGTCGCGACGAGTACAGGCAAAAGGAAACGGGCCCGGAGTCGCCCCCGAGCCCGTCGCTTCGTTCCTGCGTCGAAGCTTACTTCGCTTCGACCTTCTCCGCTTTCTTGCCGCCGCCCTTTTTGGGCTTGGGCGCGGCGGGGATGGTCTCGAAGACGAGCGCGCCGTCCTTGAGCTTGACGTTGACTTCGCCGCCATGGACGAGCTTGCCGAACAGCAATTCCTCGGCGAGCGGCTGCTTGATCTTCTCCTGGATCAGGCGGCCCATCGGACGCGCGCCATAGAGCTTGTCGTAGCCGCGATCGGTGAGCCAGGTCTTGGCCTCGTCGTCGAGCTGGATGTGGACGCCGCGATCCGCCAGCTGGAGCTCGAGCTGGAGGATGAACTTGTCCACCACCCGCGCGACGATCTCCGGCGGCAGATAGCCGAACGGCACGATCGCATCGAGGCGGTTGCGGAATTCGGGGGTGAACAGGTTCTTCACCGCCTCTTCCTGCACGTCCTCGCGGCTGATGTTGCCGAAGCCGACGCTCTCCTTGGCCATGTCCGACGCGCCGGCGTTGGTGGTCATGATCAGGATGGTGTTCCTGAAATCGACCGTCTTGCCGTGGTGGTCGGTGAGCTTGCCGTTGTCCATCACCTGTAACAGGATGTTGAACAGGTCCGGATGCGCCTTCTCGATCTCGTCGAGCAGCAGCACCGAATGCGGCTGCTGGTCGACCGCGTCGGTAAGCAGGCCGCCCTGATCATAGCCGACATAGCCCGGAGGCGCGCCGATCAGGCGGCTCACCGAGTGGCGCTCCATATATTCGGACATGTCGAAGCGCTGGAGCGGGATGCCGAGCAGCTCGGCGAGCTGCTTCGCCACCTCCGTCTTGCCGACGCCGGTCGGGCCCGAGAACAGATAATTGCCGATCGGCTTGTCGGGGTCGCGAAGGCCCGCGCGGCTGAGCTTGATCGCCGAGCTCAGCACCTCGATCGCCTTGTCCTGGCCGAACACCACGCGCTTCAGATCGGTCTCGAGATTGGCGAGCACGCGCGTGTCGTCGGACGAGACCGACTTGGCGGGGATGCGCGCCATCGTCGCGATGACCTGCTCGATCTCCTTGGGCGTGATCACCTTCTTGCGCTTGGACGGCGCCACCAGCATCTGCATCGCGCCCACCTCGTCGATCACGTCGATCGCCTTGTCGGGCAGCTTGCGGTCGTTGATGTAGCGCGCGCTGAGCTCGACCGCCGACTTGATCGCGTCGGGCGTGTACTTCACCGAATGGTGCTGCTCGAACGCCGAGCGCAGCCCCGCGAGGATCTTGACCGTATCCTCGATCGTCGGCTCGTTGACGTCGATCTTCTGGAAGCGCCGGAGCAAGGCCCGGTCCTTCTCGAAGTGGTTGCGGAATTCCTTGTAGGTGGTCGAGCCGATGCAACGGATCGAGCCGCCCGACAACGCCGGCTTGAGCAGGTTCGACGCGTCCATCGCGCCGCCCGAGGTCGCGCCCGCGCCGATCACCGTGTGGATCTCGTCGATGAAGAGCACCGCGTGGGGAAGCTTCTCGAGCTCGCCCACGACCTGCTTGAGCCGCTCCTCGAAATCGCCGCGATAGCGCGTGCCGGCGAGCAGCGCGCCCATGTCGAGCGAGTAGATCACGGCTTCCTTGAGCACGTCGGGGACGTTGCCCTCGACGATCTTGCGCGCGAGCCCCTCGGCGATCGCGGTCTTGCCCACGCCGGGATCGCCCACATAGAGCGGGTTGTTCTTCGAACGGCGGCAGAGGATCTGGACGGTGCGGTCGACCTCGGCCGCGCGGCCGATCAGCGGATCGACCTTGCCGGCCTTGGCCTTCTCGTTGAGGTCGACGGTGAACTGCTTGAGCGCGCTCTCGCCCTTGCCCGACTTGGTCTCGGACTTGGCCGCCTTCTCCTCCTCGGTGCCCTTGGGCGTGGTCGCCTCGCTCGTGGTCGCGCCCTTGCCGACGCCGTGGCTGATGAAGCTCACCGCGTCGAGCCGGCTCATGTCCTGCTGCTGCAGGAAATAGACCGCATAGCTCTCGCGCTCGCTGAACAAAGCGACGAGCACGTTGGCGCCGGTCACTTCGTCGCGGCCCGAGGACTGGACGTGGAGGATCGCGCGCTGGACGACGCGCTGGAAGCCGCTGGTCGGCGAAGGATCGGTCGAGTTCTCGACCTTGAGTGCCTCGAGCTCGGTGTCGAGATAGTGCGCGACGGTGTTGCGCAGGTCCCCCAGCTCGACGCCGCACGCGCTCATCACCTTCGAGGCATGCTCGTCGTCGACGAGCGCCAGCAGCAGATGCTCGAGCGTCGCATATTCGTGGCGGCGGGAGGACGCGGCCTCCAGTGCCTTGTGCAGGGTCGATTCGAGGGCGGAGGCGAAACTAGGCATTCGGATACAACTCCAGTGGGCCCGAAAGGATACATGGCCCGTTTCCGACAATGTCGGGATCGGCAGGCCCCGCATCAAGCGCAGCGGCCCCGCACCGGAGTTTCTGGCGTGTCGCCCCATCTCCGGTGCACGTCACGCTCATCTCTTAAATAGAGCGTCCGCGCTTGCGCGGTGGTTAACGGCGTGTTGAATTTTGCTTCTGCACCGCGCAATTTCGCTTTCCAGCAGCGCGATGCGTTCGTTCAGCTCGTCGACCGAGAGCGGGGCGAGATCCTGCTTGCCCAGCTGGACCGCGAGGTCGTCCTTGCGACGCGGCAGATTTTCGTCGGCGTCCATAAGGGGGAACGTTGACCGCGCCATGGGCGATGTCAATAAGACGCAGGAATTCTCCTGAGGGCGAAAAGCGACAAACGGATGATCGTCCCCGAAACGATGCGCGCCATCGATCCCGAAAAACCCGGCGGTCCGGAAGTTCTCGTCCCCGTCCAACGCCCCGTGCCGAAGCCCGGCGAGGGCGAGGTGCTGATCAAGGTCGCGGCCGCGGGGATCAACCGGCCCGAGGTGATGCAGCGGATGGGACTGTATCCGCCGCCGCCCGGCGCGCCGTCGATCCTCGGGCTGGAGGCCGCGGGCACGATCGTCGCTGTCGGTGCCGAAGTCGCGCCCGAGCTGATCGGCCAGCAGGTCTGCGCATTGGTCAGCGGCGGCGCCTATGCCGACTATGTCGTCGCGCCCGTCGGCCAGTGCCTGCCGGTGCCGCCCGCGCTGACGATGGTCGAGGCGGCGGCGATGCCCGAGGCGCTCTTCACCGTCTGGACCAACGTGTTCGAGCGCGCCTACGCCGCCGACGGCGACTGGCTGCTCGTCCATGGCGGCACCAGCGGCATCGGCATGATGGCGATCGCGCTCGCCCGGCTGTTCCGCCTGACCGTGCTGGTCACCGCGGGATCCGACGCCAAATGCGAAGCCGCGCGCGCGGCCGGCGCCGCCGATGCGATCAACTACCGGACCGAGGATTTCGTCGAGCGGGTGAAGCATATCACCGGCGGCCGCGGCGTCGACATCGTGCTCGACATGATCGGCGGCGACTATGTCCCGCGCAACCTCGAATGCCTCGCCGAGGAGGGACGCCACGTCTCGATCGCGGTCCAGCGCGGCATGGAGGCGACGATTCCGCTCTGGCAGGTGATGCGCAAGCGGCTCGTCCTCACCGGATCGACGCTGCGCGCGCGCGACGCGACCTTCAAGAGCCTGGTGGCCGACGAGCTCTCGCGCGCGGTCTGGCCGCATGTCGAGCAGGGGCGATTGAAGCCGGTGATCGATTCGACCTTCCCGCTGGCCCGGGCCGCCGACGCCCACCGCCGGATGGAATCGGGCGAGCATATCGGCAAGATCGTGCTGACGGTGGAATAGGGCAGGCCAAGGTTTTTTCCTCTCCCTTTGGGAGAGGTAGCGAAGCTTGGCAGCTTGCTGCCTAGCGTAGCTTGGTAAGGGGTTCCCGGACTATCGAGAGGTCGAAACCCCTCACCCAGCTCCGACTAAGCCTCTGCTTCGCAGAGACTAAGTCTGCGCAACCCTCTCCCTATGGGAGAGGAACGCTGCTGGGCTTCACCCCGCCTTGCGCAGCATCGGCTGCCCGGCCGCGAGCCGTTCCGCCGCCGGCAGGAACTCGCTTTCCTCCCATTCGCGGCGGACCGCCATCATGCGGATCTGGGCGCGCACCGCGAGGCGATATTCGCGCGGATCGGCGGCGATCGCCTCCATCGTCCATTGCCCCATATGCGCGATGCCCGATTGCCGCATCGACAGCAGGTCGCTGGTGTAGCGCCGGGCGAGGGCGCGGTCATAGGGATCGGTACTCGCGCTGAGCGGCGCCAGCGCCAGCCGCGCCTCGTTGCCGAGGTGGCGAGCAACCGCCTGCGCCATCTCGCGCCGCACGGCGATCAGTTCCGGCATATGCGGCGGGTCGAAAGCCGCGACCTCGATCAGCTTCTCGCCGATCCTGAAAAGTTCACGATGTTCTTCGTAGAGATCTTGCACTGTCATGGGCCGCTCCTGCGGAGTCTTATAGGAGGGCGCGGGCACCGGCTGGCGCGCCGGCAATAATTTGTTAAGCTGCGGCAAAATTCCGGGGGGAAGAATGCTGCGAAACGTCTTCGGGGGCGCGCTCATCGTCTTGCTCGCCGTCATCCTGCTGATGTCGAACCGCGATTGGGTGTTGAGCGACCAGCACCGCGCCGTCGCCGACATAGCCGCCCTTCCCGAGGGGCAGGGCGAGATCCTCTCCGACCTCGAGCGCATCGTCCGCGGATATGGCGTCCATGTCCCGCGCGAGCCCACCAAGGCGCAGAAGCTCTACCGGTTTCTCGTGCTCGCCGGCCGCGTGCCGCCCGCCCAGATCGGGATCGACTATGAGCGGCCGCGCTACGGCTATTCGGTGCGCGAATGGACTTTTCTCGGCATGCCCTTCGCCTGGTACACCGAATATGGCTTCGTGCTCTATTCGAACAACCGCTGGGAACTGGTCGAGACGCCGCTGATCGATGCGGGACACGAGATGCTGATGAAGGAAGTCGGGCGCGACCTGCGGCAGGGCTTCTTCTTCCCCTTCTGGGCGCATGCCTGGGGCTGGCTCTACGTCGCCGCGGTGGCGCTCTACGGCTGGCTCTATCACCGCGCGATCGTGCGCCGGCGCGAGGAACTCGGGATCATCTGAACGTGCCGCGCGGTCGTGAAAGAAGCCGCCGGCCTCCCGGTTCGATACCCATGATCGCCGGCCGATTTCGCTAGAGCAAAGTTGGATGCAGCCTTAGACTTGCGCTCGATTCGGGGGAGTGGGGAAGTGCTTTCGTTTCTTGCGGCATCGGAGAATGTCGCCTTCGTCACGGCGATAGTCCTGATGTTGCTCATCGGTCTGGTGCAGCTGGTCGGCCTCGGCCATTTCGCGGGCGGCGATGTGCATGCGGATATCCACGCCGACGCCGATCTGCTGAGCTGGCTGGGCGTGGGACGGCTGCCGCTGCTGATGCTCCTCGTCGTCTTCCTGGCGATCTTCGGCGTCGCCGGGCTGATCCTCCAGCAGGCGGTCTCGGACTGGGCCGGCGCGCCGCTCGACGCGTGGATCGCCGTTCCCGCCGTGGCCGTCGCATCGCTCCCGATCACCGGTTTCGCGGCACGCGGCCTCGCCCGCATCCTGCCGCGCGATCACACCACCGCCGTGCCGCTCGAAGTGCTGATCGGCACCACCGCGCAGGTGGTCACCGGGCGCGCCACGCTCGGCTCGCCCGCGCGTGCCCGCGCCGAGGACCATCACGGCCAGGCCCATTACGTCATGGTCGAGCCCGACCGTAGCGGACAGGTCTTCGAGGAGGGCGAGCGCGTGCTGCTCGTCCGCCGCGAGGGCGATCTGTTCCGTGCCATCTCCCGCGGCGATTTCCGCCTGCCGAGCCTCGAAAGTTGAAACGATGAACGATCTCGTCCCCCAGGAAGCGACTTCGATGCTTCCCTATTTCATCTATGCCGGCGTCGCGCTTGCCGCGCTGCTGATCCTCGGGCTGATCCTCGCGCGGCTCTACAAGCGCGCCTCGAAGGAGA
This sequence comes from Sphingomonas sp., assembly GCF_026460985.1. GTDB lineage: Bacteria > Pseudomonadota > Alphaproteobacteria > Sphingomonadales > Sphingomonadaceae > Sphingomonas. The sequence goes on from NZ_JAPKNM010000021.1 coordinate 27,058, forward strand.
TCGGCTTCGTCCGCACCGGCTTCGGCGGCGAGAAAGTGGTGATCAACGGTGGCGCGTTGGTGCTGCCGGTGTTCCACGAGACGATGCCGGTCAACATGAACACGGTGCGGCTCGCGGTCGAGCGCAAGAATTCGGACGCGCTGATCACGCTCGATCGGCTGCGCATCGACGTGAAGGCCGAATTCTACGTCCGCGTGAAGCCCGATGCGCAGGCCATCGCCACCGCCGCGCAGACGCTTGGCATGCGCACGATGCATCCGGACGCGCTCAAAGAGCTGGTCGAAGGCAAGTTCGTCGACGCGCTGCGCTCGGTCGCGGCGGGGATGACGATGGCGCAGCTCCACGAGCAGCGCGCCGAATTCGTCCAGAAGGTGCAGCAGGTCTCGTCGGTCGATCTGGCGATGAACGGGCTCGAGCTCGAATCGGTCTCGCTGACCGGTCTCGACCAGACTTCGATCGAGCATTTCAACGCCAACAATGCGTTCGACGCCGAGGGTCTTACCAAGCTCACCGAGCAGATCGAGCTGCGCAAGAAGGCGCGCAACGACATCGAGCAGGACACCCGCGTCCAGATTGAGACCAAGAATCTCGAGGCGCAGCGCCAGTCCTTCCTGATCGGCCGCGACACCGAGTTCGCCCGATTGGAGCAGGAGCGTGAGGTCGAGATGCGCCGCGCCGCGCAGGCCGCCGAAGTCGCGCGCGAGCAGTCGCTCCGGCAGCAGGAAGCCGATCAGGCGCGGATCGAGGCCAAGAAGCTGGTCGACGCGCAGCAGATCGAAGCCGATCGCGCGGTGCAGGAGGCGAAGATCGCGCAGACCCAGGCGCTTGAGCTCGCCCGGCAGGAACAGCAGATCGCCGTCCAGAACAAGAGTCGCGAGGAAAGCCAGGCCAAGGCCAAGGCCGACGAGGCGCGCGCCGAGGCGGTGGTCGCCGAGGAACGCGTCGGCACTGCGCGCGAGGCCGAGGTCGCCGAGCGCCAGAAGCGCATCGAACTGATCGATGCCGCCCGCGAAGCCGAGCGCGCGGCGATCGGGATCAAGGTCCAGGCCGAGGCCGAGAAGTCCGCCGCCGCCGACCGCGCCGAGGCCGCGCGCCTCGCCGCCGAGGGCGAGGCCGAGGCCGCCAAGCTGCGCGCCGAGGCCGATCGCGTGCGCTTCGAAGTCGAGGCGGCGGGCCAGCGCGCAGTCAACGAGGCGGCGAACATCCTGTCCTCGGACCAGGTGTCGCTTCAGACCAAGATGGCGCTGCTCAAGGTGTTGCCCGAAGTGATCCGCGAGGCGTCGAAGCCGCTCGAGGCGATCGATTCGATCAAGATCGTCCAGGTCGACGGGCTCACCGGGCGCGGCGGCAGCGTGGGCGTCGGCGCCGCGAACGATGGCGATGGCGAGCGCAACCTCGCCAATTCGGCGGTGTCGGCGGCTTTGCGCTATCGCGCGCAGGCGCCGGTGATCGACGGGCTGATGAAGGAGCTCGGCTTCGACGGCAGCTCGCTCGACACGCTGGTGGCCAGCGCCACCGCCGATCCCGCGCCGGTCGCTCCGCCGCAGCCGCCGGTGCAGGCCGCCGAATAGCGTTGGGGCGCCGGCGATAAGCGCACCTTATCGCTGGCGCACGGCTATTTGTTTGACGCCGGGCGCGCGGACCGCACAAAGGCGCCGCACCAATTCAAGGGGGAGCGTCTCATGGGTCCGTTCGTGCTGCACGAATATGCGCTGTCGGGGAATTGCTACAAGATCCGCCTCACCGCGGCGCATGTCGGGCTTCCGCTCGAGCGGCGGCAGTACGACATCCTCAAGGGCGAGACGCGCACCGCGCAGTTCCTCTCGGAGGTCAATGCCAATGGGCGCATCCCGGTGCTCCAGATCGGCGACGACTTCCTGCCCGAGAGCAATGCCGCGGCCTTCTATCTGGCGGACGGTAGCGACCTGATTCCCGCCGATCGCTTCGAGCGCGCCGACCTGCTGCGCTGGCTGTTCTGGGAGCAATACAACCACGAGCCCAACATCGCGACGGTGCGTTTCTGGCGGACCGTGGTGGGCGAGGCGAATCTGGCCGAGCTCCAGCGCGCCCAATTGCCCGGCAAGATCGCCGCGGGCGAGGCGGCACTCGCGCTGATGGACGAGCATCTCGGGCGGCGCGACTTCCTCGTGCTCGACCGGCTGACGCTCGCCGACATCGTCCTCTACGCCTATACCCATGTCGCCGAGGAGGGCGGTTTCGACCTCCGGCCCTATCCGAACGTCCGCGCATGGCTGGCGCGCGTCGCGGCGCAGCCGGGGCATGTCGCGATCACCGATTGAGGGGCTCGCTCCCGTCGCCCGGCCCATAGCGGGGAGGCATAGGACGAGTAATGCAAGATCTTGCATATGTCGCTTTTGTCCAATCGCGCAAGCGGACTAGCGCGTAGAAGGATGGGCGATCGAGGTTCCGCAGGCGGGGCCTTGGGAGCCCGGTCGGGTTTCCGGCCGGGCTCCATTCGCCACTTGGTCTTTCCGGGCAGGATTGCTCGCGCGCCACACATGGGCGCGGAGATGCCCCGCGCCATGGGCGAGATCGTGGATGCCGGTTGAACTTGGAGATCTGAAACGTGCGCAAATGCGTCTACGACGGTTCCCGGGCGCTCCCGCTGAGCGCGGCTCGGCAGGAACTCGCCCGTTGGCTGGCGGGCTTGCGCGAGGTGGGTAGGGTGCTCTTTCCGGAAGAGGCTGCGGTTCGCCGGTCTCGCATTTCTTCGAGCGAGGGGCGGTCCGCGAACCGGATCCCTGGCGATCGCTAGCGGGCCCTTGCCGCCATCAAGCCCCTCCCCTTCAGGGGAGGGGCTAAGAAGGGCAAATGGTCACCGTTCGCGATTTATGAGGTCCCGGCGCTCGCCAGGGTGACGATTGTCCGCATTCCGTAGTCGTACGGACGCCCTCAACGATTCCGATTGTAACATTCCCCCGGCATAGGCGCCTGCAGGACAAGGCTCCCGCGGGGGAATGATCATGGCAACGATCACCAGGCTTCCGTTCGACGCAGCGCAATTCGCGGACTTTCACGCGATTCAGCCGACCATCCCCGAGCGGACGATCGCCGGGCGCCGGCAATATCGCACCGTATGGATCTCCGACGTTCATCTCGGCACGCGCGGCTGCAACGCGGAGATGCTCATCGATTTCCTCGACCATGTCGACAGCGAGACGATGTATCTGGTCGGCGACATCATCGACGGCTGGGCGCTCAAGAAGCGCTTCTACTGGCCCGACGCCCATAACGACATCGTCTGGCGCGTGCTCAAGCGCGCCAAGCGCGGCACCCGCATCGTCTACATCCCCGGCAATCACGACGAGATGTTCCGCCAGTTCTCGGGGCTCCATTTCGGCGGCGTCGAGATCACACGCCAGGCGATCCACGAGACCGCCGACGGCAAACGCCTGCTCGTTCTCCACGGCGACGAGTTCGACGCGATCACGCTCTCGCACCGCTGGCTCGCGCATCTGGGCGATGCAGCGTACGAGGCGATGATGGCGCTCAACCGCTGGCTCAACAGCGTCCGGCGGCTGTTCAACCTGCCTTATTGGTCGCTCAGCAAATACGCCAAGCAGAAGGTCAAGAACGCCGTCTCCTTCATCTCCAAGTTCGAGGAAGTCGTCGCGCACGAGGCGGCGCATCGCGGAATCGACGGTGTCGTTGCCGGGCACATCCACAAGGCGGAGATGCGCGAGATCCAGGGCGTGGAATATTATAATGACGGCGATTGGGTGGAGGGTTGCACCGCGCTCGTCGAGCATTACGACGGTACCATGGAAATTCTCCATTGGGCCGACGAGATAGCGGCGCGCGATGCGCCCGGATCCGAGGCCAGACTAGAGGCGGCGTGACGGCGGCGGCGGGGGTCGACGAGGTGCGCATCGCGATCGTGACCGATGCCTGGGAGCCCCAGGTCAACGGCGTCGTCCGCACGCTCCAGTCCGTCCGGCGCGTGCTGGAGGCGCAGGGGCACCGGGTCGAGGTGATCTCGCCCGACCGTTTCTATTCGCTGCCATGTCCGACCTATCCCGAGATCCGCCTCGCGCTCGCCAGCACCGGCAGCGTCGGCGCGATGCTCGAGCAATTCCGCCCCAATGCGATCCATCTCGCCACCGAAGGCCCGCTCTGCGTCGCCGCGCGGCGCTGGTGCCTGCGCAACGACATGCCCTTCACCACGGCGTATCATACCCAGTTCCCCGATTATGTCTCGGCGCGCTCGGGCGTCCCCGCCGAATGGATCTGGCGCTATATCCGCTGGTTCCACGCGCCGAGCCAGGCGATCCTCGCCTCGACGCCGTCGATCCGCGAATCCCTGGTCTCCCACGGCCTCGCCAAGGTGAAGCATTGGGGCAGGGGCGTGGACCTCGCCAATTTCCGCCCCGGTCTCGCGCCGCATCCGGCGATGGCGGACCTCGAAGGCCCGGTGCAGCTCTATGTCGGCCGCGTCGCCATCGAGAAGAATCTCGAGGCGTTCCTCAAGACCGCGCATCCCGGTACCAAGGTCGTGGTCGGCGACGGGCCTGCCCGCGCTGCGCTCGAGGCGCGCTTTCCCGAGGCGAAGTTCCTCGGCCCGATGTTCGGCACGGAACTCGCCTCGGCCTATGCCGCCGCCGACGTGTTCGTCTTCCCCAGCAAGACCGATACGTTCGGCCTCGTGATGATCGAGGCGCTGGCCTGCGGCGTGCCGGTTGCCGCCTATCCGGTCACCGGCCCGATCGACGTGCTGACGCCGGAGACCGGCGCGATGGACGCCGATCTCACCACCGCCATCGCCGCGGCCCTGACCCGCGACCGGCAGGCATGCGCCGCTTATGGCCGCAGCTTCACCTGGGAAGCGAGCGCGCGCCAGTTCCTCGCCGCGCTCTGGCCGATGGACGATCACGAAGCGGCGGCATAGATTTCTCCGGGCGCCTCCCGCCTTGCTCTTCGCCGCATACCGCAGTAAGTCGATCTGGTGACGTGGCCGCCCGTGATGGGCGGCCCTTATTGTTTCTGGAGATGAAAAGTGGCCCAGCCGCTGATGCCGCATGCGACCGCTTCCTGGCTGGTCGACAATACTTCGCTCTCGTTCGAGCAGATCGCCGAGTTCTGCGGGCTCCATATCCTCGAGATCCAGGCGATCGCCGACGATACCGCCGCGACCAAGCTCACCGGCCGCGATCCGGTCCGCGCACACGAGCTGACGATGGACGAGATCGAGAAGGGCCAGGCCAATCCCGATTACCGGCTCCAGATGCTCAAGGGCCCCGACCAGGTCCGCCGTACCAAGGGCCCGCGCTACACGCCGGTCTCCAAGCGCCAGGACAAGCCCGACGGCATCGCCTGGATCCTGCGCAACCATCCCGAGATTTCGGACGGCGCGATCGGCAAGCTGATCGGCACCACGCGCACCACGATCGCCGCGATCCGTGACCGCAGCCACTGGAACATCGCCAACATCACCCCGAAGGATCCGGTCACCCTGGGCCTGACCTCGCAGCGCGAGCTCGACGCCCTCGTCGCCAAGGCTGCCAAGGCCGCGGGCATCGAGGCGCCGACCGATACCCGGCTCGAGGGCGACCGCGAGGCGCTGATCGAGCAGCTCCGCGCCGAGCGCACCGCCGCCGCCCACGCCGCCGAGGCAGGCGAGGGCGGCGAGGAGACCGGCCCGGTCGAGCACACCGCCGAGACGCTGTTCCGTCAGTAAGCGGGGCGATCACGTACATTGGCATCCGGCTCCCCTCCCTGAAAGGGAGGGGATCAAGGGGTGGGTTTTGAAGCGGCCGGGGCTCGATGCCCCGGCCGCTTCATTTCAGCAGCGTGGCGCGTGAGTCTTTTGGGCGCGCAGACGCGCGCACCCACCCCCATCCCCTCCCTGCAAGCAGGGAGGGGCGTTTTGCGGCTACCCATCGATATCCACCCCCAGCGCGATGCGCCCGGCCAAGTCGAGCTGCGGCCCGAGCTGCAGCGGGTGGAAGCGCGCGCCCTGGACGTCGCGCAGGGCGCGTTCCAGCCCTGCCTTGCGATAGAAGGACGCGCCGCCGGCAAGCTCAATCGCCCGCTCGACCGTCTCGATCGCGCCGCGCCCGACCAGCGTCCGCCGGATCATCGCGCTGCTGCTCGTCTCCGGGCCCGGCGCGCCCGTCTCGGCGATCTCGATCATCGACCGGAGTGCCAGGTCCATCGCGGCATGAGCGTTCTCCATCTCGCCCGCACGGCGGATGAGGTCAGCATCGGCCTTGCGTCCGCGTACGATCGTCAGCGCTGCCGAGCGCGCGCCGTCGGCGACGCCGGCATAGGCCGAATAGATCGGCGCGAAGGCGATCATGCTGATCACGTGGAACAGCATGTGCCACTTGCCCTGCGGCCGCCGCCCGGCGATCCCCGCATCGGCGACGAACACCTGATCGAGCACCACGTCGTGCGATCCGGTGCCGCGCATGCCGAGCACGTGCCAGCTGTCGGCGATCGTCACGCCCTCGCCGCGCAGCGGCACCGCGAAGTGGAGCACGGTGGGGCCCCCCTCGGCATCGGCATGGATCGCGCTGGTCATCAGCAGGTCGCCGGCCTGGCAACCGCTCGAAAAGGCCTTGCGCGCGTCGATGCGGAAGCCGCCGTCCACCTTGGTCGCGGTGCCGCCGCTCGCCAGCCAGTCCGAGCCGCCGCTCGATACCAAGGCGAGATCCTCGGCCGCGACTCGCTTGAGCAGCCCGTCGGTCGGCGCGCCCTGGTGGCGCCAGCGCCACGCCGCCGCGGCGACGAGGTGCGTGTGCATCGAAAAGGCCAGGGCGGTCGATCCGCAGGCGGCGCCGAGCACGCGGATCGCCGCGCAGATCTCCCCCAGCGACGCGCCGCCGCCGCCCAGCTCGGCGGGCACCAGCGCCTTGAAGAAGCCGGCTTCCTTCAGCGCGGCAAAGCCCTGGTCGACGAAGCTCTCTTCGGCATCGTGCCGGTCGGCGAGCGGCGCGATCCGTTCGGCGATGGCATGCGCTTCGTCGATCCAGTCACGCGTCTTGGGTGCATCCATGGTCATCAACATCTTTCTCTCCACGATTTGGCTGTGAGACCAGATTGCGGAGCCGGGCGATTCCATCCAGTTCAGAAACTGAACTTGCCCGGTACAGATACTGTACTAAACTCCTGCGCGAGTTTGAAGGGAAACGCAGGGTGACCCAGGGGAGCTACAAGCAATTCTGCCCCGTCGCGATGGCGGCGGAGATCCTCTGCACGCGGTGGACGGTGGTGCTCCTGCGCGAGATGTTCGCCGGCTCGACGCGCTTCAACGATCTGCGCCGCGGCGTCCCGCGCATGTCGCCGGCCCTGCTGTCGCAGCGGTTGAAGGAACTGGAGGAAGCGGGGATCGTGGCGCGCGACCACGCCGATGGCGAATATCGCCTCACCGAGGCGGGCCGCGAGCTCCAGCCGATCGTCGAGGCCTTCGGCATCTGGGGGCAGCGCTGGGTCGGCAGCGAGCTCTCGCTCCAGCATCTCGATGCGCAATTGCTGATGTGGGACATGCGGCGCAACCTCGATCCGACTCCGCTTCCGCCGCGGCGATCGGTCATTCAGTTCCGTTTCCCCGAATTGTCCGATGCGCGGCGGCGCTGGTGGCTGCTGGTCGACCCGGAGCAGGAAGTCGACCTCTGCGCGATCGATCCGGGGTTCGATGTCGACCTCTTCGTCTCCGCCGATCTCCGCGCGATGACGGAGATCTGGATGGGGTACGAGACCGTCCAGCGCGCCGTCGACCGCGGCAAGGTGATCCTCGCCGGCGATCCGCGCCTCGCGACGAACATGCAGCATTGGCTGGGGCTCAGCCCCTTCGCGAAGCACGCGCGGCAGGCCGCCTGACGGGCGTGTCGCCGGGCACAGCTTGCGTGTAGCTTCCTCGCGCACGACTCGGGACGCCCGAGCGAAAGCGCAGGAGGGTGCATGTGTGACGAACTGACCGTCGCCGACAATGAACGGTTCCTGGCGGATGCGATGTCCCGCCGGGCATTCGGGGCCGCCGCCGCCGCCGTGGGTATCGGGGTGCTGCTGCCCAGCCCCGCCAACGCGCTCGCCGTCAAGGGACGCGACGTCACCATCAAGACGCCGGACGGCGTCGCCGACGCCTATTTCGTCGCGCCCGCCACCGGCAAGCATCCCGCCGTACTCGTCTGGCCCGACATCATGGGCCTGCGCCCCGCCTTCCGCCAGATGGCCGACCGGCTGGCCGAATCGGGCTATGCCGTACTCACCGTCAACCAGTTCTACCGCTCGACCAAGGCGCCGTTCCTCAAGCCGGGCGAATCCTATGACCAGCCCGAGGTGCGCGCGAAGATCGCGCCGTGGCGCGACGCGCTCACCGGTGCGGCGGTGACCAGCGACGGCAAGGCGTTCGTCGCCTGGCTCGACAAGCAGCCCGAGGTCAATCGCAAGTGCGGCGTCGGCAGCACCGGCTATTGCATGGGCGGGCCGATGGTGATGCGCACGGCGGCGGGCACGCCCGGCCGGGTGCGTGCGGGCGCGACCTTCCATGGCGGCGGGCTCGCGGCCGACGACATGCTCGCGCTGATCCCGCAGATGAAGGCGCATTACCTCATCGCGATCGCCGCGAACGACGACGAGCGCGCGCCCGGCGACAAGGACAAATTGCGCGCGGCCTTCGCGACCGCGAAGCTTCCCGCCGAGATCGAAGTCTATCAGGGCGCGATTCACGGCTGGTGCCCGCCCGACAGCCGCGTCTACAATCAGGCCCAGGCCGAACGCGCCTGGGCCCGGCTGCTGCACCTCTTCAAGACGGCGCTGTAGCGGGTTGACGCGCCCGCGCGATTTCGTTCATGATATGTTCCAACTGAACAGGGGCAGGACGATGGCGGACGATCTGGTTTTCTACACCAATCCCCAATCGCGCGGGCGCATCGTCCGCTGGATGCTCGAGGAAGTGGGCGCGGACTATCGCGCCGAGGTCGTCGACTATGCGACCAGGATGAAGGGCGCGGACTATCTCGCGATCAACCCGATGGGGAAGGTTCCCACGATCGTCCATCACGGCAAGGTGGTCACCGAATGCGCGGCGATCTGCGCCTATCTGGCCGAAGCCTTTCCCGAAGCCGGACTGGCGCCGCGTCCCGAGGAACGCGCCGATTACTATCGCTGGCTGTTCTTTGCCGCCGGCCCGGTCGAGCAGGCGGTGACCAACAATTTCGCCAAGTTCGATCCCTCGCCCGAACAGGCGCGGGCGTTCGGCTATGGCAATTACGCGACGACGGTCGATGTGCTCGAGCGGGCGGTGGCGGCGCACGACTATATCGCCGGCGATCGCTTCACGGCGGCCGATGTCTATGTCGGATCGGCAGTGGGCTGGGGTGTCTTGTTCGGCACGCTGCCGAAGCGCGATGCGTTCACGGCCTATTTCGAGCGGCTGAGCGGCCGCGAGGCCTATCGGCGCGCGGCGGCGAAGGATGATGCGCTGGTCAAGGAGCAGGCGCCGGCCTGAGCGCGACATTGTTTACCACGATATTTGCCATATCGCTCATGATCAGATCGATTCTTCCTATGTTCTTCATGCCGTTGCATGCAATCTTTGGTGTTGCACTTTAAGCGATAATGGGCTGACTTCCTCCTGTTCATTGGGGGGAGTGGACCATGGATCTTGCTACGAAGCTGGTGGAACTCGAGAAGCGCACGGTGCAGCATCGGGAGTTGTTGCTTACCGAGGAGGCTGCCAAGACGGCGTTGGTGATGCCGTTCCTGCAGGCCTTGGGATATGACGTCTTCAATCCTTCCGAGGTTATCCCGGAATTTACCGCGGACGTCGGGATCAAGAAGGGCGAGAAGGTGGACTATGCGCTCTGCATAGAGGGCAAGCTGAGCATATTGGTGGAATGCAAGCCGTCTTCGGGCGGTCTCGAACTGAAGCACGCGTCTCAGCTTTACCGGTACTTCTCGACGACCGACGCGCGTGTCGCGATCCTGACGAACGGAGTGGTCTATCAATTCTATTCGGACATCGATCAGCCTAATCGAATGGACGATAAGCCCTTCTTCGTATTCTCGCTGGATGCGATGCGCCGTTCGGACCCGGCGACGCTGGAGCGTTTCACCAAGGCGCAGTTCAGCATCGACGCGATCGTCGCCGAGGCGGGGCGGCTCAAGCTCCAGTCGCAGGTGCGGATCGAGCTCGAGAAGGAATTCGCCTCGCCGTCGGACGAGCTCGTCCGGCTGATCGCCGGGCGCGTGCAGAATGGGCGGATGACGGCGGCGGCGAAGGAGCAGTTCGGCGCCACGCTCGCGCATTCGATCGCGGCCCTGATCCACGACCGCGTCAACGAGAGGCTCACTTCGGCGCTGAACGTCGCCAATCCCGCGCCCGACATGATCGAGGACGGGGAAAGCGACGACATGTCCGCGGGGGAAGGGATCGTCACGTCCGAGGACGAGATCGGGGGCTTCCGGATCGTACAGGCCATCTGCGCGCGGCACGTCGACCCGAAACGCATCGTGATACGCGACTCGAAATCCTATTGTGCCGTCCTGTTGGACGACAATAACCGCAAATCCCTTGCGCGGCTGCACTTCAACAGCCCGACGACGCGGTATGTCGGCACGTTTTGCGGCAAGGACGAAGCGCGGCATCCGGTCAGCGCGCTTACCGACGTCTACAAGCTCGAGCGGCTGATCATCCAGCGGCTGCGGGAACTCGAGGGTCTGGGGGGCTAGGAGGTATCGACATTCAGCCTGGGATCCGGACTCGCCTAAGCCAGGCCCGTCATCCCGGAAGTTAGGCTTTCCCGGAAAACCGCCAAGGTTTTCCGT
>NZ_JAPKNM010000022.1 GCF_026460985.1 Sphingomonas sp.
TGACCACGCCGGCGCAACGCCGCTACATGGACCATCTCTACGCCAAGGCGCGGGCTGACGGCATCAACGTGCCGATCTTCCACAACGATCAGGGCCGCAACGGCTATTGGGTGCCCGAGGATTCGAAGGTCGAGAAGACCGTCGCCGGCCCCAACGACATGTACGCGTTCGACGGCTATCCCGGCGGCACCTGCACGGTGAACGGCAAGCCGACCCGCGGCTCCGCCGCGCCCGACTGGGGCTATTACGGCCCCGGCGGCGCCAAGGGCGGTGCCTCCGCCTCGCCCAACACGCCGGGCTTCCTGGCGGAATTCGGCGGCGGCTGGTTCGATTATTGGGGCTCGAACGGCGGATACGAGTGCAACGCGATCCAGCGCGGCAAGCGCTTCCAGCGCGTCTTCTACGGCACCAACCTCGCCAACGGCATCCATATCCAGAGCTTCTACATGGGCTTCGGCGGGACGAGCTGGGGCTGGCTCCCCGCCCCGGTGGTGTTCACCAGCTACGACTACGGCTCGGCGCTCTCGGAGACCCGCGAAGTGCGCCCCAAGGCCGAGGAACTCAAGCAGCTCGGCGGACTGATCGCCGCGGTCCCCGATCTCGCGGGCATGATCCCCGCCGGCAAGCCCGACATCTCGTCGGACCGCATCCAGGTCTATCACAACAAGAACCCCGAGACCGACGCGCGCTTCCTGCTCGTCACCCACAAGCCCTCGAACGGCCAGACCAGCGACCGCTTCACCGTCACTGCCGACCTGCCCGACGGCCGCTACACGCTGCCGCTCCAGCTCGACGGGTTCGACGCGAAGTGGCTCGTCGCGGGCGTGAATCTAGGCGGCCAGCGCCTCGTTTATTCGACTTCCGAGCTGCAGACCCTGGTCAAGCAGGATGGCCGCGATGTCGCATTGCTCTACGGCCGCGCGGGCGAAGCCGGCGAGACCGTGCTGCGCTATGCCAGCGCGCCCAAGGTCACCGTGATCGAGGGCGGCGCGACCTCGGCGTTCGATGCGGCGAAAGGCGACCTCAAGCTAAGCTACGCGCATCGCGGCCTCACCCGCGTCCGCATCAGCGGGGGCGGCCGGCCCGATCTGCTGCTGCTGATCGGCGACGAGGCCGACGGCGCGAAGTTCTGGCACACCGACGACGTGCTGGTTCGCGGCCCGGCGCTGGTTCGCAACGCCAAATCCGCCAAGGGCAGCCTCGCCCTCACCGGCGACACGCGCGAGGCCACCCCGCTCGAAATCTGGGCGCCCGCCAATATCCGCGGCGTCACGTGGAACGGCGCCAAGGTCACGACCACGCGTACCCAATCGGGTAGCCTCGCCGCCAATGCGCCGCTCGCCGCACCCACCGACTTCGCGCTGCCCGAACTCACCGACTGGCACATCGCCCCCGGCTCGCCCGAGGCCGATCCCGGCTTCGACGATCGCGACTGGGCGAAGATCGACAACCGCGCCTATGCCAGCATCACCGCGCGCGCCGACGGCCAGCCCAACATGCTGATGGACGCCTATGGCTTCCACGAAGGCGATGTCTGGTATCGCGGCCGCTTCGCCGGCTCGCCGGATGCCCAGCGGCTCAAGCTCCACTACGGCGCCGGCGGTTCGGGGCTGGTGCAAGTGTTCCTCGACGGCAAGCTGATCGGCCAGGACGAGATCCCCGCCGGCCTGCCCCGCCCCATCACCACCGGCGCGCCGGGCTTCACGCTGCCGGACGCCGCGCGCGCGCCCGGCGAGCACGTCCTGTCGGTGATGGTGCGCAACAACGGCCATAACTGGGATCTCGACGCCGACGATTTCCACAAGGAAGCGCGCGGCCTCGTCTCGGCCTCGATCGAACCGGTCGCCGGCCCGAGCTTCGCGGTGCCGATCGCGTGGAAGATCAACGGCCGCGGCGAGGATCTTGCCGATCCGGTGCGCGGCGTCGCCAACAATGGCGGCCTCGATGGCGAGCGCCGCGGCTGGTACCTTCCCGGCTTCGACGATCGCGGCTGGAAGACTGCCTCCGTCCCTGCTGCCGAGAGCGCGGCAGGCACCAGCTGGTACCGCACCAGTTTCGATCTCGCCGTGCCGAAAGGCCAGGACGCGACGATCGGCCTCGCCTTCGGTGACACGAGCAAGCCGCGCTCGCCGGTCGCCTATCGCGTCCTCATCTTCGTCAATGGCTGGAACATGGGCCAGTTCATCGCGCATGTCGGCCCGCAGCGCGTCTTCCCGATCCCCGAGGGCGTGCTCAACCATCGCGGCCGCAACCACATCGCGCTCGCCGTGACATCCGACGGCGCCCCCGGTAACGCGCTCGAGCAAGTGAAGCTCGTGACGCTCCGCAACGTCCGCGGCGGCATCCCCGTCCGCACGGTCGCTGCGCCCACCACTCCTTCCGAACTCAAGCAGGTAGACTGATGGCCGCCCTCACCCACGACATTCCGCGCAGCGAGATCACTTCGAAGATCGACCTGCTGATGGACAACCTCGTCAATATCAAGGACGAGACCGGCGAATTCCTCCTCCATCTCGAGGATGGCCGGATCATCGACACCAAGGGCTGGGCCGGCTGGGAATGGACGCACGGCGTCGGCCTTTTCGGCATGTGGCGCTATTACGAGCAGACCGGCGACGACAAGGCGCTGCACATCATCAAGCAGTGGTTCGAGGACCGCTTCGCCGAGGGCACGCCGACCAAGAACATCAACACCGTCGCGCCGTTCATCACGCTGGCATACCTGTACGAGCAGGAGCCCGACCCGCGCTACATCCCCTATCTCGACACCTGGTGCGAATGGCTGATGGCGAAGGACGGCCTGCCCAAGACCGAGGAAGGCGGCTTCCAGCACATCGTCTATAACGACGAGAATCCCGGCGAGATGTGGGACGACACGCTGATGATGTCGGTGCTGCCGCTCGCCAAGATCGGGCTGCTGCTGAACCGGCCGCACTATGTCGAGGAGGCCAAGCGCCAGTTCCTCGTCCACATCAAATATCTGTTCGACAAGAAGACCGGCCTCTGGTTCCACGGCTGGGATTTCAACGGCCGGCACAATTTCGCCGAGGCGCTCTGGGCGCGCGGCAATTGCTGGGTGACGATCGCGATCCCCGAGATCGTCGAGATCCTCGATCTGCCCGAAGGCGACGCCTTCCGCACCTTCCTGATCGACACGCTCGCCGCGCAGGTGAAGACCCTTGCCGAGACGCAGGACGCGAGCGGGTTGTGGCACACGCTGGTGATGGACCCGAGCTCGTACCTCGAGGCCTCGGCCACCGCGGGCTTCGCCTATGGCATCCTGAAGGCGGTCCGGAAGGGCTACCTCCCCCGCCAATACGAGGCGGTCGGCATCAAGGCGGTGCGCGGCGTGCTGGCGAACATCGACGAAACCGGCGAGCTCCAGCAAGTGAGCTTCGGCACCGCGATGGGCGACACGCTGCAATTCTACAAGGACATCCGCCTCACCTCGATGCCATACGGACAGAGCCTCGCGATCTGCGCGCTGGGCGAGTTCCTGCGGACCTATATCTGATGCTGCGGGCGGCACGATCTATCCTCCCCCGCCAGGGGGAGGTGGCATGCGCAGCATGACGGAGGGGGAGGAAGCAAGCCGGGAGGTTTGGGCTTCCTCCCCCTCCGTCGCCTTCGGCGACACCTCCCCCTGGCGGGGGAGGATTTGGGTCCGCGCGTTGCACGCATTGGCGCTGAGCCTCTTCCTGCTCGCCCTCCCCGCCCGCGCCCAGCTCGCCGACTGGATCGATACGCGCCCCGACGCCCCCGGCCTGTCGCTCGCCGGCGCAACCGTGGTCACAGCCCCCGGCGACACCGATGTCGTCGCCCTCGCCGCCGAGGACCTCCGCCGCGACCTTACGGCCGTCACCGGCAAGACCGGCGGAGGCGACCAGATCTGGGCCGGCACGATCGGCAAGAACCCCACGATCGACCGCCTGATCGCCACCGGCAAACTCGACGCGAAGCGCCTCACCGGCGCCTGGGAAAGCTTCGTCATCGCCACGGTCGAGCGCCCGGCCCCCGGCGTGCCCCGCGCGCTGGTCATCGCCGGCAGCGACCGCCGCGGCACGGCGTACGGCATATACGAGCTCAGTCGCGCGATCGGCGTCTCGCCCTGGCATTGGTGGGCCGACGTTACGCCACTCCAGCAGCCCGCCCTCCACGTCCGCCCCGGCACGCGGCGCTTCGGGCCGCCCTCGGTCAAATATCGCGGCATCTTCATCAACGACGAGGATTGGGGGATCACCCCCTGGTCGGCGACCGTCTTCGAGCCCGGCACACGCGGCATGGGTCCCAAGACCTATGCCAAGGTCTTCGAGCTGCTGCTGCGGCTGAAGGCCAACACGCTCTGGCCGGCGATGCACAAGATCAGCCCCGCCTTCAACGCCGACCCCGAGAATGCGAAGCTCGCCGACCGCTACGCCATCGTGATGGGTTCGTCCCACGCCGAGCCGATGCTGCGCAACAACGTCGGCGAATGGACCGCCGACCCGCACGATTACGACTATGGCAAGCATCCCGATCAGGTGCGCGCCTATTGGGAGGAGCGCGCCCGCACCAACGGCGGATATGAGAGCATCTGGACGCTCGGCATGCGCGGCATCCACGACAGCGGGATGCAGGGCGCGGACGACATGCCGACGCGCCGGAAATTCCTAGAGAGCATCTTTGCTGACCAGCGCGCGATGCTCGCCCGGCACGTCTCTCCGCAGGTCGAGCGCGTGCCCCAGGTGTTCACGCCGTACAAGGAAGTGCTCGACATCTACCGCGCCGGGCTCGCCGTTCCCGACGACGTCACCTTGATGTGGCCCGACGACAATTTCGGCTATATCCGCCGCTTCCCCACTCCTGCCGAGCGCAAGCGCAGCGGCGGCGCGGGCATCTATTACCACCTCTCCTATCTGGGCGCGCCGCTCTCCTATCTCTGGCTGTCGACCACCCCGCCGGCGCTGATCGCCGAGGAGATGGGCCGCGCGTTCGACCTGGGCGCCGACCGCATGTGGATCGCCAATGTCGGCGACATCAAGCCGGCCGAGCTCGCGACCGACTATTTCCTGTCGCTCGCCTGGGACGTGCCGGGCACGCGCGCGCTGGGCGTCGAGGCGTGGACGCGGCGCTGGGCCGCGGAGAATATCGATGCGGGCCAGGCGGGCGCCATCACCGACATCCTCGCCGAGCATCACCGGCTCAATTTCGAGCGACGCCCCGAGCATCTCCAATGGTATCTGCCCGGGCAGAAGGCGCGCCAGAGCCCCTGGTCGATCGCCGAGGCCGATGCGCGCCTCGGCGCATTCAGCCGTAACCTCTTCCGCCTCCACGCAATCACCGAGCGGATCCCCCAGGCGCGCCGCGAGGCCTTTTTCGAACTGCTCGGCTATCCCGTCGAGGCCGCCGCCGCGGCCAATCGCCGCTTCTTCGCCGCCGAGGCGCATGACCGGCTGCGCGACGCCGACCTGCCGCAGGCCCTGCGCCGCGGCGCCGAGGCGCGCAAGACCGATGCGCGGATCGCCGAGATGACCGAGCTGTATGGCGAACTGGCAGGCGGCAAGTGGCGCGGATTCATCGCAGTCGAACCCGCCGACGGCCAATGGAAGAGCTACCGGCTGACGCCACCGGTGCTGCCCGCCCCCGCCGCAGCCCCTGTGGTCGATCCGGTGCTGGTCGAGCCGGTCACGCCGCGCGTCGTGCAGTTCGACCTGCGCGCGGCGGCGGGAAGCTGGCGCCTGGTTCCCGGGCTCGGCCGCGGTGGGCTGGCGCTGGGATCGCGAATCGATCGCGCCGTCGCGGGCGCGGCCGCGCTCAGCCTTCCCGCCGGCAGCTGGCGCGCGATCGTCGACCTGATCCCGACCTATGCCGATGGCGACGGCGAACCGCTACGCCTGACGCTCCGCATCGACGGCAAGGCGTACCCGCTCTCGATCGCGCGCGATACCGGCAATGCCGCCTGGGCGCAGGCGGTGCTCGACAACCGGGTCTCGGTGGAGGTGCCGGGGGTGCTCGCGGGCGGCGCCCGCCGTGTCGAGCTGCTGGCGGAGAGCGGTGGGGTGCTGATCGAAGCGGTGCGCTTCGTGCCTGCCGAGCGCTAGGTAAACCAACCCGTCATCCCCGCGAAGGCTGGGATCCAGAGCCAAGCAGTACCGTTCGGGCAGAGAAACCCTGGATCCCCGCCTTCGCAGGGATGACGAAATAATATGAGTCCCCAAACCGATCCCTCTTCGTCACCCCGGCCTTGGGCCGGGGTCCACCGGGAGGCAGATCATGGACAAGATGCTCCAGCTTCTCCGGTGCGGCTTGGTGGACCCCGGAACAAGTCCGGGGTGACGAAGGAGGCTATTTCCCCTTCGCGACCTCCACCGCATAGACATGGTTCGCGCCCTCGAAGTTCGCGCGGAAGACGATCCATTTGCCGTCGGGGGTGAAGGTCATGTTGGGTTCGAGCCGGTAGTCCTGCTTGCGCATGTCCACCAGTTTCTCGGCGCCGAAGGTGCCGGGCGAGATCAGAGTCTCGGCGCCGGGCGCATGGATGCCCGCGACGTCCGGAATGTCCTTCGGGGCGAACAGGTACAGATACTTCCCGTCGGACGCGTGCGCGACCATCTCGCTGTCGCCGCCGTCGCCCGAGAAGAGCTTGCGGTCGGGCGACTGGTTGTAGTGCACCGACCATTGGTTGCGCTCGACATTGTACCAGCGCCTCTTGGCCGTAGCCAGGTCGTAGCCGGCGAGCCAGAACACTTCGCCGCGCGGGGTCTGGAGATCGTACCAGATCGTCTTGCCATCGGGCGAGAAGAACTCGTGCCCAGCGATCTCCATGTTCATCGTGCGGCTGTGGACGAGACGCTTGCCCGTGCCGTCGGCGCGGATCGTCCAGATCCGGTCGACCTTGTGCCACGGGCCCTCGTGGCAATACATGATCTGTAGCGGGTCGGCGGGCGAGAACTGGATATGGTTGAGCCAGTCGGTCGAGGCGGTGACGACTTTCCGGACGCCGGTCTTCACGTCGATCGTGAAGATCTCCATCGGGACCTTCGCCTCGAGCCGCTCGTTCAGGCGCACTTCCTTGGCCTCGGCATAGGTCATCGGCCGGCCGTCGGGCCAGTTGGCGGCATATTGCGCCTGGCCGAAGCGGCTGTTGTCGCCGGCCTTCGCGCCCGGCTGGAGCGGACGGTCGGTCGCTGCCCATTGGCCGAGCAGCAGCGTCTCGTCCGCGTTGATCGAGCCGATGAACCCTTCCTTGATCTCGGCGATCCTGCGCGTCTTGCCCGAGTCGATGTCGGCGGCGAAGATCGTCCACGGCGCGCCCTCGCGCTCGCGGGTCTGGTAATAAGCGGTGCGCGTCCTGCGGCCGGTGAAGAGCAGGATCAGCCCCTTGCCCTTGACCAAGGGCGTCACTTCCCAGCTCCTGAGGTCGACCACCGAGATCCCGCCGGGGACCGAGATCACCATCTTGTCGCCCTCGGGCGTATAGCTGTTCTGGTGGAAATAGAGGCTCGCCGAGCCGGCCTCGCGGCTGATCCGGATCACCTTGTGGCCGGTGAGCGGGTCCACCCACTGCGCCGCGGGGTCGGCCGACGCGGCTCCCGCCAGCATCAGCGCGCCCAGCGCCAGCCCCTGGCCAATCCGCCGTCCGCGCCGCATTACCTCTCTCCTGCTGACTTGATGTCGTTCCACATATCATGATAGCTGTTCAGAATATGGAGTAAAGAACGGGTGTCGGCGTAGTGCCGTACTCCCGCCAGCCGAGCCCCGGAGAGGAAACCCCCGCATGGTCAGCAGCGCCTCGGCGCCAGTCGTATCTGCGCACCGTGAGCCGCGCTGGTACAATTATTGGGGCTGGGGCTCCGGCGACATGCTGGGAGCGGGTGCGCAGGCGGTCGTCACCGGCTGGCTGTTATATTTCTTCACCACTTTCTGTAATCTGTCGGCAGCGGAAGCCGGGCTCATTCTCGGCCTGCCGCGGTTGCTCGAGGCGATCACTTGCCCGCTGATCGGCTACGTGTCCGACAATCTGCGCTACACCTGGATCGGCCGGCGCATCGGGCGGCGCAAGGTCTTCCTCATCGCCACCATTCCGCTGTTGCCCAGCTTCGCGCTGATCTTCGTCGCCGGGCACAGCTTCACTTATTATCTGCTGACATTCATCTTCTTCGAGTTCGTCTACACGATGTTCCTAATCCCGTGGGAGACGCTCGCCGCGGAGATGACCAACGATTATCGGAAAAAGGCGAAGTTCGCCGGCGCGCGGATGATCGTCGCGCAAAGCTCCGCCATCCTCGCATCCTATTTGCCGACGCTGATCATCAGCAGCCTCGGGGGCAAGGATTCGCCCAGCACCTTCCTGATCATGGGCGCCATATTCGGCGCGATCTTCAGCCTGGTCGTGCTGCTGGTGGTGATCTTCACCTGGGAACGCCCCTATACCGAAGCCGAAATGGAGGTGCGGTCAGCTCCGCTCGACCTGAAGACCGCGCTGCTGATTCCCGTCGTGATGTTCCGCGATCTGTTCTCGACGCTTCGCATCCGCGCCTTCCGTCAGCATTTGTCGATCTATCTCGGCGGCTACATCTCGCAGGATATCTTCAACACGGCCTTCCCGATTTTCGTCGTCACGGTGATGATGGGTGCGACGCTGATCATCTCGCAGCTGCTGACGATCATGTATGTGGCGCAGCTCCTCTCGGTGATGATCGCCATCAATATCGTCATACGCACCGGGCCCGTGGTCGCCTACCGCATCGCCATCAGCTTCTTCGGCGCCGGGCTGTTGCTGTTCCTCACCTTCTACTATCTCCGGCCGGTGGCCTTTGCCGCGGACCTGGGGGCGCTCGACGGCAACATGCTTTCGGCGCTGAATCCGGCGTCCGCGACGTTCAGCCCGGCGCTGATCTTCTGGCTGTTCGTGCCGATCCTGCTCGCCGGGCTCGGCCGCGGCACGCTGAATTTCGTGCCTTGGTCGGTCTATAATTACCTGCCCGACGTGGACGAGGCGGTCACGGCCCAACGACGTGAGGGCATCTTCGCCGGAGTGATGACGTTGGTGCGCAAGCTCGCGCAGTCGGCGGCGATCATCTGCACCGGTTGGATCATCGACCTTGGTGGCTATGTCTCGCCCAAGGGAGGGCCTGCCGAAGCAGTGCAACAGACTCCGCAGGCGATCGCCACCATCACCTGGCTGCTGATCCTTGGGCCGATCCTGGTCATGCTCGCCGGCCTGATCGCCTCGTGGCGCTTCCGTCTCAATGCGCAGACGCACAACGTGCTGATGGCCGAGATCGACCATTTGAGGGCCGGGGGCACAGACCCTACCTCGCCCGAGGCGCGCGCGGTCGTCGAGGATTTGTCGGGCTGGAAGTACGAGCAGCTCTGGGGCCAGAACCCCGTCACCGGGGGCCGCTGATGCTGCTCGCTGCACTGGCATTGCTCGCACAATCGACCGATCCGGTCGCGCCCGTCCCGCTGTTCCGCGATCCGGTGCACGACGGCGCGGCCGACCCGTCGATCGTCTACGATCCCGAACGCCGCGAATGGGTGATGTTCTACACCAATCGCCGTGCCGATCTGAAACTGGTCGATCCCAAGGACGTCAGCTGGGTGCACGGCACTGCAATCGGAATCGCGCGATCGCGGCGCGGCGCGCAGTGGCACTATGCGGGAACCGCGGCGATCCCCGAAAGCTGCACTGGGCCCACGCTCTGGGCGCCCGAAGTCCAGCGCTTCGGCGACACCTGGCATATGTGGATCACGGTGGTGCCGGGCGTGTTCAAGGACTGGAACGCCCAGCGCTTCCTCGTCCACCTCACCAGCCCCGATCTCCAGCATTGGGACTGCGGCGAGCGCGTCTCGCTCGATTCGGACCGGATCATCGACGCGAGCGTGCTGGCGCTGCCCCAGGGCGGCTATCGCCTATGGTTCAACGACGAGCGGATGGGCAAGGCGATCCGCTGGGCCGACAGCCCGGATCTCAAGACCTGGACCGTGCGCGGCACCGCGGTGACGACGCCGGGCGAAGGGCCCAAGGCGTTCCGCTGGCGCGGGCGCTGGTGGCTGATCAGCGACGCGTGGAAGGGCCTGCTGGTCCAGCATTCGTCGGACGGCGAGCACTGGAGTGCCCAGCCCGGCCATCTCGCCGGCAGGTCCGGCACCCGCCCGACCGATCGCGCCAAGGCACAGCATCCCGACGTGATCGTCGCAGGCGACCGCGCATATCTCGTCTATTTCGTCCATCAGTCGGGCGAGCCCGAGGCGAAGGTCGCCCGGGACTGGGGCCGGCACAGCGTGCTGCAGGTCGCGGAGCTCGTGGAAAAGGATGGCGTCCTCACCGTCGACCGCACCGCCCCGGTGTACATGCGGCTCCAACCGCCGCACCCGGCGCGCGAGAAGGTTGACCGATAGCCGCGGGTTGTGGCACCTGCCCCGCCGCTGGGCATGCGGGTATAGCACAATGGTAGTGCAGCAGCCTTCCAAGCTGAATACACGGGTTCGATTCCCGTTACCCGCTCCAGCCCTCTCAAGCGCATGACCAACGACACCTCCCCGCTCGCACTCTATGTGCATTGGCCGTTCTGCGTGTCGAAATGCCCCTATTGCGACTTCAACAGCCATGTCCGCGAGCGCGTCGACCAGGAAGCGTGGCGCGGCGCGATGCTCGCCGATCTCGCTTATGAGGCGGAGCAACTGCCCGGACGCAGGCTCGGTTCGATCTTCTTCGGGGGCGGCACACCGTCGCTGATGCCGCCCGAGACCGTCGCGGCGGTAATCAGCGCAGCCGAGCGGCATTGGGGATTCGAACCCGGCATCGAGATCACGCTCGAGGCCAACCCCTCTTCGGTCGAGGCGGCCCGCTTCGCCGATCTGGCGTCGGCCGGCGTCAATCGCGTTTCGCTGGGACTACAGGCGCTCGACGACGATGCGCTCCGCTTCCTCGGCCGCGCGCACGGCGTGGCGGAGGGGCTGGCGGCGCTGGAGACCGCGCAATCGGTGTTCGGCCGGGTCAGCTTCGACCTGATCTACGCGCGGCCCGATCAGGATCTCGCCGCCTGGGAAACCGAGCTCGCCTGGGCGATCGGCTTCGGTACCGAGCATCTGTCGCTCTACCAGCTCACCATCGAGCCCGGCACGCGCTTCGCCACACTGTTCGAGAAGGGCGAGCTCGCCGCCTATGATCCCGACGCCGCCGCAGACCTGTTCGAAGCGACCCGAGCGATCACTGCCGCGGCAGGCCTGCCCGCCTACGAGATCTCCAACCATGCCCGCCCCGGCGCCGAGAGTCGGCACAACCTGACCTATTGGCGCTACGGCGACTATGCCGGGGTCGGCCCAGGCGCGCATGGCCGGCGCGGCGGCTTCGCGACGCAGCGGCACAAAAAGCCCGAGAACTGGCTCGGCGCGGTGGCGCGCAACGGCCATGGTACACAGATCGAAGACCCGTTGACCGGGCACGAGCGCGCCGTCGAGGCGCTCGTAATGGGGTTGCGGCTGCCCGAGGGTGTCGACCTGTCGCGCATCGACAGGCTCGCGGACGGCGTCGCGCCGATCGATCGGCGGACGCTCGACCGAATGCGCGATCAGGGGCTTGTGGTAACCGAAGACGAGCGCTTGCGCGTCACCGACGCTGGGATGCCGGTGCTCGAGGCGATCCTGCGCGAGCTGGTGATCGCCTGACGCGCATCCGTCATCCCGGCGAAAGCCGGGACCTCAGGCCACGAGCGTGGCGCCAGCGGCATGCGATCCCGGCTTTCGCCGGGATGACGAGAGTTCCTCAGTTCCCGTTGAAGTTCGGCGGCGCCGGCGAGACCGTCGCCGTCGTGCCGCCGCGAATCTCCTGCACTTCGAGCGCGCGCTCGGCCACGCCGTCGCGACCGAAGCGGAACGCGCCGTCTAGGCCGGCAAAGCCCTCGCGCTCGGTGAGCCGCGCCGCGGGGAATTCCTGCCCCGGCCGCCATTCGCGCGCGATCCGCACCGTCAGCAGCACCGCGTCATAGCCCAGGGTCGAGAGCCGGTACGGCGCCGCCCCGAAGCGCGCACGATATTTGGTGGCATATTGCCGGTAGTAATTGTCCGGCACGCTGGCGAACCACGCGCCGCTCAAAGCCGCCCGGCCGCCGATCGACGAATCGGTGTTCCACAATTCGGTGCCGAGCAGCCGCGCGCCCTTGCCGGTCGCGGACCGGCGGATCAGCGGGGCCGCGGTCACCGCACCATCGGCGCTGCCGGCGAGCAGGATCGCCTGGAACGGCGAACGCCCGATCTTCGCTACCGCGCTGGCCATCGAACCCGGCCGCGCGTCATAGGTCTCCATCGCGAGCACCCGGCCGCCGGCACCCTCCACCGAGCGCAGCAGCGCAGTCGACGCGCGTTCGCCATAGAGCCCGCTCGGGATCAGCCCGGCAAAGTCCTTGATTCCCGACTTCGCGGCGAAATTGACGACGCGCTCGATCGACTGCCCCGGCACATAGCCGAGGATGAAGGTCCCGCTGCCCGCCACGCTGGCATCGTTCGAGAAGCTCAGCACCGGCACGCGCGCGCGCCGTGCGATCGGCGCGACCTCGCGCGCCTCCTCGGCGAGCAAGGGTCCGAGGATCAGCTTGTTGCCGTCGGCGATCGCCGCCGTCGCCGCCGCCGCGGCGCCGCCGGGCGCGCCGGTGTCGTAGGTGGTGATGCGCAGCACGTCGCTCTTGGTGTCGAGCACCGCGAGCTGGGTCGCGTTCTGGAGCGAGCGCCCGACCCCGGTATTGGCGCCGCTGAGCGGCACCAGCAATGCGATGCGATGGCGCTCGACATCCTGCGGCAGGCCGGGTGCGATCGGCCGCGGCGCCGTCGACGCGGGCCGGTCGGCCGGCGCCGGCCGGTCGGCCTCGGGAACCACGCGGGGTCCGCTGGCGCAGGCCGCGAGGAACAGGGTCGCGCCGATCGCCGCGGCACGCAGCATATTCCACAGGCCCGGTTGCGCTATTGCTCTCGCGTCTGCCATGATTCTCCCCGATGGATGATCTCGTTCTCGCGCCCGGCCTGTACATCGTCGCGACGCCGATCGGCAATCTCGGCGATCTCAGTCCGCGCGCTGCTCAAATACTGACGAAGGCCGATCTGGTTGCGGTTGAGGACTCGCGTGTGACAGCCGGGCTGTTCCGCCACCTCGGCGTGAAGGGGAAGATGGCGCCCTATCACGACCATAATGCCGACGCGGTTCGCCCCGGCCTGATCGCGCGCATGGCGAGCGAGGCGGTGGCCCTGGTCTCGGACGCGGGCACGCCGCTGATCTCCGATCCCGGGTTCAAGCTGGTGCGCGATGCCCGTGCCGCCGGCCATGCCGTGACGACGATCCCGGGCCCCTGCGCCGCGATCGCCGCGCTCACCCTGGCGGGCCTTCCGACCGATCGCTTCCTGTTCCTCGGCTTCCTGCCCGCCAAGCAGCAGGCGCGTGCCGAGGCGATCGCCGAGATCGCCACGGTGCGCGCGACCCTGGTGCTGTACGAATCGGGGCCGCGCCTCTCCGCTTGTCTCTCCGCGCTGGCCGAGGGCCTGGGCGACCGCGAGGCCGCGGTCGCGCGAGAGATCACCAAGCGGTTCGAGGAATGCGTCACCGATACGCTGACCGGCCTCGCGGCACGCTATGCCGATGCGCCGCCCAAGGGGGAGATGGTGGTGGTGGTCGCGCCGCCGGGCGAAGCGCCGCCGGCGAGCGAAGAGGATGCCGATGCCGCGCTTGCCGAAGCGCTGACCCGGCTGCCGCCCGCAAAGGCCGCGGGCGAAGTCGCCAAGAAGCTCGGGCTGGACCGCAAGGCCCTGTATGCCCGCGCCATGGCGCTCAAGGCTTAGGCGAACTCTTGCAAGCGCGCCGGATTCGAATCGAGCAGGAAGCTCTCGTCCGATCCGGTGAGTTCGGAAAGGCGCCGGACATAGGACTCGGCAAGCATCCGTCTGCGCTCCCTGGCATTCGCCGTGATCGCGTGACGTGCTGCAACGATTTCCTGGATAGCGCGACGCCGGTAATAGCTTTCGTTGGATTCCATAACCTTCGGCACCCCCCGGTGACGATGTGCGACCCGCCTCTCATGAGTCGGAATGATGGAGGATAACCAAAGTTATCCACAGGCGCCAAGCCCTTATGCAGGCTCTTGCAGATGAAGCGGCCTCGACGCGCGACGAGCGCCCGGAAAGCCGCGGAAAACCGGGGGCGCGAGGGCGAAAGGCGCGCCGCCTGGTGGCTCTGGCTGCGCGGCTGGCGCATCCTCGATCGCCGCGTGCGCACGCCCGCCGGCGAAGTGGATCTCGTCGTGCGCAAGGGCAACCTCGTCGCCTTCGTCGAAGTGAAGACGCGGGCGACGAGCGCCGAGCTCGACTTCGCGATCGACGAGCGGCGGCTCGCGCGGGTGGCGGCCGCGGCCGAATATCTGATGCCGCGGTTCGCCGGCCCCGGCGACGACATCCGCGTCGACGTGATCCTCATTGCTCCCCGAACGCTGCCTCGCCATATCGAGAACGCCTGGATGGGGTGACTTAGTCAAATAAGTCACCTAAGGATGCTCTCAAGGAGGCCGAATGTCGCTCACCGTTGCCGTGCAGATGGACCCGCTCGATGCGATCAACATCGCCGGCGATTCGACCTTTGCGCTGATGCTCTCCGCCCAGGCGCGCGGGCACCGGCTGTTCCATTACGCACCCGAAGACCTGAACTATGCGGACGGGCGCGTCTGGACCAAGGCGCATCCGGTCAGCGTCCAGCGCGTCGAGGGGAATCACTTCCGCTTCGACGACCCGGTGAAGCTCGATCTGGGCGAGGAGGCCGACGTGGTGCTGATGCGCCAGGACCCCCCGTTCGATCTGGGCTATATCACCGCCACCCATCTGCTCGAGCGCATCGCCGATCGCACCTTGGTGGTCAACGACCCGGCAAACGTCCGCAACGCGCCCGAGAAGATCTTCGTGCTCGATTATGCCGAGTTCATGCCGCCCACCCTGGTGACGCGCAGCCTCGACGAGGCGCGCGCCTTCCTGGCGAAGCATGGAGAGATCGTCGTCAAGCCGCTCCACGGCAATGGCGGCAAGGCGATCTTCAAGGTCGGCCGCGACGGCGCCAACCTCGCCTCGCTGATCGAAGTGTTCAACACCGCCTATCGCGAGCCGCACATGGTGCAGGCGTTCCTCCCTTCGGTCGCGGAAGGCGACAAGCGCATCGTCCTGGTCGACGGCGAAGTCGCCGGCGCGATCAACCGCATCCCGGGCGAAGGCGAGATCCGCTCCAATCTCGCGGTCGGCGGCTCGGCAGCGAAGACCGAGCTCACCGCGCGGGAGCAGGAGATCTGCGACCTTCTCGGCCCCGAGCTCAGGCGGCGCGGCCTGCTGTTCGTCGGGATCGACGTGATCGGCGGCGAATGGCTGACCGAGATCAACGTCACCTCCCCCACCGGGATCGTCGCGATCGACCGCTTCAACGGCACCGATACCGCCGCCTTGATCTGGCAGGCGATCGAGCGCCGCGTCGCCGAACGCACGGCTGATCGCGGATGACCAACTGGCTCGACTGGGGATATCTCGGCATCTTCCTGCTGATGGTGCTGGAGAATGTGATCCCGCCCGTCCCCTCCGAAGTGATCATGAGCGTGGGTGGGATCGCCGCCGGCCAGGGCAAGATGAGCTTCCTGCTGCTCGTGCTGGTCGGCACGCTCGGCTGCGCGATCGGCAATCTCTTCTGGTGGGAAGTCGGGCGGCGCTACGGCTACAAGCGGCTCAAGCCGATGGTCGACCGCTGGGGCCGCTGGCTCACCATGGACTGGGAGGATGTCGAGACGCTGCGGCGCTTCTTCGATCGCTGGGGCGGCATCACCGTCTTCGTGTTCCGCTTCATGCCGATCGGACGCACCATCATCTCGATCCCGGCCGGGCTGCTGCACATGCCCTTCTGGCGTTTCCTGCTCTACACGACCGCGGGCAGCCTGGTGTGGAACACGATCCTTGTCGGCATCGGCTTCTGGCTCGGCACCAATTTCGAGACGATCGACCATTGGATCGCGCCGATCGTGACCGGGATCGTCGCCTTCGCCTTCGCGCTCTATCTGTGGCGCGTCGTCACCTGGAAGCCCCGGGCCAAGCGCTAGTGCGGATCGACATTCAAATCCTCCCCCGCCAGGGGGAGGTGGCGCCGAAGGCGTCGGAGGGGAGGTAAGCGGCGCACTCTGCGACTGAGCGCAGTGCTTCCGCCCCCTCCGTCACGCTGCGCGTGCCACCTCCCTGGCGGGGGAGGATTGAAAATCCTCGCCCGTCTGAATGTCGATTCGCGCTAGGCCCTTGGATGGGCGTTGCGATAGACGTCGAGCAGGTGTGCGGCGTCGACCGCGGTATAGACCTGGGTCGAGCTGAGGCTGGCATGGCCGAGCAGCTCCTGCAGCGCGCGCAGATCGGCGCCGCGGCCGAGCAGGTGCGTGGCGAAGCTGTGGCGCAGCGCATGCGGCGTGGTGCGCTCGGACAACCCCAGCGCGGTCCGCGCGGAGCGTACCGCCTTGCGGATCATCCCCGGCGGCAGCGGCCCGCCCTTGGCTCCGCGGAACAGCGGCGCGTCGCGCGACACGCCATAGGGGCAGAGCCGGGCATAGTCCTCGATCGCCTCGCGTACCTGCGGGAGCAAGGGGACGGTGCGCGTCTTGGCGCGCTTGCCGGTGACGCGCATCGTGGCGCCGAGCGGCAGCACCGCGCCGGTCAGGCCCACGGCCTCGCCGATACGTAGCCCCGCGCCGTAGAGAAGGAGCAGCACCGCCCAGTCGCGGGCGCCGATCCAGGGCTCGCGCGCTTCCTCGGACACCGTCTCCGCGAGCGCGACTGCCTCGTGCGGTGCGACCGGGCGTGGGATCCCCTTCTTCACGCGCGGGCCGCGCAACCGGGGCAGCTCGGCGGTCTCGCCCACCGCGAACTTCAGGAATCCGCGCACCGCGGAGAGCTCACGCGCGGCCGAGGCGTTGGACAGCCCGTCGTTGCGGCGGTGCGCCAGGAAGGCGCGCAGGTCCGCATTGCCGATCCGCGCCAGCGTCTCGCGCGTCACCGCCTCGCCCCAATGCGACTGGAGGAAGGCGATCAGCCGGACCGCGGTCGCCTCGTACGCGCGCACCGTATGCGCCGAGCGCCGCCGGTCGCGGGCGAGATGCTGGCCGTAGAGCAGAGGCAGCGCGGGTTCGGTCACGGGAGCAGCATAGCGCTCCTTCTCCCCTCGTGGGAGAAGGAAGGGGCCCGCTGCGAAGCAGTGGGAAGGATGAGGGGGACGTCTATCAAGACACACTCCCCCTCACCCTTCCGCCGATTTCATCGGCTCCTTCCCTCTCCCACAAGGGGAGAGGGAGAAAAAGTCAGCCGATCTTCTGCCCGGTCTTCGCCCAGTCGGCCAGGAAGCCCTCGATCCCCTTGTCGGTCAGCGGATGCTTGACCAGCTGGCGGATCACCGCGGGCGGCGCGGTCATCACGTCGGCGCCGATGCGCGCGGCCTCGAGCACGTGGATCGGATGGCGGACGCTGGCGACGAGGATCTCGGTGGAGAAATCGTAATTGTCGTAGATCAGCCGGATGTCGCTGATCAGCTGCATGCCGTCGAAGCCATTGTCGTCGTGCCGGCCGACGAAGGGCGAGACGAAGGTCGCGCCGGCCTTGGCGGCGAGCAGCGCCTGGTTCGCCGAGAAGCACAGGGTCACGTTGACCATCGTGCCGTCGTCGGTGAGTGCCTTGCAGGTCTTGAGGCCGTCGATCGTCAGCGGCACCTTGACCGCGATGTTGTCGGCGATCTTCCGGACCACCTCGGCCTCGCGCATCATGCCTTCATAGTCGAGCGCGACGACTTCGGCCGACACCGGCTTGCCCGGCACGATCCGGCAGATCTCCGCGACCACTTCGAGGAAGTCGCGCCCCGCCTTGTGGATCAGCGAGGGATTGGTGGTGACGCCGTCGAGCAGCCCCGCATCGGCGAGGTCGCGGATGTCGGCGGTGTCGGCGGTATCGGCGAAGAATTTCATGGCGGTCCTCAGGCGAATCAGTAGCGCACGAGCATCAGCCGTGCGCGGGTCGCCTTAAGCTTGTTCACCGTCACGCGATAGGTGCCCGGTTGCAGCTTGTACCGCACGATCTTGCGGATCGTCGAGCATTGCGGGCCGTGGCCGTGCGCCACCGAGGCGAGCGGCTTGCCGCGCATCGGCTGCACGTCGATCCAGCCCGGCTCGCTGAGCGCGACGCCGAAGGTCCCGGCCTTGCGGATCCGCACCGTGGTCGCAAGCGTCCCGTCGCGGCCGGCGTTGAGGGTGACGGCATGTCGCGTATCGAAATCGCGCCCGTTGCGAGTCCATCCCGCCAGCTGCGCCGGCAGCCGGGCGTCGAAGCTGCGGCATTGTTGTGGAATGGCGATCGTGAGCGCGAGCGCAGTGAGCAACATGGCCCTTCCCCCCTTTTGACGCCGGCTCCTGCCGGCGTGGAACATAATAGGCACATCCGCGCCTCGTCGCAACTGCGGGGCAATGCGACGAATTGGTGACATTGTTGCCATATCATTGCTAAGGCCGCGCCCAATCGGCCTGTTTCCAAGGATATCGATCTTGCCGCGCCTTCCCCTATTCTCGGCAGTCCTGCTGCTCGCGCCCGCCGCCGCCCATGCGCAGCAGGTCGACGAGCAATTGTGGCTGCAGACCAACGCCACGGTCACGATCGGCGCGCGCGAGAAGGTCACGCTGGAAGGCATCGGCCGTTTCAGCGATCGCGCCGAGGGCTTCTCGCATGCCGAGCTCGGCGCGCTGTTCACCCACACGACCGCGGGCGGCATCGAGCTGTCGATCGGCTATCGGCATGTCGAGGATTGGAACCGCGGCGTGGCGCTGCCGAACGAGGAACGCTTGCGGCAGATGGTGCTGGTGCCGTTCGGCGGCGGCTTTTCGGGCAGGCTGCGGCTCGAAGAGCGCTTCAACAGCAGCGGCGGCGGAATCGGCGTGCGGGTGCGCCCGCGGCTCGGCTTCGATACCCCGCTGAACGACAAGGGCCTCAAGCTCTTCGCCACGCAGGAGCATTTCCTCAACCTCAACACCACCAGCTGGGGCCAGCAGGGCGGTTACGAACGCATGCGCAACGCAGCCGGTCTCTCATTCGGGCTCGGCGGCAAGCTGCGCGGCGAGGTCGGCTATCTCAACCAGTACCGCTTTGGCCGCGGCGGCCGCCGCGGCCAGATGGATCACGCCGCCACCTTCACACTGTCGTTCAACGTCGCCAGCATCGGTGACAGCGGCGACTAGGGCGTATCGACATTCAAAATCCTCCCCCGCCAGGGGGAGGTGGCGCCGAAGGCGTCGGAGGGGGAGGTAGGCAGTGCACTCTCCAAGTGAGCGTAGTGGTTCCGCCCCCTCCGTCACGCTGCGCGTGCCACCTCCCCCTGGCGGGGGAGGATTGAAAGTCCTCGCTCGCCTGAATGTCGATACGACCCAGGCACGACGCCGCGCGGAATAGGGGATTCCGTTTCGCTCGCAAAACCCCATATGAGGGCGGCATGCGCGCCCGCGTCCTCGTCCTCCATCCCGCGCTCGGCCCCCTCGACTATCGCGTGCCGCAAGGCATGGCGGTCGAGCCCGGGTCGATCGTCGTCGTGCCGATCGGGCCGCGCCAATATGCCGGCGTGGTCTGGGAGCCCGAGCGGCTGCCCACCGAGGAGATCGGCGACAATCGCCTGCGCAACCTGATCGCCGTCGCCGACACGCCGCCGATCCCCGAGCCGGTGCGCCGCCTCGTCGAATGGACCGCGGATTATTATCTGAGCCCGCCCTCGGCGGTGCTCGCGATGGCGGTACGCACCTCGGCCGCGTTCGAGAGCGCCCCGACGATCACCGAATATCGCGCGACCGGCATGGTGCCCGACCGCCTCACCCCGCAGCGCGCCCAGGCGCTCGAGCGGATCGGCGAGCGTCAGGGGCTGGTGCGCGAGCTCGCGACCATCGCCGACGTGTCCGAAGGTGTGATCCGCGGGCTGTGCAAGGTCGGCGCGATCGAGGCGGTGACGGTCGACACCGACAGCCCCTATCCGCTTCCCGATCCCAATTTCGCGCCGCCGGATCTCAGCACCGAACAGGCCGATGCGGCGAGCATC
Organism: Sphingomonas sp.; assembly: GCF_026460985.1. GTDB lineage: Bacteria > Pseudomonadota > Alphaproteobacteria > Sphingomonadales > Sphingomonadaceae > Sphingomonas. Next base: position 20,090 of record NZ_JAPKNM010000022.1, read on the forward strand.
CTGCGCCAGTCGGTGGGGGCCGCGAGCTTCCAGCCCTTCCTGCTCGACGGCGTCACCGGATCGGGCAAGACCGAAGTCTATTTCGAGGCCGTCGCCGCCGCGATCGCCGCGGGCCGGCAGACCCTGGTGCTGCTCCCCGAGATCGCGCTCACCGAGCCCTTCCTCACCCGCTTCGCCCAGCGCTTCGGCTGCGAGCCGGTCGCCTGGCATTCGGGGCTGCGCACCTCGCAGCGCCGCCGCGCTTGGCGGGCAATCGCGCGCGGCGAGGCGATGGTCGTCGTCGGTGCGCGCTCGGCATTGTTCCTGCCTTATCCGAAGCTCGGGCTGATCGTCGTCGACGAGGCGCACGAGACCAGCTTCAAGCAGGAGGAAGGCGTCCATTACCACGCCCGCGACGTGGCGGTGATGCGCGGGCGCTTCGAGGGCTGCCCGGTGATCCTCGCCTCGGCCACCCCGGCGATCGAGACGCGCCACCAGGTCGAGCTCGGCCGGTACGAGGAGCTCAAGCTGCCGGGCCGCTACGGCCTCGCCGAGCTTCCCGACATCGAGGCGATCGACCTGATCAAGGAGCCGCCCGATCGCGGCCGCTGGTTAAGCCCGCGGCTGATCCTGGCGATCGACGCCGCGCTCGAGCGCGGCGAGCAGTCGCTGCTGTTCCTCAACCGCCGCGGCTATGCCCCGCTGACGCTCTGCCGGCATTGCGGGCACCGCTTCCAATGCCCCAATTGCACGGCGTGGATGGTCGAGCACCGGCTGATCCGCCGGCTCGCCTGCCATCATTGCGGCCACATGATCCCGACGCCCGACATCTGCCCCGAATGCGAGGAGGCCGACAGCCTCGTCGCCTGCGGCCCCGGGGTCGAGCGGATCGCCGACGAAGTCGCATTGCTGTGGCCCGATGCGCGCACCGCGATCGTAACCTCGGACACGCTCTGGTCCCCCGCCAAGGCCGCCGAGTTCGTCCAGCGGATGGAGCATGGCGATATCGACATCGTCGTCGGCACCCAATTGGTCACCAAGGGCTATCATTTCCCCAACCTCACCGTGGTCGGCGTGGTCGATGCCGACCTGGGGCTCGACGGCGGCGACCTGCGCGCGGCCGAGCGGACCTTCCAGCAGATCATGCAGGTGTCGGGCCGCGCCGGCCGCGGCGAGAAGCCGGGCCAGGTCTATATCCAGACCCACGCTCCCGACGCGCAGGTGATGCAGGCGCTCGTCTCGGGCGACGGCGCCGCCTTCTACGCGGCGGAAACCGAGATGCGGCGCGACGCCGGTGCCCCGCCTTACGGCCGCTATGCCGCGATCATCGTGTCGAGCGAGGACAAGGCCGCGGCGGAGGAGACCGCGCGGATGATCGGCCGCACCGCGCCCAGGCGGGACGAGATGACCGTCTACGGCCCCGCCCCCGCCCCGCTCGCGATGCTGCGCGGCCGCCACCGCTTCCGCCTGCTCGTCCATGCCCGCCGCGCCTTCGACGTGCAGGACATGATCCGCGACTGGCTGGGCGCGCTCGAATGGAGCGCCAAGGTGCGCGTTGCGGTGGACGTCGACCCCTACAGCTTCCTCTGACGCGTCGATTCTTTCCTATCCGCCGTCGCGAAGCCGCTTTAGACATCGCGACGGAATCGGGGGGATTCACGATGTTTCGCAAGCTGTTGCCGCTGCTGTTTATGTTGTTGCCCGGCGTGGCGCGCGCGGATTGGTACGGGGCCAGCACGCAGCACTTCACGGTCTATGCCGACCAGCGGCCGGAGAGGCTCCGCGAATATGCCGCGAATCTCGAGCGTTTCGACAAGGCGGTCCGCACGCTCGGCGGATGGCGCGACGAGCCGGTCGCGGCGCCGAATCGCGTGACTGTCTACGTCGTGGCGAGCCAGGAAGCGGTATCGAAGCTGGCCGGCGATCGCTATGTCGCCGGCTTCTACGTGTCGCGCGCCGGCGGGGCGCTCGCGGTCGTGCCGCGCCGCTCGGGTTCGGGCAGCGAAACCGATCTCGGTGCGCAGGCGATCCTGCTGCACGAATATGCGCATCACCTGATGTGGAGCATCTCGCCCCACGCGATATATCCCGCATGGTTCGTCGAAGGCTTTGCCGAGCTCTACGCCACCGCCGAATTCAAGGAAGGGGGCGCGGTTGCGATCGGAATGCCGCCGCAATATCGCGCGGGCATCCTGATGAGCGGCAACAACCTGCCGATCGACAAGATGCTGCGCGCGGACACGCTCAAGCTGACGCCCGAGCAACGCCACGCGCTATACGGTCGCGGCTGGCTCCTCACGCATTATTTCATGATCGCCAGGCAGCGTGCGGGGCAGCTCGCCGCCTATCTCGACGCGCTGAACGCCGGCAAGCCGTCGCTCGAGGCCGCGCAGGCCTTCGGCGACCTGCGCAAGCTCGATGGCGAGCTCGAGCGCTACAAGCGGGGCAAGATTGCGGCCTATCTCGTCTCGCCGGTGGAGGCCGGCGAAGTCGAGGTGGCGCTGCGCAAGCTGACCGACGGGGAAGCGGCGACGATGAACGTGCGCATCCGTTCGAAGAAGGGCGTCAACGCCAAGACCGCACCCGATGTCTATGCCGACGCGCGCAGGGCGGCAGCGGCGTTCCCGAACGACGCCGGCGCCCAGATCGTCCTCGCCGAAGCCGCCTATGACGTCCGCGACTTCGCCGCCGCCGAAGCCGCGGCCGATCGCGCCATCGCCGCGAACCCGAAGGCGGTCGACGCCTGGCTCTACAAGGCGATGGCGCGCATGGCCATCGCCCACAAGGCGAAGGACGGGAGCAAGGAGACGCTGGTGGGGATCCGCAAGATCATCGCGGCGGGCAACAAGCTCGAGCCCGACGACCCCAAATTGCTGATCCTCTATTATCGCAGCTTCGTCGATTTCGGCATGCCGCCGAGCGAGAATGCCAAGCAGGGGCTCGCGCGCGCCTTCGATCTCGCCCCGCAGGACGATCGCCTGCGCTTCAACGCCGCGCGGATGTTCCTGAAGGAAGGGAACAAGACCGAGGCGCGGGCGATGCTCGCGCCGCTGGCCTACAGCCCGCACGGCAAGGGCCTCGCCAAGCGCGCGGCCGATCTGCTCGCGATCCTCGACAAGGGCGATGTCGAGAGCGCGATCAAGAACTTCGATACGCAGGCCGAGGCAGATGACGAAGAAGGAGGCGGGAGCGGGAGTTGAATCCTGCGCGGCGAACCTTCGATCACTGTGCTTGCCGCACCCAAGCGACCTTTATAGGATGCGGCGATTCGGGGGAAAATCAATGCTTCGCAGACTGTTGCTTGCCGCTGCTCTCTTAGTGGCGCCTTCGCTCGCGCATGCCGACTGGTACGAGGCCGGCTCCGAGCATTTCGTCGTCTATTCGAACGATGCGCCCGAGCGCGTGAAGGAGTTCACCGAGCGGCTCGAGCGGTTCGACCGCGCACTGCGCAAGATCACCGGGACGCCCGATCGACCGGTCAGCAAGATGATGCGCGTGACCGTGTTCATGGTCGACGATGTCGGCGACATCCAGAAGCTGGCGGGCGATTCCTCGGTCGCGGGCTTCTTCCAGTCGCGCTCGTCTGGCCCGGTGGCGTTCGTGCCGCGCAAGTCGAACAGTGCGCTCGATGCGCAGACGATCCTGATGCATGAATATGGCCACAGCTTCATGTTCTCGAGCTGGCCCGACGTGGTGTTCCCGCCTTGGTTCGTCGAAGGCTTCGCCGAGTTCGTCGGCACCGCCTCGTTCCGCAACGACGGGTCGTTGGTGCTCGGCAAGAATCCCGAGCACCGTCGCTGGTGCGTCGGCCTCAACAATTATCTGCCCGCCGACGAGCTCGTCCGGCTGAAGCACGACAAGCTCGACGACCGTCAGACCTGCGTCCTCTACGCCCGCGGTTGGCTCCTCACCCACTATCTGCTGTTGGGCGGTCACGCGAAGGAACTCGGCGCCTATCTGGCGGCGATCAACTCGGGCAAGTCGATCGAGGAGGCGACCAAGGTCTTCGGCGATCTCGGTTCGCTCGACGGCAAGCTCACCGGCTATGGCAAGCGCGCCTCGCTGCCGTCGATCATGCTCACCGCTGCGCAGGTTCCAGCGAGCGAAGTGACGCTGCGCAAGGTATCGGCCGGCGAGGCCGCGATCATGCCGGCGCGGATCCTGTCGAGCCGCGGCGTCGACCAGAAGAGCGCGCCGCGCGTCGCCGAGACCGCGCGCCGTCTCGCCGCGCCTTTTCCGAACGACGCCGCCGCCCAGAACGAGCTCGCCGAGGCGGAATTCGACGCCAAGAACTACATCGCGGCCGAAGCCGCCGCCGATCGCGCGATCGCGGCCGATCCGAAGTCGATCCATGCCATGCTCTACAAGGGCATGGCGCAGATCGAGCTGGCGAAGAAGAAGGAAGGCGCCACCGCCGCCGACTGGAAGCAGGCGCGCGGCTGGTTCCTCACCGCCAACAAGCTCGACACCGAGTATCCGGAACCGCTGATCCAGTTCTACGAGAGCTTCAAGGCCGCAAAGCAGAAGCCGAGCGAAAGCGCGGAGAAGGGGCTGCTCTATGCCTATGCCCTCGCGCCGTTCGACAACGGACTGCGCCTGCAGGCTGGAAGGCTGCTGCTCGAGCAGGGCAAGCTCAAGGCGGCGCGCGTCGCCTATGAGCCCGTCGCTTACGGCCCGCATAGCGGCGGTGCCGGCGACACCGCCAAGAAGGTGCTCGACGCGCTCGACAGCTCGGGCACGGAAGCCGCGATCAAGGTGCTTGGCGACGCCGAGGCGAAGCAGAAAGAGGAAGCGGAGAAGAAGAAAAAGGACGTCTGAGACGTCTTTCGAAGCGCGGCGGCGCGAAGCGGGTCGTTCCGCTTGAACCGCCGCGGCTTTTGCCCGAAAGCTCGGCCCGAACGAAGGGGTCGCGTGGTGATGGTTCGGCGCTTGCTGTTGATGGTCGTGCTGGCACTGGCGTGCATCGGCCCGGCGCGCGCCGACGACATCTCGGCCTCGGCGCGCGGCGTGGTCCGCATCGTCACCATCGCGGTGGTCGACGACGAGGTCGTCGGCTTCGGCCATGGCAGCGGCTTCGCGGTGGCGCCCAACCGCATCGTCACCAACGCGCACGTCGTCGAGCTCGCGGACCGCTATCCCGACAATGTCGTGATCGGGATCGTCCCCTCGGAAGGCGACAAGTCCTTCCAGGGCCGCCTCATCGCGATCGACCAGCAGCGCGACCTGGCGCTGATCGAGTTCAGCGGCGTCCGCCTCCCGCCGCTCACGCTCTTCACCGGCTCGCCCGGGGATGGCGAGAGCCTGATCGCGCTCGGCTATCCGGGCAATGTCGATCTCGCCACGGCGCGGTCGGCGGCCGACTTCATCAACCCGCAATCGCCCGTCCGGTCGCAGGGCGGCTTCGCGGGGAACCGCACCCTGCAGGGAACCAGCGTGCTGCTCCACACCGCCGGCATCGCGCGCGGCAATTCGGGCGGTCCGCTGCTCGATCGCTGCGGGCGCGTGCTCGGCGTCAACTCGGCGATCACCCGCGCCGACGACGGCGATTCGACGTTCGCTTTTGCAATAGCGGGAAGCGAGCTCGCCGCCTTCCTGCGCGGCGCGAAGCAGCCTTTCGCCTCGGTCGGCGTGCCGTGCACCAGCGTCGAGGAGCAGATGGCGCGGGAGCGGGGCGCCGAGGAGAAGACCCGGCTCGAGGCCGAGGCGCGGGCGCGGGCGGACGCCTCGAAGAGCGCGAGCGAACGCGAGGACGCGATCGCCCAGGCGCGCTCGCGCAATGTCGTGACGCGCGAAAACTATATGGCGGGCGCCGCGGTGCTGCTCGTCCTCGGCGCGCTGGCGCTGGGCGGCGCCGGGCTGCTGCTGTCGCGCGACCGGCGGCGCGAGGCGATCTGGCTGGCGGCGGGCGGCGGCGTGCTGGTGCTCGGCGCGGTCATATTGTTCCTGACGCGCCCGGACTTCGACGAATCGCGCATCCTGCCGGTGCCCAAGGCCGGCGCCGCGGCCGCCGTGCCCAATCAGGCCGCGCTCGGCCGAATGACCTGCACGATCGTCCCCGAGCGCAGCCGCATCACCGTCACCGAGACCGACCGGATCGATCTCGACATCGGCGCCGACGGCTGCATCAACGGCCGCACCCAATATGCCGAGTCGGGCACCTTGTGGCAGCGGATCCTCGTCCCCGAGGAGGACCAGTCCGTCTCGGTGCTCGTCTGGGATCCGGCGACCCGCACCTATACCAACACACGCTATCTGCTCTCGTCCGAACAGATGGCCAAGGCGCGCCAGCTGCGGGCGAGCGTGCCGATCAAGACCTGCTCGGCCGACCAGGCCGCGCGCGCCAGCCTCGCCACCCAGCAGCAGGCGCTGCGCGCGGCGCTGCCGCCAGTGTATAACGAGAAGCTGGTCTACAGCTGCAGCCCCGCGGCCTCGGGGCCGCCGGTGGCCACGGCGACGACTCCTTAACGTCGATATTCCCCTCCCTGACAGGGAGGGGTTAGGGGTGGGTAGCGACGGGCGAGGCTCGATGCCTCGTCCGTCGCTTTCGGCTCGGGGATGAGTTTTTGGGCGCGCAGACGCGCGCACCCACCCCCAACCCCTCCCTGCAAGCAGGGAGGGGCTTTTATGCCCCAACGCCGATCACTCCCGATCCACGCGCGCCGCGAAGCAGCCGCGCTTGGCGTTGTGGACGTGGAGGAAGGCCACCGCCGGATCGGCGAACATCGTCTCGATCAGCGGCTCGAGCGCGGTTCCCTCGACCACCTCGGCATCGGTCATCATCGCATCGGCGTCGAACGCCCGGACCGACAGCAGGCGGCACGCGAGCTGCTCGGGTATCGCATCCTCGAAGCGCGCGGGCGCCTCGGCCCCTTCTTGCACGAAGATCGCATGGCGCGAGCGATAGGGCGTGGCGTCGGGCAGATGCTCGTAGTTGAGCAGCAGCAGCGCCTCGCCCGGCTCGGCATCCTCCAGCGTCACGCGGCAGGGAAAGCCGGGCTTGCTGTCCGCGGTCATGCGCACGACCTGCTCCGTGGCGAGCGCTTCGTCCGACATGCCGTAGAGCCGCCGGAACGGCGCGGGATCGAGCCCGGCGATGACGTAGCTCATTCCTCCACTCCTTCGCGCTTGAGCAGCGTGCGCTTGCGATCCACGCCATAGGCATAGCCACCCATGCTGCCATCGGCCCGCTGCGCGCGATGGCAGGGGATCAGCACCGCGACATGATTGGCGCCGCACGCGGTCCCCGCGGCACGCACCGCCCGCGGATTGCCGGCCTCGGCGGCGAGCTGGGCGTAGCTGCGAGTCTCCCCGGCCGGGATCGCGCGCAGCGCCTGCCACACCGCTTCCTGGAAGGCGGTCCCCTGCACGTCGAGCGGCAGATCCATGTCGCGCCCCGGCGTCTCGACCTCGCGGACCACCCGCGCCGCGAGAGTGGCGAGCGCCGCCCCGCCCGGCGCGATCTCCGCCGCCGGGAAGCGCCGCGCGAGCGCGAACTGGTCCTCGTCGAAAGCGACGCGGCACAGCCCCTTGTCGGTCGCCGCGATCAGCAGCGGCCCCAGGCTGGTCTCGGCGATCGTCCAGCGGATCGTCACGCCGGCGCCGCCGCGCTTCCACGCGCTCGGCGTCATGCCGAGCCGGGCATTGGCGGTCTCGTAGAAGCGGCTGGGCGCGGCATAGCCCGCCTCGTAGATGGCGTCGGTCACACGCTCCTCCTCGGTCAGCGCGGCGGCGGCGCGGCGCGCGCGCAGCCCCCGAGCATAAGCGGCCGGAGTCACGCCGGTCCCGCGCTTGAACAGCCGCTGGAAATGGTGCGGCGCATAGCCAACGCGGCTGGCGAGTTCCTCGAGGCCCAGCGGCTCTTCCGCCGCCTCGATCAGCGCCACTGCCTCGGCAACCGCGATCCGATCGCGGCTCACTTCGTCGGGCTTGCAGCGAAGGCAGGCGCGGAAGCCCGCTTCCCGCGCGGCGTCCGCATCGGGGTAAAAGAGCACGTTCTCGCGCTTCGGCCGCCGCGCGGGGCAGGTCGGCTTGCAATAGATGCCCGTGGTGGTCACCGCCACGATGAAGCGCCCCTCATAAGCGCGGTCGCGCGCGTCGAAGGCCGCCCAGGCGGTGTCGTCGCTGATGGCCTGCTGGTTGCTCATGCAGCCGATATAGGCCTGCCCGCCCGGCGCTACATCCCGCGGCTTGCGGTCAAAGCGGAAGCATAAACTCGGACAAGACCCTTGCCCTTCGCGCCGCCACGCGCCACCGTTAGCGCTAACAGCCCTCCGCACGCAGGGAAGGCGCAAGGGAGAGGCGCATGAGCTTCTGGCAACGGACCCGCGCACTGCGCTGGTGGATCATCGCGATCGTGATGCTCGGCACGATCATCAACTATCTCGTGCGCCAGACGCTCGGGGTGGTCGTCGCGACCGATGCCTTCCAGGCCGACGTGCCGATGACCAAGGAGCAGTATAGCTGGGTCACTGGCGTCTTCCAGGCCTTCATCATGCTCCAGCCGGTGGTCGGCTATATCCTCGATCGCAGCGGGCTGCGCAGCGGCATGGCGATCTTCGCCACCGCCTGGGGCCTGCTCACCTTCGCGCATGGCTGGGTGACGAGTTGGCAGGGGCTGGCGGTGCTGCGCGCCGGGCTGGGCTTTGCCGAGGGTACCTCGCACACCGCGGGGCTCAAGGTCGTCTCCGAATGGTTCCCGGCGCGCGAGCGCGGACTGGCCGGCGGCATCTACAATCTCGGCGCCTCGGCAGGCATCGCACTGGCCGGCCCGATCGTCGCGGTCGCGATCGTCTGGTGGAACTGGCGCGCGGCCTTCTACGTCGCGGGCGGCCTCGCTCTGCTCTGGGTAGTGCTCTGGCTGCTCTATTATCGGTCGCCCGAAGAGCATCGCACCGTCTCCACCGAGGAGCTGGCGCTGATCCGTTCCGGGCAGGAGGCGCATGTCCAGGCGAGCGCCGATGCGAAGCCGCCGGTGCTGTCGCTACTCGGGCGCCGGAACTTCTGGGGCATCGCCCTTCCCCGCTTCCTCGCGGACCCGACCTGGGCGACGCTCACCTTCTGGCTGCCGCTCTATCTGAGCGAGGTGCGCGGCTTCGATCTGGGCGAGTTGGCGATCGCGGTGGTCCTCCCCTTCGTCGCCGCCGATATCGGCTGTCTGTTCGGCCCGGCTCTGGTGCTCTGGCTCGAGCGCCGCGGCATCGCACTGATCGACGCGCGGCGCTGGACCTTCACCCTGGGCGCGCTGCTGATGACGAGCATGATCTTCGTCGGCGGCGTCACCAGCCCCTATATGGCGGTGGCGCTGCTCAGCATCGGCGCCTTCGCGCACCAGACCCTGTCGGTCACCTGCATCACCATGGCGAGCGACCTGTTCCGCCGCAACGAAGTCGGGACGGTCGCCGGGATGGCGGGAACCATGGCCAATCTGGGCGTGCTGATCTTCACTTTGCTGATCGGCGCGCTCGTCGTCCGCATCGGCTATGATCCGTTCTTCATCGCGCTCGGCGTGCTCGATCTGATCGCGGCGGCCTTGCTCTGGACCCTGGTGCGCAAGCCCGGCGAGGACCAGGGCCGCGAGAGCGGCTGGATCCCGATCCTGCTCGGCGCGATCCTGTCGGGCGGGCTCACGCTCTTCTATTCGAGCGGGATCGCACCGGCGCAGTGCGGCTTCTTCACCAGCTTCAGCGCGTGCGAGGTGCCGATCGCGATGCGCGGCATCTGGGGCTTCGGTCTCGCGCTCGCTCTGCTCGGGATCGTCATCGAAATCCGCGCCCGGAGGAACCGGCCCCTATGATCCGCAACCCGATCCTGCCGGGGTTCAACCCCGATCCCTCGATCTGCCGCGTCGGCGACGATTATTACATCGCCACCTCGACCTTCGAATGGTTCCCCGGCGTCCAGATCCATCATTCGCGCGATCTCGCCAACTGGCGGCTGATCGGCCGCCCGCTCAATCGCGCGAGCCAGCTCGACATGCGCGGCGATCCCGACAGCTGCGGCGTCTGGGCGCCCGACATCAGCCACGACGGGGAGCGCTTCTGGCTGATCTACACCGATGTGAAGCGCTATGGCCGCACCACCGTCGGCGGCGCATCGGGCGCGAGCCTGCGCGATTTCCACAATTACCTGGTCAGCTGCGAGCGCGTGGATGGCGACTGGTCCGATCCCGTCCATATCAATTCCAGCGGCTTCGATCCCTCGCTGTTCCACGACGAGGACGGCCGCAAATATGTGCTCAACCAGCTCTGGGACCACCGCCCCGGCCGCAGTCGCTTCGCCGGCATCGTCCTGCAGGAATATTCGCCCGAGCAAGGCCGGCTGGTCGGCGCGCGGACCAACATCTTCCCCGGCACGTCGCTCGGCCTCACCGAGGCGCCGCATCTCTACAAGAGGAACGGCTGGTACTATCTGCTCGTCGCGGAGGGCGGGACCGGCTGGAACCACGCGGTGACGATGGCCCGATCGCGCAACCTGCGCGGCCCCTACGGGCTCCATCCCGACGGCCAGATCCTCACCAGCCGCACTCGCCCCGACGCGCCGCTCCAGCGCGCGGGCCATGCCGATCTGGTCGAGACGCCGACCGGCGAGACCTGGATGGTCTATCTCTGCGGCCGCCCGCTCCCCAATCGCGGCCGGTGCGTGCTCGGTCGCGAGACCGCGATCCAGCCCATGCGCTGGGGCGACGATGGCTGGCTCTACACCGAAGATCGCAGCGGCATGCCGGTGCTCGAGGCGCCCGCGCTCGGCGTCCCGCCGTCGCCTGCGCGCGAGACCGAGGTTCGCTACGATTTCGACAGCACCGAACTCCCGCTCGACCTGCAATGGCTCCGCACCCCCGAGCCCGACCGCATCTTCAGCCTGACAGCGCGTCCAGGCCACCTCCGCCTCCACGGCCGCGAGACGATCGGCAGCCTGTTCACCCAGGCGCTGGTCGCGCGGCGCCAGCAGGATTTCTGCTACTCGGCCTCCTGCGCGATGGAATTCGCACCCGAGCATTTCCAACAGGCCGCGGGGCTCGTCGCTTATTACAACGGCAGCAAGTTCCATTACGTCCATGTCAGCCACGACGAGGCGATCGGCCGCCATATCCGCGTGATGTCCGCGCTCCCCGATTCACCCCAGGCCGATGCCTTCACCGCGCCGATCGCTATCCCCGAGGGCCGGATCGAGCTGCGCGTCGAAGTGGATTACGAGCGCCTTCGCTTCGCCTTCCGTATCGAGGGCGCCGACTGGACCTGGCTTCCCGAACAGTTCGACTCGAGCATCCTCTCGGACGAAGCGACGCAGCCGGGCCTGCCCAACTTCACCGGCGCGTTCGTGGGAATGGCCTGCCAGGACATGGCGGGGACAGGCCGTACCGCCGACTTCGACTGGTTCGAATATCGCGAGCGGGCCTATCGGGAGGACCCGACGCGGGGTTAATTGTCGAGGAACTGCCGGATCGCGTCGACAAGCTTCTGCTTGCGGGCGTTGCGCGCCGGGACGGCCGGCTGCGGACGCGGTGCTTCGGGCGCCCTCGCAGCCGCGGGCTGGGCGGGCGCAAGCCGCCTGCGCAGCTCCGCCTCGAGATTGGCGAGCACGTCGGCCTGCCCCTGGAAGGCACGCGCCATCTTGGATTGCGGCAGCGGCACGAGGAACTCGCAGCCATGGCGGCGGCCCTCGCGCCACACCACCTGCGCCTCGCGCGAACCCGCGCCGGACAGGCCGATCGCGACCAGGGTGCCCGAGGGGAATTCCTCGTCCGAGACGAACAGGAAGCCGGTGCGCGAGAAATTGTCGACCAGCACTTCGAACGGCCGGCCGTCGGCGCCGCGCAAGGTGCTCTCGCTCGCGACATGGAAGCGGATCGCGCCGCGCGGATCGACTTCGCCAAGGACTTCCAGACGCGCGACCAGCACAGCGCTTTCCTCAAAAATACCGGAGTGCCCGGGCTACAGCTCGATTGGTTAAGCAATCCTTTCGACCTTGGGTGAGGACCGCGATAACCGGAGCATAAATCGCGCCACATTGACTTATGGCAGCTTTGCTACCATATGGCCGCCCAGCGAGGCATCATGCAGCGTGATCGGACGACAGCCCCAGGGCCACCGTCCCGGCTCTGCCTCGGTTGTTCCACGGCTTCCCTAGTCACGCGGGTCGTCAATTTTTTGACCCCGCCTTCGTGCGCCCTTTTGTCGTGCGCGCGCCGGCCGTATTCGTAAGGTCCATAATGCAATTCAACCAACTCGGTCTCTCGGAGACCGTTCTCGCCGCGCTTGCCGCCAAGGGTTACAGCGAGGCGACGCCGATCCAGGCGCAGTCGATCCCGTCGCTGCTCGAAGGGCGCGACCTGCTCGGCATCGCCCAGACCGGCACCGGCAAGACCGCCGCGTTCATGCTCCCGTCGATCGACCGGCTGGTCGCGTCGAACAAGCGTGCCCAGCCGCGCGGCTGCCGCATGCTCGTGCTCGCGCCGACGCGCGAGCTCGCCAGCCAGATCGCCGACCAGGCCCGGCACTATGCCAAGGGCACCCGGCTTTCGGTCGCCACCATCTTCGGCGGCACGTCGATCCACAAGAACAAGACCGATCTCGCCCGCGGCGTCGACATCGTCGTCGCCACCCCGGGCCGCCTCGTCGACCTGATGGATCAGCATTATGCGATCCTGCTCGGCATCGAGATCCTCGTGCTCGACGAAGCCGACCAGATGATGGATCTCGGCTTCATCCACGCGCTCAAGCGGATCGTCCGCGACCTGCCGTCGAAGCGACAGACCCTGTTCTTCTCGGCGACGATGCCCAAGTCGATCCGCGAGCTCGCCGGCCAGTTCATCAAGAACCCGGTCGAAGTGAAGGTCACGCCCGAGGCGACCACCGCCGAGCGCGTCGAGCAGCACGTCACCTTCGTGGCGCAGGCCGAGAAGCAGGCGCTGCTGACGATCGCGCTGCGCGACGAGAGCATCGATCGCGCATTGGTCTTCACCCGCACCAAGCACGGCGCCGACCGCGTCGTGCGGCTGCTCGCCGGCAACGGCATCGCGGCGAACGCGATCCACGGCAACAAGAGCCAGCCGCAGCGCGAGCGCGCGCTGGGCGAGTTCCGCTCGGGCAAGGTCAAGATCCTCGTCGCGACCGACATCGCCGCGCGCGGCATCGACGTGTCGGGCGTGAGCCATGTGTTCAACTTCGAGCTGCCCAACGTGCCCGACCAGTATGTCCATCGCATCGGCCGCACCGCGCGTGCCGGCGCGACCGGCCTCGCCATCAGCTATTGCGCCGATGACGAGCGTCCGTACCTGAAGGACATCGAGAAGCTCACCCGCCAGAAGCTGGTCGTCCAGCCGCTGCCCGAGGGCTTCGTCAACGAAGCGGCCAAGATCAAGTCGACGAGGGCGCCGACTCCGATGAGCCGCGACGAGCAGAACGGCCGCAACGGCCGCGCGATGCAGCATGGCCGTCCCGGCGGCGGCCAGCGCCACGGCCAGGGCCAGCGTCAGGGCGAACGCCGCGACGATCGCCCGCGCGGCGACCAGCAGCAGCGCCGCCATGATGCGCCGCGTCCCGAAGCGAATGGCGAAGCGCGTCCGCGCCGCTTCGACGCGCCGCAGGGCGAGCAGCAGCGCGGCGAGAAGCCCCGCAACTATGCCCGCCCCAAGGGCAAGTTCCACGCCCGCCCGGCACGCCCGGCGGGTGCCGGCGGCCGCGGGCGCTGATCAATCAAATCCTCCCCCGCCAGGGGGAGGTGGCATGCGCAGCATGACGGAGGGGGAGGAAGCACGCCGGCTAGCGATGTGCTTCCTCCCCCTCCGTCGCTTTCAGCGACACCTCCCCCTGGCGGGGGAGGATTGAAGCGGCCCACAGTGGTACGGCGCTCTACCCCCGCCGCCGCTTCGCCCGTTCCCGCGCATCCTCCCGGCCCGCGATCAGCCGGCTCGCGCGCTCGGCGCCCTCGCGGCCCTCGTTGGCGCCGGCGCGGATCGCGTCCTGATAGAGCGCCACTGCCTTCTCATATTCGCCGCGCTGCTCGGCGCAGAGGCCCAGGTTGAACACTACCGATGGGTACCCGGCGGCTTCCACCTGCATCGCCTCCCAACCCCGGCATGCACCCTGCGGATCGCGCTTGGTCAGCTTGACCAGTTCCTTGAAGCGCCCCGCCGCTTCCTTCGACAGTCCCTTGGTGTTCTCGCGCACGCGGATCTTGTAGGTGTCGACATGCGGCACGATGTCGCCGCGCAGCGATCCCGCGATGTCGTGGATCGCGCCCTCGATCACATCCTCCGTGGTGCGCGCCGGGCTATCGCCGCGGCACCATTCGACTTCGTCGCGGAAGGGCTTGGGCTGCGAATAGAGGATGCGACCGTCGGTGTTGCGGACGATGCGGATGTCGGCCTTGACGTCGATGATCCGGCGCTTGCACCGAACCTCGACCTGCTCCTCCTTGAGGCATTTGCCCTTGTCGTCCTTGGAGACGCACTGCTTCTCCTTCCTGGTGAAGCTGCTCTCGTCGACACCCGAGTTGACGCTTCCCGAGATCGCGCCCTCGGCGGTGTCGCGACCGGTGCGGCCGCCGAGCAGCTCGAACTGGCTGCCGCCGAGCGCGCGCTCGATCGCGATCTGCAGCGCCGTGCCGTCGCTCCCGCCGAAGCGATCGACCGAAATCGATTCGAGGAAGCTCGCCTCGCGATGGTTCGCGGGGAATTCCCCGGTGACTTCCAGCACTTCGGCCTGTGCGAGTCCCGCCCATGCCAGCGCGCCCGCCAGCAGCAATGCCTTGCGCTTCATCTTTCCCCCCAATTCTATCCCCGCGCCCCTAGAGCATCATCTCCGCGTCCGCTTGTCCAGAGGAGTCGGGTTGCATCCCCGTGACACCGATGCTAACCGCGCCGCGACCCATCGGGGCGCCCTTCCAGGCGTGCCCCTTTTTTGCATGGGGCCAATTCCGAACCCTCCAAGAGGAACCGACACGCGTGGAGAATTCCGGCGGTATCCAGGCCAGTCTAAGCGGACGCTACGCAACCGCTCTGTTCGAGCTTGCGCGTGATTCGAAATCCTTGCCCAAGGTCGAGGCGAGCCTCGCCACGGTGCGGCAGGCGCTCGACGAATCGGCCGACTTCAAGGCGCTCACCAGCAGCCCGCTGATCGGCCGCGGCGACGCCGCCAAGGCCGTCGCGGCGACTGCGAAGGCACTGAAGCTCGATCAGACCACCAGCAACTTCCTCGGCGTGCTCGCGCAGAACCGCCGCCTCGCCCAGCTGCCCGCGATCATCCGCGCGTTCCGCCAGCTGGCCGCGGCGCATCGCGGCGAGACCACCGCCGAAGTGACGTCGGCGCACCCGCTCGAAGCCGATCAGGTCGATGCGCTCAAGGCGCAGCTGCGCACCCGGCTCGGCCGCGACGTCAATATCGACCTTTCGGTCGATCCCTCGCTCCTCGGCGGCCTGGTCGTGAAGATCGGCAGCCAGATGATCGATTCGTCGATCAAGACCCGACTGAACTCCCTCGCGCACGCGATGAAAGGCTGAAGGCTAAGACAATGGATATCCGCGCCGCAGAAATCTCCAAGGTCATCAAGGACCAGATCGCCAGCTTCGGCACCGACGCCGAGGTCTCCGAGACCGGCCAGGTGCTGAGCGTCGGCGACGGCATCGCGCGCATCCACGGGCTGGACAACGTCCAGGCCGGCGAGATGGTCGAGTTCGCCAACGGCGTGCAGGGCATGGCGCTCAACCTCGAGGCCGATAATGTCGGCGTCGTGATCTTCGGCTCGGACGCCGAGATCAAGGAAGGCGACACCGTCAAGCGCACCGGCACGATCGTCGACGTCCCCGTCGGCAAGGGCCTGCTCGGCCGCGTCGTGGACGGCCTCGGCAATCCGATCGACGGCAAGGGCCCGATCGTCACCGATCAGCGCAGCCGCGTCGAAGTGAAGGCGCCGGGCATCATCCCGCGCCAGTCGGTTTCGGAGCCGATGCAGTCGGGCCTCAAGGCGATCGACGCGCTCGTTCCCGTCGGCCGCGGTCAGCGCGAGCTGATCATCGGCGACCGCCAGACCGGCAAGTCGGCCGTCGCGATCGACACCTTCATCAACCAGAAGGGCGTCAACGCCGGCGACGACGAGAAGAAGAAGCTCTACTGCGTCTATGTCGCGGTCGGCCAGAAGCGCTCGACCGTCGCGCAGCTCGTGCGCACGCTCGAAGAGAATGGCGCGATGGAATATTCCATCGTCGTCGCCGCGACCGCGTCGGAGCCCGCCCCGCTGCAGTTCCTCGCGCCGTACACCGGCACCGCGATGGGCGAGTATTTCCGTGACAACGGCATGCACGCGCTGATCGTGTTCGACGATCTCTCGAAGCAGGCCGTCGCCTATCGCCAGATGTCGCTGCTGCTGCGCCGTCCGCCGGGCCGCGAGGCCTATCCGGGCGACGTCTTCTATCTCCACTCGCGCCTGCTCGAGCGCGCCGCCAAGATGTCGGACGCCAATGGCGGCGGCTCGCTCACCGCGCTGCCGATCATCGAGACGCAGGCGGGCGACGTTTCGGCCTACATCCCGACCAACGTGATCTCGATCACCGACGGCCAGATCTTCCTCGAGACCGACCTGTTCTTCGCGGGCATCCGCCCGGCGATCAACGTCGGCCTGTCGGTGTCGCGCGTCGGCTCGGCCGCGCAGACCAAGGCGATGAAGAAGGTCGCCGGCTCGATCAAGCTCGAGCTCGCCCAGTATCGCGAGATGGCCGCGTTCGCGCAGTTCGGCTCGGACCTCGACGCCTCGACCCAGAAGCTGCTCAACCGCGGCGCACGCCTGACCGAGCTGCTCAAGCAGCCGCAGTTCAACCCGCTGCCCTTCGAGGAGCAGACGGTGTCGATCTTCGCCGGCACGCAGGGCTTCATCGACAGCGTCGCGGTGCAGGACGTCGTCCGCTACGAGGCGGCGATGCTCGCCGAGATGCGCTCGAAGCATGCCGACATCCTGGCGGACATCCGCAACACCAAGGACCTGTCGGACGACACCAAGGGCAAGCTCAAGGACGCGCTGACCGCGTTCGGCACGACCTTCGCCTGATCGGACGCCGGTGGCCGACCACTCCCTCCTCGCATGGGCCTTGCTCAGCGTCGGCCTCGTGCTGACGCCGGGCCCGGACACCATGCTCGTCGCGGGTCACGCGGCGCGGGGAGGCGTGCGGGCCGGCCTGGCGGCGGTCTCGGGCGTGGTGCTCGGCGGGCTATGGTACATGGCGCTGTGCGGCTTCGGCTTTCTCAGCGTCCTCGCCGTCTTCCCGACGCTGTTCACGGTGGTGAAGACCGCCGGCGCGATCTATCTCGCCTGGCTCGGCTTCAAGCTGATCCGCGGCGCGATCCAGCCGGCACCTGCCACCGCCGCGGCGCCGGCGCTCGGCAAGCCCTTCTGGCAGGGTCTCCTCACCACGGCGCTCAATCCCAAGGTCGCGTTGTTCTTCCTCGCCATCCTGCCGCAGTTCGTCGGCACCGGCCCTGACGCCCCGCTCAAGGGTGCGCTGCTGATCGCAGTGCCCTATGTGATGGGCGGCTTCTGGCTCGCGGGCATCGCCTTCGTCGCCGCCCGCGCGGGCCGCGCCGCGAAGGCGAGCAACGCGATGCGCTGGGTCGAAGGCGTGCTCGGTGCGGCATTCATTGGTCTCGCGGGCCGTCTGGCCCTTGCTCGGAATTCGTAAATGGCAAGTTTGAAGGCCCTCAAGATCCGCATCGGCTCGGTGAAGTCGACCCAGAAGATCACCAAGGCGATGAAGATGGTCGCCGCCGCCAAGCTGCGCCGCGCGCAGGAAGCGGCCGAGGCCGGGCGTCCCTATGCGCAGCGCCTCGAGAGCGTCGTCGCCAGCCTCGCCTCGAAGGTGACGGTGAGCGAGAGCTCGCCCAAGCTGCTCGCCGGCACCGGCAAGGACCAGGTGCACCTGTTCGTCGTCGCCACCTCGGACAAGGGTCTGGCCGGCGCGTTCAACACCAACATCGCCCGCCTCGCCCGTCGCCGCGCACAGGAGCTGATCGCCGAGGGCAAGACGGTGAAGTTCTACACCATCGGCCGCAAGGGCCGCGCGGTGCTGAACCGGCTCTTCCCCAAGAGCTTCGTCCACGGAATCGAGCCGGGCGACCTGGGCAAGCTCGGTTTCGCCGACGCCCGCGCTTATGCCGACGATCTGATCGCGCGCTTTGAGGCGGGCGAGTTCGACGTCGCGCACCTCTTCTATTCGAACTTCAAGTCGGTGCTGACGCAGGAGCCGACCGAGCAGCAGATCATCCCGGTCGCGGTGCCGCAGGGCGGCGCCGAGACGGCGTCGTCGGGCGCCGTCACCGCCGCGGTGACCTATGAGCCCGACGAGGAATCGATCCTCGCCGACCTGCTGCCGCGCAACGTCGCGATCCAGCTCTACCGCGCGATCCGCGAGAACGCCGCGTCCGAGCAGGGTTCGAAGATGACTGCGATGGACAACGCCACGCGCAACGCGGGCGACCTCATCAAGCGGTTGTCGATCCAGTATAACCGCGCCCGCCAGGCCGCGATCACCACCGAGCTGGTGGAAATCATTTCGGGCGCCGAAGCGCTCTAAGACAGATCAGAAGCAAGGAAGCAGACGATGGCAACCGCCGCAGACACCCTCGCCCCCAAGGCGACCACCAACAATGTCGGCCGCATCTCGCAGGTCATCGGCGCCGTCGTCGACGTCGCGTTCGAGAGCGGCCTGCCGGCGATCCTCTCGGCGCTGGAGACCGACAATAACGGCCAGCGCCTCGTCCTCGAGGTCGCGCAGCACCTCGGAGAGAACACCGTCCGCACGATCGCGATGGACTCGACCGAGGGCCTGACCCGCGGCCAGACCGTCACCGACACCGGCTCGCAGATCCGCGTGCCCGTCGGCCCGAAGACGCTCGGCCGCATCCTCAACGTGATCGGCGAGCCGATCGACGAGCGCGGCCCGGTCAATGCCGAGCAGACCGCGCCGATCCACGCCGAGGCCCCCCTCTTCGTCGACCAGTCGACCGAGAGCGCGATCCTCGTCACCGGCATCAAGGTCATCGACCTGCTCGCCCCCTACGCCAAGGGCGGCAAGATCGGCCTGTTCGGCGGCGCCGGCGTGGGCAAGACCGTGCTCATCCAGGAGCTGATCAACAACATCGCCAAGGGCCATGGCGGCACCTCGGTGTTCGCCGGCGTCGGCGAGCGTACCCGCGAGGGCAACGATCTCTATCACGAGTTCCTCGACGCGGGCGTCATCGCCAAGGACGCCGACGGCAACGCGATCTCGGAGGGCTCGAAGGTCGCCCTGGTCTATGGCCAGATGAACGAGCCGCCGGGCGCCCGCGCCCGCGTCGCGCTGTCGGGCCTGACGATCGCCGAATATTTCCGCGACGTCGAAGGCCAGGACGTGCTGTTCTTCGTCGACAACATCTTCCGCTTCACCCAGGCGGGCGCCGAAGTGTCGGCGCTGCTCGGCCGCATTCCTTCGGCCGTGGGCTATCAGCCGACCCTGTCGACCGACATGGGCGCGCTGCAGGAGCGCATCACCTCGACCAACAAGGGCTCGATCACCTCGGTGCAGGCCGTGTACGTCCCCGCGGACGACCTTACCGACCCGGCGCCGGCGACGTCGTTCGCCCACTTGGACGCGACGACCGTGCTCAACCGCGCGATCTCGGAGCTCGGCATCTACCCCGCGGTGGACCCGCTCGACTCGACCAGCCGCGTGCTCGAGCCGCGCGTCGTCGGCCAGGAGCATTACGAGACCGCCCGCGCCGTCCAGGCGATCCTGCAGAAGTACAAGTCGCTGCAGGACATCATCGCCATCCTCGGCATGGACGAGCTTTCGGAAGAGGATAAGCTGACCGTCTCGCGTGCGCGCAAGATCCAGCGCTTCCTCTCGCAGCCGTTCCACGTCGCCGAAGTCTTCACCGGCATCCCCGGCGCGTTCGTGCAGATCGAGGACACCATCAAGTCGTTCAAGGCGGTGGTGAACGGCGAGTACGACCATCTGCCGGAAGCCGCCTTCTACATGGTCGGCGGCATCGACCAGGCGGTCGAGAAGGCCAAGAAGCTCGCCGGCGAGGCGTAATCAACAAACCTTCTCCAGAGGGAGAAGGATACGAAGGCTTGGCAGCTTGCTGCCTAGCCGAAGTTGGATGAGGGGACGCGCTCTCGATAGGGTGATCCCCTCACCCAGCTCCGACTAAGACCTTGCTGCGCAAGGCCTAAGTCTGCGCAACCCTCTCCCGACGGGAGAGGGGTTTGAGGGACCAATATGCTGCACTTCGAACTCGTCACTCCCGAACGTCTCGTCCGCTCCGAGGACGTGCACATGGTCGTCGTCCCCGGCACCGAGGGCGATTTCGGCGTGCTCGAAGGGCATGCCCCGCTGATGTCGACGATCCGCGACGGCAATCTCGAAATCTACAAGAGCGGCGCCACCACGCCCGAGACGATCCGCATCGAGGGCGGATTCGCCGAGGTCAACGAGCGCGGCCTGACCGTACTGGCCGAGAAGGCGGACTGAACCGTCATCCGCTGGTAGGTCCAGCGCCGCGGCTTGCTGCCGTCGGCCAGCGAAGTTTCCGCCATCAATCGCTCGCCCTCGCGCCAATAGCGGATGCGCTGCGGGTAATCATGTGCTGCGTTGAAGAAGGCCACGCCGGGCAAATCGCCGGGGCTCCACGCGAACATCGTGCGATCGCCGCCACGCGGCGCGGCAAGGAACGCCATGCGAACCACGGGGCCGTCCCCATTTTCCTGATTGAGGACGATCTGCATCGTCTCCCATTCGGAGACGCGTTCGCCGGTGCCGCTGCGACTGTTTCCCAGCATGATCCCGCCGCGCGGCGGCATCCAGCATTCCTCGGTCCAGCGATCGCCGGAGCGCTGCTCCCAGCAGCCGCTCATCCAGTCGGGTAGCTTCGGTTCCTCTTGCGGGGTCGCAGCGGACAGCGCGAATCCCAACCCGGCAATCCAATAGTGCATCGCCAATGCCTCCCGCCGGAAGAGTCGCACGATCCTTGCTCTGCGGCAATCACGCGGGATTTGGTTAGGCAATTCTCAAGCCTTGGCGGTTAAGCCTCCCTCATTGCGGGGATTACAGGTTAACCGATGAGCGCTTTCGGACGACGCAGCGGAATGGGTGGCGGAGCAGCGGGCGGGCGGCCGGCGTTCGGCGTCGCGCGCCCGATGCAGGGCCCCGGCCCGGCGCCGCGCCCCTCCGATCCGATGCCGATGGGCGGCGACCAGTTCCCCCCGATCAACAGCGTCCCCCTTCCCGGCGCCGGTGCGCCCGATCCGATGGCGGAGCGCGATCCCGCCGGCCCGAGCGTCGCCAGCAGCGATGCGCTGCAGCGCCTCGCCGACCGTCAGGCGGCGTCGGGCGATGCCGGCAATTCGCGCGTCGAGGGCTTCGAGGCCTCGATCCACCGCATTAAGGAACAGGTGCTCCCGCGCCTGCTCGAGCGCGTCGACCCCGAAGCGGCCGCGACGCTCAGCAAGGACGAGCTCGCCGAGGAATTCCGCCCGATCATCGGCGAAGTGCTCGCCGAGCTCAAGCTCACGCTCAACCGCCGCGAGCAGTTCGCGCTCGAGAAGGTGCTCGTCGACGAGCTGCTCGGCCTCGGGCCGCTCGAGGAACTGCTCTCCGATCCGGCCATCTCGGACATCATGGTCAACGGCCCCGAGCAGACCTTCGTCGAGCGCAAGGGCAAGCTCGAGCTCGCCAACATCCAGTTCCGCGACGAGGAACATCTGTTCCAGATCGCGCAGCGCATCTGCAACTCGGTCGGCCGTCGCGTCGACCAGACCACCCCGCTTGCCGACGCGCGCCTCAAGGACGGCAGCCGCGTCAACGTGATCGTGCCGCCGCTCTCCCTGCGCGGCACCGCGATCTCGATTCGCAAGTTCTCGGCCAAGCCGATCACGCTCGACATGATGGCCAATGGCGGCTCGATGAGCCCGAAAATGGCCACCGCGCTCAAGATCGCGGGCGCCAGCCGCTTCAACATCGTCATTTCGGGCGGCACCGGCTCGGGCAAGACGACGATGCTCAACGCGCTGTCGAAGATGATCGACCCGGGCGAGCGCGTGCTGACGATCGAGGACGCCGCCGAACTTCGCCTCCAGCAGCCGCACTGGCTGCCGCTCGAAACGCGTCCGCCCAACCTCGAGGGTCAGGGCGAGATCAGCATCCGCGATCTCGTCAAGAACGCGCTGCGTATGCGCCCGGATCGCATCATCCTCGGCGAAATCCGCGGCAGCGAGTGTTTCGACATGCTCGCCGCCATGAACACCGGCCATGACGGCTCGATGTGCACGCTCCACTCCAACTCTCCGCGCGAGGCGCTGGCGCGTATGGAGAACATGGTGATGATGTCGGACATCAAGGTGCCCAAGGAAGCGATCAGCCGCCAGATCGCCGACTCGGTCGACCTGATCATCCAGGTCAAGCGCCTGCGCGATGGCTCGCGCCGGGTGACCAACGTCACCGAAGTGATCGGCATGGAAGGCCCGGTGATCGTCACCCAGGAGCTGTTCAAGTTCGAATATCTCGACGAGTCGGCCGACGGCAAGATCATCGGCGAGTATCGCTCGATGGGCCTGCGCCCCTATACGCTCGACAAGGCCAAGCAATATGGCTTCGACCAGGCGATGCTCGAGGCGTGCCTCTGATCCTCGCCGCGAAGCGGTGATTTCCGGCCGGCCGTTTCCGCATTAGACTGCGCCCGTGCTCGCTCTGCTCGCCCCCGTCCTCGCGCTCGCCGAGCCGCAGGCCGCGACTGCGCTCGCCGGCGATACCGAGGCACGTTGGGTGGATTTCGAGCTCACGCCCTACAACCAGCTCCGCTTCCCGATCGAGCTCGACGGCCACTCGGCCTGGGCGATCCTCGATACCGGGCTCAGCGACACCATCGTCACCAGCCGCTTCGCGCGAACGGTGGGACTGACGCCCACGCGCCGCCAGCGTGCGCTCGCGATCGGCGGTGGGGTCGAGGTCGCCTGGGCCGATACCCGCTCGATCCGCTTCGGCGGATTGACCCGCACCGGCGGGCGCATCGGCATCTCGGATCCCGCGGGCGAGATCCGCTTCGGCGCGGACGTGCTCGTCGGTGCCGACATCCTCAGCTGCTGCGCGCTCGACATCGACTATGACGCGCGCCGCTTTCGCATCCTGTCGAGCGGCCGGATGCCGTTCCTCGGCAACACCGCGCCGCTCCGGCGCCGCAGCCCCAACGGCGTCTACCAGTCCGAAGTCAGCGTCGCCGGCAAGCCGCTCCGCCCGATCATCGTCGATACCGGCGACGGCGGCTCGCTGACGCTCAGCCGGACCGCCTGGACCTCCACGGGCTATCGCGGCGCGCGCGTCACCACCACGCTCGGCTGGGGCATGGGCGGCCCGGTCGTCACCGATACGCTGGTGGTCCCCTCCTTCTCGATGGCCGGCATGGCGCCGCGCGAGGCGGAACTGCGGGTCGAGGGCGAGGACGGCTTCTCGGCATCGGTCGGCGCCGCGGGGCGCCTCGGCACCGGCACGCTCCAACGCTACCGTGTCCTGCTCGATCCCCGCGCGGGCCGGATGGTCCTCCTTCCCGGAAAGGCGGCCACCGCGCGCGTCCCGCGCTCGACCAGTGGGCTGCTCGTCCAGTTCACCGGCGCTGCGCTCCGCGTCGTCCATGTCATGCGCGGCTCCCCCGCCGAGGCGAGCGGCTGGAAAGCCGGCGAGGAGATCTGCTCGGCCGACGGAGTCGCCGTCACCGACGACGTCAGCGACGGAGCGATCGAATGGATCATAGGCACCCCCGGCCGCACCGTGCGCGTCGAGCTGTGCGACGGCACCGCGCGCAACCTGACGCTCGCGGACTTCTACTAGGGCGGATCGACATTCAGGTTGAAGGCTCCCCTCCCTGCTTGCAGGGAGGGGCAGGGGGTGGGTGCGCGCGTCTGCGCGCCTAAAAGACTCGCCAATCGTGCAGCAAAAGGC
>NZ_JAPKNM010000023.1 GCF_026460985.1 Sphingomonas sp.
AGGAGACGGAGGGGGAGGTAAGCGACCCACAAGCCGTCGTGCTTCCTCCCCCTCCGTCATGCTTCGCATGCCACCTCCCCCTGGCGGGGGAGGATGAGGGAGTCAGATCGGCAGCATGCGCCGGACGAACGAGCGGTCGCGCAGGATCTCGTGCGCGGCGTTGTGCCCCGGCGCGCCGGTCACGCCGCCGCCCGGATGGGTGCCCGATCCGCACATGTAGAGCCCCTTGATCGGCGCGCGATAGTCGCCGTGGCCGAGCACCGGCCGCGCTGCCCATAATTGGTCGAGGCCCATGGTCCCGTGGAAGATGTCGCCGCCGATCAGCCCGAACTTGCGCTCCAGATCGAGCGGCGAATGGATCTGCCGCGCGATCACGCTCGCCTTGAAATTGGGGGCGTGATCGTTGACCGTGTCGATGATCAGGTCGGCGACCGTCTCGCGCGCGTCGTCCCAGCTGCGGCCGTCGGGCAAAACGGGTGCGAATTGCTGGCAGAACAGGCTGGCGACGTGCATCCCCGGCGGCGCGAGGCTGTCGTCGACCGAGGTCGGCAGCTTCATCTCGACGATCGGCTTGCGGGACCAGCCCTCGGCCTTCGCGTCATCGAAGGCGCGGTCCATATAGTCCATGCCCGGGGCGATGATGATGCCGGCGGTGTGATGCTCGGCCTTGTCCCGGCCGGGAAGCACGCTGAAGTCGGGCAGCTCGCTGAGCGCCACGTTCATGCGGAACGTGCCCGAGCCGGTCTTGTAATTGTCGATCCGGCGGCGGAAGTCGTCCGGCAGGTCCGCGGGGTCCACCATCTGCCGGAACAGCAAGGCGGGCCCGACATTCGCAGCGACGATGTCCGCCGCGATCTCCTCGCCCGATTCGAGCCGGACGCCCGCGGCACGCCCACCATCGGTGAGCAGCTTCGCGACCGGCGCCTCGACGCTGATCTCGACCCCCGCTTCTTCGCACGCCGCCGCCATCGCCTGGGTGATCGCGCCCATGCCGCCGACCGAATGGCCCCAGGCGCCGAGCTTGCCGTTCACCTCGCCGAAGACGTGGTGCAGCAGGACATAGGCCGATCCGGGCGTCGACACGCCGGCATAATTGCCCACCACCGCATCGAAGGCGAAGGCGGACTTGACGTAGTCATGCTCGTACCAGCCATCGAGGAAGTCGCGCGCCGACTTGGTGAAGATGTCGAGCAGGTCGCGCTGCGCGCTCAGGTCCATCTTCGACAGCGGCCAGCCCTGCGCCGCACCCGCGAGCAGCGCGCGCAGGCCGCCGCCGACATTGGGCGGCGTCTTGAGCGCGAGGTCCCGCAGCACCTGCGCCACCTTCTCGAGCGCCGCATCGTAGCGCGGATAGGCCTCGGCATCCCTGGGCGAGAAGCGCGCGAACTCGGCCTGGGTGCGGGCGGTCCCGCCGCCGAGCTTGAGATAGTCGTTCTGGAACGGGAAGAAATTGCTGATCGTCCGCTCGATGATGCGGTAGCCGCGATCGTGGAGCCTCATGTCGGCGATCACCTTGGGCCTGAGCAGGCTGACGGTGTAGCTGGCGGTGGAGTTGCGGAAGCCGGGGTGGAATTCCTCGGTCACCGCCGCGCCGCCGACGATGTGGCGCCGCTCGAGCACGCGCACCTTCAGGCCCGCGCGCGCGAGATAGAAGGCGCAGACCAGGCCGTTATGTCCGCCGCCGATGACGATCGCGTCGTATCGCTTCATGATGCTCCCCCGGAGAATGTCGTGATCAGAGCGCGCCGGGGCGCGGACGGCGCGACCAGCCGGGCGCGGGCGCACGGTGCAGCCGCGCCTCGGGGATCAGCGCGCGCAGCTTCGCCGCGAAGCTCCTGAGGCAGACCTCGCTCGCGCCGATCGGCCCGGCGGTATAGCTTTGCGAGGCCATGCCCTGCTGGACGCGCTCGATCAGCCAGGTGTCCTCGGCATTGACCACGCGATTGATCCGCCAGTTCGCGTAGCGCACCAGCTTCATCTCGCGCCGTGCGTCGGGCAATGCGAACACCATCTCGCGCAGCACGCAGCTGGTCGGCGAGGTCGGCAGCCACTGCATGAAGTCGATCTGGTCGGGGTAGATGTCGAAGGCCATGTTCGGCCACAGCTTGTAATAGAGCCAGAGGCGCTGGTTCGCCTCGGGCAGATGGTCGACGCGCGGCAGATGCCGCTGGTAGAAGGCCTCCCACGGATTGGCCGAACGGCGATCGGACAGATAGCCCGACATCTTGTCGACCCATCCCGCCGCCTCGATCGCATAGCTCTTGCCGAACAGCCGGGTCAGCCCGTCATGCGCGACCGGGATGTGGAGGTTGTCCGAATAATTGTCGCCGACATTCTTCCAGTTGACCGCGCGCTCGCGTGTCCGGACGTCGCCGATCCGGCGCATCGCCTCGAGGCGATAGGGCGCGATCTCCGAATCATAGGGCGCCATCATCTCCGCGACCGACGGCCCGCCATCGTCCTCCAGCCGGACGAACACGAAGCCGCGCCAGATCGAGACCTGGACCGGGACGAGGCCGTTCGCGTCGAGCTCGAGCGCGGGATAGTCGCGGCGCATCGGCACGCCCGAGAGGCGGCCGTCGAGCTCGTAGGTCCAGGCGTGATAGGGGCAGACGAGCTTCCGCGCGCAGCCGGCATCGCCCTCGACGATGCGCATCGCGCGGTGGCGGCAGACATTGTGGAAGGCGCGGATCGCGCCGTCGCCGCCGCGGATCGCGACGACATTCTCGCCCAGATAGGCGAGCGCGCGCCAATCGCCCGGCGCGGCCAGGTCGCTCTCATGGCAGACGATCTGCCACGAAGGGCGCAGGATACGCGCCATCTCGAACGCGTGGAATTCGGGATCGCCGTAGATCCAGCCTGGAAGCGACCAGTCGGCATCGGGATCGCGCGCGTCGATCGGCTGCGGGGCGCGTGTCGCCATGGCGGGCTCCGGATTGCTTGTTGAACGATCGTATAATAAGCTCGAACGATGCGCAAGCCCGCCTTCACCCGTGCCGAAGCCGTTGCCCGCAGGCTGTCGCTGATCGAAGCGGCGGCGCGGGTGCTGGCGCGCGACGGGACGAGCGGCGCGTCGGTGCGCGCGATTGCGCTCGAAGGCGGGGTGTCGCCGGGCCTGATCGTGCATCATTTCGGCGGAGTCGATGCGCTGATCGCAGCGACCTACGCGCATGTCGGCGATCGAGTCGCGGCGGCGCTCGACGCTGCAGTAGCGGCTGTGGGCCCGGAGCCGCGCGCGCGCCTCAACGCCTATGTCGCGGCGAGCTTCGCACCGCCGATCGCCGATCGCGCCTTGCTCGCGACCTGGACGGCGTTCTGGGGGCTGGTGATCGCGCGCGCCGACATCGCGACGCTCCATGAGGCGCAATATGCGCGCTACCGCGCCGAAGTGGAGGAACTGCTCGGCGCGTGCGGGCTGGCGGCGCCGGCACGCCGACGCGCGGCGATCGCGATCACGGCGCTGGTCGATGGCCTGTGGCTGGAGTTGTGCCTGTCGCCGGAGGTGATCGGCCCCGACGAGGCGCGCGCGATCGCTGAGATGCAGATCGCGGCGCTGCTCGAGAGCTGCTGAACGGAGAATTCGGGATGAGTGGTGGCCCGGAGAGGATTCGAACCTCCGACCTCTCGATTAGGAATCGCTTGCTCTATCCTGCTGAGCTACCGGGCCACGCGCCGCTGGTACCCAGCCGGGCGGCAGGAATCAATTGCACTGCTCCGGCGGCACCACCGGCACGAGCAAGGGCGCCACGGGCACGCCCTCGTCGGCCAGTTCCTGCGCCTGTTCGGGCGTGGCCTGGCCGTGGATCTGCGCCGTCGGCTCCTCTCCCAGATGCATCGCGCGGGCCTTGTC
>NZ_JAPKNM010000024.1 GCF_026460985.1 Sphingomonas sp.
GGCGGCTCGGTCGAGCATTTCAACGAGGAGGCGGGCGCGGTCTGGATGCAGCGCCTGGTCGACACCTATCCCGCCGCGGTCTGGCTCAACGTCCTTCCCGAGGCGCACTGGAGCTACACGCAGTCGGTCCGGATGATCCGCGCGCTGATGCAGGACCGCATGTATCCGCTGACGCTCGCGGGGCTGGATGAAGCGATGCGCGAATTGAGCCGGAAGCGCTGAGGCCTGGGCACATAAGGCACGCCCTCAATTCATCCCCGCGCGCTCCTTCGCGTCCTTCTGGATCTGCCGCGAGATCCGCCCCTTGGCGACGCGGCCCTTCATCGTCGGATTGGTCTTGTACAGCCCGCGCAGATAGGAGCGATCGACCTCGCTCAGCTGTGGCGGCACATTGTCCCTCGCGTCGAACAGCGTCAGGATGGTGTCCGCCGGCACGTCCTTGCGCGGCGGTAGCGCGCCCGCCAGCGCGCGCATCGCAACATAGTCGCCTAGCTGGTTGAGCGTCTTGCCCAGGGTGGCTTCGTGATCCAGCACGATCACCGAGCCGGTGATCGCCTGCTGGGTCGGCAGATAGAGGATCGACGCGGTCTTGACCGTCATCGCGGTTCCCGTCGGCCGTTGCCCGTCCTCGTTGAGGATCTCCGTGACATTCCACGCATGCACCGGCCCTTCGCGGAACGCGCGCTTGAGATCGACATCGTTGACGCCCTCGAAGATCCGCGGCGTCTTTGCGCGCATGTCCTTTACCAGCGCGTCGCCGTCCCTGGCGAAGATCACCACCAGATTGCCGCGGCATTCCTCGCCGGCTACCGGCGCACCGGCCTCGCGCGCCACCGCGCGGATCCGCTTCGCGATGATGCGGGCATAGTCGTCGGCGATACCGATCACCGTGGGGCACACAGGCACGTCGAAGCGCGTAAGCTGCCCATCCACCCCCGCGCTGATCTCGGCGACATAGCGTCGCGCGACCTTGGGCGGGATGTCGCGCTGTCCGATGACGGTGACATCGGCGCCGGGCGTCTCCTGTGCGGCCGCCCCATGAGCGATCAGGACTGACGCCGCCGTCGCCAGACCGAAACGCAAGAACCCGCCATGCATCACTACACTCCTCCAAGTGAGTGATGCATCTAACACACCAATGGCTTTCCGCAAGCCGGATGGCCGATCAGAGTCGGTCGATCGCCCGATGCAGGCGGCGCAGCACTGCGCCGTCGTGCGCGGGGCCGTTCACGGCTTCGCCTGCCAGCGCCATCAGGCGGACCGCGCCAAAGCTCGCCGCCAGCCCCTTGAGCCGCAGCGCCGCGGTCGCCCAGGCGTCGGGCGTCTCGGCCGATTTCATCGCGCCGACACAGCGCTTCACGCTCTCGAGGAAGGAGTCGCGCAGCTCGGCGATCAGCGCGGGCTCGTCGCCCACCGCCGCCGCCAGCGTCGCATCGATTGCACCCGGATCATATGCCATGCGCCCGGAGCTAGCCGAACGGGGTTAATGGCTGGTTGCGGGCTGTTTGGTGAATTGTCCAAACATGGTACAGTTCTGTCATGACTGGGGGAAACACAGCACACGCCGCCATCGGGCCGTCGGCCGGCCACGAAGAGCTCGTCCTCTCCGACATGTCGGCGCTGCCGGCGCCGCTCGAGGAGCTCGATATCGAGGATGATGAACCGCGCAGCGCCGCCTGGCTCGCGCCCGCTCTGGCATCGGTCGCGGTGATCGGTTGGTTCGCGGCAACGGCCTGGCTCGTTCTTCCCTCGATCCAGCGCGGCATGGAGCCTGTCGCTTTGGTCCAGCTGATCGCTGCGCTCTGCATGCCCCCCGCGCTCGTCGGCATCCTCTACATGCTCGCGCTGCGGACGAGTCGCGCCGAAGCGCGCCGCTTCGGTGCCACCGCGCGCGCGATGCGCGCCGAGGCCGCCGCGCTCGATCGCGCGATGAAGGCGATCTCCGGCAGGATCTCCGAAAATCGCGCGGCGTTGGCCGAGCATACCGCTGCGCTCACCTATCTCGGCGAGCATGCCGCCGAACGCGTGGAGAGCGCCGCCGGCACCGTGAGCCGCCAGGCGGAGCGCATGGACGGCAGCGTCCGCACCCTCGGCAATGCGATGGACGAAGCCGAGAAGCGCTTCGAGATCATCCTGACCACCTTGCCCAAGGCGCATGAGGAAATGCAGGGACTGGCCGGACGGATCGACGCCGCCGGGCTGCTCGCCAGCCAGCGCGCCGCCTCGCTCGACACCCAGCTCACCGCGCTCTCCGAACGCGGCCGCGAGGCGGACCAGATCGCCGGTGGCGCCGCCGAACGCCTCGCCGCGCACATCGCCCGCATGGAGGCGACCAGCGAGACCGCGAGCAACCGGCTCGAGCAGGTCACCGGCCAGATGTCGGTCGCGGTCGACGCCGTGCTCGATCGCGCCGCGGGTGCGGTCGACGAGGCGCGCAAGGGCATCGCGACGCAGGGCGAGGCGATCCTTGCGATGCTCAGCGCCAATCAGGCCGCGCTCGATCGCGCCGGCCGCGACAGCGCCGAGGCGCTGGGCGAGCGCATGGCGGTGATCGAGGAAGCGATCGGCCGCGTCAGCGCGCGCCTCGCCGAGGAGCAGGGCCGCGGCGACGTGCTGTTCACCAGCCTTTCGTCGGGAGTCGACCGGCTCGATCGCGAGCTCCAGATCCTCCACGCCGCGGGCACCGATCGCACCCAGTCGCTCGCCGCCTCGATCAGCGCGCTCCAGGGCTCGACCGACGCGATGTCCGAGGCGCTGCGCACCGGCGACCAGCTCGCGCGGAAGGTCATCGGCACCTCCGAGGACCTGCTCACCGCGCTCGACGCCTCCGCGCGCGAGATCGACGAGACCTTGCCCGAGGCGCTCGCCCGGCTCGACGAGCGGATCGGCGCGAGCCGCAAGGTCGTCGCCGGCGCCAAGCCCGAACTTCTCGCGCTCGTCACCGCCGCCGAGAGCACGCACGACGCGATCGAGGCGATCGCCGACGTCGTCTCGCAGCAGCGCGACACGCTTGCCAAGACCCAGGCATCCCTGCTCGAAACGCTCGCCACCGGCAGCGAGCAGGCCGCCTCGCTCGGCGCGATCGTCGACGACACGATCGAGACGACCCGCCGCTTCGCCGAGAGTGCGGCGCCGCAGCTCGTCGACGCGCTGGTGAACGTGCGCGAGACCGCCAGCGCCGCCGCCGCGCATGCCCGCGAATCGCTTGCCACAATCGTCCCCGGCGCCAGCGCCGCGCTCGAGGAAGCCAGCGGTACCGCACTCAAGCGTGCGGTCGACACCACTGTCCGCCGCCAGATCGCCGACCTCGCCGACAGCACCGAGGCCGCCGTCACCGCCGCGACGCGCGCTTCCGAGCGGCTCACCCAGCAGATGGTCGCGCTCGCCGACACCACCGCGCGGATCGAGGCGCGGATCGAGGAGGAGCGCGTCGACCGCGAACGCGCCGACAGCGACAATTTCGCGCGCCGCACGACGCTGCTCATCGAAGCGCTCAACTCGGCCTCGATCGACATCGCCAAGGCCTTTTCGGCCGAAGTCACCGACAGCGCCTGGGCGGCCTATCTCAAGGGCGATCGCGGCGTCTTCACGCGCCGAGCGGTGCGCCTGCTGGAGCCCGGCGATACGCGCGAGATCGCGCGGCTCTATGACGTGGACGAGGCCTTCCGCGAGCACGTCAATCGGTACATCCACGATTTCGAAGCGATGCTGCGCCACATCCTCGCGCTTCGCGACGGCTCGACCCTGGGCGTCACCCTGCTCTCGTCGGACATGGGCAAGCTCTACGTCGCGCTCGCCCAGGCGATCGAACGGTTGCGGACTTAGGCACCTTCCCGTTCGTCCTGAGCTTGTCGAAGCACCGTTCTTCTTCGCCGCTGAGGGGAAGAGAAGGACTGCCCTTCGACAGGCTCAGGGCGAACGGGTAAGGGCGTGCCTTTCCTCCCCGGGCCCGCGATTTCCTACTGGTGGACCCAGTCGAGCATGTCGGTGGTCACCCAGCCGTTGACGTAGTTGAGGTAGAACAGGACGAACAGCACGGTCGCGACGATCGTCGTGCGGATCGCGATCTTCTTCGGGCTGAAGCCGTGCGGCGCGCTCTCGGCCTGTCCCGGCACGAGTTCCGCCCCCGCCTCCTGCGCGGTGCGGACGCCCCAGGGCAGCACGAGGAAGGCCGAGAAGGCCCAGAACAAAATGTAGATCGCGAGCATCGACTGCCAGCGCATCGGCTCAGAGCTCCACGATCAGCACGTCGACTACCGGCTTCTTGCCGGTGAAACGCACCGCTGCGCGACGCACCGCGAGCCGCACGCTCTCGCGCAGCTTCTCGATGTCGCGACCGTCCTTCTTGACCGCGTCCGCGGCAGCTTTGGCGGCTTCCTCGAGGAACGCGTCGCGATCCTCCTCGACGGGCACACCCTGCACGCGAATCTGCGGCGCGCCCTTGAGCTTGCCGCCCTGGATAGCGACCGCGACCGAGATCTGCCCGTATAGTGCGATCCGCCGCCGCTCGTTGATCGTGGTGCCGTCGGCGGGCAGGATCACGTCGCCGTCGAGCACGAGGCGGCCGACAGGGGCGTGGCCGACCTGCTTCGGCTTGCCCGGTGCGAGCCGCCAGATGTCGCCGTTGACCTGGGTGATGGCCTGCGGAACACCCTGCTCCTTCGCGAAGCGCGCCTGCTCGTGCATGTGGCGCACCTCACCGTGCACCGGCAGGATGATCTCGGGCCGGATCCAGCGATACATCTCGGCGAGTTCGGGGCGGCCGGGATGGCCCGAGACATGGACGAAAGCCTGGCGATCGGTGATGATCTCGACGCCCTTGCCGGCCAGCGTGTTCATGATCCGGCCGATCGCGATCTCGTTGCCCGGGATCTGCCGCGACGAGAAGACCACGGTGTCGCCGGCATGGACCTTGAGGACGTGCGTGTCCTCGGCGATGCGGTTGAGCGCGGCGCGCGGCTCGCCCTGCCCGCCGGTGGCGACGATCATCACCTGGTTGGGCGGCAGGCTCATCGCGGTCTCGAAATCGACCGTCTCGGGAAAGTCGCGCAGATAGCCGGTCGCCTTGGCGACGCGGATGATCCGGTCGAGCGAGCGTCCCGCGACGCAGAGCTTCCGCCCGGTATCCTCGGCGACCTCGCCCAGCGTCTGCAGCCGCGCCGCGTTCGAGGCGAAGGTGGTGACGAGCACCCGGCCCTTCACTGCGCCGATCACCGCGTCGAGCCCCTTGCGGACCTCCGCCTCGGAGCCCGATGCCTCGGGGTTGAACACGTTGGTCGAGTCGCAGACCAGGGCGAGCACGCCCTCGTCGCCGATCGCGGTCAGCTCCGCCGCGGTCGAAGCGCCGCCCAGCGCCGGCGCGTCGTCAAGCTTCCAGTCGCCCGTGTGGAAGACGCGGCCATGGGGCGTCTCGATCAGCACGGCATTGCCCTCGGGGATCGAGTGGGCCAGCGGGGTGTAGGTGATCGTGAACGGCCCGACGGTGAAGGGCCCCTCCTCCTTGACGACGTTGAGCTCGACCTGGTCGGTGATGCCCTCTTCCTCGAGCTTGCCGTAGATCAGCCCCGCGGTGAATGGGGTGGCATAGAGCGGCACGCCCAGATCGGCGGCGAGATAGGGCAGCGCGCCGATATGATCCTCATGGCCGTGCGTGAGGACGATGCCGAGCAGGTCGTCGAGCCGTTCCTCGATGAACTGGAGGTCGGGCAGGATCACGTCGACCCCGGGATAGTTGGCGTCCCCGAAGGTGATGCCGCAATCGACCATCAGCCATTTGCCCTGCGTGCCGTAGAGATTGACGTTCATGCCGATCTCGCCCGAGCCGCCGAGCGCGAGGAAGAGGAGTTCGTTACCTGGGGTCACTTAATTTCCTTGCTGGCTGCGTTCCCACAGCATGGCCAACCCCTGGATGGTGAGGTCGGGTTCGATCGTGTCGAAGACCGATGTATGCTTTTCGAAAAGCACCGCCAGCCCACCGGTGGCGATGACCTTGAGCGGGCGGCCCATCTCGGCCTTGAGCCGGGCGACGAGGCCCTCGATCATCGCGACATAGCCCCAATAGATGCCGATGTGCATCTGGTCGACCGTATTGCGACCGACCACGCTGGCGCTCTCGGGCGCCGAGATCGCGATGCGCGGCAGCTTGGCGGCGGCGGTCACCAGCGCGTCGAGCGACAGGTTGATCCCCGGTGCGATGATCCCGCCCTTGTACGCGCCCTTGTAATCGACCAGCTCGAAGGTGGTCGCAGTGCCGAAGTCGATGATGATCAGGTCGCCTTCATGCCGGGCATGTGCGGCGATCATGTTGAGCGCGCGATCGGCGCCCAGGCTGCCCGGCTCCTCGACATCGAGCGCGAAGCCCCACTCGGCCTTCCCTTGCCCGGCGATCACGGCCTCGGTCTTGAAATATTTGCTGCTCAGCACCTGGAGGTTGTGCAGCGCCCGCGGAACGACCGTGCCGACGATCACCCCGGTCACCGCCGAGCGGTCATAGCCTTCGAGCTGGAGGAGCTGGTTCAGCCACACCGCATACTCGTCGGCGGTGCGGCGCGGATCGGTGGCGATCCGCCAGCGCGCCTTGATCTCGCCACCCTGCCCCGGACTTGATCCGGGGTCGAGCAGCGCGAAGACGACATTGGTGTTGCCGGCGTCGACGGCGAGCAGCATTCGTCTCTCCTTCAGAGCAGGAACACGTCGCCCGCGTGAATGACACGGGTAGTTCCATCGGCCAAGCGTAGGATGAGCGCACCCTGCGCATCGAGCCCGCCGAACAGCCCGTCGACCGCGCTTCCATCGGAGAGCCGCGCCGCCAGCGCGGTCCCTTGCGGATGCGCCCGCGCCAGCCAGCGTTCGCGCACCGGCGCGATCCCCTCGCGCCAGCGGGACAGCCAGCGTCCGAAACTCTCGGCAAGCGTCTCGGCGAAGATGCCGGGATCGGGCGCAGCGCCGTGCGCGGCGAAGCTCGTGGCGGGCCGATCGATATCGAGCGGATGATGCGCAAGGTTGACGCCGAAGCCGATCACCACCGCATCCTCGGCGCGCTCGAGCAATATGCCCGAGAGCTTGGCGCCGTCGACAAGCAGGTCGTTGGGCCATTTGAGTGTCGGCGTGAGGCCGAATACCTGGGCGGTCTCGTCGAGCGCCACCGCGGCGACCAGCGCCAGCGTCGCCGCGGGCGGCTCGCCGGGGCGAACCCGAACGAGCGTCGAGACATAGAGATTGCCCTCGGGCGAAGCCCAGCTGCGCCCCTGGCGTCCCCTGCCCCCGGTCTGGCGCCCGGCGCGAAGCCACAACCCCTCGGCCGCGCCGCTCCGCGCCAGCGCCAGCATGTCGGCATTGGTCGAGCCCGTCTCGGCGACGGTCCGGATGACGTGGCTCAGAACAGCGCTTTCGCAGCGAGCGTGGTCCAGGCGCCGAGCACCGGGATCAGCGCATAGCCGAGCGGCGAGACGAACGCCGCGGTCAGCAGGATCAGCCCACCCTCGACCATGTCCGTCTTGCCCTCGAACGCCGGTGCCGGATCGTCGAAGTACATCGTCTTGACGATCTTCAGGTAGTAGAAGGCGCCGATCGCCGACATCGCGATACCGAACACCGCGAGCGGGAACAGCCCGGCCGCGACCGCAGCCTCGAACACCGCGAACTTGGCGTAGAAGCCGAACAGCGGCGGGATGCCCGCGAGGCTGAACATGAAGATCGCCAGCGCCGCCGCCAGCCCGGGCCGCGTCCGCGACATGCCCGAAAGGCTCGCGATGCTCTCCACCGGCTCGCCGTCGGAGCCGCGCATCTGCAGCACGACGAGGAACGAGCCGAGCGTCATGACGACATAGATCGTCAGATAGACCAACACGCCGGCGACGCCGCGCTCGGTGCCGGCAGCGAGGCCGACCAGCGCGAAGCCGACATTGTTGATCGACGAATAAGCGAGCAGCCGCTTGATGTTGTTCTGCCCGATCGCCGCGACCGCGCCGAGCAGGATCGAAGCGAGCGCCGCGAAGATCACGATCTGGCGCCAGTCGTGCAGCGCCGGCCCCATCGCCTCGACTGCGACGCGGACCGCGAGCGCGATCGCAGCGACCTTGGGCGCCGAGGCGAAGAACGCGGTCACCGGGGTCGGCGCGCCCTCATAGACGTCGGGCGTCCACATGTGGAACGGCACCGCGCTCATCTTGAAGGCGAGGCCCGCGAAGACGAACACCAGGCCGAACATCAGGCCATAATTATGGCCGTCGGCCGGGATCGCGGCATAGGCCTGCGCAACACCCTCGAACAGGGTCGTGCCCGAGAAGCCGTAGACCAGGCTGATGCCGTAGAGCAGGATGCCCGAGGCGAGCGCGCCCAGCACGAAATACTTCAGGCCCGCCTCTGCCGAGCGCGTGTCGCGGCGCATGAAGCTCGCCAGCACATAGGCCGAGAGGCTCTGCAGCTCGAGCCCGACATAGAGCGTGAGCAGGTCGCCGGCGGAGACCATCATACCCATGCCCGCCGCGGAGAGCAGGATCAGTACGGGATATTCGGGGCGCAAATCATCGCCCGAGCTCAGCTGGAAGAAGCGCGGCGCGATGATGATCGACACCGCGGCGGTGACGAAGATCAGCGCCTTGGCGAAGGCCGCGAACATGTCCGCGCGATAAAGCCCGCCGAACGCCTCGCCGCCCGCCGAAGCCGGGCCCGCCAGCGCGATGCCCGCGCCGATCAATACCGCGACCGAGGTCCAGCTCACCAGCTTCGTCGAAGCCTGGCCGCCCCATGCGGCGACGAGCATCAGCAGGATCGCGCCGACCGCCAGCACCAATTCGGGCAGGCTCATCAGCAGTTGCGTCGAATAATCCATCAGTGCGCACCCCCGTGCGCGGAGGCGTCCACCGGAGCGCCTTCGTGAGTAGTTGCGGGCGCCCCTGCGGTGGCCGCGCCATGGCCTTCGCCATGCGCCGGCGCCGCGGCGGGGTTACCGGGTGTGGGTCGCGAGTCGCCGGCCGGAGCCGCACGCGCTACCCGCTCGACGAGACGCGCCGTATCGGCACGCATCGGCGCGAGGAAGCTCTCGGGATAGACGCCCATCCACAGCACCGCCGCCGCGATCGGCCCGAGCAGCCACAGCTCGCGCATCGACAGATCGGGCATCGCGCGGACGTCGTCCTTGGTGAGGTCGCCGAACACCACGCGGCGATAGAGGTACAGCATATAGGCCGCGCCCAGGATGATCCCGCTCGTGCCGAGCAGCGCGGTCAGCGTCGAGACCTTGTACACGCCCGCCAAGCCCAGGAACTCGCCGACGAAGTTGCTCGTCCCCGGCAGTCCGACCGAGGCCATGGTGAACAGCATGAACAAGGCGGCGTAGCGCGGCATGTTGATCGCGAGGCCGCCGTAGCGGTCGATCTCGCGGGTGTGCAGCCGGTCGTAGATCACGCCGACGCAGAGGAAGAGCGCGCCCGAGACGAGCCCGTGGCCGAGCATCACCATCATCGCGCCGTCGATGCCCTGCGGATTGAAGGCGAAAAGCCCCATGGTCACGATCGCCATGTGCGCGACCGACGAATAGGCGATCAGCTTCTTCATGTCGGTCTGCACCAGGGCGACCAGCGAGGTGTAGACCACCGCGACGCACGAGAGCGCGAACACCAACCACATCAGCTGGGCCGAAGCCTCCGGGAACATCGGCAGCGAGAAGCGCAGGAAGCCGTAGCCGCCGAGCTTCAAGAGCACGCCCGCGAGGATCACCGAACCCGCGGTGGGCGCCTGAACGTGCGCGTCGGGAAGCCAGGTGTGGACCGGCCACATCGGCATCTTGACCGCGAACGAGGCGAAGAAGGCGAGCCACAGCCAGGTCTGGATGTGCGCGGGGAAATCGTGCGCCATCAGCGCGGGAATGCTCGAGGTGCCCGCGTCCATCGCCATGTAGAGCATCGCGATCAGCATCACGAGCGAGCCGATCAGCGTGTACAGGAAGAACTTGTACGACGCGTAGATGCGATTGGCGCCGCCCCAGATGCCGATGATCAGGAACATCGGGATCAGGCCGCCTTCGAAGAAGATGTAGAACAGGAACAGGTCTTGCGCCGCGAAGGTGCCGATCATCAGCAACTCGGTGGCGAGCATCGCGGCCATATATTCGGGCACGCGCTTCTCGATCGCCTGCCAGCTGGCGCCGATGCAGATCGGCATCAAGAACACCGAGAGCATGATGAGCATCAGCGCGAAACCGTCGATGCCCAATGCCCAGGCGATGTTCACGCCCACCGGCTTGCCGAACAAGGCGGCATATTCGACGAACTGCCATTGCGGCGCGTCCGGCCCGACCTGGAAGTTCGCCCACAGGACGATGCCGAGGACGAGGTCCACCAAAGTCGCGAGGAGCGCGATCCAGCGCGCGGCCTGCGCATTGGCGAACAGGCACGCCACCGCCGCGACGGCGGGTATGGCGAGCATGATGGTGAGGATGGGCACGCCGCTCATCCTGCGATCACCCAGGTCAGCGCCGCAGTGAGGCCGATCAGCATGATGAACGCATAGGTGTAGACATATCCCGATTGCAGCCTGGCCGCGCCCACGCTGCCCAGCCGGATGACGTTGGCCAGCCCGTTGGGGCCGAAGCGGTCGATGGTCTTCTCGTCACCCGCCTTCCAGAGCACGCGGCCGATGGCGAATGCCGGGCGCACGAACAGGAAGTCGTAGAGCTCGTCGAAATACCATTTGTTGAGCAGGAAGGTGTAGAGCACGCGGAAATTGTCCGCGATCGCACCGGCGAGGCCGGGCTTCCCGATATAGGCGTACCACGAGGTCGCGAGCCCGAGCAGCATCGCGGTCGTCGCCGAGAGCTTCACCCAGGTCGGCACCTCATGCATCGCGTGCATCAGGTGCGTGTCGAACGCGATTGCGCCGTTCCAGAACTGCGCGCCCTCTTCGGCCTCGATGAAGAAGCCATGGAAGACGAAGCCCGCGGCGATCGCGCCGAGCGTCAGCAGGACGAGCGGGATCAGCATCACCCACGGGCTCTCGTGCGGATGATAGCCCGCCGTGCCCTTGTCGCCATAATCGTGCGCGGCGAGATGCGGATCGGGCGCGTGCCCGACATCCTCGGCCGAGGGCCCTTCGTCATGATGCGCATCATGGTCGTGGCCATGGCCGTGCGCGTCATGGACGGCGTGCTGGATATGGTCCGAGCCCGCCCAGCGCGGCTTGCCGTAGAAGGTCAGGAAGACGACACGCCACGAATAGAAGCTGGTGAGCAAGGCCACGAACACGCCGACCCAGAAGGCGCTCGGCACGCCGGCCGCCCAGGCCGCCTCGATGATCGCGTCCTTCGAGTGGAAGCCCGCGAAACCGATGGCGAGATGGTTGCCGAACACCGCCGGAATGCCCACGCCGGTGATCGCGAGCGTGCCCGCCATCATCGTCCAGAAGGTGATCGGGATCTCCTTCCGCAGGCCGCCGTAGAAGCGCATGTCCTGCTCGTGGTGCATCGCATGGATCACCGAGCCGGCGCCGAGGAACAGCAGCGCCTTGAAGAAGGCGTGCGTGAACAGGTGGAACATCGCCGCGCCGTATGCGCCGACGCCCGCGGCGAAGAACATGTAGCCGAGCTGCGAGCAGGTCGAATAGGCGATCACGCGCTTGATGTCGGTCTGGACGAGGCCGACGGTCGCGGCGAACAGGCAGGTCGCAGCGCCGACGAAGGTCACTACACCCAGCGCCACGGCGCTCGTCTCGAACATCGGCGACAGGCGGCAGACCATGAACACGCCCGCGGTGACCATCGTCGCGGCATGGATCAGCGCCGACACCGGGGTCGGGCCCTCCATCGCGTCGGGCAACCAGGTGTGGAGGCCCAACTGCGCCGATTTGCCCATCGCGCCGAGGAACAGCAGCAGGCAGAGGATCGTCATCGTGTCCCAGCGCGTGCCGAGGAAGCCGATCGTCGAGCCCGCCATGCCCGGCGCGGCGGCGAGGATCTCGGGGATCGAGATCGTGCCGAACACCAGGAAGGTGCCGAAGATGCCGAGCATGAAGCCCAGGTCGCCCACACGGTTGACCACGAAGGCCTTGATCGCTGCGGCGTTGGCGCTCGGCTTACGGAACCAGAAGCCGATCAGGAGGTACGAGGCGAGGCCCACGCCTTCCCAGCCGAAGAACATCTGGACGAGGTTGTCGGCGGTCACGAGCATCAGCATCGCGAAAGTGAACAGCGACAAATAGGCGAAGAAGCGCGGCTGATCCGCGTCCTCGCTCATATAGCCCCAGCTATAGAGGTGGACGAGCGCCGAGACGCTGGTGATCACCACGAGCATCACCGCGGTGAGCGAGTCGACCCGCAGCGCCCATGCGGAATGGAAGTCGCCCGAGCTCATCCAGGTGAGCACCGGCACCACGGTCGCCTCGGCGCCGTGGAGGTACTGGAGGAAGATCGGCCAGGACAATGCGCACGAGACGAACAGCGCGCCCGTGGTCAACGCCTTGGGCAGAACCGAGCCGAACGCCTTGTTCGACAGGCCGGCGACGGCCGCCGCGATCAGCGGCAGGAATACGATGAACAGGATCGGCGACATCAGCAGGACCTCGTCGCCCCGGCGAACGCCGGGGTCTCGTGCCGCGAGCGCACGCTTTCAAACTGGGAGATCCCGGCCTTCGCCGGGATGACGGAGCTCGGCACGCGCATCAGCCCTTCATCCGATTGACGTCGTCGACCGAGATCGTGCCCCGGCTACGGAAGTAGATGACGAGAATGGCGAGCCCGATCGCGGCCTCGCCGGCGGCGACGGTGAGCACGAACATCGCGAAAACCTGGCCCACGAGATCGCCCAGCGCGTTCGAGAACGCGACGAGGTTGAGGTTCACCGCGAGGAGGATGAGCTCGATCGCCATCAGGATTACGATCAAATTCTTCCGGTTCATGAAGATGCCGAGCACGCCCAAAGTGAACAGGATCGCACTGACGACGAGATAATGGGTGACGCCGATCACAGCTCGACCCCCTGCCCGACCGGCGGGTTCATGTTGCGGGTAGCGTCCTTGGCGCGGCGGTTGATCTGGCGGTTGACGTTCTGCGGGCGGACGTCGCTGCGCTGGCGATGGGTCAGCACGATCGCGCCGATCATCGCGACGAGCAGCACGAGGCCGGCGCCTTCGAACACATAGAGGTAGCGCGTGTAGAGCAGCCGCCCGATCGCCTCGATATTGGGCACGCCCGGATCGACCGGGGCGATGCGGCGGCCGAGCTCGAGCCCGCCCGCGCTATAGGCGCCGATCGCGACGATGATCTCGGCGACCAGCGCGACCGCGAGCGCAAGGCCCACCGCGGCATAGCGCATCACGCCCGCGCGCAGCTCGGCGAAGTCGATGTTGAGCATCATCACGACGAACAGGAAGAGCACCGCGACCGCGCCGACATAGACGATGACGAGCAGCATCGCGATGAACTCGGCGCCCGCGAGCACCATCAGCCCCGCCGCGTTGAAGAAGGCGAGGATGAGCCAGAGCACGCTGTGCACCGGGTTGCGCGAGAGGATCGTCATCGCCGCGGAGGCAATGACGACGATCGCGAACAGATAGAAGGCGAGAACCTGGATCATTACTTGCCCGTCACCCCCGCGAAAGCGGGGGCCCATCTCCCGCACTGTCCCGCTCCCGGCGCGCGCCGGAGATGGGTCCCCGCTTTCGCGGGGATGATGGTTTGAAAGTGAATCATCGTGCGTCCCACTGTTGCGGCGCGCTTAACGGTACGGTGCATCGGCGGCAAGGTTCGCGGCGATCGCGCGCTCCCAGCGGTCGCCGTTCGCGAGCAGCTTGTCCTTGTCGTAGATCAGCTCCTCGCGGGTCTCGGTCGAGAATTCGAAGTTCGGCCCCTCGACGATCGCATCGACCGGGCAGGCCTCCTGGCAGAGCCCGCAATAGATGCACTTGGTCATGTCGATGTCGTAGCGCGTCGTGCGGCGGCTGCCGTCGTCGCGCGGCTCGGCCTCGATCGTGATCGCCAGCGCCGGACACACCGCCTCGCACAGCTTGCACGCGATGCAGCGCTCCTCGCCGTTCGCATAACGGCGCAACGCATGCTCGCCGCGGAAGCGGGGCGAGATCGGGTTCTTCTCGTACGGATAGTTGATCGTCGCCTTGGGCTTGAAGAAATACTTCAAGGTCAGCCAGTGCGCCTTGATGAACTCCCACAGCGTGTAGGAACGGATGATCTGAGCGACGCTCATTGCCCTGACGTGCCTTTCAAAACCTGCGACATCTGCGCGATGGAACCTAGCAGGGTCGGCGCAGTAGGCGCGATGTTCGTGCTGCAGGACCCGACCCATTCACGTAGGCCAGCTGCAACCGTCGTGTCTTTCCGCGTGAAGATCGACGCCTTGTACTGGTGCGCGCTCTCCGGCGTCGGCTTGATCGAAATCAACAGTCCCGATGCATCCGTACCGAGAAAAGCGAGCGCCGAGCCATCACGCGTGATGGCCGCGTTCTCCACTGGTAGATTCCCCAAGACACCATGCGGGTCGAAGGAGACCAGCTTCGCACCAGTTGCACCGTTCGCAAACTCAAGCCCTACCAGATACTGATCGCTCTGGAGCATCTGGCTCACGGGTCCGATCTTGAGCTCGGTCAGGTAGCACGCGAACGTCTTTGTCTGAGCAACCTGCGCGATCGATTCAGGCGCCGCGAAAGCGCTGGTGAGACCCACAAAAAGTTGCCCAAGGCGGAGCAAATTCATCACGCCGCGAACCCCACTCGGACCCACATCAGGTATCCGGAAACGAGGAACACGAAGATCAGCGACAGCGGCAGGAAGATCTTCCAGCCCAGCCGCATCAGCTGGTCATAGCGATAGCGCGGGACGGTCGCCTTCACCCAGCTGAACACGAAGAAGAAGAACAGTATCTTGGCGAACAGCCAGAGGATGCCCGGCACCCAGTAGAGCGGCGCCCAGTCGAACGGGGGCAGATAGCCGCCCCAGAACAAAGTCGCGTTGAGCGTGCACATCAGCAGCACGTTGGCATATTCGCCGAGCCAGTAGAGCGCGAAGCTCATCGACGAATATTCGGTCTGGTAGCCGGCGACGAGCTCGGACTCGGCCTCGGTCAGGTCGAACGGCGCGCGCTGGGTCTCGGCGAGCGACGAGATGAAGAACACCACCGCCATCGGGAACAGCAGCGGATTGAACCCGAAGCCGTTGAGGAAGCCGAGCACATGGCCCTTCTGCCCGTCGACGATGCCCGACAGGTTGAACGTGCCCGCCCAAAGCACCACCGCGATCAGCACGAAGCCAATCGAGACTTCGTAGCTCACCATCTGCGCCGCGGCGCGGATCGCCGAGTAGAAGGGGTATTTCGAGTTGGACGACCAGCCCGCGAGGATGATCCCGTAAACGCCGAGCGACGATGCCGCGAGCACGTAGAGCAGCCCGACATTGATGTTCGAGAGCACCACGCCCGCCTGCCACGGCACCACCGCCCAGACGATCAGCGCGACCGTGAAGGTGATGATCGGCGCGATCAGGAACAGGACCTTGTTGGCGCTCGACGGGATGATCGTCTCCTGCAGGAAGACCTTGAGGCCGTCCGCGAAGCTCTGCAGCAGCCCGAGCGGGCCGACCACATTGGGGCCGCGGCGCAGCGCCATCGCCGCCCAGATCTTGCGGTCGGCATAGATGATCATCGCCACTGCCAGCATCAGCGGCAGCGCGATCACGAGGATCCCGACGATCGTGGCAACGAACCACGCCCAGCCATAAGGCAGGCCGACCCAGTTCTCGAAGAAGGCGGTCATTCCGCGGCCTCCGCAAAGTCCTCGCCGTGGAGCAGTTCGGCCGAGCAGCGCTGCATCGTCGGCGAGGCGCGGCAGATCGCGTTGGTCAAATAGAAGTCGGCGATCGGGTAGGTCACCGCACCCGAAGCCGTGGCCGGCAGCGCAGGCGCCTGCCACGCAAAGCTCACGAGGCCCTCCTGCCCCAGCGCCGGCACGTCGGACGCCATCGCGGCGCGCAGCTCCTCGAAGCTGTCGAACGGCAGCGTGCGACCGAGCTTGTCGGAGAGCGCGCGGAGGAT
This sequence comes from Sphingomonas sp., assembly GCF_026460985.1. Classification (GTDB taxonomy): domain Bacteria; phylum Pseudomonadota; class Alphaproteobacteria; order Sphingomonadales; family Sphingomonadaceae; genus Sphingomonas. The sequence goes on from NZ_JAPKNM010000024.1 coordinate 16,035, forward strand.
CGACCAGTCCTCGCGCGCGTCGCCCGGCGCAAACACCGCGCGCTCGGCGCGCTGGACGCGGCCTTCGAGGTTCACATAGGTGCCCGGCTTCTCGGCCCAGGTGGCGCCCGGCAGGATCACGTCTGCGTGATGCGCGCCCTTGTCGCCATGATGGCCGATGAACACCTTGAAGCTGCTCTCGAACTGCGAGAAATCGACTTCGTCGGCGCCGAGGAAGAAGCTGAGCTTCGGGCTCGCGGCGACGATATCGGCGATGCCGCCCTTCTGCGCGAAGCCGAGCATCAGCGCACCCATCCGCGCCGCGGCGGTGTGGACCACGCCGAAGCCGTTCCACGGGCTGCCGTCCTCGAGCGTGCGCACCAGCTTCATCGGCTCGACCAGCGCCAGCGCAGCCCCGAACCCGTCCTTGAGCGCGCCGGGACCGACGATGACGAGCGGCTTCTTCGCACCGTCGAACGCCTGCACGACCTGATCAGGCAGCTTGCCGAGCAGCGACAGGTCGTTGCCGAGCCATTCGAGCTTGTAGGTGAGATCGACCTCGGGCCCGATCGCGAAGACCTTGGCGCCCTTCTTGATCGCCTTGCGCACGCGCGTGTTGATCAGCGGCGCTTCCCAGCGGAGGTTCGAGCCGATCAGCAGGATCGCGTCGGCTTCCTCGACGCCGGCGATGGTCGGGTTGAACGCCACCGCGCCGAGGCTCGACACGTCATAGGCCATGCCGGTCTGGCGGCTCTCGATCAGCTCCGAGCCGAGGCCCTCGAGCAGCGCCTTGGCGGCGTACATCGTCTCGGCGTCGAGCAGATCGCCCGCGATCGCCGCGACGCTCGAACCCGCATTCACTGCGGCGATCGCGTCGAACGCCTCATCCCAGCTCGCCTCGACCAGCTTGCCGTCCCGCCGCACGAACGGACGATCGAGCCGCCGCCGGACCAGGCCGTCGACATGGTAGCGGGTCTTGTCGTGCGCCCACTCCTCGTTGACGTCCTCGTTGATCCGCGGAAGCACGCGCATCACCTGGCGGCCGCGGCTGTCGGCGCGGATGTTGGTGCCGACCGCGTCCATCACGTCGATCGAGAGGTTCCGGCGCAGCTCCCAGGGGCGATATTCGAACGCCACCGGCTTGTGGGTCAGCGCGCCCACCGGGCAGAGATCGACCGTGTTGCCCGAAAGCTCGCTCTTGAACGCCTTCTCCAGATAGGTCGTGATCTGCATGTCCTCGCCGCGATAGATCGCGCCGATCTCGTCCACGCCCGCCACTTCCTCGCCGAAGCGGACGCAGCGGGTGCACTGGATGCAGCGGGTCATGATCGTCTTGATGATCGGACCCATGTATTTCTCGGTCACCGCCCGCTTGTTCTCGGTGTAGCGGCTATGGCCCTTGCCATAGGCGATCGACTGGTCCTGCAGGTCGCACTCGCCGCCCTGATCGCAGATCGGGCAGTCGAGCGGGTGGTTGATCAGCAGGAATTCCATCACGCCTTCGCGTGCGGCCTTCACCATCTGGCTGTCGGTGCGGATCTCCTGCCCCTCGGCGGCGGGCAAGGCGCACGAAGCCTGGGGCTTGGGCGGCCCGGGCTTCACCTCGACGAGGCACATCCGGCAATTGCCGGCGATCGACAGCCGCTCGTGATAGCAGAAGCGCGGAATCTCCTTGCCCGCCGCTTCGCAGGCCTGAAGCACGGTGGCGCCCTGCGGCACCTCGACTTCGATTCCGTCTACCTTTAGCTTTGGCATTTCAAACCTTATCCGAAGATCGCTTCGCGAAACCCACCGAGCGTGCGCTCGTAGCGGTCGGCGAGGCGACTGTCGCAAAATGATAAAGGGCTTCCGCCATCGCCGCTTCGAGCAAGCCACGGGTCAGGCGAAGCGTCTCACCAGCAGGCACGCAAGCGGAGATGAAGGGCTTCAGCGCCGCGTACGCCTCCTCCTCTTCCGGCGCCCGCACGAGTTTGGCGCTCACCGCCGCCTTGCTCAAGCCGGGCGCCGCTCGCACGATGCATTCACCCAGGAGTTGGGCACTGCGATAGGGATCATCCGGCGGAAGGCGCCATGCGGGTTCCGCTTCATCCACGGGCATCCGCACCGGCCTATCAGCCTCGACTTCGAGCAAATACCGGGCGCGATACAACTGCCCTCGCAGCGCTTCCGGCGGATATGCGAGCCAGGAAAACTTCTCGTTGTGGCCGACCATCGTCACCGGGCACCAACTCTTCGACAATTGGTACGCAGCATCCTTCGCCTTTTCGGAGGCCGTCCCGCTCTCCATTACCGTGCGCACGGCCTTCGCTATGGCGCCCTTCGGCTCCGAATCCGCCACGCACAAGGCGTATGCGCGCATGATCTTGCGGCGCCCATCCGCTTCGGAGAGCTTCCCCCGCTCAGCCGCCTTTCGATCCTGCGGCACGGCATGGACGGGCGCAACCGCGAACGCGGATGCGCTCCCGACCTGCGTCATCATCCATGCCGTGGCCGCAAACGCGATCATCACTCCGCCGCCTCCTGCATCGGCGCACCGGCGTCGCCGCCACGTTCGTTGATCCGGCGCTCGAGCTCGGGGCGGAAATGGCGGATCAGGCCCTGGATCGGCCAGGCCGCGGCGTCGCCGAGCGCGCAGATCGTGTGACCCTCGACCTGCTTGGTGACCTGCTGGAGCGTGTCGATCTCGCTGATGTCGGCGTCGCCGGTGCGCAGCCGCTCCATCACGCGCCACATCCAGCCGGTGCCCTCACGGCACGGGGTGCACTGGCCGCAGCTCTCATGCTTGTAGAAATAGCTGAGGCGCGAGATCGCGCGGACGATATCGGTCGACTTGTCCATCACGATCACCGCCGCCGTGCCGAGGCCCGAGCCGACGCCGCGCAGCCCGTCGAAGTCCATCGGGCAGTCCATGATCTGGGCCGCGGGGACGAGCGGGACCGAGGACCCGCCCGGGATCACCGCGAGCAGATTGTCCCAGCCGCCGCGGATGCCGCCGCAATGCTTCTCGATCAGCTCGCGGAACGGGATGCTCATCGCTTCCTCGACCACGCAGGGCTTCTCGACATGGCCCGAGATCTGGAAGAGCTTGGTGCCCTTGTTGTTCTCGGCGCCGAAGCTCGCGAACCATTCGGGGCTGCGCCGCAGGATCGTCGGCACCACCGCGATCGACTCGACATTGTTCACCGTCGTCGGGCAGCCATAGAGACCCGCGCCCGCCGGGAAGGGCGGCTTCAGGCGCGGCTGGCCCTTCTTGCCCTCGAGGCTCTCGAGCATCGCGGTCTCTTCGCCGCAGATGTACGCGCCGGCGCCGCGATGGACGAACACGTCGAAGTCGTAGCCCGAGCCGCAGGCATTCCTGCCGAGCAGGCCCTTGTCATAGGCCTCGGCGACCGCCGCGAAGAGCGTCTCGGCCTCGCGGATATATTCGCCGCGGATGTAGATGTACGCGGCGCGCGCGCGCATCGCATAGCCGGCGATCAGCGCGCCTTCGATCAGCTTGTGCGGATCGTGGCGGATGATCTCGCGGTCCTTGCACGAGCCCGGCTCGGACTCGTCGGCATTGATCACCAGGAAGTTCGGCCGGTCGGGGCGCGGCTCCTTGGGCATGAACGACCATTTGGTGCCGGTCGGGAAGCCCGCCCCGCCGCGTCCGCGCAGGCCCGATGACTTGATCCGGTCGATGATCGTGTCCTGCCCAAACGCCATCAGGCCCTTGGTATTGTCCCAGTCGCCGCGCTTCAGCGACGCCGACAGGTTCCACGGCTGGAAGCCGTAGACGTTGGTGAAGATGCGGTCCTTGTCCTGCAGCATCTCAGCGCCCCTGCCCGACGAGCTTCTGGATCACGAGGAAGACGATCACGGCAAGCCCGACGAGAATGACGATCCCGAGCAGCTTGAAGGCGATCTTGAGCACCCAGCCGCCGACGACGATCGCGAGGATCACCGCGACGACGACGTAGAGGACGTTCTTGGTGTCCTGGCTCATGCCCATTCCCCGCGATAGTCGTGGTTCTCGTCGACCATCGCCTTGAGCGTGGTCGGACCGCCAAGGGGCTCGACGGTGTGCCGGCCGGGCTCCTGCGTGCCGGTCTTGGGGCTCTCGCCCTTTGCCAGCGCGTCGAGGATCGCGACGGTACGGTCGTAGGTCAGGTCCTCGAAATTGTCGTCGTTGATCTGCACCATCGGTGCCGACGAGCAATTGCCCATGCACTCGACCTCGGTGAGCGTGAACAGCCCGTCCTCGGTGGTGTGGCCCTTCTTCAGCCCGCGCGCCTTGCACGCCGCCATCACGTCGTCCGATCCGCGCAGCATGCACGGCGTCGTGCCGCAGACCTGCACGTGATAGCGGCCCACCGGCACCAGGTTGAACATCGTGTAGAAGGTCGCGACCTCGAACACGCGGATATAGGGCAGCTCCAGCTCGCGCGCGACGAACTCGATCACCGGCACGGGCAGCCAGCCCTGCGTGTTGGTCTCGGCGCCGACCTGGCGCTGGGCAAGGTCGAGGAACGGGATCGTGCAGCTCTGCTGCCGGCCCGCGGGATAGCGGGAGAGGATCTCGCGTGTCTTTTCGGCATTCTCGGCCGACCAGGCGAACGCGCCCCAGCGCGCACGGGTCTCGGCCTCGTCGGGAAGTTGTGGGGCGTCAGCCATCAGCGAATGAACTCCACCCGATCGACCTTGTCGTCGGAGAACGAATAGACTGCCATCACTTCGAAGGGCTCGGCCTCTGGCGAGCGCATCACCTTCTCGTGCAGCACTGCGGTTTGCCCAAGCTGCCAGCCGCCGAGGATCTCGACGCGGTTGCCGGGGAATTCGGCGAACATCGCCTTCAGGCCCGAGCGCACGCCTTCCTTGCCCTCGCGGACCACGGCGCCACGATAGCCCGCCTCGCAGGCACCTTCGGTCATCAGCTCGACATAGGCGTCGGCGTCCTGCGCGTTGTAGCGCGCGATCATCTCGCGCGCGGTGGCGATGCGGTCAGTCATGATTAGTCTTCTTTCGGCGTGCTGTCGCCGTCGCGCTTTCGGTCACATGATACTCTGCGGGCAGCTTCATCTTGCCAATTCGATCATAGTGCAGGTCTGCCTCGACCGAGACTTCGCTCATGTATCTCCAATAACGCCACGCGACGAAGAGCGTCCAAAGTGCGAACCAGCCCCATACGATAACTTGCACCAGCAATCCGCGACCAAACGGAAAGAGCGCTAGCGCAGGAAGTATAGCCGGGAGCACAAGCACCTTGGCCTGCTGGCCCGACTCCCGCCACATGCCATCGACCCAGTCGCGAACTCTCGCGTAGATCACCGGTCACACTCCCCGAACACGATATCCATCGCGCCCAGGATGGCGGTGATGTCGGCGAGCATGTGGCCGCGCGACATGAAGTCCATCGCCTGGAGGTGGCTGAACGCGGTCGGGCGGACCTTGCAGCGATACGGCTTGTTGGTGCCGTCGCTCACCAGATAAACGCCGAACTCGCCCTTGGGGCTCTCGGTCGCGACGTAAACCTCGCCCGCGGGGACGTGATAGCCCTCGGTGAACAGCTTGAAGTGATGGATCAGCGCTTCCATCGACTGCTTCATCTCGCCGCGCTTGGGCGGCGCGACCTTGCGGTCGAGCGTGAGCACCGGGCCGTCGGGCATCTCGTTCAGGCACTGCTTCATGATCCGCGCGGACTGGCGGACCTCCTCGACGCGCACCATGAACCGGTCATAGCAGTCGCCGCGCGTGCCGACGGGGATGTCGAACTCCATGCGGTCATAGACGTCGTAGGGCTGCGAGCGGCGGATGTCCCAGGGGATGCCCGCGGCGCGGATCATCGGCCCCGAGAAGCCCCAGGCGATCGCGTCCTCGCGGCTCACCACCGCGATGTCGACGTTGCGCTGTTTGAAGATGCGGTTCTCGGCGACCAGGCTGATCGCATCCTCGAACAGCCGCGGCAGGCGGTTGTCGAGCCAGTCGGCGATGTCGGTGAGCAGCTTGAGCGGAACGTCCTGCCGCACGCCGCCGACGCGGTAATAGTTGGAGTGCATCCGCGCGCCCGACGCGCGCTCGAAGAAATTGAGGCAGTCCTCGCGGATCTCGAACAGCCACAGGTTCGGCGTCATCGCGCCGACGTCCATGACGTGCGAGCCGAGGTTGAGCATGTGGTTGCAGATGCGGGTAAGCTCGGCGAAGAACACGCGCAGATACTGGCCGCGCAGCGGCACCTCGAGATCGAGCAGTTTCTCCACCGCGAGCACGAAGCTGTGCTCCATGCCGAGCGGCGAGCAATAATCGAAGCGATCGAAATAGGGCAGCGCCTGGGTATAGGTCTTGTACTCGATCAGCTTCTCGGTGCCGCGGTGGAGCAGGCCGACATGCGGATCGATCCGCTCGATGATCTCGCCGTCCAGCTCGGTGACGAGGCGCAGCACGCCGTGCGCCGCAGGATGCTGCGGACCGAAATTGATCGTGTAGTTGGCGATCGCGACGTCGCCCGGCTCCGGCTTGCCGGCGTCGGCGCGACCCTCGATCTCGTCCAGATACTCAGCCATGCACACCCCCCAACCCGTTCGGGCTGAGCTTGTCGAAGCCCCGTCCTGTTTCCTGGACACGGCGAGAAGAGAAACGGCCCTTCGACAAGCTCAGGGCGAACGGGGAAAGGACGATGCCGGGCATCAGCTTTCCTTCTTTGCGCGCGGCTTGCGCGGCTTCTTCACGACATCGGGATCGGCGGGCGCAGGACCGGCTTCCGGCCCCGGCTTGCCCGCGCCACTCTCGGCCGTGCTGTCGGTGGTCTTTGGTTTGCGCACGCGCGGCTTGGCCGCCTTCGCCGCGGGCGCATCGGCCTTGGCGATCTGGTCGGCAGTCAGCGGTGTCGGCGCGCCCTTGGCCTCGGGCTGCGAGGCGACCGGAGCCGGCGCAGGAGGGGGCGGAGGCGCCGCGGCCGCCTTCTCGTCGCCCGGCAGCACATAGGCCGCGCCTTCCCACGGGCTCATGAAGTCGAAGGTGCGGAAGTCCTGCGCCAGCTTCACCGGCTCATAGACCACGCGCTTGGCCTCTTCCGAATAGCGCAGCTCGACATAGCCGGTCTGCGGGAAGTCCTTGCGCAGCGGATGGCCGACGAAACCATAGTCGGTCAGGATGCGGCGCAGGTCGGTGTTGCCGTCGAACAGCACGCCGTACATGTCGTAGACTTCGCGCTCGAGCCAGCCCGCGACCGGCCAGATGCCCGTCACCGACGGCACCGGCTTCTCCTCGTCGGTGGTCACGCGCACGCGGATGCGGTGGTTCCGGGTGAACGAGAGCAGCTGGTACACCACGTCGAAGCGCTCGGGCCGTGACGGATAGTCGGCCCCGGCGATCTCGCTCAATTGCTGATATTCGAGGCCCGGCGTGTCGCGCAGCGCCAGCATCGCCTCGACCAGCGACTCGCGCGCGACGGTCAGCGAGACTTCGCCCACGGCATCCTTGCTCTCGACGAGCATCGCTCCGAGCACGGCTTCGGCGGCCGCGATCACGCCGTCATTGGGCGCGTATCTGGGTGCGGGCGCCCTCACCGTTCCAGCGTCCCGATCCGGCGGATCTTACGCTGGAGCTGCATCACGCCGTACAGCAAGGCTTCGGCAGTCGGCGGGCAGCCGGGGACATAGATGTCCACGGGCACGATCCGGTCGCAGCCGCGCACGACGCTGTAGCTGTAATGATAATAGCCGCCGCCATTGGCGCAGCTGCCCATCGAAATGACGTATTTCGGCTCGGACATCTGGTCGTAGACGCGGCGGAGCGCCGGCGCCATCTTGTTGCACAGCGTGCCCGCGACGATCATCACGTCCGACTGGCGTGGGCTGGCGCGCGGCGCGGCGCCGAAACGCTCCATGTCGTAGCGCGGCATGTTGACGTGGATCATCTCGACCGCGCAGCAGGCGAGGCCGAAGGTCATCCACCACAGCGAGCCGGTGCGGGCCCACTGGAACAACTCCTCGGTCGAGGTGACCAGGAAGCCCTTGTCGCCCAATTCGGCATTGATGTCGTCGAGGAACGCGACGTTCGGCAGCGTCCCCGGCGGCGGAGGGCTGAGTTCTACTCCCACTCCAACGCACCTTTCTTCCAGGCGTAAACGAGGCCGAGCGCGAGCTCGGCGATGAAGATCATC
>NZ_JAPKNM010000025.1 GCF_026460985.1 Sphingomonas sp.
TAGCGCCGGCTGAACAATGGTGCGCCCGGATTATTGTGCTGTCGATCATTTGCAGGCTGGGGTTGCCGCCCCCGCTTTCGTTGAGGGCTTCGAGCAGCAACTCCCACAAGCCCGACAGCGTCCAGCGCCGGAACTGGCGGTAAACCGATGACCATTTGCCAAAATGCTCGTGCAGGTCGCGCCAGGCAACGCCCGTCCGTGCGATCCAGAAAATCCCATCCAGGACAAGGCGGTGATCTCTCGGGCGCCGCCCGCTGCGCGCCCCGCGCTCAATCACGAACGGCTCAAGACACGCCCATTCCTCGTCGCTCATCAAACCCCGGATCAAGACAGCCTCCCAAAAGCTACCTTGAATCAGAGCCTACGCGATTTGGGAATCCTCTTTGTCAACACGTCCTAGAACCTATTGGGACACAGCGATGACGACCAAAATCTACGGTTACGCCCGCGTCAGCACCGAGGACCAAGACTGCTCCATACAAGAGAAGGCGCTCTACGGAGCAGGCTGCGACATCGTCCGTAGCGAGCAGAAGAGCGGAGCCACCACTGACGGTCGTCGCGAACTGGAGACGCTGCTCGACTTCATTCGCTCCGGCGACACTCTCATGATCACCCGGATCGACCGGCTAGCTCGCTCCGTCGCGGACCTTGAGGCTATCGTCGGAATCCTGAAGGAGCGTGGGGCGTTCCTGCGGGCGACCGAGCAGCCCATCGATACCTCCACGCCGGCAGGGGTAGCGTTCCTTCAAATGCTCGCAGTCTTCGCGCAGTTCGAAACAGCCATTCGACGGGAACGCCAAATGGAAGGCATCGCGAAGGCGAAGGATGCAGGTGTCTATAAGGGTCGCAAGCCCACCGTCCCTGTCGACGAGGTTCGCCGCCTCAAAGCCGAGGGACTCCGGCCCGCCGACATCGCGCGCCAGCTCAAGATCGGTCGAGGGAGTGTCTACAGGGCCCTTGAACGCGCCGCGTAGCTGCCTACGTGGGCTTGCCATGGCCTGCTTTTTTTAGCTCCCCTTCTTACTCATCTGTTCCGCGCGCGTCCCCTCGACCCCTCCTTCGAGGCCGAGAGGGACGAGGAGGAACCGCTTGGCGAAGCGTCTCGATTTTCGAAGGCATCACGGCAACTCGATTTAGGAAATCCTCAGCGGCGACTAAGATGGTCTCAAGCTGCTCCGGCTCCGGCCTCCAACCCCGATGCACAGCAGCGCTGCCCGCATCGGTGAGCACTACGAAAGTTGCATGTTCGTCCGCGCCAATGACGCCGTCGTCGCGAAGCGAGTTCAATTTCTCATCGAATCTTCCGCCTGGATCGGCACCGGCCAGCTCAAATGCGCGATCTAGCACGGCCCGAACTCCCATCCCGGCGACCGTGAATAGATTTTCATTCAAAGCCGTATACGTCTCATCAAGAAGACGACGTATCGTCTCATCCGTCAGTTCAGGAAACCAAGGTGGCCGGGAGCGCCGCGCATACGGCGGCCAGTAGGTGGTCGTTGGTCTCGATACCGTTTCCCATTCACCAGTCCTTGGGTTCTGCTCCTGCTCTTGATCCTCGGAAAAGGTTACTTCGCGTCGAGCGTACAGAGAGCCGCATCCGCCACATTTTAACACGCTCAATGTAGTTGTTTCGTAGACGTCGTCATCTGGCGGATCGCGCTCCGTATGGCTCGCTACGACCTCGGCTCGCCTCCTAGGGCCACATACTGGACATTCGCCTAACACGATCTCTGGGCGATCAGTTGTAGGAGAAGGAGGGGCCGGCTGTCTGGCTGGGGCGGGCTCCGGCTCATCGAGACGTGCCCAACCTCTTGGCGTGATCCCCCAACCGCCATCGTTCGTCATTTTGATTAGCCCGTCGCTAATCGCGTGCTCCACCAGCTCTGCCACCCGCTGCCCGTTCTTGGCGCCGACAACTGCCGAGAGATCATTGAATGGAGGCGCGCGCACGGACCCAAGGCGGTCATCGTCTAGGATCTCCGCCATCCAGTTCAAAAGATTGATCACCTGTACTGCTAGCGTTGGCAGCCGCGTGCCGATCAGGTCGTCCAAGTTGCTGCTGTTGACGTTGAGCCAATCACCTTCGGATGTCCGATGTCGCACGGCATAGCTCAACCGGGCGACGACGGCAGGATCGTCCTCAATGCGAGCGCCAAGCATAGCTCGGGCCGTTAAGGTTATGACGTAGGGCCCACAACGCGGGCAGCGCACTTGCCGGTAGTCGCCACCGCCACCCTGCTCGGAGGGCTCACGACAAATCGGGCATGGCTTAGACATGGACCATCGCTACGAGAAGAACGCGTTGGTTGGAAGAAGCACTAGGAGTTGGTCGGCTCGCAGACCAATGAGCGTTTGTAGTTTGGAGGCTTGCCGTAGGTACGGGCGCTTGGTACGGAACGCTCATCAACCGGGCAAAAAGAACCTAACAAAATCAACGTCATGATGGGCGGGCGTGACTCTCCAGCCCTGTCCACCATCGCATGAAATCGACGCTTCCCGCCGATCCCCAACCATCCGGTTGGGGCCGGGAGAGCGGTTTCCGCCGTTCCAACCATTTGGTTGGATCCGGGAATGGCGGATTTGCGCCGTTTCCGGGCATTTCGGATGGTTTGCCGGTTGACGAACTTTACCGGTGCATACGCGCGCACGGGAGCGCGAACCGAGCGTGGCGGGGTGGGGGCTCTGCGGGGCGTTCATGGAGTGAACGTAAGCAGAACAAATCCTACATTGCCAGTGGCGCTGCGTGGGGCGGGGTACACGCGTGGCTCTTCACTAGCCCCTCCCCTGAAGGGGAGGGGCTATAGTGAATGTCCCACAATATGAGCATTGATGCCACATGTCGTGAATTCGCTTCCAATCCTCCCGGACGTGGCTATTTTGCCGCCGGGCATGCCGAAGAACGGCGCTCGCGGCGGGACCGCCATTGGAGGAGGAAGCGCAGATGCTACGGCCTTGGCAGGGAATCACCCGCGCCCGAGCCGTCATGGCTGCGGGGTGCCTGCTCCTCTCCGGCTGCGCGGTGGGTACCATGGGTTCCCGACAGCTATCCCCGACCGCATCCGAATGGCGAATCGAGGCCGAGCAGCCTGCGCGGGTGACGTTCGGGGAGGGGATCGACATCGATACGCCTGCGGGCCTGTCGCTTTGGTACCGGACGCCGCTCGCCGGGCCGGTGGCGATCGAATTCGAGGCGATGGCGGTGGCCGAGGGCGGCGCCAACGATGCGGTGAGCGACCTCAACGCCTTCTGGATGGCGAGCGATGCCGCGGCGCCCGACGGTTCGGTGTTCGCGAAAGGCCGTTCAGGCGCCTTCGCCGAATATGACGACCTTCGGACCTATTATGTCGGCATCGGCGGCAACCGGAACACGACGACGCGCTTCCGCCGCTATGTCGGCATGCCCGGCAACCGGCCGCTGCTGCCCGAGCACGACCTGGCCGGCGCGGAGGATTTGCTCGTTCCCAATCGCTGGACGCGCGTGCGGCTGATCGCCGACGGGCGTCGCATCGTCGTGGAGCGCGATGGGCGGCGGATATTCGCGCTCGACGACGCCCAGCCCTATGCGCGCGGCTGGTTCGCGCTGCGCACCACCAAGAGCCATTTGCGCATCCGCAACCTGCGCATCGGCAAGCCATGAGCGGGGAGAGAGACATGCGCCTGACGCGACGGACGATGATACACGGCACGATCCTGTCGGCGGCGGTCGCAGGGGCCGGGCCAGCATTGGCGCAATCGCGGAGGGGACGGAGCGTCGAGGCGCCGGTTCGCTGGATCGACGGCGCCGCGCCCGAATTGCACAACGGCCAGACCTTCGGGGTCGCCTGGGTGCGCGGCGCCCTCTCCAAGGGACAGGCGCTGACGGTGCGCGGCGCGGGCGGCGAGGCGGTGCCCTCGCAGAGCTGGCCGACGGCGTACTGGCCCGACGGCTCGGTCAAATGGACTGCGCACGCGGTGCCGCCCGGTGTGACCGGCGAGAAGCTCGTCGTCGCCAACGGCCGTCCCGCATTGCCTGCGGCACCGGTGTCGGTGCGCGAGACCGCCGAAGCGATCTTCGTCCGCTCGGGCACGCTCGAATGGGAAATCGCGAAGTCCGGTCCGGCGGCGATCCGCTCGGCGAGGAACGGCGAGCGTGTGCTGCTCGCCAATGCCCGGCTGCTCGGCGAGATCCGCGCCGGTTCGCCCGAAGGCGAGCGTATCGCGCTGACCGGGACGATCGAGCGCGCGGTGGTCGAGCAGAAGGGGCCGGTGCGCGCGGTGGTTCGGCTCGAGGGGCATCATGTCGGCGGCGGGCGATCGGTGCTGCCGTTCGTGGTGCGGCTCTATGCCTATGCGGGGTCGGAGGCGCTGCGCGTGGTGCACAGCTTCGTGCTCGATATCGAGGCGACCGACCATGTCTCGGCGCTCGGCATCGCCACCGACGTGCCGATGCGTGGCGCGCTGCACGATCGCCATGTCCGCCTCGCCACCGCCGACGACGCGATGTTCGTCGAGGCGGTACGCCCGCTCACCGGGCTGCGGCGCGATCCGGGCAAGGCGGTGCGCGACGCGCAGATCGCCGGGCGGGCGGTCCCGGCGGAAATGCGCGATCCGGTGGGCAAGCTGCTCGAGCGTATTCCGGCCTGGAACGACTTCAGCCTCTCCCAGCTCAACGCCAACGGCTTCACGCTCACCAAGCGCACCGGCGAGGGCCATGGCTGGATCGACGCCGACGAGGGCCACCGCGCGCCCGGCTTCGGCTATGTCGGCTCGCCTGAGGGCGGTGCGGCGATCGCGGCGCGCTATTTCTGGCAGCGCCACCCGACCCAGATCGACATCCGGGATGCCGCCTCGGACACCGCCAGCCTGACCGCCTGGCTCTGGTCGCCGGATGCGAAGCCGATGGATCTGCGCCCCTATCACGGCACGATGGGGATGGAGAGCTTCGCCGCGCAGAACCAGGGGCTCGATATCACCTATGAGGATTACGAGCCCGGCTGGGACGATCCAAAAGGGATAGCGCGGACCAGCGAGCTGATGCTCTGGGCGTTCGACGCGACGCCCGAGACCCCGCGGCTCCAGGCGCTCGCTCGCGCCGCGGCGACGCCGCCCCAGCTGATGGCCGAGCCCGCGCACCTCCATGCCGCGGGGGTGTTCGGCGATTGGGGGCTGCCCGACCGCTCGACGCCGCAGCGCGCGCTGATCGAGGACCAGCTCGCCAATCTGGTCGATTTCTATGCAGGCGAGGTCGATCGGCGGAGCTGGTACGGCTTCTGGGACCATGGCGACGTGATGCACAGCTATGACAGCGACCGGCATCAGTGGAAGTACGACATCGGCGGCTTCGCCTGGGCGAACAGCGAGCTCTCGCCCGATCTCTGGCTTTGGTACACCGCGCTGCGCTCGGGCGACGCCAGGACCTGGCGGCTCGCCGAGGCGATGACGCGCCATACCGGTGAGGTCGACGTCTATCATATGGGCCGCTTCGCCGGGCTGGGCACGCGCCACGGCGTCCAGCATTGGAGTGACAGCTCGAAGCAGCCGCGCGTCAGCAACGCGGCGTACCGGCGCATCTTCTATTATCTCACCGCCGACGAGCGCGTCGGCGACCTGATGCGCGCGCTGGTGACCTCCGAGCAGACGCTCCAGCATGTCGAGATCGGGCGCAAGACCGGCGCGCCCAAGGAGCAATTGCCCGAGGGCGTGATCCAGATGGCGTTCGGCACCACCTGGGCGGTGTGCGCGGGCGCCTGGCTCACCGAATGGGAGCGGACGGGCGACACGCGCTGGCGCGACCGCATCGCCGCGGGGATGGACAGCATCGGCCGCATGCCGAACGGCTGGCTGACCGGCGGCGCGCCCTATGACTTGAAGAGCGGGCGCTTCCTGACCCGCGACACTATCGGCATCTCGCACCTCAACGCGGTGTTCGGCGCGGTCGAGATCCAGGCCGAGCTGATCCAGCTGATCGACATGCCGCGCTTCCGTGCGGCCTGGCTCGATTATTGCCGCTGGTTCAATGCGCCGCGCGCCGAATGGGCGGCGAAGTTCGACCGGCCCTATGGCGGGCGCAACCTGAGGCAGGGCCATTCGCGGCTCACTGCCTATGTCGCGAAGGCGACCGGTGATGCGGCGCTCGCCGCCCGCGCGGCGGAGGAATTCTATTCGGGCGAGGCGGGGCAGCGCATGGCCAGGGACCCGCGCGTCAAGCTGCCCGGCGGGGTGGTCGAATGGCCCGGCGTATCGACCAACGGCGCGTCGCAATGGGGCCTCGCCGCGATCCAGACGCTGGCGCTGGTGCCCGAGGCGCTCGACACGGTGCCGGTGCCCACGCGCGCGCCGCGGGCGGATCAGGCGAACCCGGAGCAGGGACCGAGTTATCGGCCGTAAAGCTCCCCTCCCTGAAAGGGAGGGGTAGGGGGTGGGTGCGCGCGTCTGCGCGCTCAAAAGACTCGCCAATCGTGCCGCAAAAGGCACCGGCCGGGGCATCGAGCCCCGGCCGGTGCCAACCCACCCCTAACCCCTCCCTTGCAGGGAGGGGGAATTTGAATGTCGATACAACCTAGTCGTCACCCCGGCCGAAGTGCCGGGGTCCACCGTGCCGCAACGGTAGGGCTGGAGGCTCCAGCTTCTCACCCATCCGCAAAGTGGACCCCGGCACTTCGGCCGGGGTGACGGTATGGGTGTTTAGAAAACCGCCGCCACCAATTGCCGGAACGCATCGGCGCGGTGGCTCATCGCGTGCTTGGCCTCGGGCTCCATCTCGCCATAGGTCACCGCGTGGCCGTTGGGCACGAACACCGGGTCGTAGCCGAACCCCTTGTCGCCGCGCGGGGGCCAGGTCAGCACGCCGTCGGCGCGGCCCTCGAACCACTCGACATGGCCGTCGGGCCAGGCGAGCGCGAGCGCGCAGACGAAATGCGCGTCGCGGCCGGTCTCGGGCGGGAGGGCTGCGAGGCGATCCTCGACCCGCTGCATCGCGACGCGGAAGTCCTTGGTCTCGCCCGCCCAGCGCGCCGAGAAGATGCCCGGCTCGCCGCCCAAAGCCTCGACGCACAGCCCGCTGTCGTCGGCCAGCGCGGGCAGGCCGGACAGGTCCGCCGCCTGCAGCGCCTTCAATTCGGCATTGGCGACGAAGGTCGTCCCCGTCTCGTCGGGCTCGGGCAAGTCGAGATCGGCCGCCGACACCGGCTCGATGCCGTACGGCCCGAGCAGCGCCCTGATCTCGCGCACCTTGCCGGCGTTGTGGCTGGCGATCACCAGCTTGCCGGGTGCAAGCTTGCGGATCGCCTGGGGGGTGTCGCCTTCGCCGCTCATTGTACGGCCTTCAACTGCGCGGCGAAGATCTGGTTGCACCCGATCCGCGCGAGGCGGAGCAGGCGGAGCAGGCCTTCCTCGTCGTAACACGCGCCCTCGGCGGTCGCCTGCGCCTCGGCGATCTTGCCGTCGGCGAGCAGCACGAAGTTGGCGTCGGCATCGGCGGCCGAGTCTTCGTCATAGTCGAGGTCGAGCACCGGATTGCCCTGATAGATGCCGGCGCTGACCGCGGCGACCTGGGTGAGGATCGGGTCCTTCTCGAGCAATCCGGCGGTGAGCAGCTTGTTGGTCGCGATGCGCAGCGCCACCCAGGCGCCCGAGATCGCCGCGGTGCGCGTGCCGCCATCGGCCTGGAGCACGTCGCAATCGAGCGTGATCTGGCGCTCGCCGAGCAGCTTGAGATCGGTCACCGCGCGCAAGGAACGCCCGATCAGTCGCTGGATCTCCTGGGTACGGCCCGATTGCTTGCCCTTGGCCGCCTCGCGCTGACCGCGGGTGTGGGTGGCGCGGGGGAGCATGCCATATTCGGCGGTGACCCAGCCCTCGCCCTTGCCGCGCAGCCAGGGCGGGATCCGCTCCTCGATGCTCGCGGTCACCAGCACGCGCGTGTCGCCGAAGCCGATCAGCACCGATCCCTCCGCGTGGCGGGTGAAATTGGGCTCGATGGTGATGCTGCGCATCTCGTCGGGGGCGCGGCCGGATGGGCGCATCGGTTCATTCTCCTGAAAAGTCGGTCGCGCCAAGTAGACGGTCGACGGCGAACGCGCCAGTGTCGGCGCATGATCCGTTGGAGGGGCGCGATGAAGCAGTGGGTGGGATTGAGCGTGGCCGCACTGGCGCTGGCGGGGTGCATCCCGGCGGGGCGCCCGCCGCAGGGCCCGATGCCGATCGAAGGCGATTCGATAACCTACGAGACCGGCCCCTGCTTCGGCCGCTGCCCGGTCTATGCGGTGACGGTGCGGCCCGACGGCACGGGCACGTTCGAGGGCAAGCGCTTCACCGCGGTGAGCGGCGCGCGCAGCTTCACGCTGAGCCGCGCCGAATATGACGCCTTCGCCGCGCGGCTCGCGCCGTACCGCCCGGCGAGCGGGGACGTGCGCTATTCGCACGGCGAGCCCAACTGCCCGAGCGCGCCGACCGACATGCCGAGCATCGACATACGCTGGTCGCGCGCAATCGGCGACAGCCAGGGGCTGTATTTCTACCTCGGCTGCCGTCGCGGCAACGAGGCGGTGGCGGAAGCGCTGGGTGGGGCGGTGGAGCTGCTGCCGGTGCACGCGTTGATTGGGGAGCGGCCGTGATTCGTCATTCCGGCGAACGCCGGGATCTCGTGCAACAGGCCGTTCGCTCGCCGCCTGAGGTCCCGGCTTTCGCCGGGATGACGGTTGGCGCAACGAGCCAGCACGCTACATAGGATCCCATGACCACCCCCCCGATCCACGAACTCACCGATCGCGCGCGCGACGTGTTCCGGATCGTCGTCGAATCCTATCTCGACAGCGGCGCGCCGGTGGGATCGCGCACCATCTCGAAGATATCGGCGCTCAACCTCTCGCCTGCCTCGATCCGCAACGTCATGCAGGATCTCGAGGAGGCCGGGCTGCTCGCCGCGCCGCATACCAGCGCGGGGCGCATGCCCACCGAGACCGGGCTGCGCCTCTTCGTCGACGGGATGATGCAAGCGAGCGCGCCCTCCGCCGAGGAGCGTGCCGCGATCGAGGCGCGCGCGGGGCAGGCGGGTCCGGTCGAGGAAGCGCTCGCCAGCACCACCGCCGCGCTCTCGGGCCTCTCCGCCTGCGCCGGGCTGGTGCTGGTGCCCAAGGCCGAGCCGGTGCTGCGCCAGTTCGGCTTCGTGCCCTTGAGCCGTGATCGCGCGCTCGCGGTGCTGGTGGGGGAGGACGGCTCGGTCGAGAATCGCGTGGTCGAACTGCCCGGCGGGATCGACCCGGTCTCGCTCCAGCAGGCGGCGAACTACATGAGCGCGATGCTCGCCGGGCTGACGCTCGCCGAGGCGCGGGCGCGGATCGAGCGCGACCTCAGCCAGCAGCGCGCGGCGCTCGACAGCGCCGCCGCGGCTTTGGTCGAGCGCGGGCTCGCGGTGTGGAGCGAGGATGGCGGCCGTCGCCCGGTGCTGATCGTGCGCGGCCAGGCGCGGCTGATCGACACCGCCGCGACCGAGGATCTCGACCGCGTCCGCCAGTTGCTCGACGAGCTCGAAGGCAAGGAGGAGATCGCCCGGCTGCTCGACAGCGCGCGCGAAGGCGAGGCAACGCGCATTTTCATCGGATCGGAGAACAAGCTCTTTGCGTTGTCCGGCTCGTCGGTGATCGCCAAGCCGGTGCGCGCGCTCGACGGGCGCGTGGTCGGCGTGGTGGGCGTGATCGGCCCGACGCGGTTGAACTATGCGCGCGTCGTGCCCATGGTGGATTTCACGGCGGCCACTTTGGCCCGGTTGCTGGCCTGAAAAATCGAAACAGGAAATCATGTCGAACGAGAACGAGAAGATGAGCGCGGACGTGCAGGACGCGGAGACCAACCTTCGCGAGGAAACCGCCGAGGGCGCGCCTGAGGTGGCCGAGCACGATCGCGCCGCCGAGCTGGAGGCGCAGCTCGCCGAGGCGCAGGCCGCGGTGCTCTATGCGCAGGCCGAGACGCAGAATGTCCGCCGCCGCGCCGAGAAGGAAGTGCAGGACGCCCGCGCTTATGCCGCGACGGGCTTCGCGCGCGACATATTGTCGGTTGCCGACAATCTCGCCCGCGCGCTGGCGGCGATCCCGGCCGAGCTGCGCGAGGACGACAAGCTCAAGGGCCTCGTCACCGGGCTCGAGGCGACGGGCCGCGAGATCGATTCGGTGTTCGCACGCCACGGCATCTCGAAGATCGTCGCGATCGGCGAGCCGCTCGACCCCAATCGCCACCAGGCGATGATGGAGCTGCCCAGCGCCGATGCCGAGCCGGGCACGATCGTCCAGGAGATCCAGACCGGCTATATGATCAAGGACCGGCTGCTGCGCCCCGCATTGGTCGGCGTCGCCAAGAAGCCCGACTGAGCCCGCCCCAAGCGGCTTTCATGACGCTTTTTTCATTTGACCTTGCCCGGCGCGATCGCCACTTCGCGCCCGGGCACGCAGCCGCGCGCCTTTTTCCGCAACGGTCCTCGAGAAGGGTCATGTCCAGCAACGATCATAGTCGATCGACCGAGCCGTCCGAGGCCGTCGCGCTGAGCTGATCCGTCACCTCGCGCCGGCCCCGGGCGGCCGGTCGGCAGTGAGGTGTATCATGAACGCAGCCATCCGTTTCCTCGCAGACCTGCGCCGCATCGGCGGCGGGCGCGATGCCCATGCGCTGTTCGACGAGCGGCTGACCTTCGGGCAGAAGCTCGCCGACCGCGTCGCCGCCGTGGGCGGCTCCTGGGGCTTCATCATCGGGTTCGGCGTCTTCCTCGGTGGTTGGGCGATCCTCAACACCGTGGTCCTCGCCGCGCACGCCTTCGATCCCTTTCCCTTCATCTTCCTCAATTTGATGCTGTCGATGCTCGCCGCGCTGCAGGCGCCGGTGATCATGATGAGCCAGAACCGCCAGGCGGCAAAGGATCGGTTCGAAGCGCGGCTCGACTATGAGACCAACCAGCGCGCCGAGGCGCAGATCGAGGCACTGCACGACAAGATCGACGCGCTGCGGGAGGAGGTAGCGCGGCTGGCGGCGCAGCCGATGGGGCGGGGGTGACGAAGAAAGAGAGGCCGGGCTGGCATTTAGCCTCCTACTTTTCCCCTCCCTGCAAGGGAGGGGCCAGGGGTGGGTTTAGCGTCGGGCGAGGCTCGATGCCTCGTCCGATGCTTTTTGCTGGGCGATGAGTCTTTTGGGCGCGCAGACGCGCGCACCCACCCCAACCCCTCCCTGCAAGCAGGGAGGGGCGTGTTGTTAGTCGAAGGTCGGCACATTCGCTATTGCGGATCATTCGCATTAAACGCTAGAGGCCGAATCGGCTCGCTATCGGGCCGGCCGCAAGCGGGGGTATCGTGTACCAGTATCTCGATCGAACGGTGTCGGACCTTGCCGCTTCGGACGCATTGCTCGTCTGGGCGATGCGCCAATGGGTCGATGCGATGCGTGGCGGGCGCTGCCCCTGCGCGGCGATCGGCCCGACGTTCGCGTCGCGGCGGCTCTCGGGGATGCTGCCCGATTTCAACATCGCGATGATGCTGCTCGATCGCGAAGGGCAGGCGCAGCTCCAGTTCGGCGCAGTCGCCTGCGGCCGCGTGAGCGACGACGAGGCGCTGCTGCTCGCGCTCCATGCTGCGGCTGCGCGCGGTGAAGAAAAGCTTGTCGCGCGAATCGCCGAAGCGCTGGTAAGGCCCGACGCGCAGCGCTCGCTCCAGTTCGCCGCTGGGCGCATCGCGCAGTTCATGGCGGCCTGAGCCGCATTCTACGCATCAACCAGGACTTTCAGGACTTTTCGATGAACATGCACGCCCGCCCGCCGCAGCTGCTCCCCGAGCATGCCGCCTTCCAGACTTGCCAGGTGCGCTGGGTGCGGCATTGGAACGAGCATCTGTTCAGCTTCGCGATCGAGCGTCCCGCCAGCTTCCGCTTCCGTTCGGGCGAGTTCGTGATGATCGGGCTCGAGGGCGAGGGGAAGCCGCTGATGCGCGCTTATTCGATCGCCAGCCCGACCTGGTCCGACGAGCTCGAATTCCTCTCGATCAAGGTGCCCGACGGGCCGCTCACCTCGCGGCTCCAGACGATCCGCGCGGGCGACCAGCTCTATCTCGGCAAGAAGCCCACCGGCACGCTCGTCGCCGACGCTTTGCTGCCCGGGCGGCGGCTGTTCCTGCTCTCGACGGGCACGGGGCTCGCGCCCTTCCTCAGCCTCGCACGCGATCCCGACATCTACGATGCCTTCGGCCAGATCGTGATCGTCCACTCGACGCGGCGCGTCAGCGACCTTGCCTATCATGACGAGCTCACCGCGCAGCTCGCCGGCGATCCGCTGGTCGCGGACCAGGCGCTGCTCCAGTTCCACTACATCCCCACCGTCACGCGCGAGCCCTTCCGCACCACCGGCCGGATCGGGCAGCTGATCGAGGATGGCTGGCTGTTCCAGCCGCCGGTCGCGGGCGATCGCGCACTCAACCCGGAGACCGACCGGGTGATGCTGTGCGGTAGCAGCGAGATGATCCGCGATTTCTCGGCGATGCTCGAGCGCCACGGCTTCGTCGAAGGCTCGAACGCCAATCCCGGCACCTTCGTGGTCGAGCGGGCGTTCGTGGGGTGAGGTGACGGTGCACTAGAATTTTCCGTTCGTGCTGAGCTTGTCGAAGCACCGTCCTTCCTCCGGCTGAAGAAAAGAACGGCCCTTCGACAAGCTCAGGGCTAACGGGGAAATGAGTCGTCGCAACCAAGACCGCGCAGGCAGTGGCATCTGCGACGCCGTTCCCCTATCTCCACGCCATGTCCTCGCGCTTCGATTCCGTCCCCCACCGCCGCGCATTGATCGACCGGCGGGCGATCGCCGAACGGCTTGCCGGGCTGGAGGCGAAGGATGCGACCGCGCTGCGCCGCGCGGCGACCGTCGAGCTCAAGGCGGCGCTCGACGCGGGACAGGCGGAGATCGCCCGCCGGCTCGCCGAGCACCCCTCGCGCGGGCACGAGATGGCGGCGGCGGGGGCGTTCCTGATCGATCAGTTGCTCCGCCTGCTCTGGGATTTCACCACCCAGCGGCTGCATCCGAACCACAACCCCACCTCGGCGGAACGGCTCACCTTGATCGCGGTCGGCGGCTATGGCCGCGGCGAGATGGCGCCGCATTCGGACATCGATATCGGCTTCCTCACCCCGTGGAAGGTCGCCAGCTGGTGCGAGCAGGTCATCGAATCCATGCTCTATTCGCTGTGGGACATGCAGCTGAAGGTCGGCCATTCGTCGCGGTCGCTCGACGACATGGTCCGCCAGGCCAAGGCCGACGTGACCGTGCGCACCGCCTTGCTCGAGGCGCGCTACGTCTGGGGCGACACCGCGCTCTATGACGAGGCCGCGGCGCGCTTCAAGGCCGAGGTCCAGGCCGATACCGCGCGCGCGTTCATCACCGAGAAGCTCGCCGAGCGCGACGCGCGGCACAAGCGCATGGGCGACAGCCGCTATGTCGTCGAGCCCAACGTCAAGGAGGGCAAGGGCGGGTTGCGCGATCTCCACGCGCTCTTCTGGATCGGCAAATATGCGTACAATGTCCGCGAGCCTGCCGAGCTGGTCGGGGCGGGGCTGCTCACCGCGCACGAATATCGCCAGTTCCGCCGCGCCGAGAATTTCCTCTGGGCGGTGCGCTGCCAGCTGCACTTGCTCACCGGCCGCGCCGAGGACCGGCTGACCTTCGACGTCCAGCGCGAGATCGCCGAGCGGATGCGCTACGCCGACCGGCCGGGCAAGTCGAAGGTCGAGCGCTTCATGCATTTCTACTTCCTCCAGGCGAAGGTGGTGGGGGACCTTACCGGCGTGTTCCTCGCGCATCTGGACGAGAAGTTCGCGGCGCGGGGCAGCCGCTTCGGCTTCCCGCGGCTGTTCAAGAGCCCGCGCAAGCTCAACGGCTTCACGCTCGAGCGCGGGCGGCTGGCGATCCCGCGCGACAGCTTCCTCCAGGAGGACCCGGTCCGGCTGATCGAACTGTTCCAGCTCGCCGACCTCCACGGGCTCGAGATCCACCCCCTCGCGATGCGCGCGGCGGCGCGCGACGCCAAGCTCGTGGACGACGTCCGCGAGAATCCGCGCGCCAACGCGCTGTTCCTCGACGTGCTGACTTCGCCGCGCACGCCCGAAATGGTGCTCCGCTGGATGAACGAGGCCGGCGTGTTCGGCCGCTTCGTGCCCGATTTCGGCCGCGTCGTCGCGCAGATGCAGTTCGACATGTACCATCATTATACGGTGGACGAGCATTCGATCCGCGCGATCGGACTGCTCAACCAGATCGAGAAGGGCGACCTCAAGGAAGACCATCCGCTCGCGACCGGCATCTTCGAGCAGGTGGTGTCGCGGCGCGTGCTGTTCGTGGCGGTGCTGCTCCACGACATCGCCAAGGGGCGCGGCGGCGACCATTCGGTGCTCGGCGCCGAAGTGGCCGAGCGGCTGTGCCCGCGGCTGGGGCTGAGCCCCGCCGAGACCGAGACCGTGGCGTGGCTGGTGCGCTGGCACCTGCTGATGGCGGCGACCGCGTTCAAGCGCGACCTCAGCGACTTCAAGACGATCCTCGACTTCGCCGAGATGGTGCAGAGCCCCGAGCGGCTGCGCATGCTGCTGGTGCTGACGATCGTCGACATCCGCGCGGTGGGCCCCGGCGTCTGGAACAGCTGGAAGCGCCAGTTGCTCACCAATCTGTTCGAGGCGGCCGAGGAAGTGCTGCGGCTCGGCCACAAGCAGAAGGGGCGCGGCGAGCGCGTCGCGGCCAAGCAGGCGGCGCTGGCGGAAGTGCTCGGCTGGGGCGAGGCGCGGATGGCGGCGCTCGAGAAGCGGCTGACCGAACCCTATTGGATCGCCGAGCCGCTCGACGTGCTCGAGCGCAACGCGCGGCAGATCGACGCGGCGGGGGAGAAGCAGCTCTCGATCGAGGCGCAGGTCTATCCCGATCGCGGCGCGACGCTGGTGACGGTCTATGCCTCGGACCATCCGGGGCTGTTCTACCGCATCGCCGGGGCGATCCATGTCGCGGGCGGCAACATCATCGACGCGCGCATCCACACCACGCGCGACGGCATGGCGCTCGACAATTTCCTCGTCCAGGACCCGCTCGGCCGCCCGTTCGACGAGGAGGCGCGGCTCAACCGGATCAAGACGAGCATCGCCGACGCGCTCGCCAACCGCGCCAAGCTGCAGGAACGGCTCAAGACCAAGCCGCTGCCCCGCCTGCGCGCCGACGCCTTCACGATCGAGCCCAACGTGCTGATCGACAACAAGGCGTCGAACCGCTTCACCGTGATCGAAGTCAATGCGCGCGACCGGCCGGCCTTGCTCTGCCACCTCGCCTATGCGCTGTTCCAGTCGAAGGTGACGATCCACTCGGCGCATGTCGCCACTTATGGCGAGCGCGCGGTCGACACCTTCTACCTGACCGATCTGATCGGTGATAAGATCGAGAGCGCGGCGCGGCTGAAGACGATCGAGCGCCGCCTGCTCGAAGCGGCGGCGGGACAGGACATCGCCCAGGCCGCCTGACAAGGGGGACATGCATGCCCGTAATTGGAATCGGCGGCTTCTTCTTTCGCGCGCAGGACCCGGAGGGGCTCGCGACCTGGTATCGCGAGACGCTGGGCGTCGGCGGCGGCTGCGGCAAGGACGAGCTGGGACAATCGAGCGAGTGGTTCTGGTATCCCGAGCCCGGCCCGGTGGTGTTCGCGCCGTTCAAGGCGAGCACCGATTATTTCGCGGCGGACAAGAGCTGCATGCTCAACCTGCGCGTGCGCGACCTCGACGGGCTGCTCGAGCAGCTCAACGCGCTGGGGATCGATATCACCACCAAGGAGGAATGGGACACGCCCGAGACGGGCCGCTTCGCGCGGATCCATGACCCCGAGGGGAATCCCATCGAATTGTGGGAGCCGCCGGCGGGGTGAGCGCGGGGTAGGGCTGGATTGCCGAAGGCGAGGGTCGCGCGACCGCTATGGATCTTGAAGCGGCATTTCATTCACGTCGCCAGTGGGTGGTTAGCGGACAAATAGCCTCGAAGCCCATCAGGGCATACGAAGCGGTGCATTCGTCGAACGAAAGGCTATGCTGGCGGCCATGAGCCACCATCCTGTCCCCCCGGGTTCCCTTTCCCCCTCTCTCGTTTCGCGTCGCACCGCGTTGGCGATGCTGTCGTCGTCCGCCGCGTTGGCCGCATGCAGCAGTGGCGGCGGTGGGTCGCCCACGCCGACCCCCGCGCCAACGCCAACTCCCACGCCTACTCCCACGGCGACGCCTACGCCGGTTTCGGGGCCCGCATGGTTCGGCTATGGCCGCGATGCGCAGCACACGGCCGTGAGCGCGATCGCGTCGCAGGATCTCGGGCGCATCGCCTGGTCGTCGCCCGTCGACCTCGCGCCGCAATATACTGCCTCCGGTGCGCTGCTTACCCATTACGGCTCGCCGGTCGTGACGACGAACAACACCGTGGTGATTCCGGTGAAGACCATGGCCACCGGCGGCTACCGCGTCGAAGGCCGCGATGGCGCGACCGGCGCGCTCTTGTGGTCGGCGGCCACCGATTATGTCATGCCCCCGCGCAACTGGTTGCCGCCATACAATCTGCTCCTCACGCAGCAGGGCCGCCTCTATGCGCCGGGTGCTGGCGGCAAGCTGATGATGCGCGCCGACGCGGACGCGGCCAACGGGACATTCGCAGCGCAGATTTTCTACGGCGCGGCGACATACAACGCCAATCCCGCCGCATTCGACGCCAGCGTCTTCATCAACACCCCGATCACCGCGGACGCGAACGGCAACCTCTTCTTCGGCTTCGTCGTGACGGGCGCGAACCCCGCGGGGCTGGTCAGCGGCATCGCGCGCGTCTCGCCCGGCGGCACGGGCATCTGGGTCGGCGCCGCCACGGCGGCGGGCGATCCTTCAGTTCAGAAGCCCGCCATGAATTGCGCGCCCGCCCTCTCGATTGACGGTGGCACCGTCTACATCGCGGTGAACAGGGGCTCGACGGGCGCGACGCAGACGGGCTTCCTGCTCGCGCTCGACAGCACGACGCTCGCGACCCGCGCCAGGGTCGCGCTGACGGACCCGAACCTGCTCACCCCCGCGCGCATCAGCGACGACGGCACGGCATCGCCGGTGATCGGCCCCGATGGTCGCGTGTTCTACGGCGTGCTGGAATCGCAGTTTCCGACGCACAATGCGCGCGGCTGGCTGCTGCAGTTCGATGCCCTGCTCAATCCGGTGGGCGTCCCGGGCAGCTTCGGCTGGGATGTGTCGCCCAGCGTGATCCCCGCTTCGATGGTGCCGTCCTATACGGGCACGTCGACCTATCTGCTTGCGCAGAAGTACAACAATTATTTCGGGGTGGGTACGGGCGACGGACTCAACCGGATGGCCGTGCTGGACCCGAAGGCGAGCCAGGCCGACCCGGTCGTGCCGGGCGTGCAGGTGATGCGCGAAGTGCTGACGATCCTCGGGCCCACGCTGGACGGAAGTTCAGCCACGGCGCGGCGCGAATGGTGCATCAACACGATGGCCGCGGATCCGCTGCGCAGGTCGGTCCTCGCGAACAACGAGGATGGCGTGCTGTACCGCTGGGACCTGGGCACGAACACGTTGTCACAGGGCGTGCGGCTCAACACCGGCCTCGGTCAGGCCTATACGCCGACGCTGGTGGGCGCCGATGGCGCGGTGTACGCGATCAGCAACGCGACCTTGTATTCGATCCGCGCCTAGGCCGTATCGACATTCAGACGAGCGAGGCCTTTCCATCCTCCCCCGCCAGGGGGAGGTGGCACGCGCAGCGTGACGGAGGGGGCGGAGCCACTGCGCTCCATTGGAGAGCGCGTCGCTTACCTCCCCCTCCGACGCCTTCGGCGCCACCTCCCCCTGGCGGGGGAGGATTTTGAATGTCGATCCGCGCCTAGGCCGGGAGTCTCCTCATCGGCGGAACGGGTCGCTGAAGCGGGCATCGGTCGTCAACGCCGAGTCGGTCAGCGTCATCAGGAAGGCGACCAGCGCGGCGCGATCCGCGGCGCTGAGGTTCAGACGCTGCGGCCTGTCCCCCCGCCGCAGGCGATCGTCGAGCGCCGGACCCTCCTGAATGCCATGGTCGTAGAAATCGACGACCTCCGCCAGCGTCGCGAAGCGGCCGTCGTGCATGTACGGCCCGGTCAGGCCGACGCTGCGCAGCGATGGCGCCTTGAACAGCCGCGTCTCGCCGGCGTCCAGGCCGTTGCTTCGCGCGTCCGCCTCCAGGGCGAAGGTCGGCGGAAGGTGGCAGGAGGAGCAGCCGGCGCCTCCTCCCCCGACACCGGTCATGAACAATTGTCGGCCGCGATTTTCTTGAGCGGTGAAGTTCGGCAGGTCAGCATTCAGCGCGCGGTTCGGCGCAGCGGCGGAGAAGACCTCCGCATAGCCCGTGTCCCACCGGCTCGAGCTCGAGACCATCGCGCGCACGAACTGGGCGAGCGCCTGCTGGATGCGCGCTTCGCCGATCTTGGGGCTGCCGAACGCCCAGGCGAACAGATCCGGGTAATAGGCCGTCGCGGCCATTTTTCGGGTCAGGGCGTCGAAGCCGCCAGCAGCCCCGCCCCATCCCATCTCGACCAGGCTGTGGAATGGCTGGCTCGCCTGCGCCTCCACGCTGGCCGCGCGCCGATCCCAAAAGGTGGAGCCCGGCCGCCAGTAACGGAGATTGCCGAGCCGCATCGCGTGAAAGTCGGTGGTGGCGGCGCCGCTGATCCCGTTGCTGAACCGCATCGAGTCGGTAAAGCCAAGCGCCTGCTGGTGGCAGGAGGCGCAGGAGGCCCTGTCATTGGTGCTCAGCCGCAGATCGTAGAACAGCACCCGCCCGAGCGTCGCCACGCGATCATTGATGGGATTGGAAGCCGGGCTGTTGTCCAGCGCCGTCACCGTCCGGTCGAAATAGGCTGGAAGCCTCGATGCGGAATAGTCGGCGATGTTTGCGAAGTCGATCGTGGTGCGCTCCGCAACGCCCGCGGGAGTGGCGGACGGCTGCGTGCTTCCGCCTCCGCACGCCGCCAACGCCAGCGTCAGGGCGCTCACGGCCAGCCTTATGCTCTCCAGCCGCAACTTTACCCCTTTGCCTGCTGCATATCGTAACGCCGCTTCATCGCTGACACGCCATCTCGTCTCAAGACCGAAGTGTAGCGGCCACTCGTCGAACCCAGCACCAATAGCAGGCGCTCGCCGACCCTACCTTTTCTGCCACACCCGCACGTAATCGACCTCCATCCGCGAAGGGAACGCCGCGGGGTCGATCCCCTTTTGCCCGCCCCAGCCGCCGACCGCGACGTTGAGGATCAGATATTGCGGGCTGGCGAAGGGCCAGGTGGCGGGATCGCCCTTGTGGTCGTTGTCGAAGCGCATATAGGCGCGGCCGTCCACGCCGATCAGGATGCGGTCCTCGTTCCAGTCGAGCTGGTAGTCGTGGAAGGCGGTGCAGGCGTCGGGCACCATCACGTTCGACCCCTTCTGGGTCTTGGCGACATGGTTGTAGCCCTTGGTGTGGACGGTGCCGTGGACGCGGCCGGGATCCCAGCCGACATGCTCCATGATGTCGATCTCGCCCATCGCGGGCCAGCCGGTCTTGCCGTCGGAGGCGAGCATCCAGATCGCCGGCCAGATCCCGCGCCCGCAGGCGAGCTTGGCGCGGACCTCGATGAAGCCGTATTTCCAGTCGCCCAGGCCCCGGGTGATGAGCTTGCCCGAGCTATAATCCTGACCGCCGAAATCGAGCTTGTCGGCGAGCCGCTCCTTGCGCGCCTCGAGGATCAGGCGGCCCTTCTCGACCCGGACGTTCTCGGGCCGCGCGGCGGCATAATATTGGAGTTCGTTGTTGTACCAGCCTTCCTTGTTGCGGCTGGTGTCGTACGCCCAATGTTTCGGGTCGGGCAGGCCGGGCGAATCGAACTCGTCGGCCCAGACCTGCTTGTAGCCCGCCGGAAGCGCGAGCTTCTCGTCGGTGCCGGCGGTGGTTGGGGGAGCAGGATCGGTCTGCGCGGAGGCGGCGACCGGCGAAAGGGCGGCGAGGGCCGCGAGCAGCCCTCGCCCCAGCCTCATTTGGGCGAGATCACCATCAGCATCTGACGGCCTTCCATGCGCGGATAGCTCTCGATCTTGGCGATTTCCGCCGTATCGTCCTGCACGCGCTTGAGCAGGTTCATGCCGAGTTGGCCGTGCGAGAGCTCGCGGCCGCGGAAGCGCAGGGTGATCTTCACCTTGTCGCCTTCGCCGATGAACTTGTGGATCGCCTTCATCTTCGTATCATAATCATGATCGTCGATGTTCGGACGCATCTTGATCTCCTTGATCTCCTGCGTCTTCTGGGTCTTCCGGGCCTGGTTGGCCTTTTTCTGGGCCTCGTACTTGAACTTGCCGACGTCGAGGAACTTGGCGACGGGCGGATCGGCGTTGGGCGACACTTCGACGAGGTCGAGCCCGACCTCGCGCGCCTGCTCCATCGCCTCGCGCGTGTACATCACGCCGAGATTCTCGCCATCCTGATCGATCACCCGCACCTTGGGCGATTGAATGAATTCATTGAAGCGCGGGCCGTTCATCGGCGGAGGTGCCAGAGGGCGCCGGGACATGGGAGGACGGATAGGTGTTTCTCCTGGGACTCGTTGGTGGTTAGCGTCGCGATATAGTCACTGACCCGAAGATTTGGAAGCCGCGCCGGTTCCATCATGGCGCAAATGCACCAGCGGGTAGGGCCGGCCCTGCGGATCGCTGGGCGAACGGCCGGTGCGGACGAAGCCGCGCGCCTCGTAAAAGGGCAATGCGTTGGTCGCCTGCTCGCTGGCATCGACGGTCGCGTTGGGGGCGAGCGACAGCGCGTGATCGAGCAATGCCGTGCCGATTCCGCGGCCATGCACCGCGGGATCGACGAACAAGGCGTCGATCATCTCGCCGTCCATCACCAGGAAGCCCTGCGGCCGATCGGTCGCGTCCACCGCCAGCCAGAGCTCGACGTTCGGCAGGAAATCCTGGGCGACCATCTCGTCGATCTCGGCGCGATCCTCGGGCGTGAGGAAGCCGTGCGTCGCGTCCACCGCGGCGCGCCAGATCTCGAACGCGCGCGGCACGTCGTCCGGCCTTCCCTTGCGGATCTCCACCATGCGCCTCCTTTGCGCCCGAGCGCGATGCGCCAGCAACACTTCATTACACACGAGGCCGTCCGGCTCGGATAGTTGGTCGGGCGTTGGACGAGAGCATGCACGCTGAGAGGCAGGCCTGATCCAGCCCGCAGGGGACCATCACCCAGAACCAAGGGGGAGTCCCGAATGAAATATGGTTTCGCGCTTGCCATCCTGCTCAGCTCGGCCACGCCGGCGTTCGCGCAGGAAGAGCCGCCCAAGGCGGTCACCGTCACGGGCAGCGTCGCGCTGGTCTCCGACTATCGCTTCCGCGGCGTCTCGCAGACCGACGAGGAAATGGCGGTCCAGGGCGGCCTCACGGTCACCCACGAGAGCGGCCTCTATGCCGGCACCTGGGCGTCGAACCTCGCCGGCTGGGGCACGTTCGGCGGCGCCAATATGGAGCTGGACCTCTATGCGGGGTACAAGTTCGCGCTGGGCGACGGCGCCGCGCTCGATGTCGGCCTGACCTGGTACATGTATCCGGGCGGCTTCCAGAACACCGACTTCGCCGAGCCCTATGCCAAGCTGAGCGGCTCGCTCGGCCCGGTCAATGGGCTGGTCGGCATCGCCTATGCGCCCAAGCAGGAAGCGCTCGGCAATTTCTCGGCGACGCCCCAGAGCAACGGCCAGTCCGAGGACAATCTCTATGTCTGGGGCGATCTCTCGTCGGGCGTGAAGGGCACGCCGGTGACGCTCAAGGCGCATCTCGGCTATTCGAACGGCAACCCCGGGCTCGGCCCCAACGGCACCAGCCTGTCGCCGACCGGCGAATATCTCGACTGGATGCTCGGCGCCGACCTGGCGATCCCCGGCACGCCGCTGACGCTCGGCGTGGCCTATACCGACACCGACATCAGCGAGAGCGAGTCGGCGTACCTGCTGCCCAATTTCTCCTCGACCAAGGACGGGTCGAGCATCGCGGGCAGCCAGGTGGTGTTCTCGGTGAGCGCCGCGTTCTAACTCGCTCCCCTCCCTGCAAGGGAGGGGCTGGGGGTGGGTGCGAGCCGAAGGCGAGCCCAACGACGCGCTGGGGAAAAAGAAAAGGCCGGGCATCGAGCCCGACCTTTTCTACCCACCCCTAACCCCTCCCTTACAGGGAGGGGAATATCGTCACCGCAGATCCGGCGCGGTCGCCTCTTCGGTCAGCTGCGCCACGACTTCGTCCAGCGACAGCATCTGTTGCCCCTGCGAGCCCAGCACGCGCAGCGCCACGGTGCCTTCCTCGGCCTCGCGCTTGCCGACCACGAGCAGATTGGGGACCTTGGCCACCGAATGCTCGCGCACCTTGTAGTTGATCTTCTCGTTGCGCAGGTCGGTCTCGACGCGGATCCCCGCGGCGCGCAGCTTCTCGGTCACCTGCAGCGCATATTCGTCCGCATCGGAGACGATCGTCGCGACCACCGCCTGGGTCGGCGCGAGCCATACGGGCAGCTTGCCGGCGAAATGCTCGATCAGGATGCCGATGAAGCGCTCGTACGAGCCGAAGATCGCGCGGTGGAGCATCACCGGGCGATGGCGCTCGCCGTCCTCGCCGACATAGGACGCGTCGAGCCGCTCGGGGAGCACGCGGTCCGACTGGATCGTGCCGACCTGCCAGGTCCGCCCGATCGCATCGGTGAGGTGCCACTCCAGCTTGGGCGCATAGAAAGCGCCTTCGCCGGGCAGCTCCTCCCAGCCATATTCTTGCGTAGCCAGCCCCGCGCGGACCACGGCGTCGCGCAGCTCCGCTTCGGCCTGGTCCCACATTGCGTCGGTGCCGAAGCGCTTGTCGGGGCGCAGCGCGAGCTTGATCGAATAGGTGAAGCCGAAGTCGCGATAGATGCGGTCGGCGAGCGCGCAGAAGTCGCGCACCTCGTCGACGATCTGGTCCTCGCGGCAGAAGATGTGCGCGTCGTCCTGGGTGAACTGGCGGACGCGCATCAGCCCGTGCAGCGCGCCGTGCGGCTCGTTGCGGTGGCAGCAGCCATTCTCGTAGAGGCGCAGGGGCAGGTCGCGGTACGACTTGATCCCTTGCTTGAAGATCAGGATGTGCGCCGGGCAGTTCATCGGCTTGAGCGCCATCCACTCGGCCGCGTCCGAGACGATCGGGCCCTCGTCCTCGACGTTCGGCACTTCGTCGGGGATGACGAACATGTTCTCGCGATACTTGCCCCAATGGCCGGACTGCTCCCACTGGCGCGCGTCCATCACCTGGGGGGTCTTCACTTCCTGATAGCCCGCGGCGTCGATCGCGCGGCGCATATAGGCCTCGAGCTGGCGCCAGATGGTGAAGCCGTGCGGGTGCCAGAAGACCGATCCGTGCGCCTCCTGCTGGAGGTGGAACAGGTCCATCTCGGCGCCGAGCTTGCGATGGTCGCGCTTGGCGGCCTCCTCGAGCCGGTGGAGATGCTCGTCGAGCTGCTTCTTGTTGAGCCAGCCGGTGCCGTAGATTCGGCTGAGCATCGCGTTCTTCTGGTCGCCGCGCCAATAGGCGCCCGAGACGCGCGTCAGCTTGAACGCGTTGGGGTCGACCTTGCCGGTCGAGGCGAGGTGCGGGCCGCGGCACATGTCGAGCCAGGCGTCGTCGTTCTTGCCGGCGCGATAGACGGTGAGCTCCTCGCCCTCGGGAAGCTCCTGTGCCCATTCGGCCTTGAAGGTCTCGCCCTGCTTCTGCCAGCGTTCGATCAGCTGGGCGCGCGACCAGACCTCCCGGATCAGCGGCGCATCGGCCGCGATGATCTTGCGCATCTCGGCCTCGATCGCGGGAAGGTCCTCCTCGGTGAAGGGGCGCTCCTTCGGCGCGAAGTCGTAATAGAAGCCGTCGTCGGTCGCGGGGCCGAAGGTGATCTGCGTGCCGGGGAAGAGGTTCTGCACCGCTTCGGCCAGGATATGCGCATAGTCGTGGCGCACCAGTTCGAGCGCGTCCTTCTCGTCCTTCGCGGTGATCAGCGCGAGCTGCGCATCGCCCTCGAACGGCCGCATGATGTCGCGCACCTCGCCGTCGACGCGCGCGGCCATGGCGGCCTTGGCGAGGCCCGGGCCGATCGCCGCGGCGATGTCCGCCGGGGTAGTCCCCGGGGCTACCTCACGGACGGAACCGTCGGGCAGCGTTATGCGGAACATCTCGGACATGGGATCTTTCAACTAAAGGTTGATTCTGGGAGCGCGGCTTATGCCCGCGCAGGCGCGATATAGGCAAGGCGCGCGGCAAGGGCCATGATCCAGAGACAGGATTTCTCGAATAGTCTGATGATTGGACTTGCGCCGCGCGCGCCGATGCGGTTCAGACAGTCCATGCTGAACCACCTAATGAACCGACGCGACCTGCTTGCCGGCGGCGCGGCGCTCACCATCGCGACCCAAGTCCCCGCCGTCGCGCAGCCGAAGGAGGCGAAGATCGAGAACCCCCTCGTGCTCCAGCGCGCCGACCCGCAGATCCTGCGGCACGACGGCTGGTTCTACTTCACCGGTTCGGTGCCCGAATATGACCGGATCGTGCTGCGCCGCGCGAAGACGATCGCGGGCCTCAAGGATGCGCCCGAGACGGTGCTCTGGCGCCGCCCGGCAAGCGGCAAGCTGGCGGGCTATATCTGGGCGCCCGAGATCCACCATTTCGACGGCGCGTGGCACGTCTATTTCGCCGCCGGCAACGGCGACGACAAGTTCCACATCCGCACCTATGTGCTGCGTGGGCAAGGGGCCAACCCGCTCGCGACGGATTGGACTTTGCTGGGCCAGTTGGAGACGCCCTGGGATACGTTCACGCTCGATAGCACGATCTTCGAGCACAAGGGCGTCCGCTACATCTGCTGGGCCCAGCATGAACCCGGCATCGCGACCAACAGCAACCTCTATCTCGCTCCCCTGAAGACGCCGACCACGCTTGCCGCGCCGCCCGCGCGGTTGACCGTGCCGACGCTCGACTGGGAAGTGCAGGGCTTCAAGGTCGCCGAGGGGCCGGCCCTGCTCGCGCGGAACGGCAAGTTGTTCCTTACCTATTCGGCAAGCGCGACCGATGCCCGCTATTGCCTGGGCATGCTCACCGCCGATGCCGATGCCGACATCATGGACCCGGCGTCCTGGACCAAGTCGCCGGTGCCGGTGTTCGCGACGTCGGAGGCCAACAAGGTGTTCGGCCCCGGCCACAACAGCTTCGTCATCGACGAGAAGGGCCGCGACCTGCTGGTCTATCACGGCCGAGACTATCGCGAGATCAAGGGCGATCCGCTGTTCGACCCGAACCGCCATGCGCGGGTCCAGCCGATCCGATACGGCGCGGACGGGACGCCTGATTTTGGGGTGCCGGTGAGGAATGGTTTGTTGAGGCGGTAGGCTTTTCAATCATCCCTCCCTGCTTGCAGGGAGGGATGATCGGGTGAACAGCGCGGGGCGCTGTTCACCCGATCATGGGTGGGTGCGCGCGTCTGCGCGCCCAAAAGATTCTCTTCAGCTCGGCAAAACAGCGGCGAGCGAGGCATCGAGCCTCGCTCGCCGCTACACCCACCCCTTAACCCACCCATTCAGGGAGGGGCATAGAGTGGGTCAGGCAACCCCGAACGGCACCACGCGGTTCAGTTCGACATGGCCGATCTCGGCGCGGCCGAGATACGGCACCTTCATGTCGCGGCACCAGCGGGTGATGATCTGCTCGATCGTCTCGCCGAACGGCTTGTCGTTCTCGACGACCGAAGTCACCGCGCCCAGCCGCACGCCGGCGATGCCCTTGAGCTGAGTCGCATGCGCCATCTGGAAGAGCATCCGGTCGATCCGGTAGAGCGGCTCGTCAACTTCCTCGATCATCAGCACATGGTCGGTCAGGTCGGGCAGCCAGGGCGTGCCGATCATCGTCGTCAGGATGGCGAGGTTGAACGCCGCGGCGGGGCGGCCGTCGGCGAGGCTCGGCTCGAGCGCGCGGCGGTCCTTGTCGATCAGCCAGCCCAACGCCCAGCCCGCGGCCTCGCCCGTATCGTTCTTGCCGATGCTGCTCGCCATCGAGGCATGGACCGAGCGGCCGATCCGCCGGGCATAGAGCGCGCCGAGCAGGAACCCCATGTCGGAGAAGCCCAGATAGGTCTTGCGCCCCGCCGCGGCGTTCAGTTGCGGCATCACCGTGTCGAGGATGCGGTTCGAGCCATAGCCGCCGCGCGCGAACCAGATCGCGTCAAAGCCGGGATCGTTGGCGAATTCGAGGAACGCCGCGGCGCGAACCGCGTCGGAGCCGGCGAAATGGCCCTCCTCGATATAGCATTGCGGGTGAAACACGATGTCGTGATCGGGGTAGGTGAGCGCCATGAACGCCGCCAGCCGCAGCGAACTCTCGCGGGTGACCGTTCTTGCTGGTGCGACGACTCCGATGCGCATTCAAATCCACCCTCGAACCAGCCGTCATGCTGAACTTGTTTCAGCATCCACCGCGCCGCAGGCGATGTCGTCGCCCGCGGCATGGTGGACCCTGAAACAAGTTCAGGGTGACGGAAAGGGGAAGGCGTGTCGCGCCTTGCTCCCCCCGACGAAACCGCCGATAGCGCGACGCCATGCACCACGGCAAACCTTACTTCTTCGTCGGCATCGGCGGCTCGGGGATGATGCCCCTGGCGATGATCCTGGCGGGGCAGGGCGCCACCGTCGCCGGATCGGACCGCAGCCTCGACGCGGGCCGGCTTCCCGCCAAGTTCGACGATCTGAAGCGCCGCGGCGTCGCGCTCTTCCCGCAGGACGGCAGCGGCGTGGCTTCTCCCGAGCAGATCGTGGTCGCCTCCGCCGCGATCGAGGCGAGCGTCCCCGACATGGTCCGCGCCGCCGCGCTCGGCAATGCGCGGATGACGCGCGCCGAGCTCAACGCCGCCCTGTTCAACGCCGCCCCGCAGTCGATCGGCGTCGCAGGCACCAGCGGCAAGTCGACCGTGACGGGCATGATCGGCTGGATCCTCCATGCGTGCGGGCGCGACCCGACGGTGATGAACGGCGCCGTGATGAAGAACTTCGTCTCGTCCGACGCGCCCTTCGCCAGCGCGCTGGTCGGCGCGGGCGATGCCTATGTGAGCGAAGTCGACGAGAGCGACGGTTCGATCGCGCTCTATCGGCCCGGGGTGGCGGTGCTCAACAATGTCAGCCTCGATCACATGCCGATGGAGAAGCTGATCGAGCTGTTTGGCGCCTTCATCGCCAAGGCGGGCAAGGCGGTGGTCAACCTCGACAATGGCGAAGGCGCGGCGCTGGCGATGACCTTGCCCGCCGATCGGCTGCTCACCTTCGCGATCGAGGGCGATGCCGATCTGGTCGCGCGCGATCTTTCGGAGCGGCCCTTCGGCATCGGCTTCGCGTTGACCGAGCGTGGCGGCGCTGCCGTGGACGTCGAATTGCGGGTGCCTGGCCGGCACAATGTGTCCAATGCCCTCGCCGCGATCGGCGCGGCGCGCGCCGCGGGGATTTCGCTCGAGGATGCCGCCCGGGCGATCCGGCAGTTCCAGGGACTGAAGCGCCGCTTCGAGCTGGTCGGCGAGGCCGGCGGCGTCGCCGTGATCGACGATTTCGGGCACAATCCCGACAAGATCGCCGCCACCCTCGACACGCTCCACGCCTTTCCCGGGCGACTGCTGCTGCTGTTCCAGCCGCACGGCTATGGTCCGCTCAAGGTGATGCGCGCCGAGTTGGTGGCGATGTTCGCGTCGAAGCTGGGCGGGGACGATCTGCTCGTGCTCCCCGATCCGGTCTATCAGGGCGGCACCGTCGCGCGCGAAGTGACCAGCGCCGACATCGTCGCCGACGTCGCCGCCACCGGC
Organism: Sphingomonas sp.; assembly: GCF_026460985.1. Classification (GTDB taxonomy): domain Bacteria; phylum Pseudomonadota; class Alphaproteobacteria; order Sphingomonadales; family Sphingomonadaceae; genus Sphingomonas. Next base: position 27,887 of record NZ_JAPKNM010000025.1, read on the forward strand.
GCGCAGGCGCTGCATATTCCCGATCGCGAAGGGGCGGCGGCCCATCTCGTCGCGCAGGCCCGGCTCGGTGATCGCATCGTGGTGATGGGCGCCCGCGACGACACGCTCAGCCTGCTCGCGCAGGCGATGCTGGAGGGGCTCGGCCAGCGCCGAATCGCGACTGCGCAAGGGGGCTTGCATCCGCACCCGGGTACGTGACACCTTGTGCCGGCTTGCTTGGTTCCCTCTTCGCGAGCCAGTGCGTGGCCGGAAGTTTGTCACTACGGAGCGCGGCCTTCCGGCCACTTACCCTTCCGCTGGGATTCCAGGACCTGGCTTATGCCCGCGGGGATGTTCCACCCGGGCACGCCTGATCCGTAGTCCGATGAACAGGACGGTGGGCCAGAACACCGTGTTCAGGACGTCGCTCGTCGTATCCGGCATCCACCGCCCATGGTTTATGCGGTCGAAGACCTCGTTGGCGAACTCCGCGACATAGACCGCGAGCAACGGCCAGGGAGTCGCGAGCGAGCGGCCGGTCACCACGCGCACGAAGAGCAGGACCGCCATTCCGGCATGGATGTGGAGGACGGTATCGGGAGCGCCGGTGCCGTCGCCGACCCAGGCGATCAGGCGGCCATATAGTTCGATCGGGTTCATGCGGCGTGCCTTAGCCGATGATCTCCCTGCACGGCTATGCCCGCGTCGCAAGGGCGCGGCGTTCCTCGCGGCTCCGGAGCCAGGATACTCCCCGAGATGCAAACTCGCTTGTCTGCATGTCGTGCTAGCTTGCCGATATGTAAAACAACATTGACATTACACGCCGCGGTGCGTAAAGCTACCTTTACTGATTCGAAAGGGAGCTTGACATATGAAGATGGCTACACCCGCCGGCCGCCGCTATCTGCGGCGCTTTTTCCCGACGATGTTCGCCTATGTGGCGGTGCTGTTCGCCTGCGTCTGGGCGATCGAGGCGTGGCATCCGACCGGGCTCGAGCTGGTCGTGCTCTCGGTGCTGCCCGCCGTCCCGATCATCGGCGCGATCGTCGTCATGGGGCTCTATCTGGTCGAGGAGACCGACGAGTTCCTCCGCCAGCGGATCGCGAGCTGCATGCTGTTCGGCACCGGCGTGCTGCTGGCGGCGAGCACGGTCTACGGTTTCCTCGTCAATGGCGGCGCGATCAGCCCCAGCGCCGAGCTGCCGCTCTGGGCCTTCCCCTTGTGGTGCGCCGCATGGGGCCTGGCGCAATGCGTGGTCGGCCTGCGCGACCATGCCGCGGGAGGGGGCGAATGAAGAACCGCCTCCGCGTGCTCCGCGCCGAGCGCGAATGGAGCCAGCAGGACCTTGCCGAACGGCTCGAGGTCTCGCGCCAGAGCGTGAACGCGATCGAGACCGGCCGCTACGACCCCTCGCTGCCGCTCGCCTTCAGGATCGCCGACCTGTTCGGCCTCACCATCGAGGAAATCTTCCTCAACCCAGCAAAGGACGTCCAATGATCGCCCGCATCCTCTTCGCGCTCGCCGCGACCGCCAGCATCCCCGCCATCCTCGGCCCCCAGCCGGCCCATGCCGCGGTCGCGCCGGCAAAGCTGATCCAGATGGAGCACATCTCGGTCGAAGTGATCGGCACGGGCAGCCCGGTGATCCTGATCCCCGGCCTTTCCAGCCCGCGCGCGGTGTGGGACGGCGTGGCGCCCGAGCTCGCCAAGTCGCACAGCGTCTACCTGGTCCAGGTCAACGGCTTCGGCGGCGACGATCCGCGCGCCAACCTCAAGCCGGGCGTGCTGGAAGGCGTGGTCGCCGATCTCCACACGCTGATCGGCGACCGGAAGATCGCGGGCGCGGCGGTGATCGGGCATTCGATGGGCGGCCTGGCGGGTCTGATGCTCGCCGCGCGTCATCCGGCGAGCGTCGGGCGATTGATGGTGGTCGACGCGCTGCCGTGGTTCGGGGTGCTGATGGCGCAGCCGGGAAGCGAATTGACCGTCGCGATGGTCGAGCCCCGTGCGGCGCAGATGCGCGACACCGTGACCGCCAGCTATGGCAAGCCGCCGAGCAGGGCCGCGGCGGAAGCCAATGTCGCGTCGCTGACGCTCAAGCCCGAGAGCCGTGCAAAGGCGACCGAATGGGCGATGGCCGCCGATCCGCGCGTCACCGCACTGGCGCTCTACGAGGATTTGACCACCGACATGCGCTCCGAGCTCAAGGCGATCCGCGCGCCGGCGACCATCGTCTATGCTTGGAACAGCCAGTATCCGACGAAGGATCGCGCGGACGCCTTCTTCCGCGGCCAATATGCTTCGATCCCGAACGTCACCTATGTCGGGATCGGCGATTCGGCGCACTTCGTCATGCTCGATCAGCCCGCGGCCTTCGCCGCCGCGCTGGCCGCCTTCCTCGCCGGCTGACAAAGAAGGGCCCGGGGAGATCCCCGGGCCCAGTTGTGCTCACCTCGATTGTCCGGTGCCGGTTCAATAGGTGCCGGAGAAGCTGCGGTTGAGATTGCGCCCGGTCGACCAGTCGTCGCGATCCTCGTCGCGACCGCCGTCGCCGAACAGCGCGCCCGATCGTTCCTCGTCGCGCCAATGCGCCTGCGCCTCCGCGGCGCTCTTGCGCAGCACCACCCGGTCGTCGACCGACTGGATCCAGCGCGAGGGGATCGAATGGTGGTGCCCGCCGGCATCGCTGTCGCTCTTGGTCAGCAGGATGCGATCGCCGCGGATCTTGTCGACCGTGCCGACATGGCTGCCGTCCGAGCCGACCACTTCCATATGTTCGTTCACGCGGCGCAGCGAATCGCGCTGTCCCTGGCGCTCGCTGCGCCAGCTGGTGAACTCGTTGTGGAAGCGCTGCGAATTCTCGCGGCGATATTCGTCATAGTCGCGGTCGAGCTCGGCGATGCGCTGGCGGCGCCACGTATGATAGTGGTCGTCGCCGGCCGCGCCGCGGGCGCGCTCGCCGCGCCCGATGCGGTCGTCATAGCGCTGGTCCCGTTCGCGGCGGCGCTCGGCCTCCTCGTCGCCGAACCATGCGCGCACCTCGTCGCCGGCGCGATCGAGGAAGCCGCGGTCCTCGCCATAGCCTGCACGGCGGGCATAGCTGCGCTCGCGGCCCCTGTCGCCGCGACCCTGCCAGTCGCGTTCGTCGCGCCGGCCGGCATAGTCGCCGCGTTCGCGTCCGCCATAGCCCAGCTCGCCGGCTGCGGCGTAGTCGCGCGCGCTCGAATAGCTATGGTCGCGGCCCGAGCCGTAATCCTCGGTATAGTCCTGCGGGTCGTCGCGGTCATAGGGGTCGCGCCGCCCAAATCGGCTGTTGCGGTCGTCCATCTCGCCTCTCTCCTGATCGTTCGTCGGGCAAGGCGCGGCGAGCGTGGATCACCGCCGCGCCGACGCGGGATTCAGCGTGCGAGTGGGGTCTAAGGTTCCGGCATCCCGCCGGATTCGCGGCCGTTCTGGCGTGGTGGGAGGGCGCTCCGCCGCCGCGGTCTCAAGCCAGTTGCATCGCGGATCGGGGCCCGCTAATGGGAGCGCCTTCCGGGCAACCGGAGACCGGCGGCGGGGCTGTAGCTCAGATGGGAGAGCGCTGCAATCGCACTGCAGAGGTCAGGGGTTCGATTCCCCTCAGCTCCACCACCGCCGCCCCTTCCGAACGGAAATGCCCAGCGCAACCGCCGCGGTGACAATGCCGGCGGCATCGCCTATGGCGTCCGCATGTTGCGCCGCTGCTGGCTCGTGATGCTCTGCCTGCTCGCCTCGTCCCTGGTGGCGACGACGACGGTGCACGCGCGCGAGGCATTGACGATCGCGGAGATCTCGTGCGGCGGCGACGTGCATGTGGCCGGCGATAGCGACGAGGCGCCCGCGGACCAGGATCGCGCCGCGCCGCACCAACATGGCGCCTGTCATGGCCATGCCTATGCGATCGGATCCGATGCGGTGACGGCCGCACGCCATGCGGTCCGCTCCGGCGAGTCGGCATCGCGGCGCGCGCCCGGCCTCGCTTCGCTCTCGATCGATCCGGCCCTGAAGCCGCCAAGGAGCTGACGCCCGGCGCGCACGCGCGTGCCTCGCTCCTTGACTGCAACTTGCGTGGCGCCGGGCTTCGGCGCCACGCCGGGGAATCGTTCCATGACATCGAAGACAGCGACGCTTTCGCTCGCCCTGCTGCTCGCCGCGTGCGGCGCCGGCGAGGATATCGCGCAGAATCATCCCGAGACCGAAACGCACGGCGACGAGGGCGTCGTCACGCTCACGCCCCAACAGATCGACACCGCGGCGATCGAGCTGACCCAGCCGACGATCGGCGGCAGCGGCGGCGCGATCGCGCTTCCCGCGACGATCGAAGGCGATCCCCAGGGCACGCGCGTCGTGTCGGCGGCGATCGGCGGGCGCGTGGTGACGCTGACCCGCAACCTGGGGGAGGACGTCCGGCGCGGCGAGACGCTCGCGGTCATCGAGAGCCGCGAAGCCGCCGCGCTCAACGCCGATGTGGAGGCGGCCGCCGCGCGCGCCGAGCTCGCCCGCTCCAACCTCAAGCGCGAGGAGGCGCTGTTCGCGAGAGGCTATCGGCCCGAGCGCGAGGTGCAGGTCGCGCGCGCCGCCGCCAAGGAGGCCGAGGTCGCGCTTCGCCAGGCGCGGCAGCAAGTGGCCGCGGCGGGGATCCGGAGCGGCAGCCTCAATCGCATCGTGATCACCGCGCCGATCGGCGGGCAGGTGATCGGGCGGAGCGCCGTGCTCGGCCAGACGGTCGCGGCCGATGCCGAGCTGTTCCGGCTGGCGAACCTGTCGCAGCTGAGCGTCACGCTCTCGCTCCAGCCCGGCGATGCCGGCCGGGTGCGGCCGGGCATGACGATCGAGGTCGACGCGGCGGGCCGCCGCCAGGCCGCGCGCATCACCTTCGTCTCGCCGGTCCTCGACGCCGAGACGCGGCAGGTGCCGGTGATCGCGATGCTCGACAATCGCGCCGGCCGCTGGCGCGTGGGCGAGACCGTCTCGGCGCGCGTGATGCTGCCGTCGGACGGAGACGGCGCGATCCGCATACCCTCCACCGCGGTGCAGACCGTCGAAGGGCGGACGGTCGTCTTCGTGCGGACCCCAAGCGGCTTCCGCGCGACGCCGGTGGCGCTGGGCCGGCAGGACGGCGGCAGCGTCGTGGTGACCTCCGGCCTTACCGGGCGCGAGCAGATCGCCGCGGCCAACAGCTTCACGCTGAAATCGGCGCTCGGCGCGTCCGAAGCCGGGCACGAGGACTGATCCGATGATCGATCGCATCGTCGCCTGGTCCGTGGCCAGAAGCTGGCTGGTCCTCCTGCTCACCCTCGCCGCCGCGCTCGCCGGTGCCGTCGCGCTCTGGCGGCTGCCGATCGACGCCGTGCCCGACATCACCAACAACCAGGTCCAGGTGAACGTGCTCGCCCCGGCGCTGTCGCCCGAGCTGATCGAGAAGCAGGTCGCCTTCCCGATCGAGACCGCGCTCGCCGGGATCAAGGGACTGGAGAGCACGCGCTCGCTCAGCCGCAACGGCTTCGTCCAGGTGACGGCGATCTTCTCCGATTCGACCGACATCTATTTCGCGCGCAGCCAGGTCCAGGAGCGGCTGATCGCGGCGCAGGAAACGCTGCCCGCGGGCGCGCAGCCGGAAATGGGGCCGATCGCGACGGGCCTCGGCGAGGTCTATATCTGGACGCTGCGCTATGCCGAGCGGACGCATGACGATCATCGCCCCGGCGAACCCGGGCTGCAGCCCGACGGGAGCTACATCACGCCCGAGGGCGACCGTCTCGCGACCGAGGCGGACAAGGCGACCTATCTCCACACGGTCCAGGACTGGATCGTCGCACCGCAGATCAAGACCGTGGCGGGCGTGGCGGGAATCGACTCGCTCGGCGGCTTCGAGAAGGAATATCTCGTCGTCCCCGACGTCCAGCGCCTGGCGCAATTGCGATTGTCGCTGTCGGATCTCGCCGAGGCGCTCGAGCGCAACAACGTCGCGACCGGCGGCGGTACGGTGGACCGCAACGGAGAGGGGCTCGCCGTGCGCGCCGATGCGCGCATCCGCGGCCTCGCCGAGCTGCGCGGCACCGTGATCGCCACGCGTGAGGCCACGCCGATCACGCTCGGCCAGGTCGCCGAGGTTCGGCTGGGGCAGGGCATCCGCCTGGGCGCCGCTTCGGAGAATGGCCGCGAGGTCGTCACCGGAACCGCCATCATGCGCATCGGCGAGAACAGCCGTACGGTCTCGACCGGCGTGGGCGAGAAGCTCGCGGCGATCGCGCCCTCGCTCCCGCGCGACGTGGTGATCGAGCCGGTGCTCGATCGCACCCAATTGGTCAACGCGACGATCGCGACGGTGTCGCGCAACCTCGCCGAGGGCGCGTTGCTCGTGATCGCCGTGCTGTTCCTGCTGCTCGGCAATTTCCGGGCCGCGCTGATCGCCGCTTTGGTCATCCCGGTCACCATGCTGCTCACCGGCATCGGGATGCTCCAGGCGGGCGTGTCGGCGAACCTCATGAGCCTGGGCGCGCTCGACTTCGGCCTGATCGTCGACGGCGCGGTGATCATCGTCGAGAACGCGCTCCGGCGCATCGCGGAGCGACAGCACCAGGAGGGGCGACCGCTCGTAACCGCCGAGCGACTGGACGCGGTGTCGAGCGCGGCGCGCGAGATGATCCGCCCTTCGGTCTACGGCCAGGCGATCATCATCCTCGTCTACGTGCCCCTGCTCACGCTGACCGGGGTCGAGGGCAAGACGTTCGAGCCCATGGCGCTGACGGTGATCATCGCGCTGGCCTTCGCCTTCGTGCTCTCGCTCACCTTCGTACCCGCGGCGATCGCGGCATGGCTGTCCAGGCCGGTCGAGGAGAAGGAAGGGCGCGTCGTCGCCTGGTTGCGCGGGCGGTACGAGCCGGGGCTGGACCGCGCGATGAAACGGCCGAAGCGCACCCTCGGCGTCGCGCTCGGCGCGCTCGCGCTCGCGGGGGGCGCCTGGACCACGCTGGGGCAGGAGTTCCTGCCCCAGCTCGACGAAGGCGACGTGCTGGTCTCGGCGTTCCGCGTTCCCGGCACGTCGATCGAGCAGAGCCAGAAGATGCAGGCGCAGATCGAGCGGGCGCTGCAAGGCATGCCCGAGGTCCGCACGATCTTCTCGCGCACCGGCACCGCCGAGGTCGCCTCCGATCCGATGCCGCCCAACGCGACCGATATCTTCATCATGCTCAAGCCGCGCCGCGAATGGCCCGATCCCGGCGAGAAGAAGGCTGCGATCGTCGAGCGGATCGAGGCGCGGCTCGCCCGCGTGCCGGGCCATGCCTATGAAGTGACCCAGCCGATCCAGATGCGCTTCAACGAACTGATCGCGGGCGTCCGCTCCGACGTGGCGGTCAAGGTGTTCGGCGAGGACTTTGGCGAGATGAACGCGACCGCCGCGAGGATCGCCGCGGTGCTGCGGCGCACGCCGGGCGCGGAGGACGTGAAGGTCGAGCAGACCGAGGGGCTCCCCATGCTCGACATCGCCTTCCGCCACGACGCCGCCTCGCGGCTGGGCGTGCGCGCGCAGGACGTGGCGGACACCGTCGCCGCCGCGGTGGGCGGGCGCGAGGCGGGGGTGATCTTCGAAGGCGACCGGCGCTTCCCAGTGGTGATCCGCTTGCCGGATCGGGTTCGCGCCGATCTGGAAGCGCTCGGCCAGGTGCCGGTGCCCACGCCGGGGGGTGCGTTCGTGCCGCTGACGTCGGTGGCCGACATCCGGCTGCTCGACGGTCCGAACCAGATCAGCCGCGAGAACGGCAAGCGCCGGGTCGTCGTCCAGGCGAATGTGCGTGGGCGCGACGTTGCCGGAGTCGTGGCCGATGCGCGGGCCGCCATCGCCCGCGACGTCCAGCTTCCCGCCGGCATCTGGCTCGAATGGGGCGGCCAGTTCCAGAACCTCGCATCGGCCCGCGATCGGCTGGCCCTGGTAGTGCCGGTCTGCTTCGTGTCGATCCTGTTGCTGCTCTACGGGGCGCTCGGCAATGTCCGCGACGCCGCGATCGTGTTCACCGGCGTGCCCTTGGCGCTGGTCGGCGGGGTCCTGGCGCTCGTGCTGGGCGGGTTGCCCTTCTCGATCTCCGCCGCGGTCGGCTTCATCGCATTGTCGGGGATCGCGGTGCTCAACGGGCTGGTGATGCTCACCTCGATCCAGCAGCTCGTGGGGCAGGGCCGCGACCGCGCCACGGCCGCCCGCGAAGGCGCGCTTGCGCGCCTCAGGCCGGTCGTGATGACCGCATTGGTGGCGAGCCTGGGTTTCGTGCCGATGGCGCTCGGGCACGGCGCGGGCGCGGAGGTGCAGAAGCCGCTGGCGACCGTCGTCATCGGCGGGCTGATCTCGGCGACCTTGCTCACGCTCTTCGTGCTGCCGACGCTCTACGCCCGCTTCGGATCAGCCAAGGCCGCCCCTCAGCTCCAATAGGGAGTCCAGACGTTCCTGAGGCGCATCAGCGCCTCGAGGTAGAAATAGTCGCCCCAGATGCAGGCCTCGTCCACCCCGGCGCCGTTGGGCATGTGGTAGACGGCGTGCAGCAGCAGCGCGTTCGAGCCCTCCACCGGCGCCAGGTAGCTGGTGCCGAGCTCCTGCACGATGCGCCATGCCCAGCTGGCATAGGTGTCGCGCCGGGGGTCGGCGGCCGGCAGCGCCTTGGCGAGTTCGAGCAGTCCGCACGCCGCGATCGCCGCGGCCGAGCTGTCGCGTGGGGTACCGTTGTCGTCGGCGAAGATCAGGTCCCAGCAGCAGATCCCGTCGGTGGGCAGCCGGTTGAGGAAATGGTTGGCGAGCCGGGCCGCGAGCTCGACATAGGCCGGCTCGTTCGTGTGCAGCCCACCCAGCGCGAAGCCGTAAATGCCCCAGGCCTGGCCGCGCGCCCAACAGCTCTGGTCCGAATAGCCCTGGTGCGTGCTCCCGAAGCGCGGCTGCCCCGTCTCCGTATCGATGTAGAAGGTGTGGTAGGTCGAGGCGTCGGGCCGAACCAGATAGCGCGCCGCCTGCTCGAGATGGCGCGTCGCGGCGTCGGCGAAGGCCCGGTCGCCGGTTTCCCTGCTCGCCCAGAAGAGCAAGGGCAGGTTGAGATTGCAGTCGATGATCATGCGCCCGCGCTGCCCGGGATCGCGCATGTCGCCCCAGGCCTGGATCACGCCCGCGACGGGATCGAACCGCGCCAGCAGCAGCCGGGCGGCCTCGAGCCCGGCCGCGCGGCCGATCGTGCTGCCGGTGAGCCGGTGCGCGGCGCAGGTCGACAAAGTGTAGAGGAAGCCCAGATCGTGATGGTCGACATTCACGCGTTGCTCCACGCGATCGCGGAACGACTCGACATTGTCCTCCGCCGCCCGGCGATAGGCGTCGCGTCCGGTGAATTCCCAGCCGAGCCAGAGCATCCCGGTCCAGAAACCGTTGGTCCATTCGACATTGTCGATCGGGGCATAGGTGCCCCCCGTGCTCGACGGCGCGGGGAAATGATCGCGGAACTGTGGCATCGTCCGGTCGAGCCTGGCGAGCGCATCGGCGATCAATTTGTCGAGCTCGGCGGGTTCCGGGCGTTCCGGCACGAGCGGCGCCAGCGTCTCGTTCGCGACCTCGCTCATCGGCCCGCTCCCAGCGGCTGGACCTCGCCGCCGCCGGGCGGGTCGACCGGGCCCGCCGCCATGGGCGGATCCGCGACTTCCGGTGGCGTCGGCGACAGAGCGAACCAGGACGCGATCCAGAAGACCAATGCGAAGGCCGCGATCAGGAAATAGGTGTTCTGGAAGCCGATCAGGTCGTAGCTCTTCCCCGCAAGCGGCGAGAGGATCGCCAGCCCGAGCGAATGCCCGAAGCTGACGCCGACCATATAGACCGTCGCGGCGTGGCGCGGCTCGAAATGCCAGGCGATGTAGCGGAAGATCGACACGGCGAGGATCGGGAGCTCGATCGCGTGGAGCATCTTGCACGCGGAGATGGTGAGCGGCCCCGTCGCCAGCCCCGATCCGGCGATGCGGAGGATCATGATCGCGGTCGCGAGCATCAGCCCGCGCGTCGCGCCGATCCGGCGCACGAGGAAGGGCGCGAGGAACATGCCGCCCGCCTCGACGAAGATCTGCGCCGAGTTGAGATAGCCGAACATCGCCGCGCCGGCCTGGGGCGTGGGGAAGAGCGAGGAGAAATAGAAGGGGAATTGCTGGTCGTAGACGAGGTAGAGGTTGGTCACCCCGAGGATCAGCACCATGAAGCCCCAGAATTTGGGCTGGCCGAGCAACGCCATGGAATCGCGGGGCGTCAGCCGGTCCGACGCCGCCTGCTGGCCCGCGTCCGGTGCGATGCGCGCGAGGGCGAGCATCGGCAGCAGCAGCAGGCCCGCGGCGCTCGCCAGGAAGAAGTTGATGCCCGGGTCGACATTGTAGAGCCGGCCGGAGAACATCGCCGCGCTCGCGAAGCCGAGCGAGCCCCAGAGCCGCACGCGGCTATATTCGAACCCGTATCTGCGCCCGACGCGATCGACATAGCTTTCGAGCGCGTAGCTGCCGGCGATGAAGGTGACGCCGAGATAGAGCCCGCCCACCGCGGCGCCGATCACGAGGTTCCACCGCAAGAGCGGCGCATAGACGAAGCTGAAGAACAGGCCCGAGAGCACCACCAGCAGCGCCACGCCCAGCGGCACGACCTTGCGGAAGCCCATCCGGTCCGAAACATAGCCGTAGAGCGGCTGGGCGCACATCGCGCCGATGAAGTTGGCGGAGAACACCGTTCCCGCCTCGACTCCGTTCAGTCCGAGCGAACGGGTGAGCCAGATCGACAGCAGCGACATCGTCATCGCCTGGGCGAAGAAGAAGCAGAAGAGGAACGCGCTGAGCGTCACGTAATTCCGCCTGGTATCGGTCACCCGCCGGACCCCTCTTCCCTGTTGCTCGACCTGTTATCGATACCACATATGCCGACAAGCGGGCCCCCGGGCAAGTGCCGATTGACCGCCCTTGGATTTCTGTTACCGATATCAGGGTGCACGCGACGCGCACGAGAACATAACAAAGAACTGGGCACACACCAATGGCGGAGCGGAGCGAGGCCGAGAACGGCAACGGCGCGAAACGGAGCGTGGTCACGATCCACGACGTGGCCCGGCACGCCGGGGTGTCCTCGATGACCGTCTCGCGGGTCATCAACGGCGCCAAATATGTCAGCAAGGAGATGCAGCGGAAGGTCACTGCCTCGATCGAGGCGCTCAACTACTCGCCCAATTTGACCGCGCGCAGCCTCAAGAGCGACGTGCGCCTCGGCGCGCTGTACAGCAATCCCAGCTCCTCCAATCTCGGCGCCTTCCTGATGGGCGCGTTCCGCCAGAGCGGCGCGAGCGGATGCCAGTTCCTGATCGAGCCGGGCGTCACCGAGGAGGAGGCGCTCGAAGGGCTCGAGCGGCTGATCGAGGCGGGGATCGGGGGCGTCATCCTGCCGCCGCCCTTGTGCGATTCGGCGCGGATGCTCGAAAAGGTGAGCGCGGCGGGCGTGCTGCCGCTCTCCTTCGCCACCGCGATCCCGCGCGACGGCGTCGCCGCGATCGTGGTCGACGATTACAAGGGCGCGTTCGACATGACGCGCCACCTGATCGCCGCGGGGCACCGCGCGATCGGCTTCATCCAGGGCGACCCCAAGCACTCGCCCTCGCAGCGGCGCGAGCAGGGCTATCGCGCGGCGCTCGCCGGCGCGGGGATCCGCATCGAGCCCGAATGGATCGCGCCGGGCCTGTTCACCTACAAATCGGGGCTCGACGCCGCGCGCCAGCTGCTCGGCATATCGCCGCGCCCGACCGCGATCTTCGCGAGCAACGACGACATGGCCGCGGCGGTCTCGGCCGTCGCGCAGGGCATAGGGCTGTCGGTGCCGCGCGACATCAGTATCGCGGGGTTCGACGACGCGCCGGTGGCCTCGACGGTCTGGCCCGAGCTCACCACGATACGCCAGCCGATCGCCGAAATGGCGGCCACCGCCGTGGCGATGCTCGCCGATCAGGTGCGCAACGCGCGCAGCGGCGGCACGCCCAAGGCTCCGCATGTCCGCGAGATGCTGACCCTGGTCGAGCGCAACTCGACCGGACCTGCGCCGGGGGCTGGGGAGTAGGCGATGGCCCCTCCCTGCTTGCAGGGAGGGGTTGGGGTGGGTGCGCGCGTCTGCGCGCCCAAAGACTCATCTGCCGGCTCGGTGCAAAGCGGCGAAAGAGGCATCGAGCCTCTTTCGCCGCTAAACCCACCCCTTGATCCCCTCCCTTTCAGGGAGGGGGAGGGCTCCTGACCTACACCCGCTCGAACAGGATCGCCTGACCCCCGCTCGGCGCCAGGACCAGCTCGAGCGCGTCGCCCGCGTGCAACTCCCGGCGCGAGATCTCGACCGGCGTCAGCCGCGCCTGCGCCGCCGCCGTGCCGTCGGCATAGATCGTCGCGCGCCAGCGGCCTTCGCCCAGGAAGCCGGTCGCGATCGGCACCCGGCGGGCCTGCTCGTTGGTCATCGCGCCGAGGAACCAGCGCTCCCCGTGCCGCCGCGCCACCGCGACATATTCGCCGATCGCGCCGCCCAGCGCCACGGTCGCGCCCCAGCTGGTCGGGCATTCGTCGAACCAGCGCAGCTCCGGCCAGGCTGCATCGTCGGCATATTTGTCGGGCGCGTCGTACCAATAGAGGAAGGTCAGCGGGTTGTAATAGACCGCCGCCATCGCGAGCTGGTGCGCGTTGGTCGTCTGGTTGCGCTCGTGCGCGTAGCAGATGGTGTAGTCGATCGGCCCCGCGAGCGCGCGCGTGAAGGGCAGGGTGACGTTGTGCCGCGCGGTCGGGAACTGCTCGTTGCCGCGCACGCCCTCCAGCGCGATGTAATTGGGCAAGGTGCGCTCCAGTCCCGCCGGGCGCAGATTGTCGTGGAGGTTGACCATCAGCCGCTGCTCGCCGCAGCGCCGGACCATGTCGTAGATGAAGTCCACGTCCTCCTGGCGCCCCTCCCAGACGAAGCCGAACTTGATTCCCGCCACGCCCCAGGCGCGATAGGTGCGGACGATCGCGTCGAGCTGCCGCATCGCGGGCACGCGGTCGACATAGAGGATCATGCCGATCCCCTTGGCCTTCGCCGCGGCGATGATCCGGGCCATGTCGAGCCCGGCGATCGGCACCGTCGCGTCGCTCGGATCGGTGCCGTCGCCATACCAATGCGCGTCGAACTCGACGAATTCGAGCTTCCGCCGCGCAGCGAAGTCGACGCAGGCGAGCGCGCGCTCGGTGGTGTAGGGCTTGCGGATGCGGAAGGCGCGTCCCGGGCGGATCCACGAGACGTCGCCGAGCCGGTTCGGCGTGGCGAGCGACTGGATCAGCCCCGCTTTTTCGAGCAGCTTCGCCGGATCGCGCGAGACCAGCAGCACGCGCCACGGCGTCTCGAACGGCGCCTGCACCGCGAAGACCGGCGCGGCATGCGTGTCGCCCGGGCCCGAATAGCCGGTCGCGCGCCCGGGAAAGCGCATGAGGTGGGTGACCAGCGTGTCGCGCCCGGCCCCGCGGAACATCGTCCGCGGATAATGGAGCCGGTCCGACTCGCACAGGCTGAGCGCGATGCCCTGCGGCGTGGCGACGTAGAGCGGCGGATCGGCCAGCGCGCCCTGGTCGGTGCTCTTGGTGAGGTCCGGATGCGGCGCCGGCGCGACTGCCTCGGGCGCGGACACGACATATTCGCCTTCGTCCCGGCTGCTCCACACGCGCGAGCCCTGCGGGAAACGCAGCGACGTCGCCTCGCCGCCGAGTCGAACCTTCCGCCGTCCGAGCAGCCGGTAGCGCATGGCGATGCCATGGTCGTGCGCGGCGAGGCGGATGGCGAAGCGGAGGCCGCGCTCGGGATCGTCGAAGACCACCTCGAGTTCGTTGCGCGTGCCGTCATAGCTCTCGGCGATGCCATAGGTCGGGCGCCAGCGTTCCGCATGGCGGCGCGCGCGGTGGCTCCGATAGCGCGCGCGGGGGCCGAGCAGCTTTCCGTCCTCGAGCACCAGCGCCAGCCGCGACGGCTCGAGGATCGGCAAATCGTCGAGCGTCGCCGACCAGCAGGGAAAGGGCCCGGCCGCGTCCGGCAGCGCGAGCGTGACGCGGATGCGGCCGTCGGGCGAGTGGATCTGCAGGGGCCTGGGCGATGCCGCCGCGGGGCGGATGCCGCCCGCCGTCACCGCGGCGATCGCGCCCGAAATCAGTTCCCGTCGGCCGATGGGCATGCTTCTCTCCTCCGATGCCTGGGGATCGCCGAGCAGTTTTCGCTTGCGCTCGTCCGTCCTCCCCGGCACTCTGATATCGATAACAGATGCGCCGGCGACGGCAAGTCACAATCGGGGAGGATGGCGAGGCATGGCAACGCGCCGGTTCGAGGGTCGAGGCCATATCTGGCGTGCGCTGGCGCCCGGGCTGGCGCTCGCGCTGGTGGCGGCACCCGCGCATGCGCAATCGGCCGACGGGCGCTGGTTCGCCGATCGCGGCGACGGGACCTATGCCAATCCGGTGCTCGCGGGCGATTATTCCGATCCCGACGTGGTGCGGGTCGGCAGTGATTTCTACCTGACGGCATCCTCCTTCACCAACGCGCCCGCACTGCCGATCCTGCACTCGCGCGACTTGGTGAACTGGACGCTGATCGGCCACGCGCTCGCGGCGGTTCCGCCTGAGGCGCATTTCCGCACTCCCCGGCGCGGGGGCGGGGTCTGGGCGCCGGCGATCCGCCATCGGGGCGGACGCTTCCTGATCTATTATCCCGATCCCGATTTCGGCATCTTCGTGGTGACCGCCAAGGATCCGCGCGGGCCCTGGTCGGCGCCCGAGCTGGTCGACGCGACCAAGGGCGCGATCGATCCCGCGCCCTTCTGGGACGCGGACGGCACCGGCTGGCTGGTGCACGCCTTTGCCGGCAGCCGCGCCGGCAAGTCCAATCTGATCGTGCTCAAGCGGCTGAACGCAGACGGCACCAAGACCGTGGGCGAGGCCCGCACGATCATCGACGGCGCGGCGCTCCCGCCTGTGGCGACGAGCCTCGGCCCGCGGCCCTGGCAGACCACCGAGGGCCCCAAGCTCTACAAGCGCGACGGCTATTATTACCTGTTCGCGCCGAGCGGCAGCGTGAAGGGCGGCTGGCAGGGCGTGTTCCGCAGCCGCCGCATCGAGGGGCCCTATGAGGGTCGCAACGTCCTCGATCAGGGCAAGACCGAGATCAACGGGCCGCATCAGGGCGCCTGGGTCGACACGTCCTCGGGCGAGGACTGGTTCCTGCATTTCCAGGACCGCGACAGCTATGGCCGCGTCGTCCATCTCCAGCCGATGCGCTGGCGCAAGGGATGGCCGGTGATCGGCGCCGATCCCGATGGCGACGGGCGGGGCGAGCCCGTGCTCCGATATCGCAAGCCCGTGCCCGCGCAGTCGCGTAGCGCGCCGGTGGCGGACGACGAATTCGGCGGGCCGCTGTCGCTCGCGTGGCAATGGAACAGCAATCCGGCCGAAGACTGGATGGCGCTGGCCGACGGCCGGCTGCGCCTCAAGTCAGTGAGCGGCTCGGCCAATCTCTACGAGATGGGCAATCTGCTCTCGCAGAAGCTGCCGGCGCCGGCCTTCACCGCGACGACGTGGCTCCGCTTCCAGCCGCTCCGCTCGGGCGAGCGGGCGGGGCTGGCGATGCTCGGCCAGCATTATGCCTGGATCGGCGTCGAGCGCAGCGGCAGCGAGACGCGGCTCGTCCAGGGCTGGCGTGACGGAACCGCCCCGGCGGCGGGCGAGCAGCGCAGCGCAGGCCCGGTGGTGGCGGACGGCACGCCCTTGTGGCTGCGGCTCGAGGCGGAGCCGGTGACGATCCAGGTCCCTCCGCCGAGCTTCACGCCCTACTGGCCGTCGATGCTGCGCGAGGCGCACGCCAAAGTGCGCTTCAGCTACAGCCTCGACGGCGAGCGCTTCGTGCCGCTGGGGCCCGCGTTCGAGAGCCGGCCCGGGCGCTGGGTGGGCGCGCAGATCGGCCTGTTCGCCCAGGCGCAGGACGGCACCCCCGCCAGCGTCGCGACTTCGGTCGGCTTCGCCGATTTCGACTGGTTCAGGATCACGCGATGAACACTGCTTCCCTTTGCGCGGGCCTGTCCTGCGGCCTTGCCTTGCTGTCGCTTCCGGCCGCGGCGCAAACGCCCGACACGACGCTGCGCATCCACGCGCCGCCCGCGGGCAAGGCGTTCTGGGCCTATCTCAACGACGATTTCACCGTGCGCGTCCGCACGCCCGGCGGCGAATGGCGCGACCTCTACGAGTACAACGTCAAGGTCGATCTCGATCGGCCGCAGGACGCTTCGATGGTGACCTTCGACATGGCCGGCCCGGTGGAGGTCGCGGTCAAGAAGAACAATGGCGACGTCCGGCGCGTCGAGGTCCGGCCCGATTCGGCGGGCGTGCGCGCCAGGCTGGTCGGCAACACCGCCACTTTCCGGCTCGACAGGCCCGCGCGGATCTCGGTCGAGTTCGACGGCGATCGGCTGCACAATCTGCACCTCTTCGCCGACGCGCCCGAGGGCAATCTGCCGCCGCCCGGGCCGGGCGTGATCCATTTCGGCCCGGGCGTCCATCCGCTTCCCGAAGGGCAGAAGAGCTTCCGGATCCCCTCCAACACGACGGTCGTGATCGCCGGCGGCGCGCTGGTGCAGGGCAATATCGAGGTCCGCGACGCCGAGAATGTCCGCATCCTCGGCCACGGCATCGTCGATCGCCCGCAAGAGGGCATCACCATTGCCAATTCGCGCAACGTCACGGTGGACGGGCCGATCGTCCTCAATCCGAACCATTATTCGGTGCTGTGCGGCCAGTCGACGGGCGTCGCCATCCGCAACCTCAAGTCGGTCAGCGCCTCGAGCTGGAGCGACGGGCTCGATTTCATGAGCTGCTCCGACGTGCGCGTCGACAGCGTCTTCATGCGCAATTCGGACGATACGATCGCCATCTATGGCGGCCGCTGGGACTATAAGGGTGATGCGCGCAACTACCGGATCACCAACTCGATCCTCTGGGCGGACATCGCCCATCCGATCAACATCGGCCTGCACGGCACGCCGGGTGCCGCGGAGGTGCTCGAGGATATCGCGTTCCAGAACATCGACGTGCTCGGCCATGACGAGGACGATCGCGACTATCAGGGCGTGATGGCGATCACCGACGGCGACAACAACCTCGTGCGCGACGTCCGCTTCGAGGACATCCGGATCGACTCGGTCGAGGAGGGCATGCTGTTCAACTTCCGCGTGGTGTTCAACGCGAAGTACAGCCACGCCCCCGGCCGCGGGATCGAACGAATCAGCGTGCGCAACGTCCGCTTCAAGGGCGGCGACATCAATCGCCCGGTGATCGCCGGCCATTCGCCGGATCGAATCGTGCGCGGGGTGACGATCGAGAATCTCGCGGTCGGCGGCAAGCGACTCGGGCGGTCCGACATTGATGTAGGGCCGTTCGTGGAAGGGCTGGTCGTTCGCTAACGGCACGACTCATATCCAAAACCCGTCATCCCCGCGAAAGCGGGGACCCATCTCCGACATTATCCACGAGCGGGCCGGTGCATTTTGCCGCTCGTTCAGGAGATGGGTCCCCGCTTTCGCGGGGATGACGAAGAACGCCAACGGCGTCCACACGCCCTGTCCCGGAACAGGATTCCCCCCAAATCCCCCGCCACGCGGCGTCATGCATGCAGCCTCTTGCAAGCCTCATCTGTTATCGGTATCAGATAGCTTCTGCTATCGATAACAGACCGGCGGCAAAAGCCAGCCAGGCGGACAGGAGCGGATCAGCGTCTTTGCAGGGCGCACGGACTCTCCTTCCCGAAACCGGTCCAATGAGCAGGGAGATAGGAGGGGAGCATGAAGACAGTTTCCAAATTGGCGATCGCCCTTTTGTGCACCACGGCCGCGCTGCCGGCCTGGGCGCAGGACAGCGCGCAGACACCCGACGTGGCGCCGGCGCAGGACAATGGCGACGAGAACGACGCGATCGTCGTCACCGGCATCCGCGAGAGCCTGCAGTCCTCCGCGCAGCGCAAGAAGAACACCAATGAGGTGATGGACACGATCAGCGCCGAGGACATCGGCAAGCTGCCCGACAACAATGTCGCGGCCACGCTCTCGCGCGTTCCCGGCGTCCAGGCCTATCGCTTCGGCGGCGAATCGGCGTCGCCGGTCGGCCAGGGCAGCGGCCTCACCATCCGCGGCCTCTCCGGCCAGACCTCGTCGCAGGTCGACGGGCGCGCCTTCATCACCGCGGGCGGCCGCGAGTTCAACGTCGAGGGCGCCAGCCCCGGCCTGGTCGCCGGCATCGACGTCTACAAGAATCCCTCGGCCGAGCATATCGAGGGCGGCATCGGCGGCCTGGTCAACATCCGCACGCGCCGGCCGCTCGACTTCACCGGCACGGTGGTCTCGGGCTCGATCGGCGGCCGCTACAACGATCTCGGCAAGAAGGTGCAGCCCGAACTGTTCCTGCTCGGCTCGAGCAAGTGGAACGTCGGCGACGGCGAGATGGGCCTGCTCCTCGTCGGATCCTATTCGCGCAGCTTCAACCGCGGCGACAACAACCCGGCCGGCGGCGGCACATCGATCCGCCGCGCGATCCGCGGCAACAGCCCCGAATATGCCGCCAATGTCGGCACCGGCCTCAACCTCAACCCGGCCTATGCCGGCCGGTCGGACGTCACCTACCTCGCCGACGTCAATCCGCTGACGCTTGCGGCGGCCGACCGCGCCAACCTCGTCTCGACCGTGACCGAGGGGCACAACGTCTTCCAGGAAGACTATCTGCGCACCCGCAAGGGCCTGGCCGGATCCTTCCAGTACAAGCCGACGCCGAACCTCGAATTCTACGTCGACGGCAACTACACCTATTACCAGTATCACCAGAACTACCGCTTCCTGAACATCAGCAACTCGCGCTACGTTCAGAACGCCGCGACCATTCCGTTCACGATCGACGAGATGCTCGCCAACCGGAACAGCAACGGCGGCACCAACGAGCTGCTGTCGGGCACGCGCCTGGCCTCGGGCACCTTCCTGGGTTCCACCGCGGCCTCGATCGGCGGCGACGAGCGGAGCAACTACGTCTCCTACCTGCTCGCCGGCGGCGCCAAGTGGCAGGTGAGCGACGAGTTCGACGTCCATTTCGACTATTCGTACGTCAAGGCCGACCGCTCGACCGACAATCGCTCGGTCACCCTCACCAGCCGCGCCGGCCTGACCTGGGACGTCACGCGCGACCTCACCACCAAGCCCGCGCAGCTCGGCATCTCGGGTCCGGACCTCTCCAGCCCCGCCAACTGGGTCTTCAACAATTATTCCAACGGCAACAACCAGGCCTGGGACGACAATTCCGGGGCGGCCGCGCTCGACCTGCGCTACCGGCCGCGCGACTCCTTCATCAAGGCACTGAAGGTCGGCGCCCGCTATTCGGTGCTCGAAAGCCGGTACAACAATCATTCGTTCGGCCGGAGCCTGACCACCGACGGGGCGGGACTCGCGGCGAACCAGTCGAACGCGATCGCGGTCCTGCCTTATGCGGACATGTTCGAGACCGCCCCGAACAACGTCATGGCCGGCGAGATGGGCTATAGCGGCGGCTATCTGGTCTTCTCGCCCGATGCGCTGCTCGGCGACAATGTGCGCGCGCGCTTCCCGAACGCGGGCATCCTTCCCGAGGACAGTCTCGCCGAGAACCTGCTGAGCCGCCGCTACATCCGCGAGCGGACCTATGCGGTCTATGGCGCGGCGGACTTCGCGTTCCTCGACGATCGGATCCAGGGCAATATCGGCGTCCGCGCCGTCCGCGCGGAAGGCTTCGCGCGCGCCATGGTCAACTCGCAGGCTTCGCCCACGTCGCCCATCGTCATCATCCCCAACGAGACGGACACGTCGCGCTGGGACGTGCTGCCGAGCGCGAACCTGTCATGGCGCATCACGCCGAACACGATCCTGCGCCTCGGCTATGGCAAGGGCATCACCCGCGCCAGCACCGACGCGCTCAACCCCGCGATCTCGGTGAACACCGTCACGGGCACCGGCAACAAGGGCAATCCCGATCTCGGGCCGCAGAAGGCGGACAATTTCGACATCTCGCTCGAGCATTATTTCTCGCCGGTTAACTATGCCGCGGTCGCCCTGTTCTACAAGAACGTGAAGGGCTTCTTCAGCGGCATCTCGCAGTGCGAGACGGTGTCGACCTATCCGGCCTATACCGGCACGGTCGCCAACAACTGCACCGGCGGGCAATATTACATCAACCAGACGGTGAACGCGCAGAACGGCTGGGCCAAGGGCTTCGAGATCTCGGGCCAGACGTTCCTGGACTATGACTTCATGCCGAAGTTCCTGCACAATTTCGGCGTTTCGGGGTCGTTCACCTATGTCGACACCAAGAACCCGCTGATCCTCAACGGGATCCTGACCGACACGCCGCAGCCCTTCACCTCCAAGTACAATTGGACGGCCTCGGGCTTCTACGAGGACGATTTCCTCACCGCGCGCGTGGTCTACACCTATCGCTCGGAATCGATCCTGTTCAACGTCGCCGGCAACCCGATCGACGGGCGCTACATCCGCCCGTTCGGCCTGCTCGACGCTTCGGTCAGCTTCAAGCTCCTCCCCGAGCTGACGCTGTCGCTGAACGCCGAGAACCTGACCAAGGTTGCGGCCGATCGCTTCGTCGGCGAGCCGGGCATGATGACCGGAATCGAACGCCAGCATTTCTACAACGGCCGCAACTTCAGCGCCGCGCTGCGCTTCCGCTTCGGCAAGTAACGCCTCTTCTAGTCCCAACCTCCTCGGGGGGCGCGAAAGCGCCCCCTTTTTTTGGATGAAGGCCGATGTCCGATCAGAACCGGAACTGCGCGCCCAGATAGAATTGAGCGCCGGTGTGGCTGTAGACGAAGGTGCTGTCGCGATCGGAGTCGATATACTGGCGATAGCGCCGGTCGAACAGGTTGAGCCCCTCGAAGGTCAGCTTGATCTTGTCGGTCAGCTGGTAGGAGACCGATGCGTCGAAGATGAGCGACTTGTCGACGCCCTCGAGGTCCTGCAGCGGATTGTTGGCGGGCAGCGCGATGATGTACGGCCCGCGATACGAGCCCGAGATGCGCGCGCTCAGCTTGCTGTCCTCGTAATAGAGCGTGCCGTTGAACGCGTCGCGCGACAGGCCGAGCAGGTCGCGCTCGGTGGTGTTGGCCGAGCTCGCCGCGAGATAATAAGTGATCGTCGACTTCACGTGGGTGTAGTTCGCCAGCACGCCGAGATTCCCCAGGAAGCCCGGCAGGAAGGTGAAGGCGTGCTGGTAGTTGATCTCGAACCCTTCCAGCGGCCCGCCGGGCGTGTTGCGCGCCTGGTTGACCGTGAACACCGAGACGTTCGGATCGAGCCCGCTATTGGCGAGCAGGCTGAGCGGCAGCCCGGTCTGGGCGAAGGTCTGCTGTAGCGCCTGGTTCTGGATGTAGGACTTGATGTCCTTGCGGAAATAGGCGGCGGAGAGCAGCGAATTGGGCGCGAAATACCATTCGATCGCCGCGTCATAGGTCGTCGCGCGGATCGGCTCGAGCGTCGGGTTGCCGCTGTTGATGCTCGGCGTCCCGCTGATCACGACATTGGCGCCGGGGCTCAGGAAACCCAGCTCGGGCCGGGTGATCACCTTCGCCACCGCGCCGCGGATCAGCAGCTTGGGCGTCAGGTCGGCGACGAGGTTCACCGAGGGCAGCCAGTCCTCATATTGATGCTCGGCGGTCACGAATTGCTGGATCGACTGCGAATAGCCGGTCGAGCGCAGCTTGGTCCGCGCATAGCGCATGCCGACATTGCCGCGGACCGGCAGGCCCGTATCGCGCATGTCGAAATCGACCTGCCCGAAGGCGGAGACGATGTCCTCGCGTACCTTGCGCGTTCCGCCCAGATTCTGGATCAGCGCGAAGTCGCCGCTGTAATCGGCGAGGCCGTAGCGCTCGGCGAATGCCGGATAGTCGATCGCGACCCAGGAGGAGGGGAACACGCCCTCGCGCATCCCTTCGCCGAAGCCCTCGACCAACTTGGTCACCTCGGCGAGCTGCGCGGTGGTCAGCGTGGGCACGAGGAAGTTGTTGGCGCGCTGATAGGGCGTGACGCTGAAGTCGAAGCGATCGACATGGAGCCCGCCCTTGACCGTGAAGCCCTCGGCCGCCTTCCACGCGAAATTGCCCTCGATCATCCGGTTCTCGTTGTCGACGAAGGAGGGCGCGGTGCGGATCTCGGCGCTGCCGGGGGCGAGCGTATATTGCGCCACGTCGGTGACGTCGAAGCCGTAGCCGATCGTCGGCTGGTTGCGGTCCTCGCGGAAGTCGATCGTCTGGCGCGTATTGTTGCGGCCGAACAGGAAGGTGGTCTGCTCGGTCTGGTCGAAGTCGGTCCGGCTCTTGCCGGCGAGCAGGGTCATGCGCAGCGTGTCGGTGACGTCGAAATTGCCGTGCAGCGTATATTGCGTGAAGCGGCTGCGGAACCGGTCGTATTGCGTGTCCGATCGCACGTCGACGCCGTCGAACACGCCATAATCGATGTCGTAGACGGTCTGGCCGAAATTGGCGCCCTGGGTGTGGCTGACCCCCGCCTCGCGCAGGATCGCCTCGCGGATCGCGGTCTGCGGCTTGCCGAAATTGGGCGAGGCGATCGCGCGCGCGAAGGAGAAGCCCTCGAGCCAATTCTCCTCGCGGAACACCTTGTAATCCGAATAGAGGACGTCGCCGCCGATCTCGATGCCGGGCGCCGGCTCCCACTGCACCGATCCGGTGAGGCCCAGGCGCTTCTGGTCGTGGTGGAAGCGGCCGTAGCGCGGCAGGCGCGGCAGGAAGACCGTCGAGCGGTTGACCAGCCCGTAATTGGTGTCGTTCGCGGCGGGGCGGGGCACGCCGGCGACGCAATCGGTGGCGGTGGTCCCCTGCGCGGGGTTGAGCGCGGGCGAGACCGGCGTCACGCCGACCGGCGAGCAGAAGCCGCCGTCGACCGTCGCCGGATTCCAGCCGCCCGATCCGAACTGGTCCTCATAATAATCGCGGCGGCTATAGGCGGCCGAGGCGAGCACGCCGATCCGGCCGATCCCGGTGTCCCAGGTGTTCGAGACCAGGGCGGTCAGCTTGGGATCCACGTTCTTGGCGAGCGTATTGTATCCGGCCTGGGCGCCGATCGCGAGCGTGAAGTCCTTATAGTCGAAGGGGCGCGCGACGTTGAGGTCGACGGTGGCGCCCAGCGATCCCTCGATCGTCTCGGCGTCCGCGGTCTTGCGCACGACGAGGTTGTTGAACAGCTCGGAAGCGAAGACGTTGAAGTCGAAGCCGCGCCCGGTGTTGATGCCGCGGTCCGAAGTGGTGGCGCCCGAGATCGCCTGTGCCTCCATGCCGTTGACGCGGACGCGCGTGAAGCTGCCCGAGAGCCCGCGCACCGTGATCGCGCGGCCTTCGCCGCCGACGCGGTTGATCGACACGCCCGGCACGCGCTGCAGCGATTCGGCGAGGTTGTTGTCGGGGAAGTCGGCGATGTCCTCGGCCTTGATCATGTCGATCGCCGAGGCCTCGTTCCGCTTGGCGTTGAGCGCGCTGCCGAGGCTGGCGCGGAAGCCCTTGACGACGATCTCATCGGAAGAGTCCTGCTCGTCGACCTGCGGCGTGGGCGCGGCAGGAGCGGCCTGGTCGTCCGCCGCGGGCGCCGTCTGCGCCAGCGCCGTGCCTGCGCTCAACAATACGGCCAGCAAGGAGGAGCCCCCGATCAGCGCGCTCCGCAACCCATTTCCCTGCATGCTCTCTCCTCCTGTGCGTGGTTCTGAATCGTCAGGCGCGACGGCGCGGCCGTGCGCGGAGCCGCGGCATGCGCGGCAGCGATCGAGATGCGGAGGGGGTGGCCCGGAGGATACGCATACGCGTCACGACTGCCGGCACCCGAGACTCTCCCTGTCCGTCGGATCTTCGTCCGAAGCGAGGATCAGAAGGCGGGCTTCTGTCCTATATTATGGAACAGAGTTGCAGCAGTTGGATATGGACTGTCAAGCGGTGCGCGCCCGGCCTGCGCCAGTCCGAGGCCGGGTATCGGCGAGTTCCGTTTCGGATGGTGGGCGGAGCCGTAGCGGCATTCTCATCCTCCCCCCCTGGCGGGGGAGGATGAGAATTGGCAGGTTCGGCTGCGCGCTCAGGCCTTCTTGCGCGCGCGCACCGGCGGTTTCGCCAGGTTGAGCGCCGCCGCCTCGCGGATCAGCGCCTTCAGCGCCGTCTCATCGATCGCGTCGCCTTCGTGAAAGTCGATCGCGCGGCGCGTATTGCCCTCGAGGCTGGAATTGAAGAGCCCCGTCGGGTCGGGGAGCGAGGCGCCCTTGGCGAAGGTCAGCTTCACGGCGTTCTTGTAGGTCTCGCCGGTGGTGATGATCCCGCTGTGCGACCATACCGGGACCCCGCGCCACTTCCATTCCTCGATCACCGCGGGCTCGGCCTCGTGGATGAGCTTGCGGATCCGGGCGAGCGTCTCGCCGCGCCAGTCGTTCAGGGCCTCGATCCGCGCGTTGATCAGCTGCGAGGGGGTCTGGTCGGTCATCCTGCTTCCTTTCCAAGCGGTCGCGCGCGGATCACAGCCGCTCGCCGGGCAATCTGCTGGCCTGCTTCACCCAGTCGACGAACTGCGCCGCGTCGAACGCGTCGTCCTCGTGAATGTCGAGATAGCGGACCTGCGGGTATTTCGAGAGGCCGGCCGGGGCGGGGTCCAGCGACGCGCCCTGGAAGAAGGTCACCTTCACGTAGCGGTTGAAGCAATGGAAGCTGAGGAACCAGCCCTCGCCGGGGACGCCGTAGAAGGGCGAGTTCCACTTCACCGCCTTGTGCACCTCCGGGATCGCCTCCGCGATCAGCGCGTCGAGCCGGCGCCCGACGTCGCGCTTCCAGCCCGGCATCGCCGCGACATAGGCCTGCACCGGTGCGTCGCCCTCGCCCTTGGGGATCTGGGGATTGCCGCCCGAGAGCAGTTTCGGCGCCGCCAGCGCGTCCGATTTTGCGCGCGCCACGGCCTTAGTCCTGCACGCTGACGCGCTGCCCGGTGCGCCCGCGGACGACATAGGGCAGGGCGAACAGATAGAGCCCGGTCACCAGCAGCAGGATGAGCGGGAGCAATGCGAAGAGCCCGAGCCAATAGGGCGGCTGCCCCTGGCTCATCGCGATCATGTAGGTGATCACGCCCAGGGTGAAGGCGATGGCCGTCCAGCGATGGAATTGGCGGATCCGGATGTTCAATGCTGCCTCCTCTGTTCGGTGCCTTGCGCCTGGTCAGTCCAGCCGCGCCGTCAGTTCCTCCAGCTTGCCGAGGAATTGCTGCCACCCCAGCTTGGCGCCGCCAAAGGCCTGCTTCTGATCGGGCCGGAAGCCGGCCTGCTCGACGCGCAGCAGCGTTCCGCTGGCCGTCGGCGTGAGCGTGAAGGTCACCACGCTCTTGAGCGCGAAGGCGGGGTCGTCATGCGCGAAGTCCCAGCTGTAGGAGAGCGTCTCGTTCGGCTCGATCTCGAGGACCTCGCAGTCGAGCACGCCGCCCCATTCGCCGCGCAGATTGAAGCGGTGGCCGATCGTCGGCGCGAAGTCGTTCTTCATCAGCCACTCCTCGATCAGGTGCGGCTGGGTGAGCGCGCGCCACAGCTTTTCGGGCGGATGCGGCATCTCGCGCTCGACGGTGAGCGAGCGCGTCTCGGTCGCGGTGGCGGTCATTGGTCCATCCTTTTCAGCAGGTCTTCCAGGTCGTCGAACCGGCTCTGCCAGAAGCCGGTCATCCGGCTCGTCCAGTCGACGAGCGGGGCGAGCGCGCCGAGCTGCGCGCTGTAATGGGTCTGGCGGCCCTCTGGCCGGTCGAGCACCAGCCCGGCCGCCTTGAGCACGCCGAGATGCTTCGACACCGCCGGCTGCGACACCCCGGCCCGCGCGGTCAGCGCCGCGACCGTCTGCTCCCCCTCGCGGCACAGCCGCTCGAAGATCGCCCGCCGCGTGGGATCGGCGAGGGTCCGGAAAAGCATGTCGGGCGCGGTCTGCATCGAACACATAACTCACTGGCTATGGGTTTGATCCATAATCGCTGGGTTATGAATGCGTCAAGCGCAGCGGAATTCCGACAATCGGATCGAGCAAGGGAAAGGGAAGTTCACGGCGCCGGGCCGCCGGGAGACGCTGAAGCTGATGATGTCGTTTCTGACGATCATCCAGTCCACAGGAGCCGGCCTAGAACGGAAGCCAGGCAGCAGCTATCGCCTTGAGATCCGGCGGCAGATTGTCCGCTATTCCGAAGCCGGGAAAGCCGGCGAGCCGGGTCGACTGGCGAAGATAGTCGACGAACCAATCATAGCCGGGAAGCTGGAAATCCGCGCGTGAATCCGGAAGCAGGACGTCGGCAACGCTTCCGCTATAGCCGCCTTTGCTGTCCGCATCCGGTCCAAGGATGTAGCTGAAAGGCTGCCCCTCAACGGCCTCGTCCTCATAGGCATCCATCAGCTGGTCGGGCGGGTTGAGGACCACAGGGTCTCCCGAGCCGACACTGCCGTCCCAATTGGCCGCTTGCCCCATGAAATCGACGCCCCCCACCTCTCGCCAAAAATGGTATAACGACAAGGGAACGGGGCCAGCTTCGGCTTCGAACCGTTCAAGCTGTTCGACCGCAGCGTCATTCATCGGGGAAAATACCTGATGATCCTCGCGATCAGCGGGGCCTCTGCGCTCGAGGTCGGGGCCAATCGACGAATGCTGCCGCAGCATTGTCGCGATCATGTGACTCAAGCTTCCTACCCGCTCACTGTCGAGGCGAAATCGAAGGTCCTTGAGCGGGCCGGAGGTGTGAAGGGAGATCTTCGGCAAGGTCGGCTCTATGCTCCAGCCAAACCGATATCCTCCCGCCCTCAACTCCCGCTCGATGCGAACGAAGTTCGCGGCGGCACGCTTCATCGTAGCGGCGGCAACGGCATTTGCGTCCTCGATAATGTCCGGATCGCGCGCCTTCTCGCCCAGCGCACGAAGTTCCTCCCAGACACGGATGTAATCGCCATCGCGGTAGCGCTCTAGGAGAGACATACACCGTCCCTGTAACCAAGCGATGGCGCGAGACTCGCCACGTGTGGCCGAGGCGGGGTTACGAGAGTCAGGGCCGCTATTGCCGAAAGGATCATATCGTTCCCCGGAAATGGATGCCGCTTTGGCAAACCCGGTCATCCTGGCACCCGAAACAGGCATCCGGGCAATAGCGTACTGCGCGTATTTCGGCCGCAACGGCGACGGGTTTGCGGTGGAAGCGCACCTTGAGGCGACGAGGGGGCAAACCTGCCGGAAGCGCGAGTTGAGCCTTGTGGCGATCCATTGCGGTTTCGCCCGGGAGACGATTGTGCCTCCGAGCGTCGACGGTTCTCAGTTTGTCCTCTATGAGGTCAACCGAAACCCAGATTTCTGCGGGTTTTAGAAAATGGTGCCGCTTACAGGACTCGAACCTGTGACCCCCGCATTACGAATGCGATGCTCTACCAGCTGAGCTAAAGCGGCCCGGTCGAAGCGCTTGGCCTCGAAAGAGAGCGCGCGCTTACCAGCATGATTCGTAGCTGACAAGCGTTGCGATTTGCTTGCCGCGCCGATCCGCCGCACCCGCGCCAATACTTACCCGTCGGGCTTTACGCGTCGTTTACCACGGCCGGTGCACAAGCGGCCTCTCAAGGAGCGGGCCGTTCGCCCGCAATGGAGCACGCGTATGGACATGGCTCGCGGCGTCAATGAGCCCTTCGACTCGGCCCCCGAAGGCTCGAACGACGAGATGGTTTCCGATTCCCCGATCGAGATCGGCGCCGACGAGCGCCGCATGCACGTGCGCGCGTACAACCATTGGGTCTCGCTGCTCCACGGCCGCGCCTATCCCTCGATCGAGGACTTGGATCCCGAGAACATCGCCGATTTCGGCCCGCACAGCGTGCTGCTCGATTTCACCCGCGGGGTCGACGATCCGTCGATTCGCTATCTCGGCGAGATGCTGCGCGAGGAATGCGGCTTCACGCCGTCGATCCAGACCGTGGGCGAGGTACCAAGCCGCTCTTTGCTCTCGCGCCTGACCGACCATTATCTCCAGATCATCGCGAATCGCGCGCCGATCGGCTTCGAGGCCGAGTTCGTCGGCCAGCGCGGGCACAACACGCTCTATCGCGGCATCCTGATGCCCTTCTCGTCGGACGGCGAGACGATCGACTTCATCTACGGCGTGATCAACTGGAAGGAACTGGTCGACGCCGAGACCCAGGCACGGCTCAACGCCGAGATCGAGGAATCGCGTCGCGCGGTGCCGCAGGCCCCGGTCGCCGCCGCGGTGTGGGCCGACGGCCCCAGCGCCGGCTTCGACTCGCCCGTCGAGCCCGTCGCGCCGCTCTACGGCTCCGACCTCGCCGACCAGTTGCTGCTCGCGCGCGAATCGGCCGCGGCCGCCCGCGCGTCCGACACGCGCAGCCGCTCGGCGCTCTACCGCGCGCTCAGCCGCGCCTATGATTTCGCCCGCGCCGCCGAGGAAGCGCCCGAGGACTATCAGGCCCTGCTCCGCGATTCGGGCCTCACCGCCCAGGCCCGCGCGCCGATGACCCCGGCGGTCAAGCTCGTCTTCGGCGTGGACTACGACAAGACCCGCCTCACCGAATTCGCCGCGGTGCTCAGCCATGCCCGCCGCCAGGACGTGCCCCAGGGCGGGCTCGACGCGTTCCTCGAAGTCGCCGAGGGCGGCATCAAGGGCGTGGTCAAGGCCGAGCGCGACCATCGCCGCCCCGCGCCGAAGCGCGATGTCTTCGCGCGCGCCGCGGAGGAGCTTCGCAGCCGTCCGCCGCTCGGCCATGTCGCGATTTCCGCCGGGCAGGACGAGTTCGTCGTGCTGCTCGCCCGCGCGGGCAACCAGGGGCTCGACATCGTCGCGCGCTTCGCGGACGACGCGGCGCTCACCGAACGCGCGATCCGCAAGGCCGCCGCCTGAGTTTTTCACGAAACCGGTAGCAGTGGTTACTTTCTGCCGCGCCGAGCCTTGAGGTCGCGCGCCGGGCGGAGCATAGCGGCGCCCATGAAAAACATGATGACGTCGCTCACGCAGGCGTTCGAGGCGCGGCTGCTCGAAGGAGCACTGCCGGGAGAGCTGGAGGGATTCGAGGAGGGCGAGCGCGCCGAAGCGGCAAGCTTCGTCGCCGAGGCCGCGGCGGTGCGTCCGCCGGGCACGCCGCAGATCCGGCTGGAAACCTATCTCGACGAGGAGCGTCGCAGCATGCGGCTCGCGGTCGTCAACGACGACATGCCCTTCCTCGTCGATTCGATAGCGAGCGCGATCGCCGCGCACGACATCGCGATCTTCCGCATCATCCACCCGGTCGTCACGGTCGAGCGCGACGGCGAGGGCAAATTGGTCGCGATCGACGCCGAGAGCGGGCGGCGCGAATCGATGATCTATATCGAGATGGAGCGCAGCGACGCGCGCACGCGCCGCGGCCTCGTCGCCGAGATCGAGCGCACGCTCGAGCAGGTGCGCAGCGCGGTCGAGGATTGGCGCGCGCTCCAGGCGGCGATGTTCACCGACGCCGGCAATCTGGCCCTGCCCGAGGGCACCGCCTTGCTCCGCTGGTTCCTCGACGGCGCGATGACCCTGCTCGCGCACGAGAAATGGCGCACCGACGGCAGCGTCTCGGACCAGCTCGGTCTCGCGCGCTATACGCTCGAGACGCCGATCCTCGCCGATGCCTCGCGCGAGGCCGCGGTCGAGCATTTCCGGCAAGGCGGCGAGGCGCCGCTGCTGCTCAAGTCCAACTCGATCTCGACCGTGCACCGCCGCGTGCCGCTCGACATCGTCGTGCTGCCGATCCTCACCGGCGCCGAGGTCACCGGCCTCTCGATCCATGCCGGTTTGTGGACCAGCGCGGCCTTGTTCGCCGATCCGCAGGAAGTGCCGGTGCTGCGCGCGCGGCTCGGAGGGCTCGAAAAGAAGTTCGGCTTCGATCCCAAGGGCCATACCGGCAAGGCGATGGCGCATGCGCTGACCGCGCTGCCGCACGATCTGACCACCGCGTTCGACGTGCCGTCGCTCGAGAATCTCCTGCTCACCGCAATGTCGGTCGCCGATCGGCCGCGCTCGAAGTTGGTGCTCGTGCGCAGTCTGCTCGGGCGGCATCTCTTCGCCTTTGTCTGGCTGCCACGCGACGAAGTCTCGACCGGGCGCCGCGAGGCGATCGGCGAGATGCTGAGCGAGGCCTCCCACGCCAAGCTGATCAACTGGTCGATCGCGCTCGAGGACGGCATCGTCGCCTTGCTGCGCTACACGCTCGACCTGCGCGGGGGCGGCGTCCTGCCCGACGCCGCCGAGCTCGACACGCGGCTCGAACGGATGCTGCGCGGCTGGGTGCCCGCGGTCGAGGCGGCGCTCGCCGAGCAGACCGGCGCCCCGTCGACGCGGCTCGCGCTGCGCTTCGCCAACGCCTTTCCCGCCGTCTATCGCGCCACCAGCACTCCCGAGGAGGCGGCGCGCGATATTCTGCGCATCGCTGCGCTCGAAGGCCCCGGCGCACGCTCGGTCCGCATCGCGCCGCATCCGGGCAAGAAGGGCGAATACCGCATCAAGCTCTATGCCCAGGGTGGCGCATTGGCGCTCTCCGACGCGGTGCCGGTGTTCGAGAATTTCGGCTTCCGCGTCATCGAGGAAGTCCCGACCCAGCTCGCCAACGGCATCTTCGTCCATGATTTCGAAGTCGCGCTGACCGGCGGCGCGCGTGCGCTCGCGGCCGAGCCGAAGCTCGTCGAGGACGCGATCGCCGCGGTGCTCGAGGGGCGCGCCGAGAACGACATCTTCAACCGGCTGATCGTCGAGGGCGGGATGCGCGCCAGCGCAGTCGTGCTGTTCCGCGCCTGGTTCCGCTATCTGCGCCAGACTGGCATGAACTACGGCATGGGCACCGTGGTCGACGCGCTCCGCCGCGCGCCCGCGGTCGCCGCCGCGCTGATCGAGCGGTTCGAGGCCGCGCACGATCCCGCGCGCGCCGGCAAGGACGAGCAAGCCGTCAAGGCCGCGACCAAGGCGATCGACGCGGGGCTCGACCAGGTCTCGGCGATCGACGACGATCGCATCCTGCGCACGCTGCGCGGCGTCGTGCTCGCGACGCTCCGGACCAACGCCTTCGCGCCGGCTTCGGCCGAAGCGCTCGCCTTCAAGCTCGATTCGGCCAAGGTGCCGGGCCTGCCCGCACCGCTGCCCTGGCGCGAGATCTGGGTGTACAGCCCCCGTGTCGAAGGCATCCATCTGCGCGCCGGCCCGGTCGCGCGCGGCGGGCTGCGCTGGTCCGATCGGCGCGACGATTTCCGCACCGAGATCCTCGGGCTGATGAAGGCGCAGCGCGTCAAGAACGCGGTGATCGTGCCGACCGGCGCCAAGGGCGGCTTCTACCCCAAGCAGCTGCCTTCGCCCGCGCTGGACCGTGACGCCTGGTTCGCCGAAGGGACGGAGAGCTACCGCATCTTCATCCGCTCGCTGCTGTCGATCACCGACAACATCGTCGCGGGCGCGGTGGTGCATCCCGAGGGTGTCGCGATCCTCGACGGCGAAGATCCCTATTTCGTCGTCGCCGCCGACAAGGGCACCGCGACCTTCTCCGACGTCGCCAACCGAATCGCGGTCGATCGCAACTTCTGGCTCGGTGACGCCTTCGCCTCGGGCGGGTCGCACGGCTACGACCACAAGGCGATGGGCATCACCGCCAAGGGCGCCTGGGTTTCGGTCCGCCGCCACTTCCTCGAAATGGGCGTCGACGTGCAGTCCGAGCCGGTGCGCGTCGCCGGTTGCGGCGACATGTCGGGCGACGTGTTCGGCAACGGCATGCTGCTGTCGAAGGCGATCAAGCTGATCGCGGCGTTCGACCATCGCCACATCTTCCTCGATCCCGATCCCGATCCGGCGAAGAGCTGGGACGAGCGCGCGCGCATGTTCGCGCTGCCGCGGTCGAGCTGGGCGGACTATGATCCGGGCCTGATCTCGAAGGGCGGCGGCGTCTTCGCGCGCACCGAGAAGTCGATCCCGCTGAGCCCCGAAATACAGAAGATGCTCGGCCTCGACGTGGCGGAGATCGATCCCAACAGCCTCATCTCGGCGATCCTCAAGGCGCCGGTCGACTTGCTCTGGTTCGGCGGCATCGGCACTTATGTGAAGGCCGCGAGCGAGAACCATGTCGAGGTCGGCGATCCCGCCAACGACCGCCTCCGCGTCAATGCCGAGCAGCTCCGCGCCAAGGCGATCGGCGAGGGCGCCAATCTCGGCGTCACCCAGGCGGCGCGCATCGCCTTCGCCGGCCATGGCGGGCGGATCAACACCGACTTCATCGACAATTCGGCGGGCGTCGACTGCTCGGACAACGAGGTCAACATCAAGATCGCGCTCAACCGCGAGGTGATCGAGGGCCGGCTCGATTTCGAGGACCGCAACGCGCTCCTCGCCGAGATGACCGACGACGTCGCGCATCTCGTGCTCGAGGACAATCGCCTCCAGACGCTCGCGCTCTCCTTCATGGAGAATGACGGGGCGGTGTCGCTGCCCAGCTATGTCCGGGTGATCGAGATCCTCGAAGGTGCCGGTCGGCTCGACCGCGCGGTCGAGGGTCTATCCTCCAATGAGGACCTGCTGCGCCGTGCGCAGGAGGGCAGGGGGCTCACCCGGCCGGAGCTGTCGGTGCTGCTCGCCTCGACCAAGCTCGCATTGCAGGACGCGATCGAGCAGGGCCGGCTCGGCGCCGATCCCGAGCTCGAGGACGATCTGCGTGCCGCCTTCCCCCAGGCGATGCAGGCGCGCTTCGCCACGGCGATCGAGGAGCATCGCCTGCGGAACGAGATCGTCGCGACCAAGCTCGCCAACCGCATCATCAACCGGCTCGGGGTGCTCCATCCCTTCGAACTGGCCGAGGAGGAAGGCGCCGCGGTGCGCGACATCGCGGCGATGTTCGTCGTCACCGAGCGGCTTTTCTGCCTGCCCGCGGTCTGGGAGGCGGTGGAGAATGCGCCGATCAGCGAGGGCGCGCGCCTTGCCTTGCTCGACGAGATGGCGGTCGCGGTGCGCGGCCAGGTCGCCGATCTGCTCCGCGTCTGCCGCCCCGGCGCGAGCCCGGCCGAGGTGATCGCGCGGCTAAAGCCCGGCATCGACGCGCTCGACCGGCAGGCCAAGGCGCTGTTGCTCGACGAAGTGAAGAGCCAGAGCGGGCGGATCTCGGGCAAGCTCGAAGCGGCGGGTGCGCCGCCCGAGCTGGTCGCCAAGGTCGTGCGGCTGTTCGAGATGGACGGCGCGGTCGGGCTCGCCGAGCTCGGCGTGCGCAAGGGGATCGACGAGACTGTGCTCACGCGCGCCTTCACGCATCTGGGGCAGGCGCTGGGGCTGGACTGGGCGCAGTCGACCGCGGCGCGGATCACCACCGGCGATCCCTGGGAGCGGCTGCTCATCGCGGGCCTCGCGCGCGATTTCCAGCAGCTGCGGCTGGAGTTCCTCGGCCGTGCCGAGGGCGATCCGCAGGCCGCGGTCGAGGCGTGGCTCGATGCCAATCGGGCGCGGGTCGATCAGTTCGCCAATCTCGTGCGCCGCGCGCGCCAGGCGGCGGTGCCCAATGCCGCGATGCTCGCGCAGATCGCCGGCCAGGCGCGCGTGCTGCTGGGCCGCTAGGGCGCATCGGCACTCAGGTTGAAGGCCTTCCTATCCTCCCCCGCCAGGGGGAGGTGGCACGCGCAGCGTGACGGAGGGGGCGGAAGCACGGCGCTCCATTAGAGAGGGCATTGCTTACCTCCCCCTCCGACGCCTTCGGCGCCACCTCCCCCTGGCGGGGGAGGATTTGAATGTCGATTTGACCTAGGGGAATGACCGGCCGGCTTCGGGCCGGCCGGCGTGTGTCTCAGGCTTCCACGTCGGCGCGTTGCTTGGGCGCCGTCCGCACGATCAGGTACATCGCGCCCAGGCAGGCCGAAACGCTCAGCCCGCAAATCGCGGCCAAGCCGATATAGAGTGCCGACATCGATCCATCCCCTCGCTTATCTGCCGCGAGACTGCGTGGGTTTGTGGAACTCGGCAAGAAACATTCGTCGCTGCACCGCGGCGCGACTTTGCTGCACTGGCGAACACTTAAATCCTCCCCGTCCCGGGGAGGATTAGTTTGGCCCGCCCCTCGAACCCAAAATCCACCACTCCTCACATTGCAATTGCGAATCGTTCGCGTTATCGGCGGCTATCCCAAGGAATCGAGTTCGTCCCAGTCCATGCACGGTACAACTGCAGCGCCGGCCAAAGCGAAGCGCAGCCGGAAGAGCTTCTGGCTGAAGCAGCTGCACATGTGGCATTGGATGAGCTCGGCGGTGAGCCTGATCGGGCTGATGCTGTTCGCGATCACCGGCTTCACGCTCAATCACGCGGCCGATATCGAGGCCTCGCCCAAATCGGTCGAGCGCGCCGCGCAGCTGCCGCCGGCCTTGCTCGCGCAGGTGAAGCCCGACGACGCGCCCGACAGCAAGAAGCCGTTGCCCGCCGAGGTCGCCAGGTTCGTCGGCGAGAAATTGGCGATGCCTACCGCGGGCGACGCCGAATGGACGATCGACACGGTCTATCTCGCGCAGCCGCGCCCCGGCGGCGACGGCTGGATCTCGATCGATCGCGAGACCGGCGAAGTGACCAGCGAAGTCAGCTCGCGCGGCTGGATCGCCTATCTCAACGACCTCCACAAGGGCCGCAACGCCGGCGCGGTGTGGAAGTGGTTCATCGACATCTTCGTGCTCGCCTGCGTGGTCTTCTCGCTGACCGGGCTGGTGCTGCTGCAGATGCACGCGCGGCATCGCCGGAGCACCTGGCCGCTCGTCGCGTTGGGGCTGATCGTCCCCGCCGCGATCGCCATCTTCTTCATCCACTAAAGGGGTTTCGCCAGCCATGCAGATCCGCCTGACCGGTCTCACCGTCACCGCCATGGGGGCGAGCGCGCTCGTCGCCGGCCCGGCCGCGGCACAGACGCTCGACCTGACGATCACCATCCCCAAGCTCAGCGTCGCCGAATATCACCGGCCCTATGTCGCGGTGTGGCTCGAGAAGGAGGGCGCCGCGCCGCGGACGCTCGCGGTCTGGTACGATTTCGACTTGAAGGCCAATGAGGGCACCAAGTGGCTGCGCGACGTGCGCCAATGGTGGCGCGCCTCGGGCCGGTCCATGTCCTTCCCTGCCGACGGGGTGACCGGGGCGACGCGCGCGCCGGGTACGCACAAGCTGAGCTTCACCGCCGGCCGCGGCCCGATGCCCGCGCTCACCGGGGGCAACTACACGCTCGTCGTCGAGGCCGCGCGCGAGGTCGGCGGCCGCGAGCTGCTCCGCCTGCCGTTCAGCGTTCCCGCCGGCGGCACCGCCACCGCCCAGGGCGCGAGCGAGCTCGGCGCCGTCGGCCTCACCGTTCGCCGCTGATCATAAGGGGGAAGATGATGAAGTTTCGCACGCCGATCCTTGCCGCCGCCGCCATCCTCGCGCTCGCCGCGCCCGCCGCGGTGCAGGCGCACCGCATGTGGATGATCGCCTCGTCCACCACCGTTTCGGGCACCGACAATTGGGTGACCGTCGACGCCGCGGTCTCGAACGACCTGTTCTTCTTCGATCATCAACCGATCCGCGCGGTGCCGGCCGTCACGCAGCCCGACGGCACTCCGGGCACGGTCGAGAACCACGCCGTCGGCAAGTTCCGCGCGACCTTCGACGTGCACCTCACGCAGCAGGGCACCTACCGCATCGGCACGGTCAGCCAGACCGTGTTCGGCAGCTACAAGCTGGGCGGCGAGACCAGGATGATCCCGCGCGGCACCACCGCGGACAAGCTCGCCACGGTGATCCCGGCAGGCGCCGCCGATATCCAGACCTCGGAGAGCTTCAGCCGCAACGAGATCTATGTGACGCAGGGCGCGCCGACGACGACGGTGTTCAAGCCCATGGGCAAGGGCATCGAGCTGGTGCCGGTCACGCACCCGAACGACCTCGTCGTCGGCGAGGCGGCGACCTTCCAGTTCCTGCTCGACGGCAAGCCCGCACCGGATCTGTTCGTCACGGTGATCCCCGGCGGCATCCGCTATCGCGATAGCCTCAAGCAGCAGGATCTCAAGACCGGCGCCGATGGCAAGGTCTCGATCAACTGGCCGGATCCCGGCCTCTATTGGATCAACGTCACGCCCACCCGTCCGCGCGAGGAAGGGCCGGGCACCGGCGCTCCCGGTGCCGGCGGCCCGCAGCGCCCCGGCGGCATGGCCGGCCCGCCGCAGCGGCGCGTGAGCTACGTCACTACGGTCGAGGTGCTCGCCCCCTGAGGATCGCGATCCCGCCTGCGCTTTCGGCGCGCGCGTTCCATCGCCGCGCTTCGGGCGCCGCCGTGGCGGAGTTCGGCGGCGCGACGATGGGCACGACCTGGTCGGTGCGGATCGCGGCGCTGCCCGGCCGGCTTGCCGAGGTGATCGAGCCGGGGATCCGCGCGATCCTCGACCGGATCGTCGCGCAGATGAGTCAGTGGGAGCCGGAGTCCGATCTCAGCCGGTTCAATCGATCGAGCCCGGGCAGTTGGCAGAGGCTGCCGCCCGAGTTCGTCCATGTGCTTGATGCCGCGCTGGACGTGTCCGCGCGGAGCGGCGGTGTCTTCGATCCGGCAATGGGCGTGCTCGCCGACCGATGGGGCTTCGGACCATCGGGGGCCCGCGCGAGCGTTCCTCCCGCCGAGCCCATAAGCGAGCGGCGGATCGAGCTCGACTCGCTGCTGTTCAGCGCGCGGCGGAGCGTTGGGGCGGCGCTCGACTTCTCCGGGATCGCCAAGGGCTATGCCGTCGACGCCGTGGCCGGATATCTGCACGGGCTGGGGCTGGAGGACTTCCTCGTCGAGATCGGCGGCGAGCTGCGCGGCAGCGGGATCAGGCCCGACGGCCAGCCCTGGTGGGTCGATGTCGAGCAAGTGCTGGGCGCATCGGTCGCGCCGATCCGAGTGGCGCTCCATGGCCTGTCCATCGCCACCTCGGGCGACTATCGCCGCCATTTCGAAGCAGAGGGCAAGCGCTACGCGCACACGCTCGACCCGCGCACCGGTGCGCCGGCGGACAATGGCGTGGCGTCGGTCACGGTGCTGCATGCGGAATGCATGCTCGCCGACGCCTGGGCGACGGCGCTGACCGTGCTCGGGCCCGAGGGGTTCGCGGTGGCGGAGCGCGAGGGTCTGGCCGCGCACATGGTGGTGCGCGAAGAGCAGGGTGCACGCGAGATCCTGTCTCCCGGCTTCTTGGCGATGCTCGCCTAATTCGTCACCCCGGCATGCGCCGGGATGACGAACGAGGGTCAGGCGTCGGCCCAGCTCCGCAGCAGGTTGTGATAGACGCCGGTGAGCTCGATCACCGAGCGGTCCGCGCCGCCGAGCTGGCCGGTCAGCCGCTGGACCGCCCGATCGAGATCGAACAGGATCCGGCGGTTGCCGTCGTCGCGCACCATCGACTGCAGCCAGAAGAAGGATGCGACCCGAATCCCGCGCGTCACCGGCGTGACATGGTGCAGGCTCGACGAGGGATAGAGCACCGCGTGCCCCGCCGGCAGCTTGACGCACTGCTCGCCGAAACTGCCTTCGATTACCAGCTCGCCGCCCTCATAGGCGGCCGGGTCTTCGAGGAACACGGTCATCGACAGGTCGCTGCGGATGCGGAAATCGGTGCCGCGCTGGATTCGGATCGCATTGTCGACATGGGTGTCGAAGGCCTGGCCCTCGCCATAGCGGTTGAAGAGGGGCGGGAAGACCTTGAGGGGCAGCGCCGCGGCGACGAAGGCGGGAGACGCCGCGAGCGCATCGAGGATGATCGCCCCGGCCTCGGCATGGGCGGGGCTGCCCTCGGGCAATTGCTCGTTGCGCTTGGCGAGTGCGGACTGCGGCCCCGAAGTGGCGTTGCCGTCGATCCATTCGGCCATGTCGATGACCGCACGGATGCGCGCGACCTGATCGGCGGAAAGCAAGTCGGGGATCGCGATCAGCATGGCAGCGCGCCTTCGAGCTCGGGCCAGCGCGAGCCGCGGATCCAGGCACGCGCTTTCTCCGTGAAGGCCGGAGTCGCCGTCTCGCCGCACCGCGCCAGCCAGCCCCGCGCCGCCGCGAGGTCGCCGCGCTCGGCAAGCATCCGCGCATGGTTGAACTGCCCGCGAAAGTCGCCGCCCTCGGCCGCGCGGGCGTAGCATATGGCTGCCTTGGTCATGTCGCGTGCCACCACCCATCCGTCCTCGTGGAAGCTGCCGACATAGTTGACGGCCTTGGCATTGCCCATCGCGGCCGCCTTCTCGAACCAGCCCAGCGCCGCCGCCTTGTCCTCGGCGACGCCGTCACCCAGCGCCAGCGCGGTGGCGTAATTGTACATGCCCCAGTCGAGCCCGCGCTCCGCGGCGATGCGGAAGCATTCGGCGGCGCGCGCCTTGTTCACCGGCGTGCCCTGGCCGAGATCGTAGCAGCGGCCGACCATGTTGAGCGCCATCAGATGCCCCTGCGCCGCCGCCTTGTTGAACCAGGCGAAGCCGGCATGCGGGTCGCCGCCGTCCAGCAGCATCTGGCCGTAGACCGCCTGCGTCTCGGCCACGCCCGCCTCGGCACCTTCCCGAATCAACGCCGCCCGCTCCTCCGGCGAACCGGAGAGGCGGGCGACGATCTCCTGGGGGGAGATGGAGTCGAGCGCTTCGCGCAAGGCGTCAGAACTTGAACCCGATCGTCGCGAAGGCCGAGCGGCCCGGCGCGATCGTCGCATAATGCGAGGTATAGGCCTGGGTGAAATAGGTCTCGTCGGTTACGTTGTTCACGTTCACGCTCAGATCGATATTGTCGGTGACCTTGTAGCTCAGCCGCGCGTCGAAACGCCAATATCCGGGGATCGTGCGCGACAGGACCTTGGTGGCGGGGACGACCGTCACCACGCCGGCCGCGTTCTGCGTCGCGCTGCGATTGTCCTGATAGCCGCCGAAGACGCGGCTGGTGTAGAAGGCGCCGCCGCCGACGCCGAGGCGGCTGGTCGGCTTGAGGTCCGCCCACAGCGTGAAGCTGTCCCTGGCCGTCTGCGTCGCCTGGCGCCCGGTATTGACCGAGGGCACCGCCACCACCTTTGCAGGCTGGACGGTCACGCCACCGACCACGACTGCCGGCGCCGTCAGCGCGGTGAAGCCGCCGTCGACGATCTTCGGGTCGAGGTGCGTGTAGCCGCCGAACACCGTCAGCCACTTGGTGACGTTGCCGTTGAAGTTGAACTCGACGCCGCGGATGCGGCGCTTGCCGACGAACTCGATCGTGTTGTCGGGACCGGTCACGCGGGCATTGTCGGTGTCGGTCTGGAACGCGGCGAGCGTGAGCGACAGCTGCTCGTCGAACAATGCGGCCTTGGCGCCGACCTCATAGGATTTTGTCTTCTCGACCTTGAGGCTGTCGAGCAGCGCAAGCGCCGCGGCGGTGTTGGTGGTGCCGAGCCCATTGCCCTCCTGGCCTTCGCCGAGCAGGCTGTTCGGCGGCGTCGCGGACGTCGCATAGCTGGCATAGAGGCTGGTGTTGGCCGTCGGCTTGAAGACCAGACCCGCCTGCCAGTTGAACAGATTGTCGGTGCGGCTGAGGCTGAAGGTGCTCGTCGCGCTTGCGGCCTGGCCCGGGGTCACCTTGGATTCGAAGCGATCGAAGCGGCCGCCGAGGTTGAGCACCAGCGACGGGATGAGCGTGATCGAATCGAATGCGTAGACGGAGAGCGTCTTGGCGTCGTTCTGCGTCTCCGCGATCGGCAGCGAGCGGACGATCGGCGCGGTCGCGGTCGACGTGTCGGACGCGTAATTGACCCAGGGGTCGCTGGGGTTCGGGTCGAACAGGCTGGCGCAATAGAAGCGTGCGATCGACGCGGTGTTGCACCGGGGCGAGATCGTCGAGCCGGCCGAGAGGATCTCGACTCCGCTGGTGTTGAGGAAGCCGCGCGTGACGAAGGTGCCGCGGCGCGCCTTCTCCCAGCTCAGTTCGGTGCCGACGGCGAAGCTGTGCTTCACCGAGCCGGTCTCGAACGTGCCGTAGAGATCGGTCTGGTTGGTCAGTGCCTCGGTATAGCCGTAGCGTGTGTTGCCGCGCCGCCAGACATAGCCGCCGGTCAACACGTCGCCGCGCGCGCCCGCGGCGCCGGTCGTCGGGTTCGTCGCCGCGGTGCCGAAGACATTGCCCTGGCTGTCGTCGGGCAGCAGGAAGATATAGGCCTGATCGTTGCGGCTGAAGCGCGAGCTGTTGCGCAGCGTCACCGCGCCGAAATCATGCTCGACGCGCAGCGTCACCTGGTGCGTGGTCGCATCGCGGAAGTCGCGCGACTTGAGGCCGTAGAAGGTTTCGCGAGCGACGTGCCCGGTGACGCCGCCGATGGTGGTGATGTCGCCGATCGCCGGTTCGGAATAGAGCTCGCCAGTCCCCGGAGCATTGGCGATCGTGTAGAGGAAGGGGATCCCGCTGTCGGGAAGCTCGTGGCTCTCCAGATAATAATAAGCGAGCGTCATGCGCGTATCGCTGTTCAGCCCGAGCGTGAACGACGGCGCCACGCCCCAGCGACGCGACCAGATCGCGTCGCGGCCGGCGACGTCCTGATCGTGCCACATGGCAGCCACGCGGACGCCGATCATGTCGGTGAGCTGCTGGTTCACGTCGAGCGTCGCGCGCTTATAGTCGGCGGTGCCGAAGCTGCCGGCGGCCTTCACGAAATTGCCTGCGACGGGAAGCTTGGTGACGACGTTGATCGATCCGCCCGCGCTGCCGCGACCGCCCAGCGTCGAATCCGAGCCGCGCACGATCTGGACCTGTTCGACGGCGAATACTTCGCGGGTCTGGGCGGCGATGTCGCGCACGCCGTCGACGAAGCTGCTGCCCTGGCTGTCGAAGCCGCGGATGAAGGGACGGTCGCCGATCGGATTGCCGCCCTCCGCGGCGCCGAAGGTGATGCCGGGGACGGTGCGCAGCGCGTCGGCCAGGCTCGCCGAGCCGGTCTGCTCGATCACCTGCTCGGGCAGCACCACCACCGAGCGCGGCGTGTTGACCAGCTTCGCGGTGGCCTTGGGGCTGTCGCGCTGCTCCAGCTGACCGGTGACGACGATCTGGCCCTGGTCCTGCTCGTCATTCTTCCCGCCCGGCGACTTGTCGTCGGAGCCGGCATGCGCCGGCGCGCTGGCGATGAAGCCGACGCAGGCAAGCGCGAGGAAGGCCGGCGATGCGGCGGGCGTGGAACGCGTCACGAAAAGATCCCCCTGATGGTCTCGTTTCGCGCTCAGCTATTGCGAGGCGTTCGCAGAGTCAACGATAATGCGAGCGATTATCAACTTTGTCGCAAAATGTCGCGAACAGGCTGCGCGACCAGCCATGT
Source organism: Sphingomonas sp. (assembly GCF_026460985.1). GTDB lineage: Bacteria > Pseudomonadota > Alphaproteobacteria > Sphingomonadales > Sphingomonadaceae > Sphingomonas. Next base: position 69,299 of record NZ_JAPKNM010000025.1, read on the forward strand.
CCGCAGCGCGCTCGCCAGGTTGGGAGGGTCTTCGGCCTGGATCCGGGCATGGTCGATCGCGGCGATCAGCGCGTTGAGCGGAAGCGACCGCGCCGCCGCGGCGCGCTCCAGCGCTTCCCAGAATATCGGTTCGAGGCTGATCGAGGTCTGGTGCCCGGCGATCGTCACCGAGCGCTTCACCGGCCCCGCGAAGCCGCCGGGGGGCGGCTCGATCGTCATTCGCTATCGAACAAAGCCGCCAGCTGCTCGACCATCGTTCCGGCGAGCTGCTCGGCGTCCATGATCGTGACGGCGCGGCTGTAATAGCGCGTCACGTCGTGCCCGATGCCGATCGCGACGAGCTCGACCGGCGAGCGCGCCTCGATCCAGCCGATCACCTGGCGGAGATGCCGCTCGAGATAGGAGCCCGAATTGACCGACAGCGTCGAATCGTCGACCGGCGCGCCGTCGGAGATCACCATCAGGATCTTGCGTTCCTCGGCGCGCCCGATCATCCGCTGATGCGCCCAGAGCAGGGCCTCGCCGTCGATATTCTCCTTGAGCAGCCCCTCGCGCATCATCAGCCCGAGCGACCTCTTGGCGCGGCGCCATGGTTCGTCGGCCTGCTTGTAGACGATGTGGCGGATGTCGTTGAGCCGCCCGGGCTGGGGCGGGCGACCTTCGGCGAGCCACTTCTCGCGCGCCTGGCCACCCTTCCACGCGCGCGTGGTGAAGCCGAGGATCTCGGTCTTGACGCCGACGCGCTCGAGCGTGCGCGCCAGGATGTCGGCGCTGATCGCGGCGATCGAGATCGGCCGCCCGCGCATCGATCCCGAATTGTCGATCAGCAAAGTGACGACGGTGTCGCGGAATTCGGTGTCGCGCTCGATCTTGTACGACAGCGACTGCATCGGATTGACCACGACGCGCGCCAGCCGCGCCGCGTCGAGCAGCCCCTCGTCCTGGTCGAAATCCCAGCTGCGCGACTGTTGCGCCATCAGCCGGCGCTGGAGCCGGTTGGCGAGCTTGGTGACCGCGCCCTGCAGATGGACGAGCTGCTGGTCGAGATAGGAGCGCAGCCGGTCGAGCTCTTCGGGGTCGCACAGCTCGGTCGCGGCGATCACTTCGTCGAACTGGGTCGTGTAGGGCCGGTATTCGAACTGCGGCGGCAGGTCGCTCCACGGGCGATTGGGGCGGACGGGCATCATGCCCTCCTCGCCATCGTCGCCGGGTTCGCCGTCGCCATCGTCCATCGCCTCGGACTGGCTGTCTTCGCCTTCGTCCGCCTCGTCCGATTCGCGCTGCTCGCCGCGCGCCTCGACTTCGCCCTCGCCCTGCTGGGCCTCGCTGTCGCCTTCCTCGTCGCCGGGTTCGTCCCGGTCGTCGGTGCCCTCGTCCTCGCCGCCGCCCTCATCGGCTTCGTCGGGGATCATCTCGCCTTCGACGAGCTCGAGGTCCTGGAGCAATTTGGTGGCGAGGCTGGCAAAGGCCTGCTGGTCGTCGATCGTCAGCGCGAGCGCGTCGAGGTCGCTTCCTGCGCGCTCCTCGATCCAGTCGCGGATCAGCGCCATGCCCATGGCGGCGCTTGCCGGCGCCTCGCGCCCGGTCAGCCGCTCGCGGACCATCAGCCCCAACGCGGTCGACAGCGGCACTTCCTCGCGGTTGCGCGCGCGGGCGATCGGGTCCGAGCGGAGGCGGACGCCCAGCGAATGCTCGAGATTGTCGGCGATCCCCGCATAGCCGCGCGAGCCGAGCGCTTCGACCCGCGCCGTCTCTACCGCGTCGAACACCGCGCGCGCCACCGGCTCCTTGGGTGCGCTGCGCAGGTGCATCGCATTGTCGTGATGCTTGATCCTGAGCGCGAAGCCGTCCGCGAAGCCGCGCGCCTCGGCCACCTGGTCCGCGGGCAAGGTGCGCGACGGCATCGGCACCTTGATGCTGCGCCCGTCCTGCCGCGGTGCCTCGGAGGTGAAGGCGAGCTCGGCCTCCGCCTCGCCCGACAGCGCGCGCGCGGTGCCGCCCAGCACGTTGCGCAGCTGCTCGAGGGGAGAGTCGGCGGCCATACGCCCTCAGGCCTTGGAAACGACGCTCTCGGGGAGGTCCTTCCCGAACACGCGCTGATAATATTCGGCGACCTGCGCGCGCTCGGCCTCGTCGCACTTGTTGAGGAACGAGAGGCGGAAGGCGAAGCCGACATCGCCGAAGATCAGCGCGTTCTGCGCCCAGGTGATCACGGTGCGCGGGCTCATCACGGTCGAGATGTCGCCGGCGATGAAGCCCTTCCGGGTGAGATCGGCGACGCGGACCATGTTGTCGACGACTTCCTTGCCGCCCGGCTTGTCATACTCGCCCGATTTGGCGAGCACGATCTGCGCCTCGACCGCGGCGGGGAGATAGTTGAGCGTCACCACCACGTTCCAGCGGTCCATCTGGCCCTGGTTGATCTGCTGGGTGCCGTGATAGAGGCCGCTGGTGTCGCCGAGGCCCACCGTGTTGGCGGTGGCGAACAGGCGGAACCACGGATTCGGGCGGATCACGCGGTTCTGGTCGAGCAGGGTCAATTTGCCCTCGGTCTCGAGCACGCGCTGGATCACGAACATCACGTCGGGGCGGCCGGCGTCATATTCGTCGAATACCAATGCAGTCGGCGTCTGGATCGCCCAGGGAAGCAGGCCTTCGCGGAATTCGGTGACCTGTTGGCCGTCCTTGAGCACGATCGCGTCGCGGCCGATCAGGTCGATACGCGAGATATGCGCGTCGAGGTTGATGCGGATGCACGGCCAGTTGAGCCGCGCGGCGACCTGTTCGATGTGCGTCGACTTGCCGGTGCCATGATAGCCCTGGATCATCACGCGGCGGTTGTGCGCGAATCCGGCGAGCACCGCGAGCGTGGTGTCGGCGTCGAACACATAAGCGGGATCGAGATCGGGCACGCGCTCGTCGGCCTCGCTGAAGGCGGGGCATTCCATGTCCGAATCGATGCCGAAGATATCGCGCACCTTCACCATCTTGTCGGGCGCGTCGAGGATCGTCGTCTCGCGACTGTCGGGCTGGGTGTTGGGGATGTCGGCCATCATCGCTTCCTGCAAGAACGCCTTGCGAGTTAGTGAGGCCTTTGCCGCACCGCAACGTCAAAGCGCAGGGGGCCTCCGCCTATCAGTCGTTGGAGAAGACGGGAAGACCAAACAGATCGACGAAGCGTTGCCCGAGCGCGATATCGCCCGTCACCACCACCCGGCCCTCGCGCATCGATTCAATCAGAGGCGCGCGGCCATAGAAGGTCGCCGCCAGCTTTGATGGCTCGCCCGCGAAGATCACGTCGGCGCCCTCGGGGTCGCGCCGTTCGATCTCCAGCATGCCCGAGACGATCGTTGCGCGGAACGGCTCGCCGCCGATGCGGAAGCCGAGATCGGGGGCGAAGTCCGGATCGGCCGCATGGTTCATCATCGTCCGGAGCGAGAGCATGAAGGCGGTGTTGCTGAGCGGCAAAGTCACGTCGTGCGCAGGCGATCCCGCCGCCCAGCGGCTCAGCGCGAAGATCGGCTCCTCGAGCGCGCGGCCCCATTTGGTGAGCTCATAGACCTGCGCGTTGGCGGGCGAGGGGAGGGCGCGTCTGCGCAGGATGCCGGCCTTCTCCATCCCCTCCAGCCGCTGGGTGAGGATGTTGGCGCTCAGCCCCTCGAGCGCGCCGCGGATCTCGCCGAAGCGACGGCCGCCGAGCAGCAACTCGCGCACGATCAGCAGCGCCCAGCGCTCGCCGATCAGATCCATCGCCAGCGCCGTCCCGCAGGCGTCGCGATACCAGCGGCGCATCTGACCCAGATCGTTGTTAGTTATTTTTTGTGACTTCATAGTTGCTTTTTGTAACTGAGTCGCGCATCAAGATCAAGAAAGCGATTCGCGACACCCGAAAAGCGGAGGTTTGCATGACGATCGAAACGATCCTGCCCCCGGCTGAGGAACTCGCGGCGCGCGCAAGGTCGCGCTGGCCGGGCGAGAGCGCCGAATATCGCGTGGCGCGGACCGCGCTGCTCGCCGAGGAGATCGAACTTCGTCGCCATATCGAGCGGGTCGCCGAGCAGCGCCGCGCGCTGCCACCTGGGCCCGAAGTCGCGCGGGACTACCGCTTCGAAGGTGCCGAGGGGCCGGTGACCCTGGCCGAGCTGTTCGGGGACAAGGACACGCTCGTCGTCTACACCTACATGTTCGGGCCGCAGCGCGCGCGGCCGTGCCCGATGTGCACGTCGCTGCTCTCGGCCTGGGAAGGCGAGGCGCTCGACATCCAGCAGCGCGTGGCGCTCGCGGTGACGGCGCGGTCGCCGCTCGACACGCTCCGCGCCTTCGCCGAGGAGCGCGGCTGGCGGCATCTTCCGCTCTATTCGGACGTTGAGCAGGCGTTCAGCCGCGATTTTTGGGCTGTCACCCCCGATGGAGACGACATCCCGCAACTGCTCGTCTTCTCTCGCCGCGACGGCACGATCCGCTTCTTCTGGGCGGGCGAGATGGACGACGGCACGGCCGACCCCGGCCAGGATCCGCGCGGCGCACCCGATTTGATGCCGCTCTGGACGATACTCGATTCCACCCCCGAGGGACGCGGCGCAGGCTGGTACCCGTCGCTCACCTACCCGACCAAGTGAAAAGGAGAGAACGATGCCGCAGATGATCTTCGTGAACCTGCCCGTGACCGACCTGGCCAAGTCGACCGCGTTCTACGAGGCGATCGGCTGCACCAAGGATCCGCGCTTCAGCAACGAAGTCGCGAGCGCGATGCAACTCTCCGACGAGATCGTGTTCATGATTTTGTCGCAGGACTTCTTCAAGACCTTCACGCCGAAGCCGATCGCCGACGCGCATGCGACGACCGAGGTGCTGATCGCGCTGTCGCGCGACAGCCGCGAGGCGGTCGACGCGATCGTCGAGGCGGCCGACGCCGCGGGCGGCAAGGCCGATATCCGCGAGAAGCAGGACATGGGCTTCATGTACGGCCGCAGCTTCGAGGATCCGGACGGGCACGTCTTCGAGCCGGTGTTCATGGACATGGAAGCCGCGATGGCCAGCTTCCCCGAAGGGCCGGCGCACGAGCCGGCCTGAGCGCCCGAGACAGGAGAGGTAAAATGGACAAGCAACTCACTACGTGCCTCTGGTACAATTACACCGCCGAGGAAGCCGCGAACTTCTATGTCTCGCTGCTTCCCGATAGCCGCGTCACTCGCGTCCAGCGCACGCCGTCCGACACGCCCTCGCAGAAGCAGGGCGAGGTGATCGTGGTCGAGTTCGAGCTGCTGGGGCAGAAGTTCATCGGCCTGAACGGCGGACCCCAGTTCCAGCACAGCGAGGCGGTCAGCTTCGTGATCCACACCGACAGCCAGGAAGAGACCGACAAATATTGGAACGCGATCGTCGGCAATGGCGGCCAGGAATCGCAGTGCGGCTGGTGCAAGGACAAATGGGGCGTCAACTGGCAGGTCACGCCCAAGCGGCTGGTCGAGCTGGTCTTCGCCAATCCCGATGCGGCCGCGAGCAAGCGCGCGATGGATGCGATGATGCAGATGCGCAAGATCGACATCGCGACGATCGAAGCCGCCGCGGCTGCGGCCTGAGGAGGCGAGCATGACCGGCCATCCGACGATCAGCGCCTTCAACTGGGTGCCCGATTTCGCCCGCGGGCTCGTCCGCGACCTCCGCGTCCGATGGGCGCTGGAGGAGGCGGGGAAGGGCTATCAGGTGCGCAAGCTCGATCCGCGCGTCGAGCGCCCGGCGGACTATTTCACCGAGCAGCCCTTTGGGCAGGTGCCGTCGTACAACGACAATGAAGTCCACCTGTTCGAATCCGGTGCGATCGTTCTGCACATCGGGAAGACGAGCGAGGCGCTGCTTCCCGCCGATGCGAACGAACGCGCCCGGGCCACCGCCTGGGTGTTCGCGGCGCTCAACAGCATCGAGCCCTATATCCAGCAGCTCGCGACGATCGACCTGTTCGATCCCGGTGCGGACTGGGCGAAGGCGCGGCGGCCCGAAGTGGTGAAAATGATCCGGGGCCGACTCCAGCGGCTGGCCGATCATCTCGGGACGCGCGACTGGCTGGAGGAGCGCTTCACCGCCGGCGACCTGATGATGGTCACCGTGCTGCGTATCCTGCGCGGCACGGGTCTGGTAGAAGAGCAGCCGACGCTCGCGGCCTATCAGGCGCGCGGCGAGGCACGCCCCGCCTTCCAGCGCGCATTGGCCGCGCAGTTCGCCGATTTCGAACCGGAGCCTGCGGCCGCCTGAGTGCTGCGAACAGAAAAGGAGAAGGATGATGGCTTATATCGATGGATTCGTCGTGCCCGTGTCCGAGGGCAAGAAGGAAGCGTATCGCGAGATGGCCGCTACGGCCGCACCGATCTTCCGCGAGCATGGCGCGACGCAAGTGGTCGAGGCCTGGGGCAACGACCTCCCCCGCGGCAAGGCCACCGATTTCTTCATGGCAGTCAAGGCCGAGGAAGGCGAGAATGTCGTCTTCTCGTGGATCATCTGGCCCGACAAGGCGGCGCGCGATGCCGGCTGGGAGAAGGTGATGGCCGACGAGCGGATGAAGCCCCCGGCCGAGATGCCCTTCGACGGCAAGCGCATGTTCTGGGGCGGCTTCGAGCCGATCGTCCAGGAAGGGTGAGATACATGTTCCTCCCCGAGCTTCGCTCGGGGAGGGGGACCGCGCCCGCAGGGCGTGGTGGAGGGGCCGGCGCAGCCGGATACTTCTCGTCTAGTTGACGCCGCTGACGCGGCGCCCCTCCACCATCGCTTTGCGATGGTCCCCCTCCCCGAGGCGAGCTCGGGGAGGATTTGGAAGGAAATCATCATGACCAATCCCCATGGCACGCCGATCTGGTACGAGCTGATGACCAGCGATCCCGACGCGGCGCAGGCATTCTACGGCGATGTGATCGGCTGGACCGTCGGTCCCTTCGCGGGCGCGACCGACGGCCCGCAGGACTATCGCATCTTCACGGCGCCCGACGGCGAAGGCGTCGGCGGCATGATGAAGTCGCCCGAGGGCGGACCGCCGCCCGGCTGGTTCAGTTATATCGGCGTCGACGACGTCGATGCGGCGGTGGCGAAGATCACCAAGGCGGGCGGCAGCGTCCATATGCCGCCGACCGATCTCGAGGGCGTCGGCCGGATGGCGATGGTCGCCGATCCGCAGGGCGTGGTCTTCTACGTCATGAAGGGTTCGAGCCCCGAAGGCAGCACTTCGTACAAGCGCATGGCTCCCGGCCATGCCGAGTGGAACGAGCTGCTCGCGGCCGACGATGCCGCCGCGCTCGTCTTCTACGGCGAGCAGTTCGGCTGGAAGAAGGACGGCGCGATGCCGATGGGCGAGATGGGCGACTACAGCTTCCTCAGCCATGACGGCGGCGTGATCGGCGCGGTGATGAAGGCGCCCCCGGGCGAGCGCCCGCGCTGGAACTATTTCTTCCGCGTCGGCAGCATCGAGGGCACGAAGGCCCGGATCGAGACCGGCGGCGGTGCGATCATGATGGGCCCGATGGAGGTCCCCGGCGGCGACTGGGTGATCTACGCCACCGATCCGCAGGGCGCGCGCTTCGGCGTGGTGGGAAGCAAGGGCTGATGCTCGAGCTCTTCCTGCACCCCTTCTCCTCGTACAGCTGGAAGGTGCTGATCCCGCTCTACGAGAACGACACGCCGTTCACCTATCGGATGATCGAGGATCGGGCGAACGGCGCGGAACTGCATCGGCTCTGGCCGATCGGCAAGTTCCCGCTGCTGCTTGATGACGGCAAGCCGATCTACGAATCGAGCACGATCATCGAGCATCTCCAGTGCCACCATCCGGGGACGGTGCAGTTCGTGCCCGAGGGCGATGCCGGGATCGAGGTGCGGATGCTCGATCGCATCTTCGACAATCACGTCATGGGCCCGATGCAACGCGTGGTGGCCGATGCGCTGCGTCCGGCCGAGCGGCGCGATCCGGTCGGGGTGGAACAGGAGAGGAAAGCGCTCGACAAGATCTATGACTGGCTCGACGGCTGGATGGCCGGGCGGCAATGGGCAGCGGCGGACATGTTCTCGCTTGCCGACTGCGCCGCCGCGCCCGCGCTCTTCTACGCTGATTGGGTGCACGAGATCCCCGAGACGCTCGCGCATCTCCGCGCCTATCGCGCACGGCTGCTCGCCCGCCCGTCGGTCGCCCGCGCGGTCGACGAGGCGCGGCCCTATCGTTCCTATTTCCCTTTGGGCGCCCCCGACAGAGACTGAGGAGAGAGACGATGTCCGATACCAATCCGGTCCGCGAGCTGATGGTCGAGCGGCTGATCGACGCGCCGCCTTCGGCATTGTGGCGCGCCTATACCGAACATCTGAGCGAGTGGTTCTGCCCGAAGCCGTGGCGCGCCGAAGTGGTCGAGATGGACCTGCGCCCCGGCGGCCGCGCTGCGATCACCATGTACGGCCCGAACGGCGAGGTGGTGCCCAATGAGGGCGTCTATCTCGAAGTGATCCCCGAGCGGCGGATCGTGTTCACCGACGCCTTTACCGCCGGCTGGAATCCCGCGGGGCCGTTCATGGTCGGCTTTTTCGAGTTCGAGCCCGAAGGCGAGAAGACGCGTTACCGCGGCCGTGCGCGACACTGGAACGACGAGGCGCTGGAGCAGCACAGGACGATGGGCTTCGAGCAGGGCTGGTCGGCCGTCGCCGAGCAGCTCGAAGCGGTGGCGAAGCGCCTCGCGGAAACGGCCGATGCGTAGGGTGATCGGCGGCGTGTTCCAGTCGCTCGACGGCGTGATGCAGGCGCCGGGCGGGCCTAGCGAGGACTGGACCGGCGGCTTCGAACTCGGCGGCTGGTCGGTCAGCTTCTGGGACGAGGCGATGGGCAATGCGATGGGCAAGCTGTTCGGCGGCCCGTTCGATCTGCTGCTCGGCCGCAAGACCTATGAGATATTCGCCGCGCACTGGCCCTATGTCGGACCCGACGACCCGATCGGCCCGGCCTTCGACAAGGCCAACAAATATGTCCTCACCCGGGGGCAGGAGCCGCTCGAATGGCAGAACAGTCACCGCGTCGGCAGCATCGAGGCGGTGGCCGATATCAAGGCGGGCGAGGGGCCGGACATCCTGATCCAGGGCAGTACCACGCTTTATCCGGGGCTGTTCGCGGCGGGGCTGGTCGATCGGCTGTTCGTGATGACCTTCCCCGTGGTGCTGGGCGGCGGCAAGCGGCTGTTCGGGGATGGCACGCCGCCCTTTGCGCTCCGGATGGTCGAGCACGAGACGTGTACGACCGGGGTGACGATGGCGACCTACGATGCCGATCGGCAGCTTCCAGATGCAGGAGCCGAGCGCGCGCGAGCAGGCGCGCCAGGAGCGGATGAAGCGCGAGGGGTAGGCGGGCCGCAACACGCCCCTCCCTGCTTGCAGGGAGGGGTAGGGGGTGGGTGCGCGCGTCTGCGCGCTCAAAAGACTCATTGCCGAGGAAAAAGACTCATTGCCGAGGAAGAAGCATCGGACGAGGCATCGAGCCTCGCCCAATGCTACCCACCCCTTGATCCCCTCCCTTGCAGGGAGGGGAAAATGAACGTCGATCTATCCCAGGGGCCTTAAGCGAAAGCCGGCGCGCTCTTGAGTTGCTGGTAGGCGGCGATCACTTCCTGCAATTTGGCCTCGTGCGTGCGGTCGCCGCCGTTGCGGTCGGGGTGGTAGCGGCGGACCAGCTCCGAATAGCGCTTCCGGAGCGCCATGCGGTCGGCGTCGATCTCGAGCGCGAGCGTGCGCATCGCCTCGCGGTCCTTGCCCGACAGCGGCTTGCCGTCCTTGCGCCCGGCCTGGTCCTTCATCTTCTCGCGGAAGCGCGCGCCGATCGCATCGAGCGGGTCGGCGAAATCGGCCCAGCGCGGCGGGCGGTCGGCGCCGCCGGTGGCGTTGAACGCGCGGGTCTCGCGCTCCCAGCCGGCCAGCGGGCTCTGCGCGTCGTGGATCTCGTCGGGGCTCATGCCGGCGAAGAAATTGTAGCCCGAGTTGAATGCGCGGACGTGATCGAGGCACAGCCAGCGATATTCGCCGGGGCCATCGAAGCCGTGCCGCGCGCCGTTGGCGGGCGCGCGGAACTCGCCCGGCTCGTTGCAGCCCGGCTCGGCGCACAGCCGCCCCTTCGCCTCCACGCGGCCGTGGAAGCGGGCATTGGGTCGATCTTTTCTGGGCTGGCCCTGGGCCACGCTACCTCCCTCGAACAAACGCCCTATATAGGCGCGATGACCGACCCTGCCAGCGGCCCGCTCGCCGACATCATCGCCGCCCGTCTCACCGCCGCGCTCGCCCCGACGCAGCTCGAGGTGATCAACGACAGCCACCATCATTCGGGCCATCTCGGCGACGACGGCACCGGCGAATCGCATTGGACGGTGGTGGTGGAGAGCGGGGCCTTCGAAGGGCTTTCGCGCGTTCAGCGGCAGCGATTGGTCAACAATGCGCTCGCCGATCTGCTCGCCGGCCGCATCCACGCGCTCGCGATCAGGGCCCGCGCACCCGGAGAATAGCCATGACGGCGTACAAGCTCTGGTACTGGGCCGAGATCCAGGGAAGGGGCGAGTTCGTCAGGCTGGCGATGGAGGCGGGCGACATCGCCTATATCGACATGGCGCGCGAGCACGGCTCCGAAGCGCTGATCGCTGACATGGAGGCGCGCAAGTACCGTACGCCCTTCGCGCCGCCCTATCTCGACACGGGCAGCCAGGTGATCGCGCAGGTCGCCAATATCCTGCTCTATCTCGGCGAGCGGCACGGCATCGCGCCCTCGGACGAAGCCGGGCGGCGCTGGCTCCACGAGGTTCAACTGACCATCACCGATTTCGTCGCCGAAGTGCATCAGGTCCACCATCCGGTGGGCGTCGGGCTCTATTACGAGGACCAGAAGGCCGAGGCGGCGCGCTTCGCCGAGGAATTCCGCGAGGAGCGCATGCCCAAATTCCTCGGCTGGTTCGAGCGTTCGATCGAAGGCGAATGGCTGACCGGCGATCGGTGGAGCTATGGCGACACCTCGCTCTTCCAACTGATCGAGGGCCTCCACTACATGTTCCCGAGGCGGATGAAGGCGATCGAGGGCGACACTCCGAAACTCCTCGCGATCCGCGACCGCGTCGCGCGGCTGCCGGGTATCGCCGCCTATTGCCAGAGCGACCGCCGCATCGGCTTCAATATCCAGGGCATCTTCCGCCACTATCCCGAGCTTGACGCAGGCTGATCGGAAAATCTGTCTTTCCAAACTGTGGCTGTCCGCTGCGGTCGCACCGGGCTATGCCGGGGCCGACCGGAGGAAGCGATGCGCGAAGACCTGATCACCATGACGATCGAGCCGACCACCCATGATCTGGGCGGGTTCAAGGTTCATCGTACCCTGCCGTCGCGGCCGCGGACGATGGTGGGGCCTTTCATCTTCTTCGACCAGATGGGGCCGGCGCATCTCGCGGTGGGCACCGGCATCGACGTGCGCCCGCATCCGCACATCAACCTCGCCACGGTGACCTATCTCTTCGCCGGCGCGATCGACCATCGCGACTCGCTCGGCACCTTCGCGACGATCGAGCCCGGCGCGGTCAATCTGATGACGGCGGGGCGCGGCATCGTCCATTCGGAGCGCTCGCCCTCGGCCGAGCGCGCGAAGGGCCCCGAGCTCTCGGGCATCCAGACCTGGCTCGCTTTGCCCGAGGCGCAGGAAGAGACGGATCCGGCCTTCGAGCATGTCGCTGCTGCCGAACTGCCGGTGATCGAGGCGCGCGGCGTCAAGGCGCGGGTGATCATGGGGTCGCTATGGGGCGCCGCGGCGCCGACCACCACCTACGCCCAGACCATCTATGCCGATATCGCGCTCGAGCCCGGCGCGAGCATCCCCATCGACGCTAATGCCGACGAGCGCGCGCTCTACGTCGCGATGGGCGAGGCGAGCCTGGACGGGATGCCTTTGGTGCCGATGACGCTCTACGTCCTGCGCCCCGGCGTCGCCGCGACGCTGCGGTCGGACCGAGGCGGCCGCGTGATGCTGTGCGGCGGCGAGGCTTTCGCGACGCCGCGCCACGTCTGGTGGAACTTCGTCTCGTCGAGCCGCGACCGGATCAACCAGGCCAAGGAGGAGTGGAAGGCGGGGAGCTTCCCCAAGGTCCCCGGTGACGACAAGGAATGGATCCCGATTCCCGAAGTGCCCAAGACGGTGAGCTATCCGTAATTCAGAGAAAGCCC
>NZ_JAPKNM010000026.1 GCF_026460985.1 Sphingomonas sp.
CTCCCTCTCCCATCAAGGGAGAGGGGTTATTCAGCGATCTCAAAGTATTGGCCCAAAACCTAATTGCGTTCTGACCCTAGGCCGGCGTTCGTCCGAACGAGGGCGGGCGGTCCGCCCTGGCCGCGCCGAAGCGCGACGGCTCCCGCCCCATCACGAACTCCAGCTCGCCGCCCTTGGCGAGATCGGCATGGCTGATCCAGTTCCTCGTCCAGGGCCTGCCGTTCCAGCGCACCGACTGGACATAGGGCGCATCGGGCGCATTGCCCTTCGCGATCACGCGCAGCGTCCTGCCCTTCCCCAGCCGCATCTCGGCGCGATCGAACAAGGGCGAGCCCAGCACGTAGAGCGCGCTCACCGGATCGACCGGATAGAAGCCCAGCGCACTGAGCACGAACCACGCGCTCATCTGGCCGCAATCGTCGTTGCCGATCTCGCCGTCGGGATCGGCCTTGTACATCTCGGTGCACAGCCGGCGGATCATCGCCTGCGTCTTCCACGGTGCGCCGGCATAGGCATAGAGATAGGCGACATGGTGGTTGGGCTCGTTGCCGTGCGCATATTGGCCGACCAGCCCCGAAATATCGGGCGGGGCGTTTTCGGGAAGCACCGAGGGCGCGTTGAACAATGCGTCGAGCTGCTTCTCGAACGCCGCGTCGCCGCCGAAATGCGCGATCAACCCGTAGACGTCGTGCTGATTGAGGAAGGTCGCCTGCCAGCCATTCGCCTCGGTATAGTCGCGATGCTTCTTGACGTCGTGGCCGATCTGGACGGGATCGTATGGCGCCCACCAGCTGCCGTCCGAGAATTTGGGGCGCGCGAAGCGGATCTCGGGATCGAGCACGTTGCGATAGTTCCGGCTGCGTTTGCGCAGCGCCGCCGCATCCTCCTTCGCCCCCGCGGCGTCGGCGAGCACCGCCATCGCCCAATCGTCATAGGCATATTCCTGGGTGCGGCTGACCGACTCCCAGATCTTGTCGGCAGGGATGTAGTTCAGGTCGTAATAGTATCCGCGGCCGAGCGAGCCATCGCTGTCCTTATAGTCGCGATCGAAGGCGCGGCGGCGGATATTGGGCCAGGCGGCGACATAGTCGGCCTCGATGCCCTTGGCCTTCGCCTCGGCGAGCACGGAGACCGAGTGCCAGCCGATCATGCAGCCGGTCTCGACGCCCTGGAGCTGCCAGACCGGCGGGCCATAGGGGCTCTGCCGGGTCTGACGGATCAGATCGCGGGTGAACATCGCGGCGCGTTCGGGCTGGACGAGCGTCAGCAGCGGATGGAGCGCGCGATAGGTGTCCCATAGCGAATAGGTGCTGAACGCCGGCGTGTCGGCGGGCGCCTGATGCACCTGCTGGTCCATCCCGACAAAGCGGCCGTCGGAATCGGTGAAGAGCGTCGGCGCGAGGAAGCAATGGTAGAGCGCGCTCGCCATGATCGTGCGCTGGTCGGGCGTGCCGCCTTCGACGCGGACGGCGTCGAGTTCCTGCGCCCAGGCGCGGCGCGCGGCGGTGGCGGCGCGGTCGAAGTCCCAGCCCGGCGCCTCGGCGGCGAGCGCGGCCTTGGCGCCGGCGACGTCGACCGCCGAGATGCCGGTCTTGACCAGGATCGGCTCGCCGCCCGCCTCGTCGAAGAACAGCGCCACTTTGAGCTTGTTGCCGGTGACGCCCTTCGCGCCCGCCGGCGCGGGCTTGTTGTCGTCGCCGAAGAACTGGACGCGGCTGGGCGGGCGCGAGAGTTGGAGCGCGAAATGCACGTTCCGGCCCTTGGCCCAGCGATGCACGCGGCGGCTGCCGGTGAGCGTACCGCTCTCGTCGATCGCGAGCGAGGCCTGGTCGACGATAATGCCCTTGTCCCACACGTCGTGGATCATGTGGGCGAAGTCGATCAGGATGTGACCGGGCCCCTTGGGGAAATGATAGCGGTGGAGGCCGGTGCGCTCGGTGACTGTCAGCTCGGCGAGGACGCCGGATTCGAGCTTCACCCGGTAATAGCCGGGCTCGGCATGCTCCTCGGAGAAGCGCTGGCGATAGCCCTTGTCGGGATCGTCGAGCTTGCCCGGATCGAGCTCGAGCGGCCCGCGCGTCGGCACGACCAGCACGTCGAGCATGTCGCCGATCCCGGTGCCCGAGAGATGGGTGTGCGAGAAGCCCATGATCGAGCCGTCGGTGCGGTGATAGCCCGAGCACGCGTCCCAGCGGCTATTGTCGGTGTCGGGACCCAGCTGGACCATGCCGAAGGGCAGCGACGGGCCGGGGAAGGTATGGCCGTGGCCGCCGGTGCCGATGAAGAGGTCGGGCCTGGTGGCGGCCGCCGTCCCTTGCCCGCGCGAAAAGCCCGGCGCGGCCGAAGCGAGCGCAGTCAGACCCGCCCCTGCGAGAAGCTGGCGACGGTTGGTGGCGATCATAAAACTTTCCTTGGGGATAGCGTCTTAAATCCTCCCCGGCACGGAGAGGGGGACCATCGCGCAGCGATGGTGGAGGGGTCCCCCTTATCCGCGAGCCACATTGCCGGTGGAGAGGTGGGGCCCCTCCACCACGCCCTGCGGGCGCGGTCCCCCTCCCCGTTCCGGGGAGGATCGAAGCGGATACTGGACACCTTCAGAGGCGCTGGTCGAGCAGCGCGGGCGCGCGCTTTTCGACGTCGAGGATCAGGTCGCCGAACAGGCCGTTGGCCCAGGCGAACCAGCTGCGGGTGAACCTGGCCGGATCGTCCTTGTGGAAGCTCTCGTGCATGAAGCCGGTGCCGCCATGGCTGGTCTTGAGCGTGCGGAGGCACTGGCGGATCACCGCAGGATCGTCGCTCATCAGCGCGCGGGTGATCAACGACATCGGCCAGATCATGTCCATGCCGACATGCGGCCCGCCGATCCCCTCCCCGGCCTTGCCGGCGAAGAAATAGGGATTGCGCGGGCTCCACGCGAGCGCGGCGGTGCGGCGATAGAGCGGATCCTTGCGATCGGCCGCGCCGAGCAAGGGCAGGCCCGACAGGCTCGGCACATTGGCGTCGTCCATGAAGATGGCGTTGCCATAGCCGTCAACTTCGAACGCCCAGACCTCGCCGCCCTTGCCGTCGGGCATCTTGCCGTGCGCGTCGAGCGCCTGGGCGACCTCGGCGGCGAGCGCCTCGGCGTCCTGCGCCGCCGCCGCATCGCCGCGCGCCTCGCGCAGCACGGTCGCCAGCATCTTGAGCGCCGAGACGGCGAACAGGTTCGACGGAATCAGGAACGGAAAGACGCAGGCATCATCCGAGGGACGGAAGCCCGAATGGATCAGCCCGACCTTCCTGGTCGGCGCGCCATAGCCGGCGAACATCAAAGTCTCGGTCGGCGACGGATCGACGCGCTGGAAACGATAGCCGCCCGGACCGTGCTTGCGCTGCTGATCGCGCAGCGTCGCCACCGCGAGCGCCATGCCCTTGGCCCAGAGCGCGTCGAACGGGGCCTTGTCGCGCGTCGCGGTCCAATAAGCGTGGGCGAGACGCATCGGATAGCAAAGCGAGTCGATCTCCCATTTCCGCTCGGCGACGCCGGGGCGCATCTCGGTCTTGTCGTTGACCGCCGAGAGATTGGACTTGGCGGCCGGATCGCGCGTGTAGGCATTGGCGAAGGGGTCGATCAGGATGCAGCGCGCCTGACGCTGGAACGCACCGTGGAACAGCCGGCGCAGATCGGCGTCCTTCGGCGTCAGATGGACATAGGTCTGGAGCTGCGCCGAGCTGTCGCGCAGCCACATCGCGTCGATGTCGCCGGTGATGACGAAGGTGTCGGGCTTGCCGTCGATTTCGCCGAGGGTGACGGTGGTGTCGAGCGTGTTCGGGTAGCAATTCTCGAACAGCCAGGCGAGCTCGGGATCGGCGATCCTGGCCTTTACGCGCGCGATCTCGGCTTCGACCGCCTTGCTGGTGAAGCGGCGCCTTTCCCTGGGCGGACGCTGGCTCACTTGCGCCTGCGCAAACGCCGCGCCGGGGAGCCCGGCCGCCAATGCACCTGCGATCACTTCGCGGCGGTTCATCGACCCGCACTCATCGAGAAGGGCGCGGCGGCCTTGTCGGCGCCCCATTGCTTGTTGGGCGTCGGGCCCATGACGAAGCGCAAGGTACCGCCCGCCTGCAGCGCCTCGCGCGTCAGCCAGGTCTTGTCGTGCTTCCTGCCGTTGAAGCTGACCGACTGGATGTAGACGTTCTTCGGGCTGTTGTTGGCGGCCTCGATCTTCAGCGTCTTGCCGTTCGGCATGGTGAGCTCGACGTTGCGGAACAGCGGGCTGCCGATCGCATATTGGCCGACCGTCGGGGTCACCGGATAGAAGCCCAGGGCCGAGAAGACGTACCAGGCCGAGGTCTGGCCATTGTCCTCGTCGCCCGGATAGCCGTCGGGCGCGGCGGAATAGAGCTTCTTCATCACGTCGCGGACGTGGAACTGCGTCTTCCACGGCGCGCCGGCCCAGTCGTAGAGATAGATCATGTGCTGGATCGGCTGGTTGCCATGGGCGTAGTTGCCCATGTTGACGATCTGCATCTCGCGGATCTCGTGGATCGTCTGGCCGTAATAGCTGTCGTCGAACAAGGGCGGGGTCGAGAAGATCGAGTCCAGCCGGTCGACGAACGCCTTGTCGCCGCCCATCAGGTCGGCGAGCCCCTGCACGTCCTGCATCACCGACCAGCTGTAATGGAGCGAATTGCCCTCGGTGAAGGCGTCGCCCCATTTGAGCGGGTTGAACGGGGTCGACCAGCTGCCGTCCTGGTTGCGCCCGCGCATCCAGCCCGATTCCTTGTCGTACAGCTTCCGGTAGTTCTGCGCCTGCGCAGCGTATTTCTCGGCGTCCGCGGTCTTGCCGAGCATGCCGGCGAGCCGCGAGAGCGCGAAGTCGGCGGTGGCATATTCGAGCGTGCGCGCCGCGCTCTCGTTGATGCCGACGTCGTAGGGGACGTAGCCGAGCCTGTTGTAATATTCGACGCCTTCGCGGCCGACCGCGGTGAGCACGCGTCCGCGCGCGTCGCGCGGGCGGCCCTCGGAGGTCGTCGCGTTCTTGACCATCGCTTCGTACAAAGTCTCGACGTCGAAGCCGCGCACGCCATTGGCATAGGCGTCGGCGATGAGGATCGCCGAGTTGGAGCCGATCATCACGTTGCGATGCCCCGGGCTCGCCCATTCGGGCAGCCAGCCCGATTCCCTGTAGGTGTTCGCCAGACCCTGCATGATCTGGCTGTCCTGCTCGGGATACATCAGCGCGAAGAACGGGAAGACCGCGCGCCACGTGTCCCAGAAGCCGTTGTCGGTGAACATCGGCCCGGGATGCACCTTGCCGTCATAGGGGCTGTAATGGACCGTCCGGCCCTGCGCGTCGATCTCGTGGAAGGTGCGCGGGAATTGCAGCATCCGGTAGAGCGCCGAATAGAAGGTCCGACGATTGTCGATGTCCGGGTCGCTCACCTTGATCCGCGAGAATTCCTTCTCCCACGCCGCCTTGGCCTTGGCCTCGGTCTGGTCGAAGCTGTCGCGCCCCACCTCGGTCGCGAGGTTGCGTTCGGCCTGTTCGAGGCTGATGAACGACGAGGCGACCTTGACCCCGACCTGCTCGCCCTTCTTCGTCTTGAAGCTGACCACCGCGCCGACATGCGCGCCTTCGCTCTTCGGCGCGGCGTGGAGCTGCCAATTCTCGTCCCAGGTGCGCGAGACGGCGAAGTCGTGGTCGAACTCGAGCACGAAGTAATTGTGGAAATTGGCCGGCACGCCGCCGCTGTTGTTGCGGACATAGCCGGTGATCCGCCGCCGCGCGGGATCGACCTGCACCATCGAGCCTTCGTCATAGGCGTCGAGCAGGATGTGCGCGTCGTCGCTCTCGGGGAAGGTGAAGCGGAACTGCGCGGCGCGGTTGGTCGGCACCACTTCGGCGGTGACGTCGTGATCGGCGAGGTAGACCTTGTACTTATAGGCCTTGCTCTCCTCGGCCTTGTGGCTGAACCACGAGGCGCGCTCCTTCTGCTTGAGGCGGACCGGGCCGGTCATCGCCATCAGCTCGAACGCGGCATAGTCGTTCATCCACGGGCTGGGCTGGTGGGTCTGCTTGATCCCGCTGATCTTGTTGGCGTCGTAGGTATAACCCCAGCCATTGCCCATCTCGCCAGTGACCGGGGTCCAGAAGTTCATCCCCCAGGGCACCGCGACCGCCGGATAGGTGTTGCCGTAGGACAGCTCGTAGTTGGAATCGGTGCCCATCAGGGGGTTGGCGAGGTCGACCAGCGATTCCTGCTGCGCGCTCTGCGCGAGCGCCGCGGTGCCGGGCAGGCACAGTCCGGTGGTGGCGAGCAGCGCGATGGTGCTTCGCAGCGCGTTTACGAGACGCTTGTTCAACGGAGTTTCCCCTCTTTTCGGCCCGATCGAGACCCTGTCAAAGTCATTGCCCATTTTCGTCATCCCCGCGAAAGCGGGGACCCATCTCCTGCCCGATCCGCGTGCGGCACGCTTCGCGAGATGGGCCCCCGCTTTCGCGGGGGTGACGGAGAGGATGTTCGTCCGCATCAGCATCATCGGCGCGGCGGCGCGCGAATTCCCCTCCCTGCAAGGGAGGGGTTAGGGGTGGGTAAGACAAGGTCGGGCTCGATGCCCGGCCTTGTCTTCCAATCCCGGCAGCTCGAAGGGCTCGCTTCGCTCGCACCCACCCCCTACCCCTCCCTTGCAGGGAGGGGAGTCTCGGTTGACGGATGTCGATATCGCCAAGCGACATCATCGCGCCCGCCCGATCGGATGCGGCGCCACGCCTTCGTTGGTCATCACCACGGGCTTGATCGTCCCGTCGGCATTGAAGAGCATCCGGTCGAGCGCGAGCTGGCGGCGCTCGCCGCGCTCCTCGTTCAGCGGTCGGCGGTGATAGGCGATCACCCATTGGTCGGTGCCGGGCAGGTTGACCACCGAATGGTGCCCCGCCCCGCGCGCGATGCGGAAATCCTGTTGGAGGATCTTGCCCATCGACCTGAACGGACCGGTGGGGCTCGGCCCCATCGCATAGGCGACGCTGTAGTCGGGGCCGGTCCAGCCGCCCTCGGACCACATCAGGTAATAGACGCCCTTGCGCTCGATCATGAACGAGCCCTCGACATAGCCGGGGGGCGTGATCTCCTTGAACAGCGAACCGTCGGCGTGCGGGACGATCGACTTGAGGTCCTTGGCCAGCCGGACGACGTTGCAGTGCTGCCAGCCGCCATAATAAAGATAGACCTGCCCGTCCCTGTCGCGGAAGGCGAAGGGATCGATCGGCTGCGCCCCGTTGTGGAACTGGCCGATCAGCGGCTTGCCGATCGCGTCCCTGAACGGCCCGCCGGGCTTGTCGCTCACCGCCAGCCCGATCCCCCCGAGTTCGCCATCCTTCTGGATGTCATTGGCGCTGAAAAACATGTAATATTTGCCGTTCGCCGCGATCACCGAGGGCGCCCAGATCGCGAAGGCCGCCCAGGCGGCGTTCTTCACATCGAACACATGTCCGTGCTTGGTCCAGTGGACGAGATCGGGCGAGGAGAAGGCGTTGAAGAAGGTCTGGATGCCGTAGGACGGACGAACCATCTTCTGCTTGCGCAGCTCGGCCTGCGCCGGGCTGAAGCGCGGCGAGACGTCCGGCGTGGCGCCATGGTCCGAATAGGTCGGATAGATCCAGTAGCGGCCGGCGAAGACGTGGATCTCCGGATCGGCATACCAGCCCGGCACGATCGGGTTCGGCGCGGGCGCCGAGCCGGCCACCAGCAGCGCCGCCGCCACCGTGAGGCCGGTCCGGATCAATCGCTTCATGGCATTTGCTCTCCCTGCCTTACTCTGCCGCGTCGAGCGCTTCGCACCAACCCACAAAGGTGGAGGTGACCCGGGGGGAGCGGGTCACCTCCTAGGTGCCTTGGGGGGCATTCAGGTGCGCGTCGGGTCCGACGCGTCAGAACTTGTACGAAAGGCCCAGATAGGCGCGGCGACCCGAGTAATAGTTCGAGACGAACCGGTCCTTGGTGTCGTTGCCGAGATGGGCCCGCTGCTCGGACTTGGTCAGGTTGATGACCGAGGCCGTCAGCTGCAGGTTGTCGAAGAAGTTGTACGAGGCGTTCAGGTCGATCTGATCGTACGGATCGGAATAGACGTTGAGACCCGACTGGATCCCGCCGACCTGCTCGCCGCGCCGATTGTACGAAGCGCGCAGCAGCAGCTTGGGCGTCTCGTAGAACACCGACGCGTTGATCTGCGTCTTCGCGCTGCCGACCAGCGGCGAGGTGCCGACCTTGGTGCCGTTCAAGGTGACGTCGGCGACCGAAGTGTCGTTGTAGGTGAAGTTCACCTGCGCGCCGAGGCCGAAGGACAGCGTATGCTGGGCGTACAATTCGATGCCCTGCGAACGCGCCTTGGAGCCGTTCGCCTGCGTCGAATATTGCTGCACGGTCACTTGCTGGCCGGCGACTTCGGACTGGATGTCGAGGACGAGCGGGACGATGAAGTCCTTCACGTCCTTGCGGAACAGGCTCGCGCCGATCACCGAGCCGCGGCTGAAATACCATTCGAGGCCGAGGTCGTACTGCCAGGCGTTGAACGGCTTCAGATCGAAATTGCCGCCGTCGCCGAACCAGCCCGGCAGCGCGCCGAACTGGGCACGGTCGAAGACGAACGCGTCCGAGTTGAAGGTCAGCGAGCGTGCTCCGGCGAGGTCGCCATAGCCCGGGCGTGCGATCACCTTGGACGCCGCGCCGCGGACCAGCAGGTTCGGGGTGACGTCCCACGAGATGTTAAAGCTCGGCAGCCAGTCGGTATATTGCTTGCTCTCGTTGTTCGGGCTGAACTCCTTCACCTGGCGCGGCGGCGTGCCGGTCGCCGGATCGCCGTCGCGCGGGATCACGAGGCAGTTGCCGTCCGGGCCGACCGGCACGTTCGGATCGAAGGGGCCGCCCGGGCCATTGAAGCAATAGTCGTTCTCGTAGGTGATGACGTCGGTCGAGACGCCCGACTGCTTCGTGTTCGCAACGCGCAGGCCGATATTGCCGCGCACCGGCCCGCTCTTGAAGTTGAGCTGGGCGTATCCGGCCCAGATCTTCTCGCGGATGTCGTACTGGTTCTCCGGCTCCGGAACGCGGACCGGACCGTTATAGGTCGCGTTCAGATAGGCGAGATAATTGTTCATGTTGAACGCCGGGAACACGGTGGTGTTGAAACCCCCGGCGATGTTGCCGATCGGCTGGCTCAGGAAGAAGTCCGGCTGGGTGACGGCAGCGCCGGCGGTATCCTGATAGCGCCGCGTGTTGGCCGCGTCCGAATACCATTCGAACCGGCCGGTCTCGCGGTGGATCCGCCCGTCGCGCCACTTGGCACCGACCTGGATCGAGTCGATGAAGCTGTCGAACTTCCGCGTCAGATCGATCTGGGCATATTTCTGCTCGAGCGTGCTGTTGCCGAAGCCCGAACCGGTCGAGCCGAGATCGACCTGCGAGATGCCGTTCATCAGATTCTGCTGCAGCTCCGGCGAGAACGCCGTGTCCACCGACTGATCGGTGAAGCTCCACTGGCTGAGCAGATTGCCGTTGACGTTGCCCGCGGCACCGGCGCCGGTGACCTTGCGCGGCTTGGCCTGCACGAAGAACTGGAACGACGGGCCGCCCGAGGCCTTGGTCTTGCCGACCGCGAAGTTCACGTTCAGGCGGCCGACATTCCAGTCGCCATGCAGGTCGAAGGTGTTCGAGACGCTGCGCTGGCGGTCGTAATAGCTCTGCATCGCCGGCGTTTCCATCGTGCACGGATTGGCGTTCGCACGACAGAGAGTGCCTTCGGCCGGCACCTCGAAGGTGGCCGACTGCAGGATGGTCCCGCTCGGATCGAAGCGGGCGTCGGTGAAGAAGTTGCCGTAGCCCCATTCGGGGATCTTGAGCACGTTGTTGACTTGATTGCCCTTGAGCTGGAAGCGGAAATAGTTCCCGGTCAGTTCGAGATTGTCGAAGGGCCTGACCTGCACGGTCGCCTGGATGCCGAGGCGCTTGCGCTTTCCGATCAGGACCGACTGGTTGACCGACTGCGGCGCCCAATAGCCGTCATAATGCGTGCCGCTCCGGGTCGTCGTACCGCCGTCCCAATAGGAGATCGCGTCGTCATTGGCATAGGTGTTGCCGTTGATGTCGGTCGCCGGCGTCGCGGTCGAATCGTCGGCCCACCAGTGCCAGCTCTCGGTGTTCGCGCCGAGCGTGCGGTTGGTGCGCACCTGATAGGTCGCGCCGAGCAGCACGCCGAAGGTCTTGTCCTCATTGCGCCACGAGAGCAGGCCCGAGATCTGCGGCTCGACCTTCTTCGTCACGTCCGAATAGGTGCCTTCGACCGCGATGTTGCCGGAGAAGGGCTGGAGGTCGAAGGGCTTGCGGGTGCGGTTGATGATCACGCCGCCGACGCCGCCTTCGTCGAGCCGCGCCTCGGGCGACTTGAACACCTCGACGCTGCCGATCAGGTTCGCCGGCAGCAGCAGATAGTCGAACGAGCGCGAGGGATCGTTGCCCGCGGAGGCGATGAAGTTGCCGTTGAGCTGCGTGAGCGTGAGGTCCGAGGAAAGGCCGCGGATGCTGACGCGGCTGCCTTCGCCGCCGTCGCGCTCGATGATCACGCCCGGCACGCGCTGGAGCGCGTCGGCGACGTTCTTGTCCGGGAACTTGCCGACGTCCTCGGCGGTGATCACGTCGACGAACGCATTGGCCTCGCGCTTCTGCGACAGGCTCTGCTCGATCGACTGGCGATAGCCGGTGACGACGATGTCCTGCGCCTCGTCCTGCGCCTGGGCCGCGTCCGACTGGGCGGCGGCGGCATCCGCGCGGGCCGCGGCGGCGTCTGCCTGTGCCCTGGCGGCGTCGGCCTGCGCCGCTGCGGCATCCGGGTTAGCGGGGGCATCCTGCGCATGCGCAGTGCCGCACATCGCGACCAGCACGCTGGCCGACAGCATCAGGTCGCGTGCGACGCGCTGGCGCGCATGGACACGAGACCGCTCGATCCGGTGAACCTTCATTTCCCTCTCTCCTCCCAGATGTGCCGGGACGTCTTCGCCTCCGGCTTATTGTCGACACCGCGGTCTGCGCCGCGACCAACCTCGACGATCCAATCCTGAATATAAAAAACAATTTGTCAATTGGATCGGGTCAGTTCGTTCTGCCCCCTCGACGACCCGTTGGCCGGGCCGCCGCGCGGGCGTGAAAATCCTGTCCGGACTAGGGCGCCGCGGGCGTTGCGGCGGTATTTTTCTCGTATTCCCACAAGGGCTTGGCCATTCGAGCGAACGCCTCGGCCGGCGCCTTGGCGACCGCGCGGTCATAGGTCAGCAGGCCGTTGATCTCGCCCTCGACGTCAGTGGTCTGGGTGTAGACCGCGGCGCTCAGCCCATGGACCCTGGCCTGGCGGACGATCTCCGCGAACTTGCGCCGATAGCGCGCGAGATAGTCGTCGGCGTCCCTGGCGACCTGGTAGCTCCAGTTGCGCTTGCCCGCGCGCCAGAGATGCCCCTCGATCGGCCGCCCGACCCCGCCATATTCGCCGATCACGATCGCGCGCTCGGCCTGGCGGGTCGGCACCTTGGGCACGTCCTCATAGGTATGGATGTCGAGCATGTCGGAATCGCGCGCCGCGACGTCGAGCCACCCGCTGTCGGCATCGACCAGCCGGCTCGGGTCCATGCCCTTCACGAAACGGGCGAGCGTCGCCGAGTCGTACTGGCCCCAGCCCTCGTTGTTGATCACCCAGAGCACGATCGAGGGGAAGGCACGCAGATCGCCGATCATCTGCGAGAGCTCGGCCTGCTGGTCGCTCATCACGTCGGAGGAGAGCACCGCTTGACTCTGGCTGGTGCCGGCGAGGAACTGGTCCTCGCCGCCGCCCGAGGGCATGTCCTGCCAGACCAGCATGCCCATGCGGTCGGCATCGTAGTAATAGCGCGCCGGCTCGACCTTGATGTGTTTCCGGACCATGTTGAACCCGGCCTTCTTCAGGAACTCCAGGTCGTAGCGCATCGCCTCTTCCGAAGGCGGGGTGAGCAGCCCGTCGGGCCACCAGCCCTGGTCGAGCGTGCCGTTCTGGAAATAGGGCCTGTTGTTGAGCAGCAGCATCGGCTGGCCGGCGACCGTCCCCGGCCCGACCGAGATCTTGCGCATCCCGAAATAGGCCTTGACCGTGTCGCGCGGGCTCCCGACCGCCTGCGCCGCGGCATAGGCCTCGGCCTCGCCGGTGGTGAAGCGCGAATCATAGGCCGTGCGGTCGCGCTCGGGCTTGCCGGCCCAGGGATCCTTCACCGTCACCAGCTCGGCGACGAGATCGTAGAGGAACGGATCCTCGGGCGACCAGAGATGCGCGCCCGGGATCGCGATGCTGGCGTGGCGGTTGGCGCGGATGGTGGTCGAGGCGATCGTCCTGCCGCCCGACTTGACGCTCAGTCGCACCGCGTCGGTGTCGCTTGCCCAGGCGCTGAGCGCGACGTCGACTTCGACCCTGCCGGTATCGATGTTCGGCGTCGCGCGGACATCGGCGATGTGGAGCCTGGGCACCGGCTCTAGCCACACGGTCTGCCAGATGCCGCTCGACGCAGTGTACCAGATGCCGTCGGGCTCGAGGATCTGCTTGCCGCGCGGCTGGCTGCCGGCGCTGGTCGGGTCGACGACCTGCACCAGGATCTCGTTGGCGCCCGGCCTGAGCGCCGCGGTGATGTCGAAGCCGAAGCTGTCCGATCCGCCCCTGTGTGCGCCGACCACCGCGCCGTTGACCCAGACCATTGCCTCGTAATCGACCGCGCCGAAGTTGAGCCTGACATTCTGCCCCACCCAGCCGGCGGGCACGGCGAAAGTGCGGCGATACCAGATGCGGTCCTCGGGCAGCACTTTCCGGGCGACGCCCGACAGGCGCGACTCCACCGGGAAGGGCACGAGGATCTTGCCGTCCATCGCCTGTGGCTGCGGCGTGCCGGCCTTGGCGATGGCATAGTCCCACAGGCCGTTGAGGTTGAGCCACTTGTCGCGCTGGAGCTGCGGCCGCGGATAGCTGCGCCAGGCATTTTCGGGCGTCACCGCCTTTCCCCAGCGCGTGGTGATCGCGCCGGTATAGACGGCATCCGGAGCCGCGGGCGCCTGCTGTGCCGCGGCACCGGTGGCGGGAAGGAGCGCAAGGAGGAGGGCGGGGAGGATCTTCACTTCTCTCTCCTCAGTGCCGCGACAGGGAAGGCGGAGCATCGCCGAGGGCGCTGCCCCAGGCATGGTTGGGCTTCGGCCCCATCACGAGCACCAGCTTCGCGCCGTTGGCGATATCGGCATGGCGGAACCACGGCCTGGTCCAGGGCCGGCCGTCGAGCGTGGCCGACTGGATGTAGAGGTTCCTGGCCGAGTTGTTTTTCGCAACGATTTCCAGCGTCTTGCCGTTGCCCATCCGAAGCACCGAGCGATCGAAGATCGGGCTGCCGAGGATATATTCGTCGCTCGACGGATCGACCGGATAGAAGCCGAGCGCAGCCATCGCATACCAGGACGACGTCGCGCCCTGATCGTCCATCCCGGCATAGCCATAGCCGGCGGCGTCGCTGCCATAGAGATCGGCGAGGATGCGGCGAGTGAGCGCCTGCGTCTTCCACGGCTGGCCGCTCCACGCATAGAGGAACGGCGCCTGCTGGTCGGGCTGGTTGCCATGGACGTATTGGCCGATCATGCCGGTGCAGTCGCGGCAGATGCCCTTGGGATCGTAGGGCTTCGAGAAGAATGCATCGAGCTTGGCGTTGAACGCGGCGCGGCCGCCGAGCGCATCGATCAGCCCCTGCACGTCGTGCGGCACCAGCCACAGGGTCGACCAGCCCGAGGCCTCCTTCATCATGAAGTTGTAATAGGGCTCGGCCGGATCGAAGGGCGCGATCCACTTGCCGTCGGCGGTGCGCCCGCGAACGAAGCCGATCGAGGGATCGAAGACGTTGCGCCAGTTGGCCGCGCGCTTGCGGAAGCGCCGCGCATCGTCGCGCCTTCCGAGCCGATCGGCCATTTCGGCCATCGCATGATCGTCCCAGGCATATTCGAGCGTCTTGGCCGCGCCCGCCTTGCCGCCGGCATAAGGCGGGCTGGGATTGCCCGCGGGGATCTCGTCGGAGACCCAGCCTTGCCTGTCATATTCGGCGAGGAAGTCGCGCGGACCCTTGGGATCGACCGCGTTCCTGCGGAGAAATTCGTACGCCGCCGCATAGTCGAACGCGATCCCGCGCCGCATCGCCCCGAGATAGAGGAACACGGCATTGTCGCCGTGGAACGAGCTGTTCATGAACCCGCGCTCGCGCGCCATGTCGAGCTCGGACTGCATGATGTCGCGGACCGCCTCGGGCTCCATCAGCTCGAGCAGCACGATCTGGTTGCGCCCGGTATCCCAGAAAGGCACCGGGCCGTAGCGGTCATAGCTCGCGACCTGGGTCTTGCCGTGGCCATCGGTGAACGCCTCGCCCTTGCGCGCGACCAGCCGCGGGCTGGCGAAGGACTGGAACAGCGTCGAATAGAACATCATGCGCTGCCTGGGGCTACCGCCGGTCACCTGCACGCGGTTCAGCAGCTCCGCCCAGGCCGCGCGCGCCTTGCCGCGCATGCCGTCAAAGTCCCAGCCCGGGCTCTCGGCGCGCAGCCGCGCCTCGGCCGCCTCGTAGCTCGCGCCATGCGCGATCCTGACCAGCACCGCCTCGTCCGCCTGCGTCGTGAAGTCGAGATAGGCGCCCGCGAAGCCGCCCTCGATGCTGCGCGTGCCCGGCTGGACGTCCTTGTCGCCGATGCCGTAGCCGCGCGCATTGCCCGGTGCCTTGCGGAAGGTGCCGAAGCGCTTGAACGGCTTCGAGAACTCCGCGACGAAATAGCGGCCGTCGCGCGCTTCGTTGTCGTTGTGAGCAGCGACGACGCCGCGCACCGTGCGGTCGCCGACGATCTCGACGCTGCCGCCGCGGCCCTGCAGGTTGAGGATCACATGCGCGCGCTCGGTGGCCGGGAAGGTGAAGCGCATCAGCGCGGTGGCCTGGGCGGCGGTGAGCTCGACCCTGGTCTTGAACGTGTCGAGGAAGACCGAATAATAGCCCGGCGCCGCCTTCTCCTGCGCCTTGTCGTAATAGGCCTCGGTATAGACCGGCGGCACCGTCCAGTTGCCGACGATCGGCATCAGCATCGGCGTGGCGCGCGCGCCATAGCTCGGCCCGCCGCCGCCGGTGAAACCGATCATCGTCGGGTTGGTATAGTAATAGGGCGTCGCGACGCCCCAAGGATAGCTCAGCTCGACATTGGAATTGACCGGTGCCGCCTCGACCGCGCTGTGCGGGAGCCGCGCGCCGGGCGAAGTCAGGCCCGAATAAAGCGGCTCGCCGGCGGGCGGCGCGTTGCCGATCAGCTCGGGACGATCGAGCGGCGCGGTGCCGACCAGGGGATTGGCCTCGTCGACCGGCTGGCTCCGCGCGACGCTCTGACCCAGGGCCGGCGCGCTCGGCGCCAGGCAGAACGCCGCCGCCGGCAGGAGTGCCGCGCCGACGGGCAGCCTGCGGCGCGGGCGGAAATCCGATCCCCTCATCGACCCTCTCCCAGCGGGGCCGTTTACGCCCCTTCCTTCTTGCCGCGATCGCTTGGCATGGCGCTGCCGCGATCGTCAGGGTTCGGAGCTTCAATTAAATAAATCATTTTGTCAATTGATTGAGTCGAGCATTGTCGCGATGAGGGCTGCGGGGCGCAATCCTCCAACTAAGCTATTGTTTTGGCTACAGGCTCGCTCCCATCATCGTCACCCCCGCGAAAGCGGGGGCCCATCTCCTGAGGGAGTGGCCAAATGCACCGGCGCGCTTGCGGATGCCGTAGGAGATGGGTCCCCGCTTTCGCGGGGGTGACGGGTTTTGACTATGAGGCCTCACCCCTATCCGGGGTGGGCGTCCGCGTCGCAGTCCGCCCTGGACACGGGCAGCCCTCAGGCGCTTCGGCGCGCCGCCAGGACGCTGTCGAGCGAAGTCCATTTCGCCGCGCCGGCGCTGTTCTCGATCATCGCCTCGACGAAGGTCATCGTCCTGAGGCCGTCGGCGATGCCGGGGAACCAGTCGGCCTTGCCTTGTGCCGGCGGAATCGTCGCCCCCGCGCGCACTGCGCTGCCGAAGCTGCGATAGAGATTGGCGAAGGCCTCGATATAGCCCTCGGGATGGCCCGAGGGGGTCCGCAGCCGCGCGGTCGTCAGCGAATCGAGCCCGGGGCCGCCCGCTCGGACGATCTCGGCGGGGCGGTCCAGCCAGCGCAAGGTCAGCGTGTTGGGCTCCATCTGCGACCATTCGAGCCCGCCCTTCTCGCCATAGACGCGCAGGCGGAGGCCGTTCTCCTCGCCCGCGGCGACCTGCGTGGCCTTGAGCACGCCGCGCGCGCCGCCCTCGAATCGCAGCAGCGCGGCGACGTCGTCGTCGAGGCGGCGGCCGGGGACGTGGATGGTGAGATCGGCGCTGAGCGCCTCGACCGCGAGGCCCGAGACATGCTCGGCGAGCTGGAAGGCATGGGTGCCGATATCCCCTAGGCAGCCGCCGAGCCCGGCACGCGCGGGATCGGTGCGCCATTCGGCCTGCTTCTGGCCGTCGCGGTCGATCGGCTGGCTGAGCCAACCCTGCCAATATTCGGCCTGGACCAGCCGGATCGCGCCGAAATCGCCGCGCGCGACGCGCACGCGCGCCTCCTCGACCAAGGGATAGCCGCTATAGGTGAAGGTGAGGCCGTAGAGCTTGCCGCTCCGCGCGACCGCAGCCTCGATCGCCAGCGCCTCGTCGAGGTTCAGCGCCATCGGCTTTTCGGACATGACGTGGAAGCCGGCATCGAGCGCGGCGATCGCCGCAGGGGCGTGAAGGTGATTCGGCGTGACGATCGCCAGCGCCTGCATCCGCTGGTCTTCGGGCAAGGCGGCCTCGCCCGCGAGCAGTTCCTCGAGCGTGGGATAGGCGCGCGCGGAGTCGAGGCCGAGCGCTTCGGCGCTGCGCCGATTACGCCCGGCATCGCTGCTGAACGCTCCGCAGACCAGGGCATATTCCCCGTCGAGCGCCGCCGCCATGCGATGGACCGCGCCGATGAACGCGCCCTCGCCGCCGCCCACCATTCCGTAGCGTATTCTCGGCTGCGTGCCCGTGTCCATCGCTTCTCCTTCCGTCGATTTAAGTCTGATAAATGGTTGCGCGGTGCGGCGCGAACCGACTAGATGAGGCAACCGATCGTTGCCAGACCGGAGAGGATAATGAAATCTCTGATCATGTTGCCGCCCGTTGCGGCAACATTCTGCGCGGTAGCGCTGACAGCGTTGCCGTCAGTCGCCGCACCTCCCGCCCAAAGCGCGGGCGCGGCTGCGTTCGCCACCTGCAAGGCGTGCCATACGCTTCCGGCGGGCGGCAAGAGCATCATGGGCCCGAATCTCCATGGCCTGTTCGGGCGCAAGGCGGGCTCGCTTGCGGGCTATACCTACACCCCGGCGCTCAAGGCATCGAACATCGTCTGGAACGCGCAGACGCTCGATCAATTCCTCACTGCGCCGACGCAGAAGGTGCCGGGCACGCGCATGGTGATGAAGGTCGCCGATCCCGCCAAGCGCGCCGCGCTGATCGCCTATCTCAAGGCCGAAACGTCGAAGTGAGCGTGGAATCGAGGGGAGGATTGGCATGAAGGGTCCGGCAGTCTTCCTCGCGCAGTTCATGAGCGACTCGGCGCCGTTCGACACGCTGCCCTCGGCGGCGCGCTGGATGGCGGAAGCCGGCTATGTCGGCGTCCAGATTCCGACCTGGGACAGCCGCTGCATCGACCTCGCCAAGGCGGCGGAGAGCCAGGATTATTGCGACGAGCTCGCCGGCACCTGCCGCGAGGCCGGCGTCGAGATCACCGAGCTTTCGACACACCTCCAGGGCCAATTGGTCGCGGTGCATCCGGCCTATGACGTGGCGTTCGACGGATTCGCGCCCGAGGCGCTGCGCGGCAAGCCCGCCGAACGCCAGGCCTGGGCGGTCGAGCAGCTCCGCCTCGCAGCCAAGGCGAGCCGGCGGCTGGGGCTCAACGCGCACGCGACCTTCTCGGGCGCGCTCGCCTGGCCCTATCTCTATCCCTGGCCGCAGCGTCCCGCGGGACTCGTCGAGGAAGCGTTCGGCGAACTGGCGAAGCGCTGGCGGCCGATCCTCGACGCGTTCGAGGAACAGGGCGTCGATGTCGCCTACGAGATTCATCCCGGCGAGGACCTGCACGACGGCGTGACTTTCGAGCGGTTCCTGGCGGGCGTGGACAATCACCCGCGCGCCAATATCCTCTACGATCCCAGCCATTATGTGCTGCAGGCGCTCGACTATCTGAGCTTCATCGACATCTATCACGAGCGGATCAAGATGTTCCACGTCAAGGACGCGGAGCTCAATCCGACCGGGCGTTCGGGCGTCTATGGCGGGTTCCAGGACTGGGTCGACCGACCCGGCCGCTTCCGTTCGCTCGGCGACGGTCAGGTCGATTTCGGCGGAATTTTCTCGAAGCTGACACAGTACGGATACGAAGGCTGGGCAGTGCTCGAATGGGAATGCTGCTTGAAGCATCCCGAGGACGGCGCGCGCGAAGGCGCGCCGTTCATCGCGGCGCACATGATCCGACGGGCGGACAAGGCTTTCGACGATTTCGCCGGAGGCAGCGATCCGGGGCTCAACCGCAAGCTGCTGGGGCTGAGCTGACGACATTACGATCGGGCGGGCAAGAACGATAAGGGGAGGGAGCCAGAAAATGGCCACGACATTCAACAAGGCAAGGCTGTTCTGGCTGGGCGTGCTCGCCCTGTTCACCGCCGCCTCGAGCCTCGCGATCCGCGGGGCGATCGCCAGCGGGCTCAAGGCCGAGTGGATCGATCCGATCGCGCCGTTGCAGGCGGGCGAGCTGCTCGCCGCGGCTTTGGGCGCGGCGTTCCTCAGCTTCGCGATCACCCTGTTCGTCGCCAGCGCCTTCCTCGACCAGATCGGCATGAAGCGCTGCCTGCTCGGCGCGGGCCTGTGCTTCATCCTCGGCCCGCTGCTGATAGTCACCGCGGGCAATCTCGCGACCGGCATGACCGTCTACACGCTCGTCTGGTTCGGCATGCTGCTCAGCGGCATCGGCTGGGGGCTGACCGAAGCGGCGATCAACCCGCTGACCGCGCAGCTATACCCTGAGGACACCACCCACCGGCTGAACGTGCTCCACGCCTGGTTCCCGGGCGGGATCATCGTCGGCGGGCTCGTCGGCTTCTTCCTCTCGGCGACTCTGCCCTGGCAGGGCATCATGGCGCTGGTGATGATCCCCGCGGTCGCGACCGTGGCGATCGCCGCGACCACGACCTTCCCGCCGCCGCTGCGCGCCGAGAGCGGCGTCAGCTTCGGCGAGATGGTGAGCGAAGTGTTCCGCCGCCCGAGCTTCTTCATCTGGTTCGGCGCGATGTTCCTCACCGCCGCGTCCGAGCTCGCACCGGGTCAGTGGATCGACGTTGCCCTCACCAACCGCGTCGGCATGCGCGGCATCCTGCTGCTCGTCTACGTCAACGCGCTGATGTTCGTGTTCCGCCATTTCGCGGGCCGACTCGCCAACAAGATCTCGAACCCCGGGCTGCTCTGGGTATCGAGCCTGCTCGCCGCGATCGGCTTGTTCATGCTGAGCCAGGCGCAGACGCCGGTGGCGGCGGTGATCGCGTCGACGATCTGGGGGCTGGGCGTCTGCGTGATGTGGCCGACGATGCTCGCCTCGGTCGCCGAGCGCTATCCGCGCGGCGGCTCCTGGGCGATGGGGCTGGTCGGATCGGCGGGCGCGCTCGCCAGCTTCTTCGTGCTGCCGCTGCTCGGCGCGATGTTCGACAAGGCCAAGATCGAGTTCGCCGGCGGGCCCGAGGCGTTCGCGCAGCTGGCCGGCGCGGCCAAGCTGGCGGTCGAGGACGCGGCGGCGTCGGTGTCGTTCCAGCGGCTGGCGATCCTGCCGGTGGTGCTGCTGGCGGTGTTCGGCTTCATCTGGCTGCGCGAGCGCGGCAAGTCGCGCGCGGCGCTGGCGGGTGAGGTCGCGTGAAGCTGACCCGACGTTCCGTGCTGGCCGCAAGCGCCGTCGGCGCGGGCGCGGCGACGATGGCGCGCGCGGCCCCGACGCGGAACGCCGCGCGCTTCTCGCTGGGCTTCGCGCCGCACGAGGGCAGCTTCAAGAGCCGCGGCAACCGACTCGAGCAGATCGCCTTCGCCGCCGACCAGGGCTTCACTGCCTGGGAGGACAATGAGGCGGCGGGCCGTCCGGTCGAGGAGCAGGTCGCGATGGCGCGCGCGCTCCAGCAACGGAACATGACCATGGGCGTGTTCGTCGCGAGCATGCCCCGGTGGGGGGAGATGCGGCCGTTGCTGGGTGGCAATGACGAAGCCGAGCGCCAAGGATTCCTCGCCGACATCCGCGCCTCGATCGACGTCGCCAAGCGATTGAACGCCAAGTGGATGACGGTCGTCCCCGGCTTCCTCGACCGCCGGCTGCCGGTCGAGATCCAGACCGGCCGCATCATCGATACGATGCGCCGCGCCGCCGAGATCGTAGAGCCGCACGGCCTCGTCATGGTGATGGAGCCGCTCAACACGATCGTGGACCATCCGGGCGTGTTCCTGCAGACCATCCCGCAGGGCTTCGCCGTCGCCAGGGGCGTGAACAGCCCGGCGGTGAAGGTGCTCGCCGACCTCTATCACGAGCAGATCCAGGCGGGTCACCTGATCAAGACGATGGAAATCTGCTGGAACGAAATCGCCTATATCCAATTCGGCGACAATCCCGGCCGGAAGGAGCCCGGCACGGGCGAGGTCAATTATCAGAACGTGGTCCGCTGGCTGCGCGCGAAGAAGTTCGCAGGCGTGATCGGCATGGAGCACGGCAATTCGATCGAGGGTCGCGCGGGCGAGGAGCGGCTGGTCGCCGCCTATCGCGCAATCGACGCGGCATGAGGGAGGGACGAGTGAAGCGTATCGCATGGGGCGCCGCGGTGGCGGTGGTCGTGGCAGCGGGAAATCCCGCCACCGCGCAGGAGAAGCCCGGCTTCAGGGACACGCCGACATTGCCCGACGGCAAGTGGAAGGTCCACGACGCCGACCGGCCCTACCCGATGGTGGTGACGCCGGCCGCGACGCCGGGGGCACCGCCTTCGGACGCGGTGGTGCTGTTCGACGGCACGTCGCTCGACGCCTGGCAGCCCCAGGCGACGCCGTGGACGGTCAAGGACGGCGCGGCGACTTCGGTGCCGCGCGCGGGCGGCGGCGGCGAGAACGCGCTGGTCAGCAAGCAGAGCTTCGGCGACGTCCAGCTCCATCTCGAGTTCCGCTCGCCCAACCCGCCGACCAAGAGCTCGCAGGACCGCGGCAACAGCGGCATCTGGTTCATGCAGCGCTACGAGATCCAGATCCTCGACGGCTATCAGAACCCGACCTATGCCGACGGCACCGTCGGCGCGATCTACGGCTGGAAGCCACCCTTGGTGAACCCGTCGCGCAAGCCCGGCGAGTGGCAGAGCTACGACATCGTCTTCGAGCGTCCGCATTTCGGGCCCGACGGCAAGTTGCTGCGCCCCGCCTATATCACTGCCTTCCTGAACGGCGTGCTGGTGCAGAACCGCCAGCCCTGGCTGGGCGGCACGATCTGGCGCAAGCTCGGCACCTATCAGGCGCATGGCGATGCCGCGCCGATCCAGCTCCAGGATCACAACTCACCGGTTTCGTTCCGCAACATCTGGGTACGCCCGCTGCCCGAAGCGGCGGCGAGCTACGACTTTGAGGGTATAGTGAAATGATCATCGATCGCAGAGACGCCCTTGCGGGCATGGTCGCGATGTTCGGCACCGCTTTGTTCGCGCCGATCGCCCGCGCAGCCAAGGCGCAAGCGACCCCGATCAGCGACGGCCCGCCGAGCGCCCCGGTATTCACCGCCGAGCAGCGCGCGCTGATGACCGCGCTCAGCGAGCGCGTGATGCCGACCACCGACACGCCGGGCGCCATCGCCGCGGGCGTGCCCGCCTTCATCGAGAAGCTGCTCGCCGACTGGGCGGGCCCCGACGATCGCAAGCCGATCCTCGCCGGCCTCGACGCGATCGAGGCGCGTGCCCAGGCCGACTACAAGATCGCCGCCGCCAAGGCGACACCCGCGCAGCAGGACGCGTTGCTCACGCTGGCGATGGAAGACAAGTTTCCCGGCGGAAAGGACTTCTTCGAGAAGTTCCGCCAGCTCGTGATCACCGGCTATTTCACCTCGGAGGTCGGCATCACCCAGGAGCGCGAATATCTGCCCGTCCCGGGCCGGTATGACGGCGCCTATCCCTATTCCCAGGTCAACAAGGTCTTCTCGTCATGATGATCAACCGACGGCAATGGATCGCGGGCGGCGCCGCATTCGCGACGACGCTGGCGGCGGGCCCGCTGTTGGCCAAGGGTAGCAAGCGCAAGCCCATCGGCCTCCAGCTCTACACGGTGCGCGAGCTCTTCTCGAAGGACCCGATGGGCACGCTCGAGAAGGTGGCGGGGATCGGCTATCGCGAAGTCGAGTTCGGCGGCGGCGGCTACGACAAGATGGACCATGCCGCGCTCCGCAAGACGATGGACCGGCTGGGGCTCAAGTCGCCCTCGATCCATGTCGGCTACGAGGCGCTCGGCGGCGATTTCGACGGCGCGGTGAAGATGGCCAAGACGCTGGGCGCCGACACGATCGTCGTGCCCTACATGGGCGACGCCCACCGCAATGCCGAGGCCTGGAAGGCGGCGGTCGCCAACTTCAACCACTATGCCGAGCAGTTGAAGAAGGCGGGCATCGGCTTCGCCTATCACAACCATGATTTCGAGTTCACCGTGAAGCCGGGCGGCACCAGCCTGTTCGACACGCTGATCGCCGATGCCGATCCGGCCCTGGTCAAGATCGAGCTCGACTTGTTCTGGGCGATCGCCGCGGGCGAGGATCCCAAGGCGATCATCAAGCGCCTGCCGGGGCGGATCTATGCCTATCACGTCAAGGATCGCACCGCCGACGGCAAGATGACCAGCGTCGGCAAGGGCGTGGTGAACTTCGCCGACATCTTCGCGCTCAACGGCACCGCCGGCGTGAAGCATTTCTACGTCGAGAACGATCAGTCGCCCGCGCCGTATCTTCCCGACATCCAGACCAGCTTCGCGACGCTCAGCCGTCTGCACGCGTAACTTTATTCGAGGATCATAGAGATGGCCGACATGTTCGATGCGATCGTCATCGGCTCCGGAGTGAGCGGCGGATGGGCGGCGAAGGAATTGACCGAGAAGGGCCTCAAGGTCCTGGTGCTCGACCGCGGGGTGATGGTCGAGCATGGCGAGGATTATGATTTCGACGGCAAGCCCGCTTTCGAGATCCCCGCCCGCGACATGATGCCCAAGGGGCTGCTCGACAGCGATTATTTCATCGCGAAATATGGCTATGTCTCGCCGGCGACCCGGAAGTTCTACAACAACGACCGGCTCAACCCCTATGCCTATGGCGAGGGCGAGAAATTCTACTGGATCCGCCCGGGCGCGGTCGGCGGCAAGTCGCTGATCTGGGGCCGCTGGAGCTTCCGCTGGTCGCCTGAAGATTTCGAGGTGAACAAGCGCGAGAATGTCGGGATCGACTGGCCGATCCGCTACGACGACCTCGCGCCCTGGTACGATTATGTCGAGAAATATGCCGGCATCTCGGGCAGCCGCGAGAACCTGCCGCAGCTGCCCGACAGCCAGTTCCAGCCGCCGATCCCGATGAACATCGCCGAGAAGTGGGTGAAGGAACGGCTCGAGACGACGTCGCCCGGGCGCAAGCTGATCAACTGCCGCATGTCCAACATGACCGAGGACAAGGAGGCGCAGGGGCGCTCCAAGTGCCAGTTCCGCGCGCAGTGCGGGCGCGGCTGCTCGTTCGGCGCCTATTTCTCGACCCAGGCGGTCACCCTGCCCGCCGCGCGCGCCACGGGCCGGCTGACCTTGCGTTCCGACGCGGTCGTCTCCAACCTCGAATATGACCCCAAGACCAAGAAGGTCACCGGCGTCCGCGTGGTCGACACCAAGACCCGCCAGGCCGAGGTGATCCCCGCGCGCCTCGTCTTCCTCTGCGCCTCGGCGATGGCATCGACCCAGATCCTGATGAACTCGCGGATCCCCGGGACCGGCAAGAGCCATTTCGACACCAGCGGCACGCTCGGCCGCTATGTGATGGACCATATCTTCCGCGTCGGCGTCTCGGGCGACATCCCGGGCATGACCGAATATATCGAATATGGCCGGCGGCCGGGCGGAGTCTATGTTCCGCGCTTCCGCAATGTCGGCGGCGAGGAGGGCGTGGGCTTCAAGCGCGGCTATGGCTATCAGGGCGGCGCACGGCGCGACCCCGCCTATCCGCAAGGCTTCGGCGCATCGATGAAGCACGGCATGCGCCAATATGGCGGCTGGAAGTTCGGCATGGGCGCGTTCGGCGAATGCCTGCCCTATGAGGACAACCGCGTCAGCCTGCACCCCGACAAGGTCGACCGGTTCGGCATCCCGCTGATGCGCTTCGACGTCACCTTCCGCGACAACGAGATCAAGATGATGAACGATGCGGTGACCGAGGGCGAGAAGATGCTCAAGGCGGCGGGCCTGCTCAACGTGACGAGCTATCACGGCGAGCACGTTCCCGGCGATGCCATCCACGAAATGGGCGGCGCGCGCATGGGTGCGGACCCGCGCCAGTCGGTGCTCAACAAGTGGAGCCAGGCGCACGACGCGGCCAACCTCTTCGTCACCGACGGTGCGCAGATGGCCTCGATCTCCTGCGTGAACCCGTCGCTCACCTTCATGGCCTTCACCGCGCGCGCGGCCGATCATGCGGTCAAGCAGCTGAAGGCGGGGGTGATCTAGGAGACGGGCGCCTGTTCAAAACCCGTCACCCCCGCGAAAGCGGGGGCCCATCTCCAAAGCGGTCGGCAAGCTGGGCCGGCGCGCTGGTGGATAGCCCCGGAGATGGGTCCCCGCTTTCGCGGGGATGACGAAGAGGGAGGTGGGTTGCGCGATGGATTCCATGGCAAACGACCACCGACCACTGCTTCTGGCCCTCGCCCTCCTGACGGCCAGCGCCTGCCACGCCCAGGCACCGCAGGAACCCACACCACAAGCCTTCCGCGACGTGACGGCGACGCATGTGCCGCAAGCGCCCGATCTGCACGCGCTCGACATCGCACTGGCCGATTTCGATCATGACGGCGATCTCGACGCCGCGCTCGCGGTAGAGGGCGCGCCCAACCGGCTCTACGTCAACGACGGCCGGGGCCGCTTCGCCTGGCGCGAAGGCGTATTCGGGCAGCGCGCGCACGACACAGAGCATGTCCGCGCCGCCGATTTCGATCGCGACGGCCATGTCGACCTGGTCTTCGTCGCCGAGGATGATCGGGTGCACCAGTTCTTCCTCGGCCGCGGCGACGGCAGCTTCGTCGACGCGAGCGCGCGGCTGCCCGCGATGAGCGTGGGCAACGGCCTGGCGGTGGGCGACGTGAACCGCGACGGCCTGCCCGACATCCTTGTCGGCAACTCGGGCAACTCGGGCGAGAAAGGCGAGGATGGTGGCCGCAACCTCCTGTGGCTGAACGATCCCCGCCGCCCCGGCTGGTTCGTCGCCGCGACCGACACCCATCTGCCCGCGATCAAGAACAAGGCCCAGGGCGTGGCGCTCGCCGATCTCGACGGCGACGGCGACCTCGACATGGTCGTGGCGACCGAGGCGCCCCCTACCCGCTTGCTGGTCAACGGCGGCAAGGGCCGCTTCGCCGAGGCGTCGGACAGGCTCGACCAGGTCACGCCGCTGGAGACGCGCGAAGTCCATATATTCGACGCCAATGGCGACCGGCGGCCCGACATCCTGCTCCTCAACCTGACGAGCAATGCCGGGAAATGGGAGAAGGACCCGCAGGCGCGGCTGCTCGTCCAGAATGGCGCGGGCCGCTTCGTCGACGAGACGGCGCAGCGGCTCCCCGCCAATCGCTTCTCGAGCTGGGGCGGCACCGTCATGGACTTCAACCGCGACGGCCATCCCGACATCATCCTTGGTGCCATCGCGGTCCCCGGCTTCGCGCCGCTCCAGGTCCGCGCCTACGCCAATGACGGCAAGGGCCGCTTCCGCGACGCCACCGCCGCGACCTTCCCCGGAACGGTCGTCGGCCGAAGCTGGAGCATGGCGGTGGGCGACGTGGACGGGGACAAGATCGACGACCTCTTCATCGGCGGCTGGGGCACGCAGGCGCGACTGCTTCTGGGGCGATAACCTGACCATCGCCCAGGCGACGGCGGCGCGGCGGACGAGACGCGAACGGCCGGAGCGCGCGCGATCCGCGACGAAAGGGTGTTGATACTTTATATCATCGCGGCTAGCGCAGCGGCAACCCTTCCGTCCGGGACCTGTCCATGTTGCGTAGCCTGTTGCTTGCCACCGCCACCCTGATCGCCTTGCCGGCGCATGCCGAGGAAAAGCCCGTCGCCGCCCCGGCCGGCGACACGACGGCCGATGCGTCCGCGGCCGATGCGCAGGACCATGACCAGCCGGCGCAGGAAGTCGTCATCACCGGCACGCGCGCCCGCGCCACGGCGGACGTGCTCGGTGGGACCGCGATCCTCGCCGCCGAGGAGCTCACGCGCGAGATGCGCCCGACGATCGGCGAGACGCTCGCCTCGCAGCCCGGCGTCTCGGCGACCTCGTTCGGCCCCAACGCCTCGCGGCCGGTGCTCCGCGGCTTCACCGGCGATCGCGCGCGGCTGCTGATCGACGGGATCGGCAGCATCGACGTGTCGAACACCTCGGCCGACCATGCCGCGATCATCAACCCGCTCACCGCCGACCGGATCGAAGTGCTGCGCGGCCCCTCGGCCCTGCTGTTCAGCCCCTCGTCGATCGGCGGCGTGGTCAACGTGATCGACAGCCGCATCCCGCGCCGCATGGCCGAAAGCCCGCTCCATTTCGACGGCATCGCAACCTATGGCAGCGCCGCCGACGAGCGCGCGGTCTCGGGCGTGGTCGACGTGCCCGTGGCGGGCAAGCTCGTCGTCCATGCCGATGGCAGCTACACCAAGACCGGCGACCTCAGGAGCGGCGGCTATGTGCTGACCCCCGCGTTGCGCGCGCAGGCCGCGGCCAGCGCCGACCCCGACATCCAGGCGCTCGCCGATCTCAAGGGCAAGATCCCCAACACCGCCGCCCGCACCTGGGATATCGCGGGCGGAGCGGCGATCGTCGACGAGTCCGGCAACCTCGGCTTCTCGGTGTCGCGCTACGACAGCCTCTACGGCGTGCCGATCCGCTATTCGCTCGACCCCGCGGTCGAGGCCGAGGCGGTCCGGCTCCACGCCAAGCAGACGCGCTTCGACCTGCGCGGCGACATCCTCACCGAGACCGCGGGCATCCACCAGATCCGCATGCGCCTCGCGGCAGCCGACTATCGGCACAGCGAGATCGAGGACACCGGCGAGGTCGGCACCACCTTCTACAGCCAGGGCCTCGAAGGCCGGCTCGAGCTGGTTCAGGAGACGCATGGGCTCTGGGAAGGCGTCACCGGGGGCCAGTTCTCGACGCGCAACACGCGCATCGTCGGCGAGGAGAAGTTCCTGCCGCGCACCGAGAGCAACCAATACGGTCTGTTCACGCTCCAGTCGCTCGACTTCGGCAAGCTGAAAGCCGAGGCAGCCCTGCGCTACGAGCATAACCACCTCACCGCGCAGGCCGACGCGGACATCGGCAACCCGCGCACCGATCGCAGCTTCGATAGTCTCTCGGCCTCGCTCGGCGCGAGCTATGCGCTCGCCGATCATCTGCGGCTCGGCATCAACGTCTCGCGCAGCGAGCGCGCGCCGACGCAGGAGGAATTGTTCGCCAACGGTCCGCACGCGGGCACCCAGGCGTTCGAGATCGGCAACCCCGATTTCACCACCGAAAAGGCCTGGGGTATCGAAGGCACGCTCAAGGGCTCGGGCGACGGCTGGAGCCTGTCGGCGGCGGCCTATTACAACTGGTTCACCGACTATATCTACGACGCCCCCACCGGCGCGATCGAGGACGATCTGCCGGTGTTCCAGTACAACCAGGCCGATGCCCGCTATTACGGCTTCGAGGTCGAGGGTTCGGCGCGGCTCGCGCAGCTCGGCAAGTTCGCGATCAACGCCGATGCGCTGGCGGACTATGTCCATGCCGAGCTGGTCGACCAGGGACCCGTCCCGCGCATCCCGCCGCTCCGCGTGATGGGCGGGATCGAGGCGCAGTCCGACACGCTCACCGGCCGGGTCGAGGTCGAGCACAGCTTCGCGCAGGACCGTATCACCGCTTTCGAGACGCCGACCAACGGCTTCACCCTCGTCAACGCCTCGCTCTCGTGGAAGCCGTTCGGCGCGGATTCGCACACCAGCCTGACACTCTCGGCGAACAACCTCTTCGACGTCGAGGCGCGGCGCCACACCAGCGTGCTCAAGGACTATGCCCCACTCGCCGGCCGCGACCTGCGCGCGACGCTCCGGGTGCAACTCTGATCCGCGCGCATTAATAGGGGGCGGATGGACAGTCCGCTCCCCGAACCGGTCGTCGACCTCGAAGCCGAAAAGACGGCGTCGCGCCGCATCCCCTGGCCGATCGTCATCCTCGGAGCGGTGGCGCTGCTGCTGCTCGGCATGGTCTGGTTCGGCCACGAGATCCTGGAGGGCGACGCGGCCGCGATCGACCGCGCGATCATCCTCGCGATGCGCGTCCCCGGCCATCCCGAACAACCGCTCGGGCCGCACTGGCTGCCCTCGGCGGTGCGCGACATGACCGCGCTCGGCAGCACCACGGTGCTGACCCTGGTCGTGTTCGTCACCGCGAGCTTCCTCGCGCTACGGCGGCGCTGGCGCTCGTCGCTGCTCGTGCTCGCCGCGACGACACTCGGCGCGCTCGCGGTGACTGTGGTCAAGGCACTGATCGCCCGCTCGCGCCCCGACCTGGTCGGGCGGCTGATGGAGGAAGCGTCGCACAGCTTCCCAAGCGGCCATGCCGCCAACAGCGCGATCGTCTATCTCACGGTCGCGACCCTGCTTTTCCCCGTGGTGCGCGGCTGGCGGATGCGCGGCTTCGTCCTCGGCGTCGCGATGCTGCTGGTGGGCCTGATCGGCGCGAGCCGCGTCTATCTCGGCGTCCACTGGCCCAGCGACGTCCTCGCCGGCTGGGCCTTCGGCAGCATCTGGGCATTGCTGTGGTGGGGAGTGGAGCTGAGGCTGTTCCGCAGGAAGCGCTAGCCAGTCGGTCGGCCCGCGTCAGCCCTGCCGCTCGGCCAGCTTGCGCTCCCAGGCCAGCGCGTCCTTGACGATCCCCTCGAGATCGTCGTGCCTCGGCCGCCACGGCAGTGTGCTCAGGATCTTGCGGTTGTCCGCCACCAGCGCGTCGGGGTCGCCCGCGCGGCGCCCCTCCAGCTTCCGCTCGATCGTCCGGTTGGTCACCCGGTCGACCGCGTCGAGCACCTGCAGCACCGAGAAGCCGCGGCCATAGCCGCAGTTCATCGTGTGGCTCTCCTCAGGCCGCGCGATCAGCAGGTCGAGCGCGTCGACATGCGCCGCGGCGAGATCGGTGACGTGGATATAGTCGCGCACCCCGGTACCGTCCTCGGTGGCGAAGTCGGTGCCGAACACCGATACCGCCGCGCGCTTCCCCGTCGCCGCCTCGGCCGCGATCTTGATCAGGTGCGTCGCGCCCGCGGTCGACTGGCCCGAGCGGCCCTGGGGATCGGCACCGGCGACGTTGAAATAGCGCAGCGCGCAATAGTTGATCGGATGCGCTGCCGCCACGTCGCGCAGCATGAACTCGGTCATCAGCTTGGACATGCCGTACGGGTTGATCGGCGACTTGGGGCTGTCTTCGGAGACCGGCACCTTCTCGGGGATGCCGTAGGTCGCCGCGGTCGAGGAGAAGATGAAATGCTTCACCCCGGACGCTACCGCGCTCTCGATCAGCGAGCGGCTCGCCACGGTGTTGTTGCGATAATATTTGAGCGGGTCGCTGACCGATTCCGGCACCACCACCGATCCGGCGAAGTGCATCACCGCGATCACGCCCTCGTCGCGCATGGTGGCGCGCACGACGTCCTCGTCCTCGATATTGGCGACGACCAGCTTCGCGCGCTTGTCGACCGCCCAGTCGAAGCCGGTGACGAGATTGTCGACCACCACCACCTTCCAGCCCGCATCGAGCAGCGCCAGCACCGCATGGCTGCCGATATAGCCCGCACCGCCCGTCACCAGCACCGTACCGTCGCGCATGCCCGTCTCCCTTTACGCGGCCCCGCCTAGAGCCGCGATTGCGCTCCGCCAACCCCCACCTATGTTGGGCGCGACAAGGAGAACGAAATGACAGTCGAAACCGCGACGCTCGCCGGCGGATGCTTCTGGTGCACCGAGGCGGTGTTCAACGACGTGGTGGGCGTGAGCAAGGTCGAGAGCGGCTATATCGGCGGCACCGTCCCCAACCCGACCTACAAGCAGGTCTGCGGCGGCGATACGGGGCATGCCGAGGCGATCCGGGTGACCTTCGACACCGACCAGATCCGCTATGGCGATCTGCTCGACATCTTCCTCGCCACGCACGACCCCACCCAGCTCAACCGCCAGGGCAACGATATCGGCACCCAATATCGCTCGGCGATCTTCCCGCACTCGCCCGAGCAGGAGGCCGAGGCGCGCGCAGCGATCGAGCGCGCCCGGCCCGACTGGCCCGCACCGATCGTCACGACGATCGAGCCGCTGGCCGAATGGTATCCGGCCGAGGATTACCACCAGGAATATTGGCAGGGCGAGGGTCAGCGGAACCCCTATTGCCTCGCGGTGATCCCGCCCAAGCTCCGGAAGCTGCGCAAGAGCTTCGCCAATCGGCTGAAGGAAGGCGCGGCGGCGTAGCCCATCTCCGTTCGTGCTGAGCTTGTCGAAGCACCGTTCTTCTCTATCTCAGGACGGAAGAAAGGACTGCCCTTCGACGAGCTCAGGGCGAACGGGTTGTCAGCGCCTCACTCCGCCGGCAACGCCTCGCCTTCGACGGGCGGGCGCTTGCCGGCCTCGGCACCGAGCAGCCGGTAGACCGTCCCGCCGATCACGCCGCCCGCGATCGGCGCCAGCCAGAACAGCCAGAGCTGCTGGAGCGCGATCCCGCCCTCGAGCAGCGCAGGCCCGGTCGAGCGCGCCGGGTTGACCGAGGTGTTGGTCACCGGGATCGAGATCAGGTGGATCAGGGTCAGCCCCAGCCCGATCGCGATCGGCGCGAATCCCGCTGGAGCGCGGCTGTCGGTCGATCCCATGATGATCAGCAGGAACATGAAGGTCAGCACGACCTCGATCGTGGCGCCCGCCGCGACCGAATAGCCGTGCGGCGAATGCACGCCGAAGCCGTTCGAGGCGAGCCCGCCCGTGAAGCCGGCCGCCCCGCTCGCGATGACCTGGAGCAGGGCCGCGGCGATCACCGCGCCCAGGACCTGCGCGATCACGTAGAGCGGGATGTCGCGCGCCGCGAAACGCCCGCCCGCCCAGAGCCCGATCGTCACCGCCGGATTGAGGTGGCAGCCCGAGATATGGCCGATCGAATAGGCCATGGTGAGCACTGTGAGCCCGAACGCCAGCGAGACGCCGGCATAAGCGATGCCGAGATCGGGAATCCCCGCGGCGAGCACCGCGCTCCCGCACCCGCCGAAAACCAGCCAGAAAGTGCCGATCGCCTCGGCAAGCCCGCGCTGCACGTTGGTCATGATTTCCCTCCCGCTGTTTTCGCTTTAGCCTCAAGTGCCTGGGGATATGCGCGGAAGTGTAGCCCCGCCTGGAGGAAAGTAAAGTAAAGCGAAGTAACGCTCAGCGCGGATGTGCGGCCCGGCGCAACCGGTCATTGATCGCGATTCCGATGCCGGTCCCGGGGACCGGCGCCACTGCGATCCGCGCCGCGGGCGACGCGTCGGCGCGGTGGAGCGCGTCGAACAGGTTCGCGGCCGCCTCGACGAGATCGCCGCGGATCGAAAGCGTATCGTCGCCCGGAACGCCGCCGAAGCCGATCAGCCATTCGCCCGGCTCGCGTTCGCGCGCATTCAGCCGCAGCGGCTTGCCCGGCGCATAGTGGCTGGCGAGCTGCCCGGGCGCGGTGATCCTGCCCTCGGGCGCCGCATGCTCGAGCCCCAGTGTCGCAGCGTCGAGCGGCCCCGGCCGCAGGATCCGGCCGTCCTGCACGATCGTCGACTCCAGCCCCGCGGGGGTCGGCCCATCGTCGATCACCA
This sequence comes from Sphingomonas sp., assembly GCF_026460985.1. Lineage (GTDB taxonomy): Bacteria > Pseudomonadota > Alphaproteobacteria > Sphingomonadales > Sphingomonadaceae > Sphingomonas. The sequence continues at coordinate 32,255 of NZ_JAPKNM010000026.1, forward strand.
GCGGGATGCGCCCCGCCAGGCTCGCCGCGACATGCGCCGCGCGCGTCGGGCTGATCGACCCGCTCGCATTGGCCGAAGGCGCGGCGAGCGGCAGCCCGGTCGCGTCGAGCAGCGCCTGCATCGCGCGGTGATCGGGCACTCGGATCGCGATCGTATCGAGCCCTGCGGTGACCAATGCGGCGATCTCCGCCCCGGGCCGCAGCGGCAGCACCAGGGTCAGCGGCCCGGGCCAGAAGCGCCGTGCCAGATCGCGTGCCGCATCGTCGAAGATCGCGATCGTCTCGGCCGCCGCGAGCTCGGGCACATGCACGATCAGCGGATTGAAGCTCGGCCGCCCCTTGGCTTCGTATATCCCCGCCACCGCGCGCGAATCGCTGGCGTCGGCGGCGAGTCCGTAGACGGTTTCGGTGGGCACCGCGACGCATCCGCCGCCGCGAATCACTTCCGCCGCTTCGGCGATCGCAGCCGTGCCGTAGGGTAAGATGCGGGGATTTGTCGGGCTCACGCGAGGGGGGCTATATCGCGGGAAACAAGACCACAAGAGAGGCCCCGAAAGGTCATGACGTTCACCCCCGCCACCGCCGAGCAGCGCTTCGTGCTCGAGCATGTCGTTCGCCTCGCCGAGATCAGCGCGGAAGCCGCCGAGATGACCGACGCGGTGCTCGACGGCGCCGGCCAGTTCGCCGCGGGCGAATGGGCGCCGCTCGAGCGGCTGGGCGACACCGACGGCCCGAAGTGGAGCGAGGACGGCGTGAAGATGCCCGCGGGCTTCGCCGATGCGTACAAGGCCTATGTCGAGGGGGGCTGGGGCACGATCGGGTCGCCGGCCGAATTCGGCGGGCAGGGCCTGCCGGTGAGCCTCTCGATCGCCGTGCTCGAGACGCTCGGCACCGCGAACATGGGCTTCGCGCTCGCCCCGATCCTCACCGTCGGCGCGATCGAGGCGCTGACGCATCACGGCACGCCCGAGCAGCAGGCGCTGTACCTCCCCAAGCTCGCCACCGGCGAATGGACCGGCACGATGAACCTCACCGAGCCGCAGGCGGGCTCGGACGTCGGCGCGCTCAAGACCCGCGCCGAGCCGGTCGGCGACGGCACCTACCGGATCAAGGGCACCAAGATCTTCATCTCGTTCGGCGATCACGACATGGCCGACAATATCGTCCATCTCGTCCTCGCCCGCACCCCGGATACGCCCGCGGGCACCAAGGGCCTCTCGCTCTTCCTCGTGCCCAAGTACCGCCTCGATGCCGACGGCACTCCGGGCGCCTTCAACGACGTCCGCGTGGTCTCGATCGAGCACAAGATGGGCCTGCACGCCTCGCCGACCTGCGTGCTCAGCTTCGGCGACCATGACGACTGTATCGGCGAACTGATCGGCGGCGAGATGGGCGGAATCCGCGCGATGTTCACGATGATGAACAACGCCCGGCTCAATGTCGGCCTGCAGGGCGTGCAGGTCGCCGAGCGCGCCACCCAGCGCGCGGTCGCCTATGCCCGCGAGCGCGTCCAGGGCGTCCGCATGGGCGCGCCCGCCGCGATCGTCGAGCATCCCGACGTCCGCCGCATGCTGCTCCGCATGAAGGCGCAGACCCAGGCGGCGCGCGCCTTGGTCTATTACGCCTTCGGCCAGCTCGACCGCGGCCATGCCGGCGACGCCGCGGCCAGGGCGCGGGTGGAGTTGCTCACCCCGCTCGCCAAGGCGCACGGCACCGATCTCGGCAACGAAGTCGCGTCGCTCGGCATCCAGGTCCATGGCGGCATGGGCTATATCGAGGAGACCGGCGCCGCCCAGCATTTCCGCGACGCGCGCATCACGCCGATCTACGAAGGCACCAACGGCATCCAGGCCGCCGATCTGGTCGGCCGCAAGCTCAGCATGGACAATGGCGGCACGCTGTTCGCGTTGCTCGCCGAGATGCGCGGCGATGCCGAGGACGCCGAGCTGATCCGCCTGATCGACGCGTGCGAGGAAGTCGGCCGGCATCTGCTCGGTGCCGACACCGACGACCGGCTCGCGGCAAGCTATCCCTTCCTGACGATGCTCTCGGTCGCAGTGTGCGGCTGGTTGATGGAGGAAAGCGGCCGCATCGCCGCGCGCTCGGAGGGCGACCCCGCCTTCCTCGGCATGAAGGCCGCCGCAGCGCGCTTTTACGTCGCGCAGATCGTTCCCGAGGCGATGGGCCTCAAGGCCGCCGCAATGGCGCCGGCGGATGTGCTCTATTCGATCGACGCCGAGGCGTTCGCGGCCTGACATTTACCGTCATCCCGGCGAAAGCCGGGATCTCGTGCCGCAAGCTGCTCGCGCCGTCGCCTGAGGTCCCGGCGTTCGCCGGGATGACGGTTAGTTGGCCTGCTCGTGCCCGCTCCGCCGCCACAGCCCGCGCAGCATCCCGCCCGCCAGCGCGGGCAGGCCCGGCCGCACGAACAGCCAGTCGCGGATCGCCGGGCCGCGCTCGGCGCCGATCACGCGCTTATAGCCGCTGTCGCCGGCGCCCCAGTCGACCTTCGTCATCCCGTCGGCCACGGCACGAACGAGATTGCGATAATAGAGCAATTTGCCCGGCGAGTGCTTGGCGAAGGCCGGATCGTAGCTGTTGGCGATCGCGTACTTCAGCGCGCCGGCATTGAGATCGAACGAGAAGGCCGCGGGCGTGCCGTCGACGCGCAGCACCGCCGCCCACATCATCGCGGCGATCGCCGGATCGGCCGAAGCCGCGCGCCAGAAGCCGCCATGGCCCTCCGCGGTGAACTTGGCGTCCGAGCCGTCGGTGCGCGCCGCGATCCAGCTCCTGCGCTCGATCTCGGCCAGCGCGTCGAACGCGTCCTGGTCCCAGTCCGCACCCGACACGAAGCGCCAGTCGAGCTCGCCATGACCAGCGAGATGCTTCTCGTGGAAGCGGTTCTTCCGGAGCGTCGAGTTGCGCGGCCAGGTACCTTCGGCCTGGAGCGCGGCGATGTCGAGGAGATAGCTGTCGGCGACGAAGCGGTCGAGCACCGCCCAGCCCTTGGCCCTGGCGGCCGCCCGGAGCAGTTCGAGCCCGGGATCGCCGTCATAGACCGGCCCCAGCCGCAGGGCGTTCGCCTCGCGCGCCAGCCGCGCAAGCAATGCCTCGGCCACTTCGACGCCGGCGTCATCGCGCACGGGAAAGCTGCGGAACGGCCAATAGCATCCTGGCACGCTCGCCAGCCCGAGCCAGCCGGGCCCGGCGCGCACGATCGGCAGCGCCGCCGCAGGCTCGCCTTCGCGCGTGACGGTCAGCGTCCGCGCGGCACCGCCATAGGCCTGTAGCGCCGCGGCGAACCAGCCATAGCGCAGGAAGCGGTGCGTGGGTGCCGCGCGCGCAGCCACGGCGTCGATGCTCGCCGCCAGCCCGTCGACACAGTCGGCGGCGAGCGCAGGCGAGAGACGCGTGAACGTATCGAGCGGCATCGGCTTGGTCATCGCGGCCATCGTAACCCGCCATGGGTTACCAAGCGGTGAGGGCATGCGCGTAACGACTTCACGCGCGCGCCCAGCCGCGCCATAGTCCGCGGCGATGATACCGGGGCCCTATCTCTCCACCGTCGCCGACACGATCCAGAGCGCGATCGCGCCGGTGTTCCTGCTCGCCGGCATCGGCGCCATCCTCAACGTGATGGTCGGCCGCCTCGCGCGCATCGTCGATCGCGCGCGCGATCTCGAGCAGCTCCATCCCCGCTCGACCGGGATCGAGCATGACCGCCACGTCTGGGAGCTGCGGCTGATCGACCGGCGCATCTCGGTGATCAACATGGCGATCTTCCTGTGCGTCGCCAGCGCGCTGGCGACTTGCTTCGTCGTCGCCTTGATGTTCGTCTCGCGGCTGTTCGGGCTCCATGTCGGCGCAATCGTCGCGGTCGCCTTCGTCGTCTCGATGCTGCTGTTGATGACCGGGCTCGTCTATTTCCTGATCGAGGTGCGCATGTCGCTCGGCGCGATCCATGTGCGCGAGGAACTGCTCGAGCGCGATAGCAAATAGCCTATCGGGGCTTTTGCGGCCCCAGATCGGCCGCCACCGTCGGCAGGTAACGCGGTGCCACCCGCGCCTTGCTCGCCTGCTCCCAGGCATAGCCCGCCTTGAGCAGCAGTTCGTCGGCATAAGCCGTCCCGATGAAGGAGAGCCCCGCGGGCAACCCGTCGACCAGCCCCATCGGCACGGTGAGGTGCGGATAGCCCGAGACCGCCGGCAGCTCGCTCGCCGAAGGGCCGCCGAACTGGTCGCCATGCGCGGGATCGCTCAGCCAGGGCGTGCCGTAGGTCGGCGTGACCAGGATCTGCGCGTTCGCCGCCTTGAGCATCGCGTCGATCCCCTCGGCACCCGCCAGCCGCAGGGATTTCGCCCGCGCGCCGAGATATTCGGCGTCCTTGGTCCCACGCGTCTTCTCGGCCTTGAGGAAGCTCTCCTGCCCGAAGAATTGCATCTCCACCGCCTTGTTCGCCTCGTTGAAGGCGATGACGTCGGCCAGGGTCCGCACCTTCACCGATGGCGGCGTGGTGGCGAGATAAGCGGCGAGGTCGTCCTTCAATTCGGTGTAGAGCACTTCGCCCTCGGCATCGCCCAGCCCCTTCAGCTCGGGCAGCTTCACTTCGACCAGGATCGCGCCCGCGGCGCGCAGCTCCTCCAAGGCCTTGTCGAACCGCGCCGCGAGATCGGCATCCATCTCGGGCTTCCACCAGCCGATCCGCATGCCCTTCAGCGCGCCCGACGAGAGTCCCGCGACATAGTCCTTGCGGTATTTGTCCGCGCCTCTGGTCGCCGCGTCCTTGGGATCGCTGCCCACCATCGCCGAGAAGAGGGTCGCCACGTCCCTTACGCTGCGCGCCATCGGCCCCGGCGTGTCCTGGCTGTGGCTGATCGGCACGACATGGGTGCGGCTGACCAGCCCGAGCGTCGGCTTCAGCCCGACCAGCCCGTTCATCGCCGAGGGGCAGACCACCGACCCGTCGGTCTCGGTGCCCACCGCCACCGCCGCGAGGCTCGCCGCAACCGCCGCGCCCGATCCGCTCGACGAGCCGCAGGCGCTGCGATCGAGCGCATAGGGGTTCCTGACCAGCCCGCCGACCGCGCTCCACCCGCTCATGGAATTGTTCGAACGGATGTTCGCCCATTCGCTGAGATTGGTCTTGCCGAGGATCACTGCGCCCTGCGCGCGGAGCAGGGCCACCACCGGCGCGTCGCGGCCGGTATGGTTGTCGACCAGCGCGAGGCTGCCAGCGGTCGTCGGCAGCTCCCGCGTGTCGATATTGTCCTTGATCAGCACCGGTATGCCGTCGAGCGGCCCGAGGGTCTTGCCCGCCTTGCGTCGCGCGTCGCTCGCCCGCGCCTGCGCGAGCGCGTTGGGCGAGACCGCGATCACCGAGCGCAGCGTCGGGCCTCTGCGGTCGATCGCCGCGATCCGGTCGAGATAGGCCTGGGTCAGCCGCGCGCTGGTCCATTCGCCCGAGGCCATCATCGTCTGGAGCTCGTCGATCGACTTCTCGCCGACGGCTATGCTGGCGGGAGGCAGTTCGCGAAGAACGATGTCCTGTGCCGCCACGGGCGTGCTCACCAATGCCAGCGCCAGCAACCCGATCCGCATCCGCCGTCCCCCCAAAAGCCAGGTGCACAGCCTAGAGCGCGTCACCTCCGCCGGAAAGCCCCGTGAAATGCTGGTCTGGGGGGATCGACATACAAATCCTCCCCCGCCAGGGGGAGGTGGCGCCGAAGGCGTCGGAGGGGGAGGTAAGCAGTGCCCTCTCCAATTGAGCGCAGTGATTCCGCCCCCTCCGTCACGCTGCGCGTGCCACCTCCCCCTGGCGGGGGAGGATTGAGAACCCAGCCACTACCCCTTGTGTCCCCCGATTCCTCCCCCGGAAAATTTTTTCGGTTCGCGCTGTGTTCTCTTGCCTTTCGGGGACCCGAGGATTGACCATGCGTCGCGGCATCGCAGCACCTCCGGCATGTCTGCGAACCGAGTCATTTTAGCGACGAACCGTTGGGTTAAGGGCGGATTAAACCCCTTGTGCCGGGACTCGGTTTGGCACAATCTATAGTGGTAGGACTGAGGGGCAGGCTCAACTACTGGTAGAACCGCAACCGCATACCCATATGCGGAACAGGTTCTGTCGTGCCCGGCTGCCGGCGCGGAGTACGCTTTTTGTTCTCGTGCCGACCGTGTCGATGCTAGTATCGGCGAGCCGCCCCCGAGTCGCACCGAGGCCTCCCGGAAGGAGGCGTGTGCAGAGTCAAAAGGGGTCGGATGACATGGAATTCAGGGACACGGAAAACAGCGTGAACGATACCGTCGCCGAAGCCACGATCGCCGCCGAGACCAAGGCGAAACCGCGCAAGTCCGCCAAGGACCAGGACACGCGCGCCGTCGCGCCGCAGCTCTACACGCTCGAGGTCGATCACTCGCGCGACGCCCTGCTCACCGAGTTCGGCAAGGAGACGCTGAAGGACCGCTATCTCCTTCCCGGCGAGACCTATCAGGATCTCTTCGTCCGCGTCGCCTCGGCCTATGCCGACGATGCCGCGCACGCCCAGCGCATCTACGACTATATCTCGAAGCTGTGGTTCATGCCCGCCACGCCCGTCCTCTCGAACGGCGGCACCGGGCGCGGCCTGCCGATCTCTTGCTTCCTCAATTCGGTGCCCGACAGCCTGGGCGGCATCGTCGACACGTGGAACGAGAATGTCTGGCTCGCCTCGCGCGGCGGCGGCATCGGCACCTATTGGGGCAATGTCCGCGGCATCGGCGAGCCGGTGGGCCTCAACGGCAAGACCAGCGGCATCATCCCCTTCGTCCGCGTGATGGATTCGCTCACCCTCGCCATCTCGCAGGGGTCGCTGCGCCGCGGCTCGGCCGCCTGCTATCTCGACATCTCGCACCCCGAGATCGAGGAGTTCCTCGAGATCCGCAAACCCTCGGGCGACTTCAACCGCAAGGCGCTCAACCTCCACCACGGCGTGCTCATCCCCGACGCGTTCATGGAAGCGGTGCGCGACGGCGGCGAATGGACGCTCAAGAGCCCCAAGGACGGCTCGGAGCGCGGCAAGGTCGATGCGCGCGCATTGTTCCAGAAGCTGGTCGAGACCCGCCTCGCCACCGGCGAGCCGTACATCGTGTTCGCGGATCACGTGAACTCGAACATGCCCAAGCATCACCGCGACCTGGGCCTCAAGGTCTCGACCTCGAACCTGTGCTCCGAGATCACCCTGCCCACCGGCAAGGACCATCTCGGCAACGAGCGCACCGCGGTCTGCTGCCTCTCCTCGCTCAACCTCGAGACCTGGGACGAGTGGAAGGGCGAGAAGGGCTTTATCGAGGACGTGATGCGCTTCCTCGACAATGTGCTGAGCGACTATATCGAACGCGCCGAGCCCGGCATGGAGAAGGCCGCCTATTCGGCGAGCCGCGAGCGCAGCGTCGGCTTGGGGGTCATGGGCTATCACAGCTTCCTCCAGGCGCGCGGCCTCTCGTTCGAGGGCGCGATGGCCAAGTCGTGGAACCTCAAGATGTTCAAGCACATCAAGGCGCAGGTCGACGAGGCCTCGATGCAGCTCGCGGTCGAGCGCGGGCCGTGCCCCGACGCCGCCGACATGGGCGTGATGGAGCGCTTCAGCTGCAAGATGGCGATCGCGCCGACCGCGAGCATCTCGATCATCTGCGGCGGCACCAGCGCGTGCATCGAGCCGATCCCGGCCAACATCTACACCCACAAGACGCTGTCGGGCTCCTTCTCGGTCAAGAACCCCTATCTCGAGAAGCTGCTGATCGAGAAGTCGAAGAACTCGGAAGGCGTGTGGAGCTCGATCCTCGAGCAGGGCGGCTCGGTCCAGCATCTCGACTTCCTCAGCCAGGAAGAGAAGGACTGCTACAAGACCAGCTTCGAGATCGACCAGCGCTGGATCCTCGAGCTCGCCGGCGACCGCGCGCCCTATATCGACCAGGCCCAGTCGCTGAACCTGTTCATTCCGGCAGACGTCGAGAAGTGGGACCTGCTGATGCTCCACTTCCGCGCCTGGGAGCTCGGCATCAAGTCGCTCTATTACCTCCGCTCCAAGTCGGTCCAGCGCGCCGGCTTCGCGGGCGGCGTCGAGGCCGACAACACCCCCGAGCTCAAGCAGATCCAGGTCGAATCGCGTGATTACGACGAATGTCTGGCGTGCCAGTGAGGTGGCGAGGGTAGGTCGCCCGGGGTCGCCCAAATCTCCCTCTCCCCCTGTGGGAGAGGAGTGTTGGGTTGTGCGTGCCCCCGGCACGCACTCAACAGCGCGGGGCGCTGTTGACCCAACACTGGCCCCGCGTGCAAAGCGCGTGGGAAGGGTGAGAGGGAATGAGGCGGGCCTGACCAAGCGTCAGTTGCTTCCCGCAACCACCGTATTCCGCTCACGCGAATTGCGCCGTAACGCCGGCCCGGTCGAGAACGTCCTGAAGGCCGAACTCCGCCGCGGACTGCCGGCAGCGAGATTCCGCCATCAGGTTCCGTTCGGTCCCTACCATGCCGATTTCTGCTCGCACACGGCAAGGCTGATCGTCGAAGTGGACGACGCGACTCATGCAGACCGCCGCGATCGCGATGCGGCGCGTACCGACTTTCTGAGCGGCGAAGGTTATCGCGTCCTGCGCTTCTGGAACAACGATGTGATGAGCAACATCGAAGGCGTGATGGCGGAAATCGCCCGGAATCTGCCGTCGGAGCTGCGGGGGAGTTTCGCGTGATACGTCCCCCTCACCCTTCCGCGGCTTCGCCGCTCCCTCCCTCTCCCACAAGGGGAGAGGGAATTGGGACGTCCTACCTCCCTCTCCCCTTGTGGGAGAGGGAAGGGGCCCGCGCCGAAGGCGTGGGAAGGGTGAGGGGGACTTCTCGCGTCAAAGCGCGTTCAAGCCTGGGATTCCTCCTCCTCGAAGGTCACTGCGACGTCCGCGTTCGCCGAGAGCCGCACCTGGTCGCCCTCGACATCGGCCACCAGTCCGAGCGAGATGAAATGGTGATGTCCGGCGTGCGAACCCTGGGCGCCCTCGATGTCGGCACCCGAATCCTTCTTGGTCAGCTTGATCCGGTCGCCCTCGACATGGTCGACGGTGCCGACATGGACGCCGTCGGCGCCGATCACTTCCATATGTTCCCTGATTGCACTCGCGTCGGCCATGGGGTCACTCCTTGCTTCGATCCGGCGGTGCAACGCACGAATGCCGCGAACGATGCAGGAGAGTGGGAATGATCCGGATCCGCAACCTCGCCGCCCTCGCCGCGCTGATCCTGCTCGCCGCCTGCGCGAAGCAGGTCGCGGCCGGCGTCGCCCCCGGCGCCCCGGGCTTCTTCTGGGGGCTGTGGCACGGCTTCATCTTCCCCGTGGCGTGGTTCCTCTCGCTGATCATGCCCGACGTCGCCATCTATGCCGTTCCCAACAATGGCGGCTGGTATGATTTCGGCTATTTCCTGGGCGTGGTCGTGTTCGGAGTCGGCGCCAATCGCGGCAGGAAGGTCGTCTATCGCGACCGGATCGTCCGCGAGCGGAACACGACGGTGATCGAGCACGAATGACGCGCAGCCTCGCCTTGATGGCCGGCCTGGCCGGCGCCGCGGGCGCCCTGGGGCTGGCGACGCTGCTGCGCCCGTCGCTCGCCCGCGCCGCGCTGCGCCTGCCCGACGCCGAGGCGACCGGCTATGCGCTGCGCATCGCCGGGATGATGCTGTTCGCATTGGGCCTGTTCCTCGGCGGCTTCGCGATGGTGTTCACAATGACAGGCGGTGCGGCATGAGCGGCGGTACGGCATTGGCTCTGCTCGGCATGCTCGCGCTCGCCGCGTCGGGCGCCCATATGCGGCTGCAGCCGCATATCTATCTCGGCAAGGGTACCGCTCCTGCCACCGATCCGCGCACCGTCCGCTGGTTCGGAACCGTCCTTCTCTTCCTCGGCGCCGCCTCGGCAGCCATCATCCTCATCAAGTTCGTCTCGGAGTAATCCCATGTCCCTTCTCGAAGCCCGCAAGACCTACAAGCCGTTCGAGTACCCCTGGGCGTACGAGTTCTGGAAGCGCCAGCAGCAGATCCACTGGATGCCCGAGGAAGTGCCGCTCGGCGAGGATTGCCGCGACTGGGCGCAGAAGCTCACCGAGCATGAGCGCAACCTGCTCACCCAGATCTTCCGCTTCTTCACCCAGGCGGACGTCGAGGTACAGGATTGCTATCACGAGAAATACGGCCGCGTGTTCAAGCCGACCGAGATCAAGATGATGCTCGCCGCCTTCTCCAACATGGAGACGGTGCACATCGCGGCGTACAGCCACCTGCTCGACACGATCGGCATGCCCGAGAGCGAGTACGGGATGTTCCTCGAATATGCCGAGATGAAGGACAAGCACGACTATCTGCAGAAGTTCGGCGTCGACAATGACGAGGACATCGCCAAGACGCTCGCCATGTTCGGCGGCTTCACCGAGGGGCTCCAGCTCTTCGCCAGCTTCGCGATGCTGATGAACTTCCCGCGCTTCAACAAGATGAAGGGCATGGGGCAGATCGTGTCCTGGTCGGTGCGCGACGAGAGCCTTCACTGCGAGGGCATCATCCGCCTGTTCCACACCTTCGCCAAGGAGCGCGACTGCCTGACCAAGTCGGTCAAGTCCGACATCATGGACATGTGCCAGACGACGGTGCGGCTCGAGGACGCGTTCATCGACCTGGCGTTCGAGCACGGCCCGGTGACCGGCATGACGCCCAAGGAGATCAAGAAGTACATCCGCTACATCGCCGACTGGCGGCTGGGCCAGCTCGGCCTCAAGCCGATCTACATGATCGACGAGCACCCCCTCCCCTGGCTCGCCCCGCTGCTGAACGGCGTCGAGCACGCCAATTTCTTCGAACAGCGCGCGACGGAGTATTCGAAGGGCGCGACGCGGGGGAACTGGAACGAAGTGTGGGACTCGTTCGACAAGCGGCAAAAGGCGAAGGCCGTGCCTGCGGCGAACGAGGATGCGTCCGGTGAGGGCGGGGATATGTTCAAGCAGGCGGGAATTGCGGCGGAGTAGACCGGAGAACGTAAATGGAGGGACTTCGGGAGCACTTTCGACTTCATGGCACCGTTCATGCTTGGTGGACGATCGCCATGCTGATACTAGTTATTGCCGCGTTGCTGCTCTTTATGCCAAACGGCTCAGCAATAAACGAATACATTTCTTTTGCATCGTCATTGTCTTCCTTATTACTAGCAATTGTCGCAATGTTTTATGCCTTTATATCAAATCAAAATAGCTCAGAGAATCTCTCTGACTTGAGAACGTCGTCAGCGCAAATTTCTGCTTCGTCAACTGTAGTTTCAAACGCCTCTCATGAATTAAGAGACCAAATTACGATCTTACTATCAGATTTTTCTGATATAAAACCGAGAGTAGAGCAGATACATAGCAGAATAACCGCCGCTTCAAGTCCGATCACCCCAAGCCCAAACCAGGCTGAGATTCAAACTACTCCAGATAGTCTATTCAAGACAGATATTGGCACAGGACTAAGAGTAGCGTTTTATGGACTAGATAAATCTTTCCGATTAGGAGTTCATATAATCGACTTAGAGGAGATTTACGGGAAATCCTTATTATGGTTGCATTTTATGCAGGGCGTTCATGATCTTATATATACCGTTCGCCCATGCGGTATAGAACTAAAGAAAGTTGAGCGCGAAAAAGATACGGACGAGTCAGACCCCACCTATTACTACGAGATAATTCACATACCCTCCGAAATATCCCAGCAAATTCAGAACGAAACCACCGAAGAAAAGCTGGATCGCAATCCCGGACCAGTGAAAGCCATTAACGCCTATCTTGCGAATCAGATATAATTCTCCAAGTTGCATTCAAGCATTAGGGAATCATTCCTTTCGTCGCCCCAGCCTTGCGCCAGTTCTGCCGCTCGATCGGGTTGCGCCTCCACTCGCGCCGCCAGCGCTTGAGCTGCTTCTCGCGCTGGATCGTCGCCTCCATCGTCTCGACGACTTCGTAATAGACCAGCCGATGGATGCCGTAGGTCTTGGTGTGCCCCTCGAACGTCCCTTCGCGGTGCTGGAGGATCCGGCCGACCAGGTTCGAAGTGACGCCGACATAGATCGCGCCGTTGTAGCGGTTCGCCAGGATGTAAACGCAGGGCGTGCGCTCGCGCATCATCGTCACAACCTGTCGCCCGGTGGACCCCGGCACAAGGCCGGGGTGACGAAGAAGGGCGGAGATCGCGCCGGTTCGGATGCACTTAAACAGGTCGATCAAGCCGGGCGCCTCTGAACGCCCCCATTAACCAAACCCCAAAGCCCTTTTCTTACCCCACACCCCTACAACCGCCCCCGCATCAAGCGAGGGGTACCCACCATGAAATGGCTGATGATCGGCGGCGTTCCCGCGGTGCTCGCGGGCGGGGTCTATTTCCATGGGCCACTGGCGACCGGCGAGACCTATGCCCGGCCCGCGTCCGAAGTCGCGCAGGTGCTCGAGAATCTGACGCTCCCCAAGGCGGTGACCCGCATGGTCGAGAGCGTCCCCAACGGCGCCTATACGCGCGACGTGGTTCCCGGAAAGTCGGTGACCTATTTCTTCCACGCGCGCGGCGGCCAGGCGGCGAAGTTCGTCGCGACCTATCAGGCGGTCGACGCCACCCACACCCGGGTCAGCACCTCGATGACCATGTCGGGCGATGCCGAGACTTTGCTCAAGAGCCGCTTCATGCCGCTCGCCAAGCAGTTCGCCACGGTCGGCGAGGTCGCGATGCGCGAGCAGATCGACGCGCGGCTCGAGCAGCGCGACTTCGACAAGGGCGTCGTGACCGAGGCCATGAAGGGATATGCGATGGCCAATATGGGCGAGATCCAGAAATCCGCCGCCGCGGCGATGGAAGAGGCGGCCGAGCTCCATTCGGAGTTCCGCGCGAGCCGCTACACGCCCCCGCCCGGCCAGCCCGCCTTCGACGCCGGCCGCCCGATGGTGAACCCCACCCCCGGCGCGCGCTGAGCCGGGGCGCGGCTCACACCCGAAGCCCGATCTCGACCCGGTCGCCCTCGGCCAGGCCGGCCTTGCGCCGCACCTCGGCCTTGACCGGGAGCAGATAGCCGCCCGCCTTTTGCGGGAACACCGAGGTGTCGAACGCCACACCCCGGATCGTGGCGCGGACGCGGACCGAACCGAAGCCACGCCCCGCGCCCATCGCGCGCAGCTCGAACGCGCGTGCCCGGATCGCATCGGCCGCCGCGCCGGTGATCGTCACGAAATGCCAGCTCGCCTTGGCCGGCGGCTCGGGCGTCCAGCGCCAGAGCTCGGCCTCGAGCAGCAATGGGGGCGAATCGGGGGCGGACATGCGGCGATCCTGCGCACCCGGCGCCCGCCGGGCAACCGCCAGCTCACACCTCTCCCCGTTCGTGCTGAGCTTGCCGAAGCACGGTCCTTCTTCCTTCCCGCGGAGAAACAGAAAGAACGGTGCTTCGACAAGCTCAGCACGAACGGAAGAAGATCAGTCCGCGAGTCCCCGCGCTTTCCCCAGCCGCGCCGCGATCTGCCGTACGCTTAGCCCACTCACCGGATCGCGCCAGCCGGACGCCACCGCGAGCAGCGGGCGGAGCACGAAGTCGCGCTCGCGGAAGGCGGCATGCGGGACGGTCAGTCCCGGCCCGCCCCATGCGCCTTCGGACCAGAGGATGATATCCAAGTCGATCACCCGCGCGCCCCAATTGCGCCCGCGCCGCCGGCCGAAGCCGCGCTCGATCGCCTTCAGCCGCGCGAGCAGCGCCGGCGGCTCCTCGTCGCTCTCGATCAGCGCGGCGGCATTGGCGAAGCGGCGTTTCGAGGGGCCGAGCGGCGGCGTGCGCAGCAGCGGCGAGACCGCGAGCACCCCGCCCAGGGCGGCGAGCGCCGCGGCGATCTCGGCCTCGGGGCTGCCATGGCGCCCCCGGCGGTTGGAGCCCAGCGCGATCGCATATCGATATGTCGGCACCCGCTTGTGCCCGGAGTCTGTTCAGATGTCCTGCACCAGCCGCCCGTAGAGCTCGGGCCGCCGATCGCGGAAGAAGCCGAAGGCGGCGCGGTGACGCTTGACTCGGTCGAGGTCGAGCTTGGCCACGATCACCCCGGTCTCCTCGCGGTCGAGTTCCGCCAGGATGTCGCCGCGCTCGTCGGTGATGAAGCTGGTGCCGTAGAAGGTCTGCCCGTGCTCGTTGCCGACCCGATTGGCGGCGACCACGGGAACGACGTTCGAGACGGCATGCCCCACCATTGCGCGGCGCCACAGCCGAGCGGTGTCGAGGCTGTCGTCATGCGGCTCGGATCCGATCGCGGTGGGGTAGAACAGCACTTCGGCGCCCATCAGCATCATCGCGCGCGCCGTCTCGGGATACCATTGGTCCCAGCACACCCCCACGCCGATGCGGGCGCCGGGGCCGTTCCACACCTTGAACCCGGTATTGCCGGGGCGGAAGTAGAACTTCTCCTCGTAACCGGGGCCGTCGGGGATGTGGCTCTTGCGATAGACGCCCTCGACTCGCCCGTCGGGGCCGATCATCGCGAGGCTGTTATAATGATGCGGCCCGTCGGCCTCGAAGAAGCTGGTCGGGATGTGGATGCCGAGATCGGCGGCGAGATGCTGCATCGCCAGCACCGCCTTGTGCTCGTTCACCGGCTTGGCGTTGGCAAAGAGGCCTTCGTCCTCGACCCGGCAGAAATATTCGCCTTCGAACAGTTCGGGGGGCAGCACGACCTGCGCGCCGCGGCCCGCCGCCTCGCGGACGAGCTCGGACACCGCCTTGATGTTGGCGTCGATATCGTTGGTGAAGGCGAGCTGGAGCGCCGCGACGGTGATCTCGGTCATGATTTCCTCAGAGCCGGGGAAGCTGCTGGCTGATGCAGTGGAAGCTGCCGCCGCCGGTCAAGATATGGTCGGCGCGCTGCCCGACAACCTGCCGGCCGGGGAAAAGCTCCGCCAGAGCGGCGATCGCGGCCTGGTCGTTCGCCTGGCCATAGACGGGGACGACCACCGCGGCGTTGCCGATATAGAAGTTCATATAGCTGGCGGGGATGATCTCCTCCTCGGGGCTGAGCACCCGGCCCGGCGAAGGGAAGCGGACGACCTCGACCCCGAAGGCCTCGGCGCGCTGCGCGGCGTCCTGATAGACGCGCCAATTGGGGTCGTTGTCGGTGGCCTCGGGGATCAGCAGTCGGTTCTCGCCGACGAAGCGGGCAAGGTTGTCGACATGGCCGTCGGTATGGTCGTTGAGCAGGCCGTCGCCGAGCCAGAGCACGCGGGTGTAGCCGAGATCGGCGGCGAGCAGGCGCTCGACATCGGCCTTGCTCAGATTGGGGTTGCGGTTGGGATTGAGCAGGCATTGCTCGGTGGTGACGCACAGCCCGGTGCCGTCGCCGTCGATCGCGCCGCCCTCGAGGATCCAGCCATGCTCCTCGACCGCAAGCTGCTCGCGCTTCGCCAGCCGCCGTCCGACGTCCGAATCGCCGGGCAGGTCGTACTTCCCGCCCCAGCCGTTGAAGCCGAAGTCGTGCGCGCGGCCCGCGCCGTCGACGATCGGGCCGGTGTCGCGCAGCCAGATGTCGCCGAACGGCTCGACCACCACGCGGGCGGCGTCACCGGCATATTCCCGCGCCGCGGCAGCCGCTTCCTCGTCGGCGGCGACCAGGATGACGGTCTCGCCGCGCCCGCCGGCATGCACCGCCTGTGCGAAGGCGGCGACTTCCGCCCGCGCGGGCTCGAGGTCCTCGAGCCACAATTCGGGGTGGCTCGGAAAGCCGATCCAGACGGCGTCGTGCGATGCCCATTCGGGCGGGGGCGGCAGAATCATGGGCGCGCCTTTACCGCCCCGCGCGGCTCTTGTCTCGGATCGCGCGGAATTCGGCGGTGGGATACCAATTGGGCCAGCTCGATCCCTCGGCGAGCTGGCGGCCGAGGCTGTAGAAGATCGTCAGATCCTCGATCGCGCCGTCCCAGTTCCAGTTGGGATCATAATTGTCCTGCGGCTTGTGATAGCGGTTCGCGGTATAGTCGTCCGAGGCCTTCTTGCCCGCTTCCTTGCCGCCGACGCGCAGGTCCTCGCCGCTCTCGCCATAGAGCATCGGCACGCCGAGCCGGGCGAAGCTGAAATGGTCCGAGCGGTAATAATAGCCGCGCTCGG
This sequence comes from Sphingomonas sp., assembly GCF_026460985.1. Classification (GTDB taxonomy): domain Bacteria; phylum Pseudomonadota; class Alphaproteobacteria; order Sphingomonadales; family Sphingomonadaceae; genus Sphingomonas. Next base: position 48,415 of record NZ_JAPKNM010000026.1, read on the forward strand.
GCGTGGGCTCGGGGACGATCACTCGCCCTTCCGCCGCCACGAAGGGCTTCACCAGGTCCTCGAGCTCGGACTTGCCGACGCCGACCAGCACGAAATCCTTGGCACGGCCGACATTGTTGACGCCGTCCATGTTGACCCCGCCCACGGTCTGCGAAAGCGGGAAGACCGGGTTCTCGGCATAGAATTTGGAGCCGAGCAGTCCCGATTCCTCGGCGGTGACGGCAAGGAAGACGAGGCTGCGCTTGGCCGGTCCCGCCTTCACATGCGCCTCGGCGAGCGCGACCAAAGCGGCGGTGCCCGAGGCGTTGTCGAGCGCGCCGTTGCAGATGTCGTCGCCGTTCACCGCGTCGCAGCGGCCGAGATGATCCCAATGCGCCGAATAGAGCACAACTTCGTCAGGCCGTGCGCTGCCCGGCAGAATGCCGACGACGTTCTTCGACGCCTGGCGCCGGATCGCATTGTCGAACGACACGCTCGCCTTCACGCCCAGCGGCACCGCCCTGAAGCCCTTGCGCTTCGCCGCCTCCAGCAATGCAGCGTAATCCTTGCCCGCGCTGGCGAAGAGCGCCTGGGCGGCGTCCTGCTGGATCCAGCCGATCGCCTTGGACTGGTCCATGTGATCGCCCGGCGTATCCTGCTCGAGCTGCGGCCCGGTCCAGGAGGACTGGACCACGCCCCAGCCATAGGCCGCGGGTTCGGTATCGTGGATGATGATCGCGGCGGCGGCGCCCTGCCGCGCGGCCTCCTCGTACTTGTAGGTCCAGCGGCCATAATAGGTCATCGCGCGCCCGCCGAACTCGCCCTGCAGCCCCTGGGTCTGCCAGTCGGGGTCGTTGACGAGGATGACGACCGTCTTTCCCTTGACGTCCACGCCGGCATAGTCGTTCCAGCCGCGCTCGGGCGCGTTGATGCCGTAGCCGACGAAGACGACATCGCTATCCTTGATCTCGGCCTTCGGCGTCACCCGATAGGTGCCGATCACCATATCCTTGCGATAGTCGAGGCTGACCGGCGTCTTGCCCCCACTGAAGACGAGCGGTGAAACATTCTGCGGCGTGAGCTCGACCAAGGGCACGTCCTGGAACCAGCTGCCCTTGTTGCCGGGCTTGAGCCCCGCCTTCTGGAAGCGCTCGACCAGATAGGCGAGCGTCTTCTCTTCGCCCGGAGTCGTCGGCGCGCGGCCCTCGAACTCGTCCGACGCAAGGCGCTCGGTGACTTGCTTGAGCGTATCGAGCGAGATTTGCGGCGCGGTCTGGGCCGCGGCCGACGCGCTCGCGAGCAACAGGATGGCGGAGAGGGCAAGGCGCATGGGAACTCCTGCGAAGGGGATGCCGCGAGTGTGGCAGCGCAGTGAAGCACCGGCAAGCATTGCGGCCGGCTCCGAGCTGGTGCAGCAATGATAGCGATCACCACGGAGAGAGCGATGCGCTGGATCATGGCTGCATTGGCGCTGGCGATGCTCGCCGCACCCGCCATGGCGCAGCAGGACTATCGCGCCGCCGATGCCGACCGGCGCATCATGCTCGACCGGCTGGGCATCGCCGGCACCCGCCCCGGCGCGGACGGGTTCAACCGCGATGCGCCCAACGCGGCCAATTACGACGAGGCCAAGGCGGGCACGCCTGCGCTTCCCGAACTGCTCCGCTTCGTCGACGGCACGCCCGTGACCACTGCCCGGGCCTGGGAGAAGCGCCGGAGCGAGATCGTCGCCTTGTTCGACCGCGAGATCTATGGCCGCGTTCCCGCGACCGCCCCGGCGATCCGCTGGCGCGTCGACAGGTGGGAGCGCGCCGTCGAGGGCGGCGTGCCCGTGGTCAAAAGCTGGCTGACCGGCATCGTCGACAATCGCGCCTGGCCCGCGGCCAAGGCGGAGATCGCGCTCCGCTACACGCTGCCCGCCGAGTCGAAGGCGCGCGTGCCGGTGATCCTCTCCCTCGGCTTTCCCGAGGGATTCCGCTTCCCCGGCCCGCCGCGCGCGCCCGATCCGGGCCCGCTTTATACCGAGCAGTTGCTCGCGCGCGGCTTCGGCTATGCGGTGGTGGTCGCCAACTCGATCCAGGCGGACAATGGCGGCGGGCTCGATACCGGCGTCATCGGCATTTCGCTGCACGGCAGGCAGCGCGGTCCCGAGGATTGGGGCGTGCTGCGCGCCTGGGCCTGGGGCGCGAGCCGGGCCTTCGATGCGCTGGCCGGCGATCGCGCGGTCGACTCGCGGCGAATCGGCATCGAGGGCCTGTCGCGCTACGGCAAGGCGGCGCTGGTCGCCATGGCCTATGACCCGCGCTTCGCGATCGGCTTCATCGGCTCCTCGGGCGCCGGGGGCGCGGCGCTCTACCGGCGCGATTTCGGCGAACGAATCGGCAATCTCGCGGCGAGCGGCGAATATCACTGGTTCGCCGGCAACTTCCTCAGATATGCCGGGCCGTTGACCCCGCAGGACCTGCCGGTAGACGCGCACATGCTGATCGCGCTCGCCGCGCCGCGCCCGATCTTCATCGGAGCGGGGACGATCGAGACCGGCGACGGCTGGGTCGACCCGAAGGGCAGTTTCCTCGCCGCCGCGGCCGCCTCGCCGGCCTGGTCGCTGCTCGGGCGGCGCGGGCTGGCCGCCACCGCCTTCCCGCCGGTGCTCACGCCCGTCGTCGCGGGCGAGCTCGGTTTCCGGCAGCACCAGGGCGGGCATAGCAACCGCGACAACTGGCCGGTCTTCATCGACTTCGCATCCATGCATCTTTTCCGGAAAGAACATTGACTTGCGCTGCCGCCGCCGCGCCAGTGCGCCGGCGATGACGAATAGGACTTGCTCAAGCTCGTTTCGTGAGTACACTGTGGCTCATCGGGGGGGATTCAGGCATGGCTGAGCCGTTTTTGTCGGAGTTGAGGCTTTTTTCCTTTAACTTCCCGCCAAAGGGCTGGGCGTTCTGCAACGGCCAGTTCCTGCCGATCAACCAGAACCAGGCCCTGTTCTCGCTGCTCGGCACGATGTACGGCGGCAACGGACAGACGAATTTCGCGCTCCCGAACCTCCAGGGACGCGTGCCGATGCATTTCGGCAACGGCTATACGCTGGGCCAGGCCGGCGGAGAGCAGGCGCATACGCTCACCATTTCCGAGCTGCCGACGCACATGCACTTCCTGCAGGCGACCACGGCGGCCACGAACAACAATATCCCCACCAACGCCGAGCTTCTCAGTTCCACGGCACCGAACGATCTTTATACCGGCGCCGCGGCCCTGACTCCGCTCGCCGCGGGTACGGTCGGCAATGTCGGCGGCAGTCAGGCGCACATGAACATGCAGCCATTTCTGACGCTTTCCTGGTGCATCGCGCTCCAGGGCATCTTCCCCTCGCAAAACTGAGGAACCCGGCCGATGGCGCAACCCTATATCGGTGAGATCCGGATGTTCGCGGGCAATTTCCCGCCGAACGGATGGATGTTCTGCGAAGGTCAGCTTTTGCCGATCTCCGAGAACGACACGCTCTTCACCCTGATCGGCACCATGTATGGCGGCGACGGTCAGGAGACCTTCGCGCTGCCCGATCTGCGCGGCCGCGTGCCGATGCATTTTGGGAATGGCTTCATCCAGGCGGAAACGGGCGGTGTCGAGCAGGTCACGCTCACGGTGCAGCAGATTCCGCAGCACACCCACGCGATGCAGGCGTCCCTCAACTCCGCGACTTCGCCGACGCCGACCAACCAGGTGATCGGCAAGTCCACGTCGATCGACGCATTCATCAATGCGCAGCCTACCACGGCGCTGAACACCCAGGCGATCACGCCGGTGGGCGGCAGCCAGCCGCACGAGAACATGCAGCCCTATCTCTGCGTCGACTTCATCATCTCGCTGTTCGGGATCTTCCCGAGCCAAACCTGAGGAGCCCTCCCTTGGCCGATCCGTTCGTCGCCGAAATCCGGGTCTTTCCGTTCAATTTCGCGCCTACGGGGTGGGCGTTCTGCAACGGTCAGCTCCTGCCGCTTTCGCAGAACACCGCCCTCTTCTCGCTGCTCGGCACCACGTATGGCGGTGACGGCAAGAGCACTTTCCAGCTGCCGAATCTCCAGGGTTCGGTGCCGCTACATCAGGGCCAGGGGCCCGGCCTGTCGCTGTACGACCTCGGCCAGACCGGCGGCTCGGAAAACGTGACTCTGCTCCAGAGCGAGATTCCGTCGCACACCCACGGACTGGTAACCGCGGCGGACGACCAGTACGAGTCGAACGTGCCGACGGGCAATTCGCTGACGCGGTCCAATCTGAACGTCTATTCGAACACGCTGACCATCGTCCAGATGGCGCCCCAGTCGCTCTCCGCCGCCGGTGGCGGTCTGCCGCACAACAACATGATGCCCTATCTGGCCGTCAATTTCTGCATCGCACTCCAGGGCGTCTTCCCGGCTCGTCCCTGAGAGCGCCGCCGTGCCGCCGCCATTGAACCAGGCCGCCACGCTCGGCGTCGTGCCGCGGCCGATGTCGGACGCGGACCTGCCCTTTACCGCGGCGCTCTATGCCTCGACGCGCTCCGAGGAGCTGGCACCGCTGCCCTGGCCCGCCGAGGCCAAGCAGGCGTTCCTCCTCCAGCAGCATGCGGCGCAGCACGCGCATTACCAACAGCATTATCGCGGCATGGCGGCGATGATCCTCGAGCGCGCCGGCGCGGCGATCGGGCGCCTCTATCTGTTCGAGATGCCGGGCGAGGTCAGGATCGTCGACATATCGCTGATGCCCGAAGCGCGGCGCCTGGGCATCGGCAGCGCCCTGCTGCGCGACGTGCTCGCCGATGCCGCGCCGCGTGGCAAGAGCGTCACCATCCATGTCGAGAAGAACAACCCGGCGCGCACGCTTTATGCCCGGCTCGGCTTCACGATCCTCGATGACGACCGGGGCGCGTACGACCTCTGGGAATGGCGTGCCGCCGCCTAGCGGTCCTGGCCTAAGCTAGGCCGGATCAACATTCATCGTAGCCAGATGACGACGGCGGCGAGGTGGACGAAGCCGGTGAAATGGATGGTACGCCTGTCATAGCGGGTTGCGAAACGTCGGAAGTGCTTGAGGCGATTGAAGCATCGTTCGATGCGGTTGCGCTGCCTATAGAGTTCGGTGTCGTGCGGGATGAGGACCTTGCGATTTCGCTTGGACGGGATCACCGCTTGCGCCTTCCCGGATCGCTCGTCTTGCCGGCAGCAGTGGTGCGATCCTCGCCCATTGCGCCTCGCTCAGCTCGTACCGCTTCACTCCCATTCATAGCCTCCGCCAATCGCGGAACCCTATGAATCAGCAATCTTCCCTCTTGGGAATCCTGAATGTCGATCCGGCCTAGGACGGATCGACATTCAAAATCCTCCCCCGCCAGGGGGAGGTGGCGCCGAAGGCGTCGGAGGGGGAGGTAAGCAATGCCCTCTCTAATTGAGCGCAGTGGTTCCGCCCCCTC
>NZ_JAPKNM010000027.1 GCF_026460985.1 Sphingomonas sp.
CGAGCCCCGGCCTTTTCGGACCCACCCCCTAACCCCTCCCTTGCAGGGAGGGGAAATTCGCCGTTCAATACCGGCTCAGCTCCACCGGCATCTTCTTGTAGCCGTGCACGAAGCACGCCGCGACGCGCTCGGGTTCGCGCAGCACGTTCACGCGCAGCCGCCGCCTGGCCATCTCCTCGAGCAAGATGCCGATCTGCAACTCGGCCAGCCGTGCGCCGACGCAGCGATGGATGCCGTGCCCGAACGCCAGGTGCCGCCGCGCATTCTCGCGATCGACGATGATCTTGTCGGCATTGGGGAAGACGCTCTCGTCGCGATTGGCCGAGAGATACCAGAGCGCGAGCTTGTCGCCCGCCTTGATCTGCTGCCCCTCCAGCTCGCTGTCCTGCGTAGCGGTCCGGCGCATGTGCGCGAGTGGGGTCTGCCAGCGGATGATTTCCTGCACGGCATTGGGGATCAGCTCGGGTTTCGTCTCGAGCTTGGCGCGCTCGTCGGGGAATTGCTCGAGCCCCCAGGCATAGGCGCTCATCGAGTTGCGCGTGGTGTCGTTGCCGCCGACGATCAGCAGGATCAAATTCCCGAGGAACTCCATCTGGTCCATGTGGCTCATCGCGTCCGAATGGATCATCATCGAGATGAGGTCGGGCGTCGGCTCCTTGCCCAGCTTGCCCTGCCAGAGATTGCCGAAATAGGCCGCGCATTCGAACAGGATGTTGCGCCGCTCCTCCTTGCGCACCGGATCCTTGGCGATCTCGATATCGCCTGCCCAGTCGGACCAATAAGTGAGCAGCCGCCTTTCCTCCCACGGGAAGTCGAACAGGATCGCGAGCATCTGCGTGGTCAGCTCGATCGAGACGGTATCGACCCAATCGAATTCCTTCCCCACCGGCAGCGAATCGAGGATCTCGGCGCTGCGGGCGCGGATATTCTCGTTCATCCGCACCATTTCGGAGGGCGTGAACGCCGGCGCGACCGTCCGCCGCTGGCCGGTATGCTTGGGCCGGTCCATCGCGATGAACATCGGCATCTTGATGTCGCCTTCCTTCAGGTCGGCGATGGTGATGCCCCCGGCTTCGGACGAATAGAGATCGGGCAGCGATTCGACCTGGACGATCGGCTTGTAGGCGGAGATCGACCAATAGGGGCCGAAGGCGCTGTTCTCGGTATAATAGACCGGTGCCTTCTCGCGCAGCTCGCGGAACGGCGCCTGCCAGACGTCGTCGCGATACAGCTCGGCCCGGCTCACATCGAGCGGATCGACCGCGCTTTCGGGAACCGACTCGTTCGCCAGCGTCGCCATTCTGCCTCTCCTGCTTTTGCGGAGAGGAGAACCTTAACTGACAGCCGTGTCAATAGCGTGACGTTCGGCCTGCCGCTTGCTCCGCTTCGGGCTGCCCGACTTGAGCACGCCGCGCCGGAACAGCCGCGCCGCCACCGTCACGGTGATCGCCACCCACAAGGCCTGCCAGGCGAGCGCCAGCGCGTGCGGCCATAGGGTCGGCGAGTTCGCGGCATGCGCGGCCATCGCCAGCGGCGAGCTGAACGGGAAGATCTCGGCGGCGAGTGCCAGCCAGCTGCCGGGATTGCCCGCGGCATAGGAAGCGAAGCCCAGCATCGCGAACTGGAAGATGGTGATCGGCAGCGACAGCATCTGGATCTCGCGCTGGGTCGAGGCTAGTGCGCCGACGCCGAGGAACACCGCGCTCTGCAGCATGTACGCCATGGTGAAATAGACGACGAAGAGCAAAGGGAAGATCGGGCCGACGGCGGTGCTCAGATTGCCCAGCTCGGCGGCCACGCCCGCGGGCACGACCTTGGGCAATTGCGCGATCAGCGTTCCCCAGAAGCAGACGAACAGCAGCGCCGATCCGAATGCGCCGATCAGCTTGCCGAAGAACACGCTCTCGAGCGGAATCGCCGCGGCGAGCACTTCGATGACCTTGTTCGATCGCTCCTCGGCCATCGCGCCCACCGCTTGGCCCGAGAGCATCAGCGTCAGGAAGAAGATACCCAAGGCCGCGAAATAGGCGGCCTGGCCGCGGCCGGTGCTCGTGCCCTGGTCGGAGCGCACCACGGTGATCGCTGCCTCGCTCAATTGCCCCGCGCCGCCGCTCCGTTCGGCGCGCAGCGCCTGCTCGGCGAGCTGGGTCAGATAGATTGCTTCCGAATAAGCGGAGGCGCGGCGCAGGATATGCGGCCGATCGAGGGGGCCGTAGAGCACTGCCACGACGTCGAACCGGCTGCTGTCGAGCAATGCAAAGGCCTGCGCGCGCGGGTCGTCGCCCGGGCCCTCGATGTGCAGCGACGGCCGCGCGCTGGGCACGGTGAACACCTGTCGCAACTGCCTGTCGACCGCGGCGATCTCGGCGGCCTTGTCCTGGGCGGCGATGACCACGATCCGCTGGCGTTCCTCGCCGCTGCCCGCGGCGCTGGTCGCGCTCATGCTGCCGACCACGCCGAAGCCGATCATCAGCAACGGGCTGAGCAGGAAGAGCAGGAAGGTGGGCGTCATCACCGTCGCGGTGAAGTCGCGGCGCGCGACCGTGAGCGCCTGGCGGAGCATGCGTCCAAGCTTCATGCCGCCTGCTCCAGCGCTTCGGCACCGACGATCCGCACGAACGCGTCGTGCAGCCCCGGCCGCTCGATCGACAGCCCCGAGATGCCGTAGCCCGCATCGATCAGCCGGACGAGCAAGGCCTCGATCCCCTCGGGCGGCACGGTGAAGCGCCAGCTGCCATTCTCGCGCTCGGCATCCGCCGGCAACAGCGCGCCCGCGGTCTCGGCATGATGGTGCGGCGTGTAATGCGCCCTGAGCGGCAGCATCGCGCGCGCCTCGTCCACCGTGCCTTCGAACTTCACCACGCCGCCGGCGATGATCGACAGCCGGTCGCAAAGCCGCTCGGCATGCGCCATGACGTGGGTGGAGAACAGGATCGTCGCGCCGCGGTCGCGCTGAGCGCGGATCAGTTTCTCGAGCCGCTCCTGGTTGACCGGGTCGAGCCCCGAAAAGGGTTCGTCGAGGACGAGCAATTCGGGCTCGTGCACCACCGAGCCGAGCAACTGGACGAGCTGCGCCATGCCCTTGGAGAGTTTCCGAATCTTGTCGTCGGCGGCATGGCCGAGCCCGGCCGCTTCGAGCAATTCGCCCGCGCGCTTGCGCCCGATGCTCCAGGGCAGCCCACGCAGCGCGCCCATGAAGGCGATCGCCTCGCGGCACTTCATGCTGGGATAGAGCCCGCGCTCCTCGGGGAGGTAGCCCACCCGGTCGCTGGCGTCGCGCGGCGAATCCCGGCCGAGCAGCATCCGCTCGCCCTCGTCGGGCTCGATGATGCCGAGCAGCATGCGGAGCGTCGTGGTCTTGCCCGCGCCGTTGGGGCCGAGCACGCCGTAGATCAGCCCCTGGGGCACTGCGATGCTCACCCCGTCCACTGCGCGGCGATCGCCGAAGCGCTTGACGAGGCCGCTGGCACTGACGGCCAATTTGCTGCTCAAACCCGTGCCCTCCCTTGCGCTTCGTGGTAGCGGGTCCGCGTGCGCGAAGACAAGCCATTGGAACAACGGATCAAGGACAAGGCCGCGGAGATCGGCTTTGCCGCCTGCGGGATGGCGTGCGCCGACGCGGCGCCGGCGGCGGGGGAGCGGCTGCGCCAATGGCTCGCCGAGGGGCGCCACGGATCGATGATCTGGATGGAGGAGCGCGCGCACCACCGCGAGAGCCCGACCGGACTATGGCCGGAGGTGCGCAGCGTGATCGCTTTGGGCATGAGCTATGCGCCGGGCGTGGACCCACTCGCGCTGGCCGGCGAAGGCGAGACCGGGCGCATCTCGGTCTATGCCCAGGGCGCCGACTATCACGACCTGGTCAAGCGCAGGCTCAAGGAGCTCGCGCGCTGGCTGGTCGGCGCCGCGCCCGGTGCCGACGTCAAGGTCTTCGTCGATACCGCGCCGGTGATGGAGAAGCCCTTGTCCGAGGCGGCGGGGCTGGGCTGGCAGGGCAAGCATACCAATCTCGTCAGCCGCAGCCATGGCAGCTGGCTGTTCCTCGGCGCGATCTATACCACGCTCGAACTGGCGCCCGATCGTGCCGGCCGCATGACCTGCGGCAGCTGCGACGCGTGCCAGACGGCGTGCCCGACCGACGCCTTTCCCGCGCCCTATCGGCTCGATGCGCGGCGCTGCATCTCGTACCTGACGATCGAGCATAAGGGCCCGATCCCGCATGAATTCCGCGAGGCGATGGGCAATCGCATCTATGGCTGCGACGATTGCCTCGCGGTCTGCCCGTGGAACAAGTTCGCCGCGGCGGCGCAGGCGAACCTCGCCTTCGCCCCGCGCGCCGAGCTGACCGCGCCGGCGCTGGCGGACCTGCTCGCGCTCGACGATGCGGCGTTCCGCGAGGTCTTCGCCGGCTCGCCGATCAAGCGGATCGGCCGCGACCGGATGGTGCGCAACTGCCTGATCGCCGCGGGGAACAGCGGCAGTGGGGCACTGGTGGAGCCGGTGCGGGCGCTGCTCGACGACCCCGACGACGTGGTTCGCGAAGCGGCGGAATGGGCGCTGGAGCGGCTTAATAGCCCCTCCCCTTCAGGGGAGGGCTAGGTTGTATCGACGTTAAGGCGAGCGCGGCTTTCAATCCTCCCCCGCCAGGGGGAGGTGGCACGCGCAGCGTGACGGAGGGGGCGGAAGCACTGCGCCCAGTTAGAGAGTACGCTGCTTACCTCCCCCTCCGACGCCTTCGGCGCCACCTCCCCCTGGCGGGGGAGGATTTGAATATCCATTACCGCCTCGCCAGCGCCGCGACGCAGCTCGCCTGGTCGATCGGACCGCCGTCGCGCTGGCGCGTTTCCAGATAGCGCACCACCGGCTCGCCGCGGCCGCTCGACGGCGGGTAGAGATAGGCGTCGAGCACGCAGATCGGGCCCGCGAACTGGAGCTTCCGGCCCGGGCCCTCGCTCATGTCGATCGCGGGCTGGCCGAATTCGGCGATCAGCCGCGGCGCGGTCTGGCCCCTCACCACGACGACGCTCGGCGGCGCGGCGGCCGGCGCCGCGGCGGGGACGGGGACATAGGCCGCGGGGCGGGGCGGGGGGATCATCTCGCCCCCGCATCCGCCCAGCGCCATCGCGCCCGCCAAGACCCAGAACCTCATTCGCTTCTCCCGCGGTGGAATGCGTGCGTCGCCATCGCCGCGCCCAATACCGGCGCTGCGAGGTTGAGCACCGGCACCAGGAACAGCCCGGTGCCGATAGTGCCCAGCGCGAACCGGTTCCAGCGCGTGCCCCGCCGCCACTCCGCCAGCGCGCCATAGGGCATGTGGCGCGCGGCGACCATGTCGCCCAGGTCGCGCCCGAGCAGCCATGCGTTGACCGCGAAGAAGGCGAGCGCGGTGCCCACCCCGGTGACCAGCAGCATCAGGTAGAGCGGCGAGAGCAGGAGGTTGATTACGATCGTCCGCGTCGCCGAGCCGACGCCCATCGCCAGCGCCCGCCTGAGCGGCACGTCGCGCGCGGCGGCATGCGCCCGCGGATAATGCTTCGCCTCGACCGCGGCGACGATCTCGTCGGCGAAGATGCCGACCACCGCGACCGCGATCGCGCGGAACAGCAGCCACCATGCGAGGAGGAACAGCAGCAATGTGGCAACATCGGCGAAGACGTTGTTCTCGTCGCTGAGCCCGGCCCATGCGCCGATCACGTCGCCCAGGCCCTCGAGCGCGAACCACATGCCCACGCCCAGCAGCGCGAAGAGCGCCATGGTCAGCAGCAAGGATTTGGCGAACACGCGCAGCACCGGGCGATCGAACAGCTGGCCGAGCGACAGGACGAAAGCATGTATCATTGCGCTCCGCTTTGCCCGCCACTAGGGCGTCCGCGCAACCCTATCGGAGCCCAGACTTGACCAGCCCCACCTATGACGTCGTCGCCATCGGCAACGCGATCGTCGACATCCTCGCCCAGGCCGAGGACAGCTTCATCGAAGAGATCGGCGTGGCGAAGGGCTCGATGCAGCTGATGTTCTCGCCCGAGGAAGCCGACGCGCTCTACGCCAAGATGGGCCCCGGCCGCGAGGTTTCGGGCGGCTCGGCGGCGAACACCGTGGCGGGGATCGCCGCGCTGGGGGGCAAGTGCGCGTTCATCGGTCAGGTCGCCGACGACCAGCTCGGCACGGTCTTCGCGCACGACATCCGCGCCGCGGGCGTCGACTTCGGCACCGCGGTGCGCCCCGGCCAGCCGACCACCGCGCGCTGCCTGATCTTCGTCACCCCCGACGGCCAGCGCACGATGAACACCTTCCTCGGCGCGTCGCAGTTCCTGCCGGCCTCGGCGCTCGACGAGCAACTGATCGCAAGCGGCGCGATCCTCTATCTCGAAGGCTATCTCTGGGATCCCGAAGAGCCGCGCGCGGCGATGCGCAAGGCGATCGAGATCGCCCGTGCCAACGGCCGCAAGGTCGCCTTCACGCTCTCCGACATCTTCTGCATCTCGCGCCACGGCGGCGACTTCCGCGCGTTGATCGCGGACGGCCTGATCGACATCCTCTTCGCCAACGAGAACGAGCTGCTCGCGCTTTGCGAGCATGAGGACTTCGAATCGGCGGTCGCGCACATCCATGGCAAGGTGCCCTTGCTCGTCGTCACGCGCAGCGAGAAGGGCGCGATGGCGCTTCAGGGTACCGAGCGCGTCGAGGTGTCCGCCGAGCCGATCGAGCGGCTGGTCGACACCACGGGCGCGGGGGACATGTTCGCGGCGGGCTTCCTGTTCGGGCAGGCGCAGGGCCGGGGCCTCCGCGAATCGCTGCGGCTCGGCGCGATCTGCGCGGCCGAGATCATCCAGCATTACGGCGCGCGCGCCGAAGCGGACCTCGCGAAGCTGGCGCGTGAGACCGTGGGTCGCGACGCCTGATCCGTGCGCGCGTTTTAAGCACTGGGAAACCTGCTCCGGGTTAGAGTGGCCGAACGGCTAGCTCTTTTCAGGGGCAGATTGTTGCTTAGACGGATCGCGCCCGGCCAGGCCAGGATGGGCATGTATATCCACGGTTTCGAAGGCTCGTGGTTCAGCCATCCGTTCTGGCGCACGCGATTCCTGCTCGAACGGCCCGAGGATCTGGCCGCTTTGCTGGCCAGCGACGTTCCCGCGGTGCTGATCGACGTCGAGCGCGGCGTCGGCCCCGCGCCGCAGGTTCTGCCGCGATCGGTGAGCAAGGCGCCCGCGGCCGGTCCGCGGGTGGTTTCCTTCACCCCCATGGACTCGGCCAGGCTCGACCGCGACCATGTGCGCAAGACCATCGCGCAGTCGAAGCGTGCGGTGAAGGGCCTGTTCGACGGGGCCCGCCTGGGTCGCGCGATCAATGCCGACGAAGTGGCGCCGGTGGTCAGCGACATCTCCGCAGCGGTGGATCGCAATCCCGCCCTGTTCATCGACATGGCCCGGCTCAAGTCGAAGGACGAATTCACCTATCTACACTCCGTCACGGTCTGCGCGCTGATGGTCAATTTCGCGCGCCAGCTCGGCCTAGACGAGCCGGCCGTCCGCGCGATGGGGCTGGCGGGGCTGCTCCATGACGTCGGAAAGATGGCCGTGCCCGACGCGATCCTGAACAAGCCCGGCCGGCTCGACGATGCCGAGTTCGCGCTCATCCGCACGCATCCCGAGCAGGGATATGCGATGATCGAGAAGGGCGAGGGGATCACGCAGGAAGCGCTCGACGTCAGCCTCCACCATCACGAGAAGATCGACGGGACCGGCTATCCGCACGGCCTGAAGGGCAGCGCGATCAGCCTCGCCGCGCGGATGGGCGCGATCTGCGACGTCTATGACGCGCTGACCTCGGACCGTCCCTACAAGCAGGGCTGGACCCCGCTCCGGGCCGTGAGCGAGATGCACGGCTGGGAGGGCCATTTCGACCGCGAACTGCTGTTCAAGTTCTTCCGCAGCATCGGCGTCGTGCCCACCGGTCTGCTGGTGCGCATGCGCTCGAACCGCCTGGGCATCGCGCTGCCCGACGGAGCGAAGGGAACGCGCAGCAAGGTGCGCGTCTTCCACTGCGCGCTCGAACATGCGCCGCGCACGCTCGAGGACGTGTTCCTGTGCGGCTCGGGCGGCGCCGATCACGTCGTGAGCGAGGAGGACCCGGCGCGCTGGGGGTTCGCCGATTGGGCGGGATTGTCGGAGCGGCTGACCGCCGGGCGGGGCTGAGGCGCATTATTCAAATCCTCCCCCGCCAGGGGGAGGTGGCACGCGTAGCGTGACGGAGGGGGCGGAATCACTACGCTCCATTGGAGAGGGCGCCGCATACCTCCCCCTTCATCGCCTTCGGCGACACCTCCCCCTGGCGGGGGAGGATTGAAAGCTAAGCCCTGCCCGACCCCTCGCGCTTCACCTCGCGCCAGCCGATGTCCCGCCGGCAGAAGCCGGTCGGGAAGTCGATCGCGTCCACCGCGCGATAGGCCGCCGCCTGCGCGACGCGGACCGAATGTCCCCGCGCGGTGACGCTGAGCACGCGTCCGCCGCTTGCCACCAGCGTGTCGCCGTCCTTCCGCGTGCCCGCATGGAACACCTTGGCGCCGGCCGCCTCGGCCGCGTCGATCGCGCGGATCGCGCCGCCGGTCTCGGGCGTGCCCGGATAGCCCTCGGCCGCCATCACCACGGTCAGCGCGGTGTCGGACGAGAAGTTGGGATGGGGCCGTCCCGCCAGCTCGCCCTTCGCCGTGGCGAGCATCAGTTCGAGCAGATCGTCTTCGAGGCGCAGCATCAGCACCTGGCATTCGGGATCGCCGAAGCGGGCGTTGTATTCGATCAACTTCGGCCCCTGGCGAGTCAGCATCAGCCCTGCATAGAGCACGCCCGAATAAGGCGAGCCCATCCGCGCCAGCGCATCGATTGTCGGCCGCACGATCTCGTCGATCGCCCGGCGCTCCAGCGCGGGCGTCAGCACCGGCGCGGGGCTGTACGCGCCCATGCCGCCCGTATTCGGCCCGGTGTCGCCGTCGCCGACGCGCTTGTGGTCCTGCGCCGATCCGAACGGCAGCAGGGTGGTGCCGTCGGTCAGCACGAACAGGCTGGCTTCCTCGCCATCGAGGAACTCCTCGATCACCGCGCTGCCGCCGGGCACCGCGAAGATGCCGCGGATCGCCTCCTCGGCTTCCTCGCGCGTCATCGCCACCGTCACGCCCTTGCCCGCGGCGAGCCCATCGGCCTTCACCACCACCGGCAGCGCGAAATCATCGAGCGCCGCGAACCCGCCTTCGCGGCTCTCGACCCGTACATAGCCCGCGGTCGGGATGTTCGCGCGCGCGCAGAGATCCTTGGTGAAGCCCTTCGATCCCTCGAGCTGCGCCGCCGCCTTGTTGGGTCCGAACACGCCGATTCCCATGGTGCGCAGATTGTCGCCGAGCCCCTCGACCAGGGGCGCCTCGGGGCCGATCACGACGAAGCCGATCGAGTGGCGCAGGCAGAAATCGATCACCGCGCGATGGTCCGAAAGCGCGATCTCGGCGCATTCGGCATGCTCGGCTATTCCCGGATTGCCGGGCGCGGCGTAGAGATTCGCGAGGAGCGGCGATTGCGCCAGCTTCCACGCGAGCGCATGTTCGCGGCCTCCCGACCCGAGTAGCAGGACGTTCATGGCCGACCCCTTTTCCGATACGTCATCAGGGCGGCTCGTAGCCGAGCAAATGCCGGGGGACAACGCACCGGCGATGAGCGTGAGCGAACTATCCTCGGCGCTCAAGCGGATGGTCGAGGGCGAGTTCGGCCATGTCCGGCTGCGGGGCGAGATTTCGGGTTGGAAACGCGCCGCCTCGGGCCATGCCTATCTCGCCCTCAAGGATGCCGATGCGGTGATCGACGGGGTGATCTGGCGCGGTGCGGCTTCGGCCCTGCCCTTCGCGCCGCAGGACGGGATCGAAGTGATCGCGACTGGCAAGCTCACCATCTATCCCGGCCGCTCGAAGTACCAGATTGTCATCGAGCGGATGGAGCTCGCCGGCGAAGGCGCGTTGATGGCGCTGTTCGAGAAACTGAAGGCCAAGTTGGCGGGCGAGGGGCTGTTCGATCGCGAGCGAAAGAAGCCTTTGCCGTACATGCCGCGCACGATCGGGGTGGTGACATCGCCCACCGGCGCGGTGATCCGCGACATCCTCCACCGGCTCGAGGATCGCTTCCCCAGCCATGTCCTGGTCTGGCCGGTCAAGGTGCAGGGGGAGGGCGCCGCCGCCGAGGTCGCCGCGGCGGTGCGCGGCTTCGACGCGCTGCCGGCGGATGGGCCGGTCCGGCGTCCCGACCTGCTGATCGTCGCGCGCGGCGGCGGCTCGATCGAGGATCTGTGGGCGTTCAACGAGGAGGTTGTCGTCCGCGCGGTGGCGGAGTGCAATATCCCGGTGATCTCCGCGGTCGGGCACGAGACCGACACGAGTCTGTGCGACTTCGCCGCCGATCTCCGCGCGCCCACGCCCACCGCGGCGGCCGAGATCGCGGTGCCGGTGCTGGCGGACGTCCGCCACACCGTCGCCACGCTGGCGCACCGCACCGAGCGCTGCGTCCGCCGCTATCACGAGCGCGCGGGCGAGCGGCTAGCGGCCCTGGTCCGGGTATTGCCGCGCCGCGACGCGCTGCTCGGACCCCAGCGCCAGAAGATGGACGACCTCGCCGGCCGCCTCGACCGCGCGCTCGAGCGCCGGCTGACGCTCGCCCGCGCCCAGCTCGATCGCGACGCGGGGGCGCTGCGCCCCGCCGTGCTCGACCAGCTCCTCGCCACCGCGCGGCATCGCTTCGAGGGCGCGTCGCGCCTGCTCGACAGCGTCAATCCGGACAATCTGCTCCAGCGCGGCTATGTCCGCGTCGGCGCCAAGGCGACCGGCAAGGTCGTCACCACGGTGGCCGAGGCGCAGGCGGCGGGGGCGATTACGCTCCAGTTCAGGGACGGCCCCGTAGATGCCCGGGTTGAGCGGCCGGGCGGCAAATCCTACACGGGAGCCAAGCCCGAGCAGCCGAGTTTGCTCTGAACCGGATACGTAAGTTGAGAGATGCCGAGATGCTGATGTCCAACACTGCCCGCGCCGCCCGGCTCCATTACATGGCCAACGGCTTCCGCGTGCTCGCTCCCGGCGATCATGTCGTTTGCGCGGTCAGCGGCGAACGCATCCCGCTCGACGCGCTGCGCTATTGGAGCGTCGAGCGCCAGGAGCCCTATGCCAGCGCCGAGCGCGCCGCCGAGGCGATCCACGGCAAATGAGGCGCGGGCGGCTCGCGGTCGCCGCAGTGGCGATCGGATCGCTCTGCAGCGCGGCGAACAGCAACCAGACCAGGCCCGTCGCGGCCCCTGCGATGCAGGCGGACCGCTTCGGCCTCGCCGGGCAGCTGGTGCAGGGCGGCATCGCCACCGGCACCGCGCCGCGCGGAACCACCCTGCTCAGCCTGAACGGCAAGCCCGTCGAGCTTGCCGGCGACCGGCGCTTCCTGATCGCGTTCGATCGCGACGCCGCGCCGACGGCGATTCTCGCCGCGCGGCTGGCGAGCGGCGCGGAAGTCCGCCAGACGCTCGCCATCGCCCCGCGCGCCTGGGACATCTCGCGGCTCGACAGGCTTCCCAAATATCCCGTTCCGCGCCCCGAGTTCGAGCGCGTGCGCCCCGCCGAGCTTGCCCAGATCAACGCGGCGCGGGCGCTGCGCAGCGATTCCCAGGGCTGGCGGCAGAGCTTCCTGTGGCCGGTGACCGGGCGCATCTCGACGCTGTTCGGCTCGCAGCGAATCTATGCGGGCGAACCGGGCGCCTATCATTCGGGGATCGACGTTGCGCGGCCGACCGGAACGATCGTACTGGCGCCCGCCGACGGCGTCGTCATCCTGGCCACGCCGCGTCCGTTCACGCTCGAGGGCAATTTGCTCCTCGTCGATCACGGCATGGGCTTGAACAGCGCGTTCATGCACCTCTCGCGAATCGACGTGAAGCTCGGCGAGCGGGTCCGGCGTGGGCAGCCCATCGGCGCGGTCGGCCGGAGCGGGCGCGTGACGGGGCCGCATCTGCACTGGGGACTGCGCTGGCGCGACGCGCGGCTCGATCCGCTGCTGGTCGCCGGCCCCATGCCTGCCGCCGATTGATTGCCCGCTTCGTCGCGGCGCAACATTATTTTTCAAGCCGCGCAGCTCTTGCGCAACATTCCAATACCCAATGTGGCATTTTGGATACACTCCCCTCAAAAGGCGGGGGGCGATCCTGAATGCACGCTTTACAGACCCGGGACCCCCCTTCATCCATCGTGCCAAGCTTTGCCTGCGATGTGCCAAAAGCACGCCAAGGCGAAGCGGGGAGACACTCCGGCCGGGAGATGGCCGGATCAAGCGAGGGAAATTCATGAAGAAGACCCAGATCACACGCGGTCTGCGCGGCAGCACGGCTTTGTCCGCGCTCGTCCTCGCCGGCACGCTGTTTGCCGCGCCTGCATTTGCGCAGGAGACGCCCGCGCCGACCACGCAGTCGACGACTACGCAGACCACCGAGGAGCCGGCCGCGGAAGAGGGCGACATCGTCGTCACCGGTTCGCTGTTCCGCACCACCACCAATGCGACGCCGTCGCCGGTCACGACCGTCAATGTCGAATCGCTCGAGCAGCGCGGCATCTCGACGATCCAGGACGCGATCCAGCAGCTCGCTTCGAACAACGGCCCGGCGCTGACCAACAGCTTCACCGCGAACGGCGCGTTCGCTGCCGGTGCATCGGCCGTGTCGCTCCGCGGCCTGTCGACCAACTCGACGCTGGTCCTGTTCGACGGCATGCGTGCCGCTTACTATCCGCTCGCCGACGACGGTTCGCGTAACTTCGTCGACCTCAACACCATTCCCGACGACATCATCGACCGTATCGAAGTGCTGCGCGACGGCGCTTCGTCGACCTACGGCGCCGACGCGATCGCGGGCGTGGTCAACATCATCACCAAGAAGGAAGTGAAGGGCGTCAGCGCCCGCCTGGAAGCCGGCATCTCCGAGCGCGGCGACGCGGCGACCAAGCGCATGAGCCTGACCGTCGGTCACGGCGACCTCGATGAGGACGGCTTCAACGCCTATCTCAGCGGCTTCTACTACAAGAGCGACATCCTCTATAACCGCGACCGTCCGTATCCGTACAATTCGGACGATCTGCGCAACGTCTGCCAGGGCAGCGATTGCGGCCCGAACAACGTTGTAGGCGGTGTGAGCCCGGACGGCATCTATCGCGGTGGTACGCCGACTTCCTCGGCATTCTATGTCCGCCCGGCTAGCGGCACTACCGGTGCGCCGATCGGCGGGTCGATATATCAGCCGCTTGGTGATCTGGCTGCTAACTGCGTCGGTGGTACTCTGTACAATCTGAACGCGGCGGACCGCGCCGTTATCAATCCAGCGACCGGCACGCCTTACAATATCTCTGCGCCGAACACGATCTGTCAGAGTGACTACACGAAGAACTATGGCGTCATTCAGCCGAACATCGAGCGCTTCGGCGTCTCGGGCCGCTTCACCGCGAACCTGAACGACACCACCGAGGCTTATTTCGAAGCCAACTTCATCCAGAGCCGCGTGGACTATACCGGCTTCCCGGCGACGATCCGCGGCACCGCGAACACGGGCATCCTGTTCCCGCAATTCTCGACTGCCACGGGTGCTGGTCCGGTCGCTCCGGGTTCGGGCATCCTCGCGCTTCCGGTCTATGTCTGCCCGATGGGCGTGGGCTCGGCCACCGGGCTCAACACGGGCTGTAATGCGGTCAATGGCACGCTGAACCCGAACAATCCGTTCGCGGCGCAGGGCCAGACCGCGTTGCTCGTCGGTCGCATCCTGAGCCAGACGACCTACAACGAGACGCGCACCCGCGCCTATCGTGCGGCGATGGGTATCGACGGTAGCCTGAGCGATACGGTCAGCTATCGCGTCGGTGCCACCGCCATGCATGTCGATCTGCAGCGCACGCAGCGCGGCTATGTCTATATCGACAACCTGCTGACCTCGATCGCACGCGGCACGTTCAACTTCGTCAATCCCAACGCCAACTCGCAGCAGGCGTGGGATTTCCTGATGCCCGAGAACCGCACCAACGCCAGCTCGGACCAGTATCAGTTCGAAGCAAGCCTTGCGGCCGATCTGATTGAACTGCCCGGCGGCCCGCTCAAGGTCGGCGGCGGCGTTTCGATCCGTTACGAGTCGGTCGACGCGCCCAGCGGCAACCCGGACACGTTTGGCCCGACGCAGCGTTACTTCACGCTCAACGCATTCGGCACCGAAGGCAATCGTACGGTCAAGTCGGCGTTCGCCGAGCTTGATGCGCCGATCATGGACTTCGTGAGCGTCAATGCTTCGGGTCGCTATGACAGCTATTCGAGCGGCCAGGACGCCTTCTCGCCGAAGGTCGGCCTGAAGGTCACGCCGATCAAGTCGCTCGTGGTTCGCGGCACCTATTCGCGCGGCTTCCGTATCCCGAGCTTCGGCGAGGCGAACGCGCTGCCGACGACGGGCTTCGTGGCCAACTCGGCGGGTATCTTCAACAATACCTTCCTCGCGCAATATGGCTGCAACACCGGTGCAACCTCGCCCACGAACCCGAACGGGTTCAGCACTTGCCCGGCCTATATCCGCACCGGTTCCTATGGCCAGACCACGCTGGCCAGCCCGGACCTCGAGCCGGAGAAGTCGCGCAGCTTCACCGCCGGCGCGGTGTTCGAGCCGGTCCGCGGCATTTCGTTCACGGTCGACTATTACAACATCAAGAAGACCGGGGCGATCACGCAGCCCAGCAATGCGCCCGCGCTTGCCGCTTATTACAATAACCAGCCGATCCCGGCCGGTTACACCGTGATCGCGGACGCGCCGGATCCCAACTTCATGAACGCCCGCCCGCGCGTCGCGTTCGTGCAGTCGCAGCTGATCAACGCGAACACGATCAAGGCCGAGGGTCTGGACTTCAGCGCCAGCGTCGACGTTCCGATCACCGACGGCTTCCGGATCCAGAGCTCGGTCGAAGCCAGCTACATCATCAACCTGTCGACGGAGTTCCCCGACGGCTCGGTGGAAAGCTATGAAGGCACGATCGGCAACTACAACCTGACTGCCGGTTCGGGCACGCCCGAATGGCACGGCAGCTGGCAGACCACCCTCGATTTCGGCGATTTCGACGTCACGGGTACCGCCAACTATTTCGGCGGCTACAACCTGTCGGCCGAAGACCAGACCGGCGCGGGCACCGCGGGCGATTGCGGCCTGGGCGACGTCTGGGGTCCGTGCGACGTTTCGGAGTACATCACCTTCGACCTGAACGCTCGGATCAAGATCAACGATCAGTTCACCTTCTACGGCACGGTGAACAACCTGTTCGACAAGATGCCGCCGATCGATATCGCCACCTATGGCGCCCACATGTACAACCCTGTGCAGGGCGGCAACGGTATCCTCGGCCGGTACTTCCGGGCGGGTGTCCGCGTCGGCTTCTAAGCCGGCACGACAGCCAAAAAATTGGGGCGGCTCCTCCGGGAGCCGCCCTTTTTTTGTCCGTCTTGCGAGCCGAAACCCAAGGGCGGGCAGTCGCCCGGTCAGGCTCAGGCGACGGTGAGTTTCAGCCCGCCATCGCCCTCATCGATGTGCACGGTCGATCCGTCCTTCACGTCGCCGCGCAGTATCATGTCGGCGAGTCGATCCTGCAAATGGCGCTGCACCGCACGCTTGAGGGGGCGCGCCCCGTAGACCGGATCATAGCCGACCCGGCCCAGCCAGGCGCGCGCGGCGTCGGTGAGCTCGATGCGGATCTTCCGGTCCGCCAGCAGCTTCGCGATGCGCCCGACCTGGATGTCGACGATCGGTGCCATGTGATCGGCGGCAAGCCGATGGAACAGGATGATCTCGTCGAGCCGGTTGAGGAACTCGGGCTTGAAATGGTTGCGCACGATTTCCATCACCTGCGGCCTGACATCCTCGACATCCTGCCCATCGGTTAGATGTGTGAGGACTTGCGAGCCGAGGTTCGAGGTCAGGATCACGATCGTGTTCGAGAAGTCGACCGTGCGGCCCTGGCCGTCGGTCAGCCGCCCGTCGTCGAGCACCTGGAGCAGCACGTTGAACACGTCGCCATGTGCCTTCTCGACTTCGTCGAACAGCACCACCTGATAGGGGCGCCGGCGAACGGCCTCGGTCAGCACGCCGCCTTCCTCGTAACCCACATAGCCCGGAGGCGCGCCGAGCAGCCGCGCGACCGAATGCTTCTCCATGAACTCGCTCATGTCGATGCGGACCATCGCGCCCGGATCGTCGAACAGGAATTCTGCGAGCGCCTTGGTCAGCTCGGTCTTGCCGACGCCGGTCGGCCCCAGGAACAGGAACGAGCCGAGCGGACGGTTGGGATCCTGCAGTCCCGCGCGCGAGCGGCGTACCGCGGTCGACACCGCTTTCACGGCATCGGCCTGGCCGATCACGCGCTTGCCGAGCTGCGCCTCCATGTTGAGCAGCTTCTCGCGCTCGCCCTCGAGCATCTTGTCGACCGGGATGCCGGTCCAGCGCGCGACCACCGCGGCGATGTCCTCGGAACGCACCTCCTCACGCAGCATGACGTTGTTCGTCTGCTCCTTCGCGGTCTCAATCTGCCGCTTGAGTTCTGGAATCGTGCCGTGCTGCAACTCCGCCATGCGACCCAGGTCGCCAGAACGTAGGGCCTGCTCTAGCTGCAGGTTCGCGGCATCGAGCCGCTCCCTGAGCTTGGTTTCGCCTGTGATCTTGTCCTTTTCGGATTGCCAGCGCGCGGTCTTCTCGGCCGAGTCTTGCTCAAGATTCGCGAGTTCGTTCTCAAGCGTTGCGAGTCGATCTTGGGAGGCCTCGTCCTTCTCTCTCTTCAGCGCCTCACGCTCGATCTTGAGCTGCATGATTCGTCGGTCGACTGACTCGATCTCCTCCGGCTTAGACTCGACTTCCATGCGGATGCGGCTGGCCGCCTCGTCCATCAGGTCGATCGCCTTGTCGGGCAGGAAGCGATCGGTGATGTAGCGGTTGGAGAGCGTCGCGGCGGCGACGATCGCGCCGTCCGTGATCGTAATGCCATGGTGCAGCTCGTACTTCTCCTTCAGCCCGCGCAGGATCGAGATCGTGTCCTCGACCGTGGGCTCGCCGACGAATACCGGCTGGAAGCGCCGCTGGAGCGCGGGGTCCTTCTCGACATATTTCCGATACTCGTCGAGCGTGGTCGCGCCGATGCAGTGGAGCTCGCCGCGGGCGAGCGCGGGCTTGAGCAGGTTGCCCGCGTCCATCGCGCCTTCGGTCTTCCCGGCGCCGATCAGCTGGTGCATCTCGTCGATGAACAGGATGATGTCGCCTTCGCCGGCCTTCACTTCGTCGAGCACGCCCTTCAGCCGCTCCTCGAACTCGCCGCGATATTTCGCGCCGGCGATCAGCGACCCCATGTCGAGCGACATCAGCGTACGGTTCTTCAGTCCGTCAGGCACATCGCCATTGACGATGCGCAGCGCGAGCCCCTCGGCGATCGCGGTCTTGCCGACGCCGGGCTCGCCGATCAGCACGGGATTGTTCTTGGTGCGCCGCGCGAGGATCTGGATCGTGCGGCGGATCTCCTCGTCGCGGCCGATCACCGGATCGAGCTTACCGTCGCGGGCGGCTTGCGTCAGGTCCCGCGCGAACTTCTTGAGCCCGTCATAACGATCCTCGGCGCCCGCGGTATCCGCGGTCTTGCCCTTGCGCAGATGATTGATCGCACCGTTGAGCGCCTCGGGTTTGACTCCCGCGGCGGCGAGCGCCTTGCCGGCCGTCGTGGTGGTGGCGAGCGTGAGGGCGAGCAGCAGCCGCTCGACGGTGACGAAGCTGTCGCCCGCTTTCGCCGCCACCTGCTCGGCCTGGTCGAGCACACGGACGATGTCGTTGTCGAGGCCGGGAGTCTGCTGCGCGCCGCCGCCGGTAACCGCGGCGATCTTCGCCAGCGCCGCGTCGGTCTCGGCAAGCGCGCGCTTCGCGTCGCCGCCCGCCGCGCCGATCAGCCCGCTCGCCATGCCCTGCTCGTCCTCGAGCAAAGCCTTCAGGAGATGCTCGGGCGCGATCCGCTGGTGGCTCATGCGGATGGCGACGGTCTGCGCGGATTGGAGGAAGCCCTTGGCGCGGTCGGTAAACTTGTCGAGATTCATGATCGTCCCTGTTAGCTTGTACCGGGCAGATGGTGTTGCAAATGAGCAACACAAGGGGGAGGCGTAATGATCGCGCTGCTATTTGGGCTGCTCGCCGGCCCGATGCAAACTGCCGAGCGTGTGCGCGTCGAAGTGACCTGGGATGGGCAGGATTGCGGTGCCTCGGCGGACGGCGAACGCCTGTCCATGAACGACCTCGAAGCGCGGAGCGCGCGTTGGGCACGCGATGGCCGTGCCGCCTCGGTGTTCTGGGCGCGCGACGTACCCTATCGCTGCATCGGCGGGGCGATCTACCTTCTTCAGCGCGGAGGCGTCAGCGAGGTCGCTTCCGATTGGCCCGGAACGACCCAGGTTTCGATCACCATCCCGGCGGGACGATGCCGCATTGCCGTGAACGGCCACCCGACCACGCTGGCGCGCTTGCGCAAGGAAGCGGCGAAATGGAAGGAGACTCAGCCAGAGGTCCACTTCCTGCCTTCGCCCGAAGCCGAATATCGCTGCGTCGACCGGGTGCTGCAGGTACTTCGCGACGCCAGCCTCACCAAGCTCGGTTTCATCGGCAACGAGGAGGCCTCGGAAGAAGGACCCTGAAGCCGTTCCCCGCGCCTATTTCCCCGCCTGCGCCGGCCGCGGCGCGCGGGGCGCGCCCTTGGCGAAGCGGTCGCCATAGCGATTGCCTTCGTACCAGCGCGGCGCCTCGGGCGCGTCGGCGACTTCGCGGGCGATCAGATAGTTGAGCCGCGCGAACTTGGCGCCCGCCTCCCAGTTGAAGGGCAGGTCGATCTGGTCGGAGGGCTGGTGGTAGTTCTTGGCGAGGAAGGTCCTGAACGCCTTCTCGCCGCCATTCTTGAACCCGGTCATCAGGAAGATCGACGGCACGCCCACCTTGACGAAGCTATAGTGATCGGAGCGCTCGAAGAATTGCTCCTCGGGCATCGGATCGGGTGTGACCGAGACGCCTATGCTCGCGCCGGCCCGCGCGGTGATCTCGCCCATCGTCGAATGCTCGCCGCCGAACGCGATCACGTCCTGGAAGTCGTAGAGCAGGATCGGCATGTCGAGATTGACGTCGGCCACCACCTTGCCGGCGCCCACCACCGGATTGCGTGCGAGATAGTTGGACCCGAGCAGCCCGCTCTCTTCGCCCGCCAGCGCGACGAACAGGATCGAGCGCTTCGGCCGCTGCTTGCTCGTCGCGAAGGCGCGCGCGGTCTCGAGCATCGTCGCGACGCCCGAGGCATTGTCCATCGCGCCATTGTAGATCTTGTCGCCGGCGCGCAGCGGGTCCAAGCCGACATGGTCGAGATGCGCGCTCAGCACGACATATTCGTTCTTCAGCACCGGATCCGAGCCGGGCAGAACGCCGATGACGTTGGGTGCCTTGTAGACGCGCTTGCGAGGGGGATCGCCCATGGTGATCGGCAACTCGGCGATCTGGAACCAGCCCGCATCGGTCTTCGGGGCGGGAACGAGGCCGAGCGCCGCGAAGCGCTCGGCGACATAGGTGGCGGCGGTCAGATAGCCCTTGGACAGCGTGTAGCGGCCCTCGAGCGCGTCGCTGGCAAGGAACTCGACATGCTTGCGCACCTCGGCCGCGCTGAACGTCGGTTCCTGAGGTGCGGTCTGCGCCTGCGCGGCAATGGGCGTGAGGACGAGCGACAGTCCGGCGATGAGAATCGAAGCGCGCATGGTGGGAAGTCTCTCGGAAAAGGCGTTAAATCTTCTTGAGGCTAATCGAAATGCGGGCGTCTGCAAGCGGGAACGGATTCGGTTGCAGCGGATACTGCCCACGCTATGTTCGGCGCCAGCCACTCCTTTCCCGGGAAAGCCCAGCACAAATGAAATCGTTCCTGATGTACTGCAGCGCAGCCACGATCGCGCTGGCCGCCGCTTCGGTCCCCGCCACCGCGCAGCAGGTCGCCGCCACGAGCGCGAGCACGTCGGCGGCGAAGCCGGTGCCGGTCGCCGAACTCGTGAAGCGCGTCGACATTCCCTATGAGGAATTCACCCTCAAGAACGGGCTGCGCGTGATCGTCCACACCGATCGCAAGGCGCCGATCGTCGCGGTTTCGACCTGGTACGATGTCGGCTCGAAGCACGAGCCCAAGGGCAAGACCGGCTTCGCGCACCTGTTCGAGCACCTGATGTTCAACGGATCGGAGAATGCGCCGGGCGATTTCTTCGAACCGCTGAAGCAGGTCGGCGCGACCGATTTCAATGGCACCACCAGCTTCGACCGCACCAATTATTTCGAGACGGTCCCGCGCCCCGCGCTCGACCGCGCCTTGTTCCTCGAGAGCGACCGCATGGGCTATCTGCTCGGCGCGATCACGCAGGACGTGCTCGACGAGCAGCGCGGCGTCGTCCAGAACGAGAAGCGCCAGGGCGACAACCAGCCCTATGGCCTGGTCTATTACAAGCTGCTCGAGGAGCTGCTCGCGGGCAATGCCTATGGGCATAATGTGATCGGCTCGATGGCCGATCTCGACGCGGCCAGCCTCGACGACGTCAAGAACTGGTTCCGCTCGCATTACGGGCCAAACAACGCGGTGCTCGTCCTCGCCGGCGACGTGGACGCGAAGGAAGCCCGCCCGCTCGTCGAGAAGTATTTCGGCGCGATCCCGACCGGGCCGAAGAGCGTGCTGCCCACGGTCACGGTGCCGACCTTGCCTCAGTCCAAGACCGTCAAGATGCAGGACCGCGTCGCCGCGACGATGGTGCTGCGCAGCTGGGCGGTGCCGGGGATGAACGATCCCGACGCCGTGCCGCTCGACGTGTTCGGCGAGGTGCTCGGCGGCCTCGCCAGCTCGCGGCTCGACAATGCGCTGGTGCGCAAGGAGAAGGTCGCGGTGCAGGTCTCGGCCGGCGTCCAGTCGATGGCGCAGCTCGGCATCTTCCAGGTCCAGGCGATCGTGAAGCCCGGCGTCGACGCCAACCTCGTGGCGAAGCGGCTCGACGAGATCGTCGCCGATCTGATCCAGAACGGCCCGACCGCGGACGAGGTCCAGCGCGTCGCGACCACCACCGTGTCGGGCCGCATCTCGGGGCTCGAATCGGTCGGCGGCTTCGGCGGCAAGGCCGTCGCGCTCGCTTCGGGCGAGCTCTATTCGGACGATCCCGCTTTCTACAGGAAGCAGCTCGTCGAGACCGCGAAGGTGACGCCGGCGCAGGTGCAGGCCGCGGGCAGGAAGTGGCTCAGCCGCCCGTCGCTGACGATCATGGTCGAGCCCGGCCAGCGCGAGGCGTATCAGGAAGCCGCAGCCGTTCCCGCCGCCGCCAAGCCCGCCGAGGGCGCGAAGGCCGAGCCGTTCAAGGGCACCCGCGGCGCGCTTCCGGGCATGTCGCAGATCGGCGACTTGGATTTCCCCGACGTCGCGCGCACCAAGCTCTCCAACGGCGTCGAGATCGTCTACGCCCATCGCACTGCGGTTCCGGTCACGCAGGTGGTGATGAGCTTCGATGCCGGCGCGGCGGCCGATCGGGCGGACAAGCTCGGCACGCAGAACCTCGCTCTGTCGCTGCTCGACGAAGGCACCACCAGCCTCGATTCGACTGCGATCGCCGAGGCACGCGAGCGGCTGGGCGCGTCGATCAGCACCGGCGGCTCGGCCGATCGCACCTATCTTTCGGTGACCACGCCGAGCCCCAACCTCGCGGGCTCGCTCGACCTGTTCGCCGATGTGGTACGCAATCCGGCCTTCGCGCCCGACGAGATCGAGCGGCTGCGCGCGACCCAGCTCACCGGCATAGCGCAGGAGCTGACCAGCCCGCAGGGGCTCGCCAATCGCGCGCTGCCGCCGCTGATCTACGGCGCCGGCAATCCCTATGCGAAGCTCGCCGCGGGCGGCGGCGATCCGGCCGCGGTCAAGGCGCTGACTCGCGACGACCTGCTCGCTTTCTATCGGGCGTGGATCCGGCCGGACAAGGCCAAGATCTTCGTCGTCAGCGATCGTCCGCTCGCCGAGGTCAAGGCGGCGCTCGAGAAGCGCTTCGGCAACTGGCAGGGGCAGGGCGCGCCCGGCGTCAAGGCGTTCGACGTCGCGCCGAAGCAGGTCGCGCCGAAGATCGTGCTGGTCGATCGCCCCGATTCGCCGCAGTCGCTGATCCTCGCCGCGCAGATGACGTCGCTCGATCCGTCGAGCGAGCTGCTGACCCAGGTCACCGCCAATCAGGTGCTCGGCTCGGGCTTCCTCTCGCGGATCAACATGGACCTGCGCGAGGCCAAGCATTGGTCGTACGGCGCGGGCGGCGGCTATAACTGGCTCGAAAAGGCAGTGCCCTACACGATCAGCGCGCCGGTCCAGGCCGACAAGACCGGCGAATCGATCAAGGCGATCCAGCAGCAGGTCGGCGACTTCCTGACGACCAAGGGCGTGACCGACGCCGAGCTGACGCGCGAGATCAACGGCACCACCCGCGAGCTCGCCGGCCGATTCGAAACCTCGGGCGCGGTGCTCTCGGCGATGCAGCAGAACGACCTGCGGCACCGTCCCGACAACTTCTACGACACGGTAACGCAAAAATATCGGAGCATGACGGTGGCGCAGCTTGACGCTGCGGCACGCGCGGCTTTGGACCCGAAGAAGTTCGTCTGGGTGGTCGTGGGCGATGCCGCGAAGGTCAAGCCGCAGCTTGACAGCCTCGGCCTGCCTGTCGAGGTGGTCCCCGCAGCGTCGGTGGCGGGCTCTTCCGCGGCCGCCGCATCGAAGTAATCCCGATCAGGAGAGACGCAATGGCGAATGTCGACGGCAGCTGGAACACGGTGACCAAGTCGCCGATGGGCGACCAGCCGGCGGTGCTGACCGTGCAGAGCGCGGGCGATGGCTTCACCGGCAATTTCTCGGGCGGCCTCGGCACGACCGACATCAAGGACGGCAAGGTCAACGGCGACACGCTGACCTTCTCGCTCGACATCACCGTGCCGATGCCGATGACGCTCACCGTCGAGGCGACCGTCGACGGCGACGCGCTCAACGGCACCGTCACCGCGGGCGCGTTCGGCAGCTTCCCGATCGTCGGTACGCGCGGCTGAGGCCTTCGCTCTGGTTTGAGAGGGCTCGCTTCCGATGAGGAGGCGGGCCTTTTTTCTTATGGAGCATTCCTGATCGAGGCAGCGGCATAGAAGCTAGCCGCGCTGTGTAGTGCTGAAGGGGAAGGTTGTAGGCGTCTAGTCTTTTTCGGCGTAGGACTACGACGCGGAGGTCAATCTTGTCATACTACCTTTGGAAAGCGGTATTGGGTGCAACACCTAGGGTTCCGATCGAGAAGGATGAGTACGACGATTTGCTCGTCTCTTGGGGCGCGCTTGGGCAGATTGCGTTGATAGAAGAGGGGTGGGACGATCTCGTCCAGAATTACCTCGAACTTGAAATGGAACTGCTCCAGTCAGCAATGCGGACCATGGTACTCAATCACGAAGATTACCACGAGTTTCAGCAAACTCGCCTCCGCTTCGCTCGTCGGCTCTCGAACCTACTTCAGTCGTGCAAGTCCTACATTGATCACACGCCTCATCATCTCAACCAGTTACCGGTGGCAGGGTTAGTAGCGGTGTTCAAAGGCTTCACCAACGTCGCGTACGATGCCAGCTTCAGTTACCGTTTCATGGAGGCGTTGAGGAATTATGCCCAGCATCGAGGTCTCCCACTCCACGGCGCAACGTTCGACGCGGCCTGGACTGGCGACTTTAGTGACGAAGGGAAGAACAAAGGACAAATGCGCCACTCGGTGGCGGCCAGCATCGATATTTCGAAGATCAAGGGTGACAAGAAATTCAAGGCTTCGGTTATCGCGGAGATCGACGCGCACCTGGACCAACTCGATGTCGCCATTCTCGTTCGAGAATATATCGAGAGCTTGGCGGGCGTTCACACCGAGCTAAGAAAGGCGCTGAAGGTCTCGCTGGATGGCTGGAAAGCCTCCGTCCGCACTGCCATCGGCAAATATTCCGCGGTCAACGATGGTAACGTGATCGGTCTCACCGCCGCTATCTTCGATGATGACGAGCACGTGGTCGCGCGTACCAACTTGTTCGATGACCTGCCGACCCGCGTAGAGAAATTGGTGCGACGAAACGGCAGCTTGGTGAATCTGCGCCTCCGCTACGTTACCAACGAAATTACGCCCAAGCGGGCAGCCAAACGGGTTGCGGATAAGAAATCCTAGTCCTTCCTCACGTGAGGTCGCTACCGCTTCACCCGCGTCACATGCCCCATCTTGCGGCCCGGCCGGACATTGCCCTTGCCGTAGAGGTGCAGATGCGTCCCCGGCTCGGCGAGCAGCTCCGCCCAACGATGGGCGTCCTCGCCGATGAGGTTCTCCATCTCGACATGGCTGCCAGTCAGCGCGGTCGACCCCAGCGGCAGGCCGCAGATTGCGCGGATATGGTTCTCGAATTGCGAGGTCTCGGCGCCTTCGATCGTCCAGTGCCCCGAATTGTGCACGCGCGGCGCCATCTCGTTGAACACCGGGCCGTCCTCGGTTGCGAAGAACTCCAGCGTCAGCACCCCGACATGACCGAGCTCCTCGGCGACCCTGCCGGCGAGTGTCGCCGCCTCGGCCCAATGCCGCGCGATCTCGGCGGGGGCGGGGAGCGAGGAGCGGGCGAGGATGCCGTCCTTGTGCTCGTTCCACGGCGGCGGATAGCTGGTCAGCGCGCCGTCGATCCCGCGCACGGTGATGATCGAGAATTCGTGGCTGAAGGTCACGAAGCCTTCGAGGATCGCCGGCCGCTCGCCGATCTCGGCCCAGGCCGCCTCGGCCTCGGCGGCGTCGCGGATGCGCACCTGGCCCTTGCCGTCATAGCCGAGCCGCAGCGTCTTGAGGATCGCGGGCGCGCCGATCGTGTCGACCGCGGCCTTGAGTTCCTCGAGCGTCGAGATCGGCGCCCAGGGCGCGGTCCGCCCGCCGAGCGCACCGACGAACGCCTTTTCGCGCGCGCGGTCCTGCGCGATCGACAGGCTCTGCGGGCCGGGGCGCACCGGCACCTTGCCCGAGAGATACTCTACGGGTCCGATCGCGATATTCTCGAACTCGTAGGTCACCACGTCGGTCTGCCCGGCGACTTCGTCGAGGACGATGCGGCTGTGATAGTCGGCGCGGGTGTAGCTCCCCGCGGTCTGCGCGGCGACGCTCTCGGCATCGGGCGCGAGGACGTGCGTGCGGTAGCCGAGCTGTGCCGCGGCAACCGCGAGCATCCGCCCGAGCTGGCCGCCGCCGAGAATGCCGATGATCGATCCGGGGGGCAGCGCGCTCATTCGGGGTCGGTCGCCACGCTATCGGTCTGCGCGGTGCGCCATGCCTTGAGCCGCTCGGCGAGCGCTTCGTCCGAAGTCGCGAGGATCGCTGCGGCGAGCAGTCCCGCATTGATCGCGCCGGGCTTGCCGATCGCCAGCGTGCCGACGGGCACGCCGCCCGGCATCTGGACGATCGAATAGAGGCTGTCGACGCCCTTCAGCGCCTTGGACTCCACCGGCACGCCGAGCACGGGCAAGTGCGTCATCGACGCCGCCATGCCCGGGAGATGCGCCGCGCCGCCCGCGCCGGCGATCACCACCTTGAGGCCACGGTCCGCGGCGCTGTTGGCATAGTCGTAGAGCCGTTGCGGGGTGCGGTGCGCGGAGACGACCTTGGTCTCGTGCGGCACGCCCAATTCCTCGAGCACGCGCGCGGCATGGCGCATCGTCTCCCAATCGGAAGTGCTGCCCATGATGATGCCGACCAGAGGTGCCACGCTTTGCCCCACGCTGTGGAAGCGCGCTTGTTAGGGGCGCGGCGCGGCTAGGGCAACTTTGATTCACGCGGAGACGCGGAGGCGCGAAGAAGGTGAGAGAAGGTTCGCGCAGAGGCGCAGAGGACGCAGAGAGGCTTCGTACGCGGCTCGCGCCGGGAGACATACAAGGTGGAGATAGAGGCCGCTGACGCGGCAGGACATCCTCCTCTGCGTCCTCTGCGCCTCTGCGCGAACAAAATCTCCGCGCCTCCGCGTGAACCCATTATCGCTCGTTCAAATAATAGCGATCGGTCGCCACCAGATCCCCATCCAGCTCGTACACGATCGGCTGGCCGGTCGGGATCTCGAGGCTGACGATCTCCTCGTCGGGAATCCCCGACAGATGCTTGACCAAAGCCCGCAGCGAATTGCCGTGCGCCGAGATCAGCACGCGCTTGCCCGCGCGGATCTCAGGCGCGATCCGCTCCTCCCAATAGGGAAGCACGCGCGCGATCGTGTCCTTGAGGCTCTCGGTCTGCGGGATCGGCACGCCGTGATAGCGCACGTCCTTGGCCAGGTCCCAGGGCGAGCCTTCCTCGGGGAGCGGCGGGGGCACGTCGAAGCTGCGGCGCCAGATCTTGACCTGCTCGTCGCCGTGCAGCGCCGCGGTCTCGGCCTTGTTGAGCCCGGTGAGGCCGCCATAATGCCGCTCGTTGAGTTTCCAGCTCTTCTCGGTCGGCAGCCACAGCCGTCCCATCGCCTCGAGCGAGAGGTTGAGCGTCTTGATCGCGCGGCTCTGGAAGCTGGTGAAGGTCAGGTCGAAGTCGAGCCCCTTCTCCTTCATCAGCTCGCCCGCGGCCCAGGCTTCCTTGACGCCGAGCTCGGTCAGGTCGACATCCCACCAGCCGGTGAAGCGGTTCTCGAGGTTCCAGGCCGACTGGCCGTGGCGGATGAGGACGAGCTTGGGCATTGGGCCTCCTTGAACGGGTTGCCGAGGTCCTTAGCGGCTCATGCGGCGCGGACAAGGAGACAGGCGATGACAATCGTTCGGCAGACCCTGGTCTATGACGGCCCCGGCGGCCCCTTCGAGGGCGTCGCGGCGTGGGACAATGCGGTGGAGGGCAGGCGCCCCTGCGTGCTCGTGTTCCCCAATGTGCTCGGCCAGAAGGAGGCCGACAATCTGAAGGCAGAGGCGCTGGCCGGGCTCGGCTATGTCGCGCTCGCCGCCGACCTGTTCGGGCAGGGCAAGCGCACCACGCTGCAGTCCGAGGACCGCACGCGCTACATGGACGAACTCAACGCCGATCGTGGGCTGCTGCGCGATCGGCTCGCCGCCGCGCTCGCGGCGCTGACCGGCCTGCCCCAGGCCGATCCGGGCAGGGCCGCCGCGATCGGCTTCTGCTTCGGCGGCAAATGCGTGCTCGACATGGCGCGCGCCGGGCTCGGCATCCTGGGCGGCGTTACCTTCCACGGCGTCTATGACCGGCCCGATTATCCGAACGTGTCGCCGATCGCCGCGAAGCTGCTGCTCTGCCACGGCTGGAACGACCCGATCTCGCCGCCCGAGGCGGTCGTCGCCCTGGCGAACGAGCTCACCGAGAGCGGCGCCGACTGGCAGCTCCACGCCTATGGCCATGCCGGCCATGCCTTTACCGATGCCAGCCGGACTGACCCGGGGAACATCGCCTATGAGCCGCGCGCCGACCGGCGCAGCTGGCGCGCGATGGCGGACTTCTTCGAGAGGCTGTTCGCCTAGGGTCAGAGTATCCGCGACAGGAAGCGGCTGAACGGGTCTTCCTTATAGTCGCCGAACGGCCCGCATTCGGTGAAGCCGAACTGGCGGTACAATGCATGCGCGGGATCGAACGCCGCGCCCGATCCGGTCTCGAGGCTCAGGCGCTTGTAACCCCGCTCGCGCGCGACCTTGAGGATGTGCGACACCAGCGCTGCGCCGGTTCCGCGCCGGAGATGCTCGGCGGCGGTGCGCATCGACTTGACCTCGCCATGCCCGGCATCGAGCTGCTTGAGCGCGCCGCAGCCGAGCAGATCCTCGCCGTCCCAGGCCGTCCAGAAGGTCACGTCGGGCGCGCGCAGCCCCGAAAGGTCGAGGAAATGGCAGCTGTCCTTGGGCGAATTGGCGAGCATGCCCTGGAAATGCACGTTGAGCAGCGCCACGACTCGGGGATCGTCGAGTCCTCCCTCGCGGATCTCCATCAGATTTCGTCGATCATGCCGGCGAGCGTCTCGATGCAGGCGTGCGCGAGTATCTTGCAGCGCGCCGGCGACCAACCGAATTCCGCGTCGGCGTTCGCGTCATGGTCCTTGAAGGGCATTTCGAGCGTCATCGAAACGGCGCCGAAGCGTTCGGCCAGCTGATTTGTCGACATCGAGAGATTGGCCTTGCCGGGCGCCGCCTTCTCATAGCCGAGGTCGAGCTGGAACTCGGGGGTGGTGTCCGCCAGCCGCCGCGCAAAGGCGTAGAATTTCTCGCCCAGTTCGTCGGTCCAGCTCGGGATGCCCTCGAAGCCGGCGAGGAAATTGGCGGGGATCGCCTCGTCGCCGTGCACGTCCATCGCGAAGGCGACGCCGGTCTCGTCCATGCGGTTGCGCACCGCGAGCACTTCGGGGCTCTTCTTCGCGCTCGGCGCATGCCACTCGCGGTTGAGGTTGATGCCCGCCGCGTTGGTGCGCAGATGCCCGCGGCGCGACCCGTCGGGGTTCATGTTGGGGACGATGTGGAAGGTCGCCTTGCTGCGCAGCGCGTGCGTGGTGCGATCGTCGAGGTCGGTCAGCTTCTCGAGCGCGCCTTCCATCCACCATTCGGCCATGGTCTCGCCCGGGTGCTGGCGGGCATAGAGCCAGACCTGCTTCGGGCCGTCGCCCAGCGTCAGGCAATCGATCGGCTGGCCGTCGAGCGTCACGCCGAGTTCGCGGTGCGACACGCCCGGCATCGCCGCGATGCGCGTCACCAGGTCATGGTGACGCTCCATCGAATAGGGCGCGAAATAGGCGAACCAGATGATGTTGCTGTCGATCGCCTTGGTGAAGCTGAGCACGCCATCGGCATAGTCGGCGTCGGTGGTGCGCCAGTTCTCGCGGTCGGTGCTCCAGCGCGCCTTGTAGCCCGGCCAGCCGAACGGATAGGCCGAGCCGTCTGCATTGAGGATGCGGAAGGTCAGCGTGCGGCCCTTCGCGCCCGCCAGCCGGAAGTGGAACCACTGGTAGAAATCGGACAGGTGATCGGTGACGATCTCGAGGTCGACCCGATCGCCCTCGATTGCCACCACGCGGATGTTGCCGCCGTCGAACGCGGCGTTGATCTGGATGCTCATTTGACCGTGGTAGTGACGCCGGACTCGCCTGGGAAGTCCCTGAACAGCGCATAAGCGAGGCGCGCCGCCTGATCGCGCGGGTCGCTGCCGGGCTTGCCGCTCACCGATTCGGTGACCGCGCGGCCTTCCCAGACGGTGGTGTTGTCGCTGCGCCGGCGGAGCTGGACCGAGAGCTCCGAGCCATAGACTTCGCGCGTCTTGCCGCCGATCCCGAACGAAACCCCGCCGCCCACGCCGACCGCGCTGCGCCGGCCGCCGCTGATGCCGCCGCCGCCGAGGCCGATCGAGACGGGGGGCGGCTCGCGATAGGCGCCGCGCGAGGAGCGGGTGAACGAAACCGCCGCGATATAGCCCGAGGCCAGGTCGCTGGTCGACTTGACGAAGCCCAGCCGTCCGAGCTCGGCGGCGACGGCATCGGCGTAGAGCTGATATTCGGGGCTGATCTGCGCCGCGCCGCTCATCGGCTCCACCGAGATCGTCGTCCGCTCGGTCAGCGCGCCGATGTGATAGCGCGTGACGTCGACCGGCGCATGGCGGGGCGTGGTCGCGCAGCCGCCTGCGAGGAAGGCGGCACCCATAGCTGCGATGCTGAGAATCCTGTTCACCGGCGAACGCCTCCTGTCTCGCGGAGGGCACGCCCCGCCGCACCTCAACCCTGCCCCCCGGGCGTCGGTTCCGCAAGGGCGCGAGCGCCTTGACTTGGAGACGCTCCCCCTATAGGCGGGCGCCTCTTTTCCAGACACCAGCAGTTGAGAAGCGAATCGGTCATGAAGATCGTGAATTCATTGAAGTCGCTCAAGGGGCGGCACCGCGACAACCGCGTGATCCGCCGCCGCGGCCGGATCTACGTGATCAACAAGACCAACCGTCGGTTCAAGGCCCGCCAGGGCTAATTCCGGACGTGGGGACGCCGAAGGCCGTCATCTTCGATGTCGGCAAGGTCCTCGTCGAATGGGATCCGCGTTACCTCTACGAGCGCTTGATCGAGGACGATCAGGCGCTCGAAGCGTTTCTGGCGCACGTCGTCACCAGGGAATGGCATTTCCAGCACGATGCCGGGCGCCCCTTCGCCGAGACCTCGGCCGAGCTGAGCGCGCAATATCCCGAGCATGAATCGCTGATCGCCGCCTGGGGACCGCGCTTCAACGAAACGATCCCGCACACCGTGCCGGGCATGCCGGAGATCGTCCGCGAGCTCGATGCCGCAGGCGTGCCGCTGTTCGCGATCACCAATTTCTCGGGTGAGTTCTGGCGCGCCTGGGTTCCGCACTATGCCGAATTGTTCGATCGCTTCCGCGACGTCGTCGTCTCTGGCGACGAGAAGCTGGTGAAGCCCGATCCCGCGATCTACGCGCTGGCGCTGGAGCGATTCGGGCTTTCGGGTCCGGACGCGGTGTTCGTCGACGACAGCCCCGCCAATGTCGCGGGCGCGCGGGACGCTGGCATCCGCGCGGTGTTGTTCACCGGCGCCGAGGATTTCCGGGCCGAGCTGGTGCGGTTCGGGCTGCTTTCCTGACCAAGGAACACCCCTCCCTGGAAGGGAGGGGCAAGGGGTGGGTCTAGCAATGGGCGAGGCTCGATGCCTCGCCCATTGCTGTTTTGCGCCGTTGGAAATGAGTCTTTTGAGCGCGCAGACGCGCGCACCCACCCCCAACCCCTCCCTGCGAGCAGGGAGGGGAGTCCAGACGCCTCAGCTTTCGCTCGGCCCCGTATAATTCTTCAGCTCGTCGCCCACGATCGTGACGACGTGGAGCACGTTGGTCGAACCCGGCGTCCCGAACGGCACGCCCGCGCAGATCACGATCCGGTCGCCCGAGGCCGCCAGGTCCTGGCGCAGCGCCATCCGCTTGGCCTTGGCGACCATCTCTTCGAACGATTCGACGTCGCGGGTGTGGACGGCGTGGCTGCCCCAGAGCAGGCCGGAGCGCCGCGCGGTCTCGATCTTCGGGGTGAGCACCATGATCGGCACGGTCGGCCGCTCGCGGGCGATTCGCCGCGCGGTCGAACCCGAGCTGGTGAAGCAGACGATCGCAGTCGCAGAGACGGTGCGCGCGATGTTCTTCGCCGCCTCGGCGAGTGCGTCGGCGGTGGTCGGATCGGGGCGGGTGACGGTGAAGTGGACGCGGTCGCCATGCGCGGGGTCGCGCTCCACCGCGTCGGCGATCGAGTTCATCATCGCCACCGATTCGATCGGCCATTTGCCCGCCGCGCTCTCTGCCGAGAGCATGATCGCGTCGGCGCCGTCATAGACCGCGGTCGCGACGTCGGAGACCTCGGCGCGGGTGGGCGAGGGCGATTCGATCATCGATTCGAGCATCTGCGTCGCGACGATCACCGGGCGCCCCATCCGCCGCGCGGTCTCGACGATGCGCTTCTGCAAGGGGGGCACGCTCTGCGGCGGCAGCTCGACGCCCAGATCGCCGCGCGCGACCATCACGCCGTCGCATTGCTCGACGATCTCGTCGAGCCGCGCGATCGCGCTGGGCTTCTCGATCTTGGCGAGCAAGGCCGCCTTGCCGCCGATCAGCCGGCGCGCCTCCATCAGGTCCTCGGGCCGCTGGACGAAGCTGAGCGCGATCCAGTCGGCACCCTGCTCGACCGCGAAGGCGAGGTCGCTGCGGTCCTTCTCGGTCAGCGCGGCGAGCGGCAGCACCATGTCGGGGACGTTGAGCCCCTTGGAGTTGGACAGGGTCCCGCCGACTTCGACCCGCGTCACCAGCCGATTCGGCTCGACCGCGGTGACGCGCAGCACCATCTTGCCGTCGTCGAGCAGCAGCCGTGCATCCTCGTGCGCCGCCTCGAAGATCTCGCGGTGCGGCAGCTCGACGCGGGTCGCGTCGCCCGGGGCGGGATCGCGATCGAGGACGAAGGTGTCGCCCGTCGCCAGCACCACCTTGCCCTCGGCGAACTTGCCGACGCGGAGCTTCGGGCCCTGGAGGTCGGCGAGGATCGTCGTCGGCCGCCCGAATTTCTTCTCGAGGCTGCGGATCGCGGCGATCACCGGCACCTTGGATGCCTGGTCGCCATGGCTCA
The DNA here is from genome assembly GCF_026460985.1 of Sphingomonas sp. Taxonomy (GTDB): domain Bacteria; phylum Pseudomonadota; class Alphaproteobacteria; order Sphingomonadales; family Sphingomonadaceae; genus Sphingomonas. Next base: position 32,220 of record NZ_JAPKNM010000027.1, read on the forward strand.
TGTTGACGCGAAAGGCATCCGCCCCCGCCTCGAACAGCTTCGCGATCATCTCGACGGTGTTGCTCGCAGGTCCCAGCGTCGCGAGGACGCGGACTTTTCGGCTTCGGGGGCTTATGGCCTTTGTCATCGCTGTCATCCTTGTGCGGGCCTGCCTCTAACCTTTAATCTGCGCCGATCAACCACGGAGGTTCACGTGCCGACATTAGAGACCCTGGACGACGCGACAGCGGCCAAGGCGTTCCGGCGGCTCGTCCGGCATCTGCGGCATCGCAGCGACGCGCAGAATGTAGACCTGATGGGGCTCGCGGGCTTCTGTCGCAACTGCCTGGGCGATTGGGTCGCCGAGGCCGGCGGGCTGAGCAAGGAGGAGGGGCGCGAGATCGTCTACGGCATGCCCTATGCCGAGTGGAAGGCGCGCCACCAGATCGAGGCGACGCACGAGCAGCTCGCGCGGATGGAGGAGAGCATGCAGCGCAACCATGTCGAGGCGGCGCTCGACGATGCGCTCGACGACAGCTTTCCCGCGAGCGACCCGCCGTCGATGACCGATCCCGGGCGCTGATCGTTCCAAAAGCGACCGAGGCCGCTTTCGCATCGACGAACGCTGCGCGCGGACGATTGCCGCGCAACGACTACAAGTGTAATCGTTGCGCCATGAAGACGTTCGCGCTCCTACTCGCCGCCGCGTCGGTGCCTTCCGCCGCCGCGCAGCCCGCCGATCCTGCAAGCGAGGTGGATGCGCTCTTCAAGCAATGGAGCGCGCCGACGAGCCCGGGCTGCGCGGTCACGGTGTCGCGTGACGGCAAGGTCCTGCTCCAGCGTGGCTATGGCCAGGCGTCGGTCGAGGCGGGCGTGGCGAACGGTCCGCAGACCGAATTCCACCTCGCCTCGGTTTCGAAGCAATTCACTGCCTTCGCGGTGCTGCTGCTGCAGGCCGAGGGCAAGCTGTCGACCCGCGACGACGTCCGCAAATATGTGCCCGAGCTGCACGCTTTCGCCCAGCCGATCACGATCGACCATCTCCTCCACCACAGCAGCGGCCTGCGCGACCAAATATCGTTGCTGTGGCTCCAGGGACGGCGCGGCGAGGACACGGTGACGCAGGAGGACGCGCTGCGCGTCATCTTCGATCAGCGCGAGCTCAATTTCGCACCCGGCCAAGCCTTCGGCTACTCCAATTCCAACTACACCCTGCTCGCGCTGATCGTCGAACGCGTGTCGGGCAAGCGCTTTGCCGACTTCCTCGCGGAACGCGTCTTCGCGCCGCTCGGCATGACGCACACCTATGTCGTCGACGACTTCCGCCGCATTCGCGCCGGCGAGGCCTCACCTTACGGGATCGGCGACGACAAGAAATTCGAGCGCCGCATCCTCGCTTATTCGACGGTCGGTTCGACCGACATCCGTTCGAGCGTCGAGGATCTCGCGCGCTGGGCGGCCAACTTCCGGCAGCCCAGGGTCGGCACCCCGGCCGTCATCGCGGAGATGCTGAAGGGGGATCCGCTGACGCGCTACGGCGGCGGGCTGACGATCGGGCGCTATCGCGGCGTGGCCGTGGCGGAGCATAGCGGGCTCGACCCTGGCTTCGTCACCCATTTCATGGTGATGCCCGACCAGCAATTCGCGACCGCGGTGCTTTGCAACGTCGAGCTGGGCGATCCGGTGACCTTCGCTCGCAAGATCGCCGATATCTATCTCGCCGGCACGTTGCAGGCCGAGGCGCAGCGATCCCCGGTCACCGTGCCCGAGGCCGAGCTCCAGCGTGTCGTGGGCACCTATCGCGACGTCGGGGGCATGCTCCTCCTCGTCCAGCTTCGCGACGGCAAGCTGTTCATGCAGGGCGGGGACCCCATGCTCCCGCATGGTGGCGGCGAGTTCGCGTCGACCTATGCGCCGGTGACCTTCCGCTTCTCGGGCGAAACGCCGGCGCGGACCCTGACCGTCGTCCAGCCGGGGGGCGACATGGTGGCGACGCGCTACGAGAAGCGGCCCGCCGAAGCGCTCACCACCGCGCGGATGGCCGATTATCTCGGCGACTATTACAGCCCCGAGCTCGGCGCGATCGTCACGGTCGAGCGGCGCAAGGACGAATTGTGGCTGAAGGGCCCCGGCTACGCCACGCGCATCCAGCAGCCGCCTCCCGAATTCCGCGAGCAGGACGCGTTCCATACCGAATCGGTCTTCGGCGCGATTCGCTTCCGCCGCGACGCGAAGGGCCGCGTGATCGAACTGACCAGCAGCAACGGCCGCGTCGTCCAGGTCCGTTTCCTGCGCGTCGAAGCGCTGCCGAAGCTTGACGCGGATAAAGGTTGAGCGGCGCGGCGCGCTCCGATAATCGCGCCGCTTCGCCAAAGCCTTTCTCCAGGAGTTCCCACCTTGTCCGATTCGATTTCCGCCGAACAGCTGCGCCTCTTCATCGAGCGGATCGAGCGCCTCGAGGAAGAGAAGAAGGGCATCGCCGACGACATCAAGGACGTCTATGCCGAAGCCAAGTCGACCGGCTTCGACACCAAGACGATGCGCCACATCGTCCGCCTGCGGAAGATGGAGAAGCATCACCGCGACGAGGCCGACGCGCTGCTCGAGACCTATCGCAACGCGCTCGGGCTGCACTGAGATAGAAGTAGGTTTCGCGCAGAGGCGCAGAGGACGCGGAGATCGCAAACGGCGCGCAGCGCCCTCGATCGATATGACTGGAATTTGGCGCTGATCCAGCGCGGCTGTTCCAAAACGCCTCTGCGTCCTCTGCGCCTCTGCGCGAAAATCTCATCTTTGCGCCTTGGCGCCTTTGCGTGAACCTATTTGCACCGGAACCCGTCGCTGCATTAGAGACGCGCATCCCTATTCCATGAGAGCGCAATGGCAGGCCATTCCAAATTCAAGAACATCATGCACCGCAAGGGCGCGCAGGATAAGAAGCGCTCGAGCATGTTCTCCAAGCTCAGCCGCGAAATCACCGTCGCGGCCAAGATGGGCTTGCCCGATCCCGACATGAATCCGCGCCTGCGCGCCGCGATCAGCGCGGCCAAGGCGCAGTCGATGCCCAAGGACAATATCCAGCGCTCGATCGACAAGGCGAGCAAGGGCGATGCCGAGAATTACGAGGAGATCCGCTACGAGGGCTTCGGCCCGGGCGGGGTCAGCCTGATCATCGAGGCGCTGACCGACAACCGCAACCGCACCGTCACCAACGTGCGCACCGCGGTCTCGAAGAATGGCGGCAATCTCGGCGCGCCGGGCTCGGTCAGCCATGCCTTCGACCGGATGGGCCTGATCAACTATCCCGCCGGCGCCGGCGACGCCGACAAGGTGTTCGAGGCCGCGCTCGAGGCGGGGGCCGAGGACGTGACGAGCTCCGAGGACGGCCACGAGATCTGGACCGCGCAGGGCGACCTCCACGAAGTCGCCAAGGCGCTCGAGCGGGTGCTCGGCGAGCCGGAGGGCGCCAAGCTCGCCTGGCGCCCGCAGACCATGGTCGAAGTGAGCGAGGGCGACGCCGCGACGCTCTTCAAGCTGATCGACGCGCTCGACGACGACGACGACGTCCAGACGGTCTGGGGGAATTACGAGGTCTCGGACGAAGTGATGGAGAAATTGGGCTGAACCAATAAAAGCCCCTCCCATTCAGGGGAGGGGTTGGGGTGGGGCAGTGGTGACGGAGAAGGAACTTCTCGAACGCGCCCGCGAGATGCGCCGCAACCCCACGGAGTGGGAGGTGCGCGTGTGGCGCCACCTCTCCAATTCGCAGCTCGGTCATAAATTCCGCCGACAGGCGGTGATTTTCCCCTACATCTGCGACTTCTTTTGCCCGGCAAAGGGTTTGATCGTCGAAGTCGATGGGGACACACATGATCCAGAGCCGGACGCGAGGCGGGACGATCGGTTGCTGAGGAAAGGCTTCGTCACCCTGCGCTTCACCAACGTGGACGTGTGGGAAAATATCGAAGGTGTGGTGAGCACTATTCTGTCGGCCCTCCATCAACGCCGTGATCGCTGGTCCGGCCTGCCCCACCCCAACCCCTCCCCTGAAGGGGAGGGGCTTGATCCATGCTGATCCTCGGCCTCGATCCCGGGCTCGGCACGACCGGCTGGGGCATCATCCGCGCCGAGGGCAATCGGCTGAGCCACGTCGCCAACGGCAAGCTCAAGACCGACCCGCAGGCGCAACTCGCCCGCCGGCTCGCCCATCTCGACGCCATGCTCGATGCCTTGATCGCCGATCATGCTCCCCAGGCGGCGGCGTGCGAGGAAGTGTTCGTCAATTCGAACGCCCAGTCGACGCTCAAGCTCGGCCAGGCGCGCGGCGTGGTGCTCTGCGCGGCTGCCCGCGCGGGGCTCGACGTCGGCGAATATACGCCGAGCATCGTCAAGAAGGCCGTGGTCGGCACCGGCGGCGCCGAGAAGGCGCAGGTCCATGCGATGGTCGCGCGGCTGCTCCCCGGCGTGAAGATCGACGGCGCCGACGCCGGCGATGCGCTTGCGGTGGCGATCTGCCACGCGCACCATCTGGCGTCGGCGCGAAATATCCCCATCCGTTCGCGCTGAGCTTGTCGAAGCGCCGTTCTTTCTTCAGAAGAACAAAAGCAGCCCTTCGACAAGCTCAGGGCGAACGGAGTGTGGGGCCGAGTGATCGCGCATCTGAAAGGCAGGCTGGCGGCGACGGGCGCCGATCACGCGGTGATCGACGTGAACGGCGTGGGCTATCTGGTCGGCGCCTCGGCCAAGACGCTCGAGAAGCTCGGCATGGTCGGCGACGCGGTGACGATCCACACCGAGATGCTCGTCGCGGAGGATTTCATCCGCCTGATGGGTTTCGCCACCGCCGACGAGCGCGACTGGTTCAAGCTGCTCACCCATGTCCAGGGCGTCGGCTCGAAGGTCGCGCTGGCGATCCTCTCGATCCTCACCCCCGACGAGCTGCGCACCGCGGTCGCCCGCGCCGATTCGGCGATGATCGCGCGCGCCAACGGCGTGGGGCCCAAGCTCGCCCAGCGCATCGTCAACGAACTCAAGGACAAGGCCGGCGGCATCGCGCTGGGCGGTGGGGGGGCTGCCCCGGCGCCGGCGGGCAGCGCCGCGGCGGACGCGGTCTCGGCGCTGCTCAACCTCGGCTTCAAACCCGCCGAGGCGAGCACCGCCGTCAGCGCCGCCAATGATGAGCTCGGCTCGGGAGCCACGCTCGACGCGCTGGTGCGGCTGGCGCTCAGAAAGGCGGCGAAGTGACCGCCGCTGCCGTCTCGGATGGCGACCTAGCGCGTGTCATTGATGTCTATGCTAATTTCATCACCGAAATTTTTCGCCGACTTGATGCAGTGGATGATTCAATCACTGAGTTGAAGGCGAACTCAGATCACCCAAATTGCTGGCAAAACTGTGATTTTTGTTGGTTTCAGATCAGGAAGATCTGTGAGTATTTGACGCTGGCTGTTGTCGCGGCCCACCATTTTGACGGGCATCCGATTTCCAGCCTCAGCAAATGGCGCCCCAAAGAACTGCTCGCGGATGTTGCTCGCCTAAGCGAACATCCTACCCCGGTGGCCATAGCGGATTTACTTGCGGTAGGTCCGGATGGCGGGCGACAGTTCACTCCTGTTGCCAAACCCGTTCGAGCGGACTTGATCTCACAAATTTATGGACGTTGCAGCGACATACTGCACGTCGGGAGCTTGGACAGAATTCTCGCCGAGAAATTACCTACCTATGAGATTGCGCAATTGGACCGTTGGTTAGTGGGATTCAGATCTCTCCTATCACATCACATGCTTCTTTTACCTGGCATCAAAACTGTGCTCATATGTCGGAGCGAGGGCGGTGAAAGAATGTTCTTTGCACTCGCATCTGAGGGAGCGATTTTCGATACGTCTCACCTCCCCGATTTTGATTTCGACCAAAATGACTGACGCCGACCGCGCACGGGCCGCCGCGCGCTAAGGGTTGTTCTGGGTTTTCTTCGCGCGGCTCGGCGCCTAGCCTGGGAGTCGCCGGGGGTAAGGAGAACGGCATGAAACGGCTTCTTCTCTTGTCCAGCGCGTTGGTGCTCGTGGTGCCCGACATCGCAGTCGCCATGCAGGCGCAGGAGCGGCCACGGCCGCAGCGACCCGGGGCTTCACAGCCGCAGCGACCCGGAGCATCCCAGCCCCAGCGTCCGCCGCAGCAGGGCGGGCGCCCACCCGCCACGCGTCCGCCACAGCAGGGCGCCCGCCCGCCAGCTACGCGCCCGCCGCAGCAGGGTGCGCGTCCGCCTGCCGTGCGTCCACCGCAGCAGGGGGGGCGCCCGCCCGTTGCGCGGCCGCCGCATCGTCCGGGGCAGGGGCGCCCGCCCGGCTTCCGGCCGATCCAGCGTCCGGGCTGGAACTATCCGCGCGGCTGGAACTACCGCCGCTGGCGGGCGGGGCTCATCCTGCCGACTTTGTTCTGGTCGTCCCGCTATTTCTTCAGCGACTACGGCCTGCTCGGGCTCGGCGCGCCGCCGCGAGGATATATGTGGATACGCTATGGCCCCGATCTGCTGCTGGTCCGTCGCAGCGATCGGCGCATCGTCGATGTGATCTACGGCGCGTTCTTCTGAACCGGAGCGGATGCGGCCGGCATCGCACCTCGACAGAGGGGCATGCGAACGGGTAGGGAACAACTGCCCATGACCGACGCCGACCGCATCCTCACCGCCTCGCGCCGCACCGAGGATATCGACGCGGCGCTGCGCCCCAAGTCGCTCGACGAATTCGTCGGCCAGCGCGCCGCGCGCGAGAATCTCCGCGTCTTCATCCAGGCCGCGAAGCAGCGCGGCGACGCGCTCGATCACGTGCTCTTCTTCGGCCCGCCCGGGCTCGGCAAGACCACGCTCGCGCAGATCATCGCACGCGAGATGGGGGTGGGCTTCCGCTCGACCTCGGGGCCGGTGATCGCCAAGTCGGGCGACCTTGCGGCGCTCCTCACCAATCTAGAGGACGGCGACGTGCTGTTCATCGACGAGATCCATCGCCTCAATCCGGCGGTCGAGGAAGTCCTCTATCCGGCGATGGAGGACCGCGCGCTGGACCTGATGATCGGCGAGGGGCCGTCGGCGCGATCGGTGCGGATCGACTTGCCGCGCTTCACCCTCGTCGGCGCGACCACCCGGCAGGGGCTGCTCACCACGCCGCTCAGGGATCGCTTCGGCATCCCGGTGCGGCTGCAATTCTACACCGTCGACGAGCTCGAGCGCGTCGTCACCCGCGCCGCGACCCTGCTCGACCTGCATGTCGCGCAGGACGGCGCGCACGAGATCGCCCGCCGCGCGCGCGGCACCCCGCGCATCGCCGGGCGGCTGCTCCGCCGGGTGCGCGACTTCGCCAATGTCGCGGGCGAGGAGACGGTCCACGCCAAGGTCGCCGATGCGGCGCTCACCCGGCTCGAGGTCGACGCATTGGGGCTCGACAATATGGACCGGCGCTACCTGATGATGATCGCCGACATCTACAAGGGCGGCCCGGTGGGCGTGGAGACGCTCGCCGCGGGGCTTTCCGAGCCGCGCGACACGATCGAGGAAGTGATCGAGCCCTATCTGATCCAGATCGGCATGATCGCCCGCACCGCGCGGGGCCGCTGCCTCAACGCGGCGGGTTGGAAACATCTCGGGCTCAACCCTCCGCCCACCGCGCAGGAAGGGCTGTTCGACTGAGGCCAGGGGTTCCCCCGGGACTCCGCCTTGGTTAAGGCCCGTTCATGCACGCGCTCTCCGCCATCGGCAGCTTCCATGGCCTGGAGCATCATTTCGGCCTGCGCGTCTATTTCGAGGACACCGACCTGACCGGGGTCGTCTACCACGCCAATTATCTGCGCTACATGGAGCGCGCCCGCTCGGACATGCTGCTCGCCGCCGGGGTCGACCAGCGCACCACGTTCGAGAGCGGCGAGGGCGCCTATGCGCTGCGCGGCGTCCGGCTCGACTATCGCGTGCCCGCGCGGCTCGGCGAGGAACTGAACGTGGTGAGCCGGCTTGTGTCGCTGCGGGCAGCCGCCGTGGTCATTCAGCAAAGAGTCATGCGGGGCGAAACCATAGTGGCCGCAGGTGAAGTCGAGGCGGCGTTCGTCTCCCCGACCGGTCGGCCCCGGCGCCAGCCTGCAGCGTGGATTGCCGCGTTCGAACCGTTGTTGTGGAAGGGAAACTGAGCTCGACATGTTGTTTCTGAATACCGCCGCTGCGACCATGTCGCCCGTCGCCCTGTTCCTACAGGCGGACTGGGTGGTCCGCGGCGTGATGATCGGCCTGTTGCTCGCGAGCCTGTGGACCTGGGCGATCATCCTGAGCTTCGGCTTCCGCATCGGCGGCGTGAAGAAGGGCATCGCCAGCTTCGAGACCGAGTATCGCGAGGCCGACGACATCGACGAGTTCCACCGCCGCGTCGCCGGCCGCGACCAGCCGATCGGCCGGGTCTTCGCGGCAGGCGTCACCGAATGGCGCCGCTCGACCACGGGCAAGGTGATCGACCGCGGCGGCACGCGCGAGCGGCTCGCCACCGCGATGGGCGCGACGATCGCGCAGGAGATCGATCGCCTCGCCGATCGGCTGAACTTCCTCGCCACGGTCGGCGCGGTCGCGCCCTTCGTCGGGCTGTTCGGCACCGTCTGGGGCATCATGCGCAGCTTCACCAGCATCGCGGCCGAGCAGAATTCGTCGCTCGCGGTGGTCGCGCCGGGCATCGCCGAGGCGTTGTTCGCCACTGCGATCGGCCTGTTCGCCGCGATCCCCGCGGTGATCGCCTATAATCGCTACAGCCACGGCATCAATCGCGTCGAGCAGCGCCTCAACCGCTTCGCCGACGGCTTCCACGCGACGCTCAGCCGCCGCCTGGAGATGGAGGCCTAAATGGCCATGCATCTCCCCTCCAACCGGGGCCGCGGGCGGCGCGCGCCGATGGCGGACATCAACGTCACGCCCTTGGTCGACGTGATGCTGGTGCTGCTGATCATCTTCATGGTCACCGCGCCGCTGCTCACCGCCGGCGTGCCGGTGAACCTGCCCGAGAGCCGCGCCAAGGCGCTCGATCAGGAGCAGAAGCCCGTCCAGATCGCGATCGACGACAAGGGCCAGGTGTTCGTCGACAACGCGCCCGTCGACGATGCCGGGCTGCCCGCGATGCTCGAGCAGGTCGCGTCGCGAAAGGGCGCCGACGGCAAGCCGCCGCAAATCTACCTCCGCGCCGATCAGGGGCTCGGCTACGGCAAGGTCATGCGCGTGATGGGCGAGCTCAACCGCGCCGGGCTCAACAGCGTCTCGCTGCTGACCAACGCTGCGAGCAAGTGACGTCATGGGACTGACTCGCGCCGAAGCGGGGGGGCTGGCGATCGCGGCGATCGGCCACGTCGCGCTGTTCGGCCTGCTCTCGGTCGGCTTCCTCGCGACGCCCAACCCGCAGAAGCTGGTCAGCACGCCGATCGCGGTCTCGTTCGCCGAGGATGTCGGGCTCGAGAGCAGCGCGCCGGTGATCAGCAGCGAGGAAGAAGCGGCGAAGAAGTCGCCGGTGGAAGCACCGGTCGAGCCCGACAGCGCGCCGCCGCAGCCGGTGTCCGAGCCCGAACCGGCATCCAGGCCGCAGCCCACGCCGCCCAAGCCTGCGCCGGCGCCCAACGCCAAGCCCGCGCCGCCGGCAAAACCCACCGCCGCAGCGCCTGCCGCCAATCCGCGCCAGCAGCCGCGCCGCGACGTGCGGCCGACCGGCAATCTCGAAGGGCTCGATCTCGGCCGCACGAACAACCGAACCAACAGCACGTCGCTCAATCCGCCCGCGACGAAGATGTCGGCGCAGGCCGCCGCCGACATCGGCTCGGCGATCCAGCGGCAGGTCCAGCCCTGCGCCGATCGCCAGGTCAATCCCGGCCCGGGCGCCGACCAGATCCGCGTCGTGGTCAATCTGCGCATCAACCGCGACGGCTCGCTCGCCGGCCCGCCGCGGATCGTCGGCCATACCGGCGTCGACGATACCAATCAGCGCTACGTCACGCGCGTCGACGATGCGGTACGCGCGATCTTCGCCAGCTGCGCGCCGCTGCGCGGGCTGCCGCCGGAGCTCTACGACGTGCAGGGCGGCTGGAAGAGCTTCACCCTTCGATACCGACTCAAGAGCTGAGGATGAGAGAGATGCGAACCTTCAAGATCGCAATGGTCGCGCTGGCGACGGCCTCGGCGAGTGTCGCCTATGCGCAGGAGACGGTGCCGGAGATCCCCCCCGTGCCCGCGCCCGCGCAGGATGACCAGTCGGGCGGGCTCGTCGTCGATGTCGAGGGCGGCATGTCGGCGCCATTGCCGATCCTGATCCCCGCGATGCCGACGTCCGCGGTAACCCAGACCCCGGCGGGTTCGACCGACGAGCTCGGCCGCCGTCTCGCCCAGATCGTCGACGACGATTTGCGCAACACCGGGCTGTTCAAGACCGTCGGCCCCGGCGCGACGCGCGGTATCGCCTATTCGGAAGTCACCCAGCCCAATTACGCCGGGTGGAGCGGAGGGCAGGCGTTGGTCCAGGGCTATGTCCGCGCCAACGGCAACGGCTCGCTGACGATCGGCTGCTACCTCTACGATCTCGCCGCGCAGACCGAACTCGTCCGCCAGGGCTTCGTCGTCTCGCCGGGCGACTGGCGCCGCGCCGCGCACAAATGCGCCGACGCGATCTACACGCGCCTCACCGGCGAGGGCCCCTATTTCGACAGCCAGGTCGTCTACGTCGCCGAGCAGGGGCCCAAGGGCAAGCGGCGGAAGCAGCTCGCGATCATGGACCAGGACGGCGCCAATCACCGCTTCCTCACCAACGGCCAGAACATCGTGATCACTCCACGCATGTCGCCGCGGCAGAACGCGATCGTGTACATGAGCTATGAGGGCCGCCGCCCGTCGATCTGGATCTATGACATGGCCGCGCGCTCGAACCGCCGGCTGGTGACCAACGCCAACCTCAACTTCGCGCCGCGTTTCTCGCCCGACGGGCGCTGGGTGCTCTTCTCGATGGCGGTGGCGGGCAATACCGACATCTATCGCATCAGCGCCGGCGGCGGATCGCCCCAGCGGCTCACCAACGCGCCCGGCATCGACACCGGCGGCAGCTATTCGCCCGACGGCTCGCGGATCGTGTTCGAGAGCGACCGCGGCGGCACCCAGCAGCTCTACGTCATGAACGCCGACGGCTCGAACCAGCGGCGGATCAGCTTCGGCGGCGGGCGCTACGCTACGCCGGTGTGGAGCCCGCGCGGCGACCTGATCGCCTTCACCCGCACCGGCGGCGGCGCCTTCCGCATCGGCGTGATGAACTCGAGCGGCGGCGGCGAGAAATTGCTCACCAACGCCTGGGGCGACGAGGGGCCGAGCTGGTCGCCCAACGGCCGCGTGCTGATGTTCTTCCGCGCCGCGCAGGGCTCGGGCCGGCCGGACCTCTGGTCGGTCGACCTCACCGGCGTCAACGCGCGCAAGATTCCCACCCCGCTCGACGGCTCGGACCCCAGCTGGGGACCGATTCGCCCCTGAAACGTTACGCATGCGGGTTGCACATAGAATCACGAATGGAGGAGGAATTACGATGGGCAAGATGACGACCGGCCTGGTCCTGGGCCTGGCGCTTGTCGCCACCGCGGGCTGCGCCAAGAAGCGCCCGCCCGAACTGCCGCCGACGCCGGCCGAGACGCCGGTGGTGACCGATACCGGCGAGAGCAGCGATACGCTCGCCGGCCGGCTCAACGAGCAGTTCAAGCGCGAGGTCACCAGCGACACCGTGCACTTCGCGCTCGACCAGTACGACATCGATCCCGAGGCGCGCGCGATCCTCGACAGCCAGGCGCAGTGGCTGGTCGCGCATCCCGAGGCGCGGATCACGATCGAGGGCCATTGCGACGAGCGCGGCACCCGCGAGTACAATCTCGGCCTGGGCGATCGCCGCGCCAATGCCGCCAAGAACTATCTCGCGGCCCGCGGCGTCTCGCCGACGCGGATCACTACGATCAGCTACGGCAAGGAACGCCCGCTGGCGCTGGGCTCCGACGAAGCCAGCTGGGCGCAGAACCGCCGCGCGGTGACCATCGTCATCAGCTGAACCGGCCCCTCACGGGCTTTTCGGGCGCCGTCGATCCCCGCGGATCGGCGGCGTTCGCGCGTCCGCCGATTGCGCTTGCGACTCGGTGTTGTGTGATATAAAAGTGATATCACATTAACGGGAGGCTATGATGACGGACATTCGTGGCGCGGCGCCTGCATTGCGGCAGAGCAGCGAGCGCGCGGCGCATACCATGAGCGGCTATGGCATGCTGCTGGTGCTGTTGCTGCCGGTCGCGGGCGTGGCGGCGGCGATCGGCCAGATCGATCGCGTCGCCGATGGAATCGTGGTTCTGATGCTGTTTTCCTCGGCCATCCTCTTTCTGTTCGTCGTGATCGGCTTCTACCTGCTCCAGCCCAACCAGGCGGCGGCGATCCTGCTGTTCGGCGACTATCGCGGCACCGATCGCACCACCGGCCTGCGCTGGACCTGGCCCTGGATGATCAAGAAGAAGGTGTCGGTGCGCGCCAACAACATCATCTCCGAGCGGATCAAGGTGAACGATCTGCGCGGCAACCCGATCGAGATGGCGGCGCAGGTGGTGTGGCGCGTCGTCGACACCGCGCAGGCTCTGTTCGACGTCGACGACTATCGCGCCTTCGTCAACGTCCAGATCGAGGCGGCGGTGCGCACGATCGGCTCGCGCTATCCCTATGACGATTTCGAACATCAGGAGATCACGCTGCGCGGCAATCACGACCAGGTGGGCAGCGAGTTGCGCGCCGAGCTGATCGCGCGGCTGGTGGTGGCGGGCATCACCGTCGACGAATGCGGCTTCACCCACCTTGCCTATGCGCAGGAGATCGCCGGGGCGATGCTGCGGCGCCAGCAGGCGCAGGCGGTGGTCGCGGCGCGTACCACTTTGGTCGAGGGCGCGGTCGGCATGGTCGAGATGGCGCTCGCCCAACTCTCGGCCAAGAACGTCGTCGAGCTCGACGACGAGCGCCGCGCGGCGATGGTGTCGAACCTGATGGTGGTGCTGTGCGGCGAGCGCGACACCCAGCCGATCGTCAACGCGGGCTCGTTGTACCAATAGGCGGGAAGCGTGTCGGCACCCCCCAAAAAGGCGTTCCCGCTGCGTCTCGATCCCGCGCTCTACGCGGCGATCGAGCGCAGCGCGGCGAGCGACCTCAGGAGCGTCAACGCCCAGGTCGAGTGCCTGCTGCGCGAGGCGCTGGGCCGCCGCGGGGTGAAGCTGGCGGAGCCGATGCGCGCGAAACGCGGGCGGCCGCCCAAGGAGAGTGAATGATGCGATCGAACAGCTGCCCCAAATGCCAGGGCGCGATGACCGAAGGCTTCATACTCGACAACGGCCCTAATGTCAGTGCCGTGAGTCAGTGGGTGGAGGGTGCGCCGAGGAAGAGCTTCTGGAGTGGGGTCAAGCTCAGCGGGCGCGCGCAACACCCGATCCAGACCTGGCGCTGCGGTCGCTGCGGTTTTCTCGAAAGCTACGCCAAAGGCTGAGCCCTGCGGATTTCATAAGGAGACACGAGGTGATGATGGCGTTCTATATCAACCCGCGCCAACTTCCCTATGTGCTGGCCACCGTCGTGGCGATGATCGCACTGGGCATCGCGGCGGGAGTGCTGTTCGGATGAGCTGGCAACAATTTCGCGACTGGTATCGCGTCCGCCCGGGCTATTGGTTCGCGCAGAAGCGCTATGGCTGGGGCTTCGTCCCCGCGACCTGGCAGGGCTGGGTTCTGATCCTGGGCGTGCTGGCGGTGGCGGGTGCCATCCAGAAGCTCGCCGAGGATCGCAGCGCACTCTACCACCTCCTCTTCCTGCCCCTGTTCGGCGGCGCGCTCTGGCTATGCTGGCTCAAGACCGACGGCGGTTGGCGCTGGCGCTGGGGGGATAGAGAATAGCACTTCTAAGCCCCTCCCCTTTAGGGGAGGGGTTGGGGTGGGGCAGTGCGGCAGGCCAGGGTCTCGGTGAGACTGACAGGCCCCACCCCCAACCCCTCCCCTGAAGGGGAGGGGCTTTTTACCCCAAAGCCTCGTCCAGCAGCCGCGCGAGCCTGAGCCCGCCCTTGACCAGTTGCTGCCGTGCCGGTTCGATCAGCTTCTCGATCTTCGCCTCGTCGAGCGTGGCGCGCTGGGGAGCGGGCCCGCACGGGTCGCCATAGGCGCTGCCGTAGACCACGTCGCGCGCGACCTGCCAGCTGTCGCGGCTCCAGTCCTCGACCGTCCCGCCGTTCACCGCGGCGCGCTCCTCGGGCGAATAGACCCGCACCAGCGAGGGCGGCGTCGAGATCGCCCGCTCGGCGAGCAGCCCGTCCCAGATGCTGTGCAGGTTGAGCCGGTCGGTCGAATAGATGCCATAGGTCGACTTCGCCCGGTTGCCGCCCAGGTCGCCGCGGTCGCCGGCGTGGAGCGGCTGGTGCAGGTCGCCGACGAAATGGACGAGGAACGCCAGCGCCATCACGCGCTCGCGCACCGGCACCTTGCGGTCTTTGAGCAGCTTCACCGCGCGCTCGATCTGCGCCGACACGCAATTGCCGTCGGGGCAATTGCCCTTGAGCGTGAAGTCCTTGCAGACGTCCACATTCTGATAGTGCCAGTTGTATGCATAGCTGAAGCGCGGGCCCAGCTCCTTGATGCAATCGGGCCAGACGCTCGCTTCCTCGATCGTCCGCGCCGGGCAGGTCGGCGTCTCGAGCAGGTACTGATGCTTGAGCAGCTTGCCGATTTCCGCGCGAACGGCGGGCGTCACGTTGCGATACGCGATCGCGGCCACCGTCTCGTGGCCATATTCCCAATAGGCGGCGGCGGGATTGGCAGCGAAGCCGAGGATGGCGGCGAGCAGCAGCGCGAGTTTGCGAATCATGAGCGAGCCTTACCCAATCCTCCCCCGGAGGGGGAGGGGGACCAAGCGCAGCTTGGTGGAGGGGTAGTCTCCCCAAGCGACGTCGCTCGTGGCGACTACCCCTCCACCGCTTCGCGGTCCCCCTCCCCCTCCGGGGGAGGATTGGGAGTCAGTCTTCGCCGTAGAATGCGACGACGCGCTTCCCGTCGGCAGAAACCTTCCCGCGATACATGCCGGGCGTGTTGAAGCTCCAGCCCATCTCGCCGTTCGGGCCGGCCAGGATCACCCCGCCGGTGCCGCCCAGCGCCTTGACCTCGGCCATCACCGCGTCGGCGGCTTGCTTCAGGCTCTCGCCCTTGAGGCGGACGCGCGCGCAGATCTCGTGGGTCACGCCCTCGCGGATGAAGAACTCGCCCGCGCCGGTCGCCGAGACGGCGCAGGCGCGATCGTCGGCATAGGTGCCCGCGCCGATGATCGGCGAATCGCCGATGCGGCCCCAGCGCTTGCCGGTGAGCCCGCCGGTCGACGTCGCGGCGGCGACATGGCCCTCGGCGTCCATCGCCACCGCGCCGACCGTGCCGTATTTGAGGTCGACGTCGAACCAGCCGAGCTTGTCGTTCGCCTTCATCTTCTCGAGCTGCTGGCGGCGCTCGGGCGTGGCGAACCAGCTGTTCTCGACCTGCTCGAGCCCCTGCTCGCGCGCGAACTGGTCGGCGCCCGCACCCGAGAGCATGACGTGCGGGCTCTTCTCCATCACCGCGCGCGCCGCGGCGACCGGGTGGCGCGTGGTGGTCATGCCCGCGACCGATCCGGCGGCGCGGTTGCGCCCGTCCATGATCGCCGCGTCGAGCTCGTTCCGACCGTCCCAGGTGAAGACCGCGCCCCTGCCGGCGTTGAAGTGCGGATCGTCCTCGAGCACCTGCACCGCGGCCTGCACCGCGTCGAGCGAAGAGCCACCGCTCGCCAGCACCTTCGATCCCGCGTCGAGCGCGGCATCGAGGCCCGCGGCAATGCCCTTCTCCTGCTCGGGCGTCACACGCCCCTTCTCGATGATCCCGGCGCCGCCATGGATCACCAGGGTCCATTTGGGTTTGTCCTGGGCCTGGGCAGCCAGCGGCATGAGAAGGGCTCCGAGCAAGAGGGGCAAGAGGCGCATCACGGCACTCCGGGGATCGATGCCGTTTCCCTAGCAGATCGCGGTCGCGGCGCCAGCGGGCGCAACCCGATCAGCGGGCGTAGCCAACCGACCTCGCGGCCGGCGAGGTAGAACAGCCAGCACCCCGCCGTGGTTGCCGCGAGCAAGGCGACGAACTCGAGGGCTGGCGGCAGCGCGAAGCGGAGCAGGTACCAGCCCAGGACCACGATGATCGTCTGGTGGATGACGTAGAAGGGGAACACCGCCTCGGTCAGCGTCCGCCGCCAGCGATGGTCGCGGTTCCAGAAGCGGTCGGCGAGCCCGATCAATGCGACGATCGCGCACCAGCCCATGAGCAGCCGACCGCCCGCAAACGGCAGGCGGAGTGCGGTATCGGGCACGATACCCGTCATCCACGCCACCAGGATCCCGGCGACCACCGCATAGCCGAGGATCGCGAGCACGCCCGCGAGCCGCCACCAGCGCCGGATCGACGCCCAGGTCCGCGGCGCGTCGGCGAGGAAGAAGCCGAAGGCGAAGGCCGGGAAATACATGCGGTGCGCGGTCCAGTCGTCGACCAGCGCGTGCGTCGGCTCCGCGCGCAGGCCGCCGATCGCCATATGCACCGCCAGCCAGGCGAGGGGCACGAGCAGCAGTCCCGGGCCGCTCAGCAGATCGTCGGCGAACCGCGCGAAGCTCGCCCGCGCCGCGCCCGGGGTCAGCGCAAGGATCGCGGCCAGCACGAGCGTATAGACCCACAGATAGACCACGAACCAGAGATGCTGCCATGTCGGCAGCACGATCCCGTCGAGCACATGGAAGCCGAAATAGTCTTTCGCCCAGAAGTGCCAGAAGCTCCCGGCATAGCCATGCTGGCTCACCAGCTCGACCCAGGGCTGGGGCGGGATGATCAGCACCGCCGCGAACAATGTGGGGACGATCAGTCGCGCGGTGCGGTCGCGCAGGAAAGGGCTTATACCCGCCGACTTGCCGAGCACCGCGGCGGTCGCGAATCCCGAGACGGTGAACAGCAGGGGCAGCCGCCACGCATTGCTCGCGAGCATCGGGAATTCCACCCAGTCGAGCGGCTCCGCGGTCTTCACGTGCCAGCCCCAGGGCACGAAGAACATGCCGATATGGTAGAGGATCAGCAGCGCGAACGCGCCGATCCGCAGCCAGTCCATCCCGTAATGCCGTTCCATGGCGAGCGCCTCCTCTGGTTGATGCGCATCCGGCTAGCGAGCGGCGACTGTGCCCGGTATCGAGAAGGGAGAAGCGGCGGACGGGCTGGGATGGGCGAAACCGGGGCAGGGACGAACGGCGGCGAAGGCGGGACGAGCGGCGAGGGCCTTCGCCGGCGCCGGCTGCTGTGGCTCGCCGCCGGGCTCGCCGGCTTCCTCGCGATCCAGTCGATCGCCAATGTCGAATCGACGGTCGAGGACATGGCCAAGCTCGGGGTGATCGAGAGCCGCGTGCATGTCTGGACGTGGCAGCTCACCAGCGTCGTGGTCTGGCTCGCGTTGATGCCCGTGCTCGGCTGGCTCGTGGCGCGGCTGCGCCCGCCGCGTTTCTCGTGGCCGGTCGCGATCCTGCTCCACGCGCTCGCCACGGTGCCGGTGTCGCTGGTCCATGTCGTCGCGATGGTCGCGCTGCGCATGCTCGTCTATGCGGCGGGCGGCGAGCGCTACGATTTCGGGCCGTGGCCGATGACCTTGCTCTACGAATATCGCAAGGACGCCGCCACTTACCTGCTCGCGGCTTTGTTCCTCGCTTATGCGCAATGGTTGCTCGCCCGCCCCGCGCCGGCCGGGTCGAACGAGGAGGACGTGCTGGTCGTTTCCGACGGCAGCGTCACCCACCGCGTTCCGGCCGCGAGGATCGAGTCGGCGTCGGCGGCGGGCAATTATGTCGAGATCGTCTGGAGCGGACGGACCTTGCTCCATCGCTCGACGCTGGCCTCGCTGGCCGAGCGGCTAGGCCCGGGCTTCGTGCGCATCCATCGCGGGCGGATCGTCCGGCGCGCTGCGGTGCGCAGCGTCGAGACCGACAAGAGCGGCGACTTCACCGTCACGCTCGAGAGCGGCGCCACGCTGCGCGGCAGCCGGCGCTATCGCGGTGGGCTTTGAGGCAAGCCCGATCAGCGGCCGCAGCCAGCCGATCCGGCGCCCGATCAAATAGACTGCGAGACAGGCCGCCGCAGTGCCGCCGAGGAGCAGGGCGAACTCGGCGGCCGGACCGAACCCCAGCGGGAGCGTGTACCAGGCGATCAGCACGATCGCCGGATGGTGGACGATGTAGAAGGGGAATACGGCCTCGGCGAGCGGCTTGCGCCAGGCGTGGTCGCGGTTCCACTGCGTCTCGGCGATGTGGAACAACGCGAGGATCATGCTCCACGCCATCGCCACGCGCGCCGCCCGGTCGAGCGCCATCAGCGCGTGCGGCGGGACCGCGGTGCCGGGATAAGCGAGCTCGATCGCCACGACGACCGCCCCCGCGGCCGCGGCGAGTGCCAGTGCGGCCTTCCAGAGTCGGGCGATCGCCGGCCAGAGCTGCGGCGCCCCGGCTAGCGCGAAGCCGAACAGGAAGATCGACGCATATTGGCCGTGCCCGTTCCAGTCGCTCGCCAGGCCCTGATGCTCGGGAACGACGAACAGCAATGCGAGCCGCAGCGTCGCCAGCGCGGCGATCGGCACCCAGAGCAGCCGGCCTGCATGCGCGAGCCAGTTCGCGGCGCGGTCGAGCAATGCGAAGACCGCGGCCCCGCGCCACGCGATCGCAGCCGCGAGCAGCAGCGTATAGGCGGCGAGATAGGCGACGAACCAGAGATGCTCCCAGCTAGGGAATTCGCGGCCATAGAACTCGCCGCTGCGCCAATAGTCGATCGCCCAGAAATGGAGATAACCGTGCGGATAGCCGGTCTCCATCACGCGCACCCACATCTCCACGGGCACGATCGCGAACATGCCGAAGGCGAGCGGCACCAGCAGTCGCGCGGCGCGCGAGTGGGCGAAGGGCAGGGCGCCGCCCGACCGGTCGAAGAGCTTGCGCGAGGCATATCCCGAGACCGCGAACAGCAGGGGCAGCCGCCACGGCGTCAGCAGCGCCATCGGTGCGATAAGCGCGGGATAGCTGCGCGGGGTGTGGATCACCCACGCCCAGGGCGCGAACACCATCGCGACATGATAGACGATCAGCAGCCCGAACGCGGCGATGCGCAGCCAGTCCATGCCGTAATGGCGCTGGCTCTGCGGAATGCCGATGGTCGCGCGCGGCGGTGTCAAACCAATATCCTCTGGCACTCGCGCCTTTCGCGGCGAGGCCAGCAGGGCTATATGCGCAGCCACGTAAGCAAAGCGTTAGCAAGGAAGTCCATGTCCGTCCGCCCCTGGCGCGATATCGTCCGCCGTTCCAGTCGCCAGATCATGGTGGGCAATGTCCCCGTGGGCGGCGACGCGCCGGTGACGGTGCAGACGATGACCAATACCGCGACGAGCGATCCGCGCGCGACGATCGACCAGATCCGCCGCTGCGAGGATGCCGGCGTCGACATCATCCGCGTCTCGTGCCCCGATGTGGAGAGCACCGCGGCACTCAAGCAGATCGTCCGCGCTGCGCGCGTGCCGATCGTTGCCGACATCCATTTCCACTATAAGCGCGCGCTCGAGGCGGCCGATGCCGGCGCCGCCTGCCTGCGGATCAATCCGGGCAATATCGGCAGCGCCGAGCGCGTCAACGAAGTGGTCAACGCAGCCAAGGCGAACGGCTGCGCGATCCGCATCGGCGTCAATGCCGGCAGCCTCGAGAAGGACCTGCTCGAGAAGTACGGCGAGCCGTGCCCCGAGGCGCTGGTCGAGAGCGCGCTTGACCATATCAAGCTGCTCCAGGACCGCGACTTCCACGAATTCAAGGTCGCGGTGAAGGCGAGCGACCTGTTCCTCGCGGTCGCCGCCTACCAGCAGCTCGCCGACCAGGTCGATTGCCCGCTGCACCTCGGCATCACCGAGGCGGGCGGGTTCGTCGGCGGGACGGTCAAGTCGTCGATCGGGATCGGCTCGCTGCTCTGGTACGGGATCGGCGACACGATCCGCGTGTCGCTCTCGGCCGAGCCCGAGGAAGAAGTCCGGGTCGGCTTCGAGATCCTCAAGGCGCTCGGCATCCGCAATCGCGGCGTCCGCGTGGTGAGCTGCCCCAGCTGCGCGCGGCAGGGCTTCGACGTGATCCGGACCGTCCAGGCATTGGAGGAGCGGCTCCAGCACATCCGCACGCCGATGTCGCTCAGCGTGCTCGGCTGCGTGGTCAACGGCCCCGGCGAGGCGCGCGAGACCGATATCGGCATCACCGGCGGCGGCAACGGCAAGCACATGGTCTATCTGTCGGGCGTGACCGACCACCATGTCCAGGACGCCGACATGATCGAGCACATCGTCAAGCTCGTCGAGGCCAAGGCCGCCGAGATCGAACTGGAGAACGCGGCGGCCGCGCAGGCGGCGGAGTGATCCCTGTCCGGCGTTAGTCGGCGGGAGTCGCTCCCGCGATCAGCTCTTCGTGAAGACCCAGTTCACCCCGCCGGTTCCGCTCAGCGTCATCCTGGCGCCCGATTTGTTGAAATCATAGGTTTCCACGATGCGCGCCGTGGGCATCTCGTCCTTGCGGCCGGTGCAGCTGTTGGTCGTGCTCGCCTTGCCCCCATTGGTCATGAAAGTGACCTTGCCGCCGGAGATGGTGGCGCGGCCGATCTTTTCCTGGATCACGTGCATCGTGCAGGTCGAGCCATAGGGCTTATGCTCGTCGATCAGCCAGGTGAAGCTGCCATCGGCCTGGATGCTGAGACGATCCTGCCGCCTCACATTGGCCGAGCCATAGCGCATCACCGATCGGGTATCGGCGCCCATGCCGCCGTTGCGCTCGACCAGCCGAAGTTCGGGACGAAGGGCGAGCTGGCTGCCCGAAGCGCTGCGGCTCCAGGTTCCGGCGAGCGCGCCCGCGCCCGCGCCGCCGCCCGTGCGGGCCGGTGCCGAGGCCTGGACGGCCGGCGCGTTCCTGACTTCGGAGAGGATGATGCGGACGCCGCTCGATCCGGGGAAGATGCCGGCCTCGCCGTTCTTCACGGTGCCGAGCAGGTCGCCGCGCGTCGGATTGCCGTCGCGATCATTGTCCTGATGGCCGACCACCATATAGCGGCGGCTGGGATCCAGGCCGTCCTTGAAGAACTCCGCGGAGACCGCCAGCGTGTCGCGGCCCTTGACCGGAACGCGAATGCCCTCGGTATCACAGGTGTCGGCCGAGTCCGGGCACAGGAGCACTTCGGTGCCGCGCCAGTGATGCCCCTCGGGCAGATGCACATGGCCGAAGATGGCGGTGTTATAGTCCTGGCCGATTGCCTGGCTTCCGTTGAAGAAGAAGGTCGCCGCAGTCAGAAAGGCGGCGACAGCGCGAAACTTCGACTTGATGATCATCATTCTCCCCATGCCGCGATCGCGGCCTTTCCAATGTCGAGGGGCGCGGCTTCGCGGATAGGGCGGCAGCGACTGGGCGGGGCATTTCGTGCGACGAATCCCGCGCGGGTGTGCGTGCAGGTTCGGTAAGGTAGAGCGGACGTGACGCGGTCGCGCGCGCTCGCTATGCGCGCAGGCATGCGGGTCCCTTTCAGTATCGCTCTGGGCGCGGCGTCGGCCGGGATCGCGCTCTATTCGATCATGGACGCGGTGATGAAGGCCGTGTCGATCGAGATCGGCGCGTACAACACCCTTGTCTGGCGGCTCGGCGTCGCGGTGCTGCTGACTGGCGGCGTCTACGCCGTCACACGCCCGGCCCGACCGACGCGCGACGCGATGCGGGCGCATCTCGGCCGCAGCGTCCTCGTCGCGGCGATGGCGATCTCGTTCTTCTGGGGGATCGTTCGCGTGCCGCTGGCGGAAGCGATCGCACTGTCGTTCATCGCACCGCTGATCGCGCTTGGGCTGGCGGCGCTGTTCCTGAAGGAGAAGATCGGCGCGCAATCGGTTTGGGGATCGCTGCTCGGCCTCGCGGGCGTCGCAGTGGTCGTTGCCGGGCGGGTCGGCGGAACGCACAGCCACGATACCGTGCTCGGCATGGCCGCGATCCTGTTCTCGGCGGTGGTCTATGCGATGAATCTCGTCGTCGCGCGGCACCAGGCGCAGCTCGCCAAGCCGCTCGAGATCGCCTTCTACCAGAATCTGTTCGTGCTCGGCCTGCTGGCCGTGCCGGCGCCATGGCTGTTGGCGGTGCCGGCGGCGCAGCACTGGCCGGGGATCGCCGTGGCGGCGCTGCTGGCGATCGTCTCGCTGCTGCTGCTCTCCTGGGCTTATGCCCGCGCCGAGGCACAGGTGCTGTTGCCCGTGGAATATACCGCGTTCATCTGGGCGTCGCTGATGGGCTGGTGGATGTTCGGCGAGAAGCTGACCGTCGCCACGATCGCCGGCACCGTCCTGATCGTCGCCGGCTGCCTGCTTGCCGCGCGCAAGCAGGCCGGCCGTGGTGCCGCTCCCGAAGCAGAGGCTGTTCTTCCATGACTCATATCCGTCCCGCCACCCCCGCCGACGTGCCGCTGATCCTGCGGCTGGTGCGCGAGCTCGCCGAGTTCGAGCGCGAGCCCGATGCCGTGAAGGCGACCGAGCCGATGCTGGAGGCGGCCCTGTTCGGCGAGCGGCCCGCGGCGGAGGCAGTGATCGCCGAGGTCGACGGTACGCCCATGGGCTTCGCCTTGTTCTTCCAGAACTTCTCGACCTGGACCGGGCGGCCGGGCATCTATCTCGAAGATCTCTACGTCACCCCCGCCGCGCGCGGCGCCGGGGTCGGCACTGCCTTGCTGCGGCATCTGGCCGGCATCGCGCTGACCCGCGGCTGCGGCCGCTTCGAATGGGCGGTGCTCGACTGGAACGAGCCCGCGATCCAATTCTACCGCGCGATGGGCGCCGTCGGCATGGACGAGTGGCGCGTCCAGCGGGTGGCGGGCGACGCGCTCGCGGCGCTGGCCGGGCGATAGGCGATGGCCTGGGTCTGGCTGGTCCTGGGCGGCCTTTTCGAAGTGGGCTTCACGACCTGCCTCCGCTTCGCCGACGGGTTCCGCAACATCCCCTGGACGCTCGGCTTCCTCGTCACGATGATCTTGTCGATGGTGCTGCTCGAGATCGCCTCGCGCACCATCCCGATGGGGACGGCCTATGCCGTATGGACCGGCATCGGCGCGCTCGGTACGGTGATCATCGGCATGATCTGGTTCGGAGAGCCTTTCACGATGCTCCGCTCGCTGCTGATCCTCGGCGTGGTCGCCTGCATCGCCGGGCTCAAGCTCACGGCGCATTGATGGCGGTCGACGAGGGCCTTGTCGCCTGGGTGACCGAGGCGCTCGAGCCGGTGGGCAAGGTGACGATGCGCCGGATGATGGGCGGCGCGACGCTCTACATGGACGGCACGATCTTCGGAATCGTCCATGACGGCGAGCTCTGGTTCAAGGCCGACGAGGAGAGCAACGCGCTCTGGGACGAAGCGGGCTATCGCGAGCGATTCACCGTCACTTTCTCGACCGGCATGACCGACACGATGAACTACCGCCGCGCGCCCGCGGATGTGTACGACGATGCGGATGCGCTGCGCGAATGGGCTGCGCACGGCATCGCCGCGGGGCAGCGTGCGCCGAAGAAGAAGCCGAAGAAGCGGTAGAGGCCAGCCCGATCTAAAGCCCCTCCCCTTCAGGGGAGGGGCTAAGAAGGGCACCCACCAATAGCGGACTCGCGCCAGGCGCTATCCCCCCAGCACGTTGATCGTGAACGCCAGCACGCCGAGGTTGAACACGAACGCCGCGAGGCACTGGATGGTGACCGGGCGGCGCAGGCGGCCCTGGGTGACCGTCACGTCGCTCGTCTGGAAGGTCATGCCCAGGCAGAAGGCGAAATAGACGAAGTCCCAGTAATCGGGCTCGGGCGTGTCGGGGAATTCCAGGCCCCGCGCGTCGCCGGCCTTGCCGGGGCTGTAGAAGAGATGCGCATAGTGCAGCGCATAGACGGTGTTGCTGAAGGTCCAGCACAGGGCCAGCGTGCCCAGGATCAGCGCCAGCGGCCAGCGCGCGGGCGTGGCGGGCTGCATCAGCTCGCTGGCCACCACCGCGAGCACGACCAGGGTCACCGCAAGGGTGATCAGCAGCAGCAACAGGCGGTTGGCGTCGTTGCGCAGCGCGGATTGGCGCATGTGCTTCGACTCATGGGACAGCAGCGGCAGGCAGGCGAGCAGGAACAATGTCGCCCCGAGATCGAACCCCGCCATCAGCCCGAAGCGCGGGCCGAGCGCCGGGATCGCGAGGAACAGCCCGGCGGTGGTGGCGGCGACGAAGAGAAGGAAGCGCGGCGGCGCGATCAGGTTTCCGATCGTCCGTCGATGCGCGTCCTTCCTGTCCATCGCCGCCCCTCCTGCGGCGCGCGCTCAGGCGGCGGCCGCTTCCTTGGCCTTCTTAGCCGCTTCGATCGCTTCGAGCACGATCCGCTTGGCTTCCTCGGCATCGCCCCATTCGCCGATGCGCACCCACTTCTGGGATTCGAGGTCCTTATAGTGCTTGAAGAAGTGCTCGATCTGCTGGAGCACGATCGAGGGCAGGTCCTGCCGCTCGCCCACGTCGGTGTAATAAGGGAAGGTGCTGTCGACGGGCACGCAGACGAGCTTCTCGTCGCCGCCGGCCTCGTCCTCGAGCTTGAGCACCGCGATCGGGCGCGCGCGCACGACGCAGCCCGGCACGAAGGGCGAGCGCGCGATCACCAGCGCGTCGAGCGGATCGCCGTCGGGCGAGAGCGTGTGCGGCACGAAGCCGTAATTCGCCGGATAGCGCATCGGCGTGTGCAGGATGCGATCGACGAACAGCGCGCCGCTGGCCTTGTCGAACTCGTACTTCACCGGCTCGCCGCCGGTCGGCACCTCGATGATGACGTTGAGGTTGTTCGGCGGATCGTCGCCCACCGGAATCAGATCGATACGCATTTCAGACCTTGCTTGGGTTGGCGCCCCGCCCCGTCTCAGCGGGGCTCGAGCAGCTTGTCGAGGCCAGCCTCTCCCGTGGCCGTCTTAACGAGGTGCGGATAGCGAAGCCCGTCATGATAGTCGATGGCCACTTCGCGGTAGCGGTCGCCATTTTTGAGGAGCAGCCGGATCGGGTCCTTGGTGCCCTTGGCGTCCTTCACCGCCTGCTTGAGCCGGTCGCCGGTATAGCCGCGGCCGTTCACCGCGACGATCTCGTCGCCCAGGTCGATCCCGGCCTCGAACGCCGGGCTGTCCCAGGCGACCGTGCTGATCCCCTTGGCGCCCAGCGTCAGCCCCAGCGAGTAAGCGAAGTCGACGCTGGTCTTGGGCGTCGCCTTGTTGGGCTCCTCCGTATAGACGAGCTTGTAGCCGTTGCGCTCGAAGCCGGCGAGCGGGGCGCGCTCCGAGACGCGGTTCACGCGCTGGTCGAGCAGGCTGCGCCAGTCATAGGGCTGGATCGCGTTCAGCGTGCGCACCACGTCGTCGAAATTGTAGGTGACCTGCCCGAAATCGCCGTCGCGGCCCTGGAAGAAGGCGCGCGCGAAATCGTCGATCGACCTGGTGCCCTTCGATTGCTCGCGGAGGATCGAATCGACCTCCATCCAGATCAGCAGCCCCTCGTTGTAATAATCCTCCGAGCGCTGCCAGCTCACCCAGCCCTTGGGCGCGCGGGGCGTGATCACCGGATCGTTGGTGGTGTCGCCCATCGGCCGCCAGGTGCGCGCGGGCCGATTGTCGAGGCTCGCCATGATCGCGGCATAGGAATCGAGCGTGTTCTCCTTGCTCACCAGCCCCGAGCGCGCCTGGAAGACATAGCCCCAGAACTGGGTCTGGCCCTCATAGACCCAGAGCAGCGAGCCGCGGGTCGGCGTGCGGTAATCGGGTGCCCAGAGATCGGCGCCGCGGCGGTACTTGCCGTCCCAGCTGTGCGTGAACTCGTGCGGCAGCAGGTTGCGGCCGGTGGGATTATCGTCCCACTTGATGAAATAGCCGGGCTTCACGCCGTTCTCGGAGCTGCGATGATGCTCGAGGCCGATCCCGCCCAGCTCGTCGCTGATCGAGAGCAGGAAGTGATAATGGTCGTATTGCTGCGACCCCATCGTCCTGACCGCCTGGTCGACGAGCCTTTTGTGCGCCTCGACCTGCTCGGGCTTGGCCTCGAGCTCCTCGGGGCTGTCGGCGAAGACGTCGAGCGTCACGCGCGGGCTGAGCTCGAACGGGCGGTAATAGCGTCCGGCGAGCACCGGCGAGTCGACCAGCACTTCGTAATTGGTCTTGTCATAGGTGTAGGTCGAGCCGACCGCCTTCGACGGCAGCCCCGATGCGGCCGACCAGCCCTCGGGATATTTCACGCGCGCCTGCACGGGGATGCGGCGGACGAAATAGCCCGCGGGATAGAGGCTCATCGAGTTGAACTGCAGGCTCATCATCGCGGGCGTCATGACGATGCGGCCCTGGTCGGCCGCCGTGGCCGAGGCGAACTGGAATTCGAGGTCGAGCTTCTTCGCACCGGCGGGCACGTCGACATGGAAGGCGAAGACGTCCACCGGATCGCGCTTCCACTCGACGCGCTTGCCGTTTGCGCGGATCTGCAGCCCGGTCAGCTTCTCGATCTCGCCGCGCGGCCCGTGCTTGCCGGGCAACCATTTGGGATAGAGCAGCACCATGTGCCCGCTCTTGGCGACCGGGATGGTTTGCTTGACGCGGAAGATGCCGCGCTGGGTGTCGGTCGCGTCGATATCGAGCTGGAGCGTGCCCGGATAGGCAATGTCGCGCGCCTCGGGGATCGTGTCGACGAACGGCACCGGCTGGGGGGCGGAGTTCTGGGCGGTGGCGGGGGAGGCGGTGGTAAGGAGGAGAGCGGCGAAGGACAGCGCACGGTGCATGAAGGGCAACCTCGCAGGAGGAAGGATGGCGGCTCTTAGGCCGTTGGATTGCGGGCGGTAAAGGGGGAGGCAGGACGCCCTATCCTTCACCGGTCCCTAACCATTGCGGCCTAGATGTTTCGGCCATGTATCACGACCCCGCACTCGCCGCGCGTGCCAAGGCCGATCCGCGCCCGCGCTCGGCGGTGAGCGGCGCCGTCGGCCTGGCCGGGCTGGCGGGGATGACCGCCTGGGTGGTCGTCGCGCATGTCTTCGGGCTCGACGGGCCCTATTCGGCGCTGGTCAACGTGGCCGCCTGCGCGCTGCCGATGGTGGCCTGGTCGCTGCTGATGGACAAGGTCCACCGCAACCCCTCCACCGGCATCGACTGGGGCAATGTCCGCCCCTGGCGTGCGACGCTCGACGTCTCGGTGACCAAGCTCACCGGGCTGTGGCTGACCTGGGGCGCGATCGCGGCGATCTATGCGCTCGGCCGCGTTTGGTGGGATACGCGCTACGCCAATTATCCCTTCGCCATGTCATGCTTCATCGCAGTGGCGCCGATGCTGTTCGTGCTGTCGGTCCCCTATGTGCTGTGGCTCGACCGCCGGCTGACCGACCCGCGCGACGGCGCCTGGTCGCTCGGTGCCTGGGCGATGGGCGCCGAGGGCTGGAACGCCGACGACATCTTCAACCATCTGCGCAGCTGGGGGGTGAAGGCGTTCTTCCTCGCCTTCATGGTCGCGATCGTGCCGCCGGGCTTCGCCGAGTTCGTCGCGATCGATCCGATGACGGTGTGGCGCGATCCGGTCAGCCTGGCGATGTACTGCGTCACCTTCATGTTCGTCATCGACGTGGCCTTCGCGACCGCGGGCTACATCCTCACCTTCCGCCCGCTCGATTCGCACATCCGCAGCGCCAATCCCTATGCGGCGGGCTGGACGGCGGCGCTGATCTGCTACCCGCCGTTCCTGCTGATGGGCGAGGGCGGACCGCTCGACTATCACCAAGGCGCCGCCGACTGGTCGCACTGGCTGGGCGGATATCCGTGGCTGCTGGCGGCGCTGGGCGCGGTGCTGGTCGCGCTTACCGCCATCTATGCCTGGGCGACGATCGCCTTCGGGCTGCGCTTCTCGAACCTCACCCATCGCGGCGTGCTGACCCACGGGCCCTATGCCTGGACGCGGCACCCGGCCTATCTTTCGAAGAACCTGTTCTGGTGGCTTTCCACCATGCCGTTCCTCGCCACCACCGGCTGGACCGACGCGATCCGCAACGCCGCGGTGATGGTCTGCGTCAGCGGCGTCTATTACTGGCGGGCGAAGACCGAGGAACGGCATCTGGGCGCCGATCCGGCCTATCAGGAATACTCGGCCTGGATGGCGCGGAATGCGCCGGTGCCGCGGCTGTTCGGGCGGGTTTTGGGTCGATAAAGCCCCTCCCCTTTAGGGGAGGGGCTTTGAGATCAGAACTTCGCCTCTTCGTACACCCGCGCGATATCACCGCCCCAGTCGCCGGCGAACCGGTCGAGCAGCACCTGCGCCGGTACCTTCCCGGTGCGGACGATCTCGCGCAGCGGATCGAGGAAGCCGCTCTCATTGTCGCCCGAGGCGTTGAGCCGGGCGCGGGCGTTCAGCCCCGAGGCGGCGATGTCGAGCACCTCGCCCGCGATGTCGCGCAGCGTGCCGCCGCCTGGGATCGGCGCGTCGAGCGCAAGCTTGGGCACCGCGTTCCGCAGTGCCTCGCGCTCCTCCATCGACCAGTCCTTCACCAGCTCCCACGCCGCGTCGAGCGCCGCCTCGTCGTAGAGCAGCCCGACCCAGAATGCCGGCAGCGCGCAGATCCGGCCCCAGCGCCCGCCATCGGCGCCGCGCATCTCGAGGAACTGCTTGAGGCGCACCTCGGGGAATGCGGTGGAGAGGTGATCGGCCCAGTCGTCCATCGTCGGCTTGTGGCCGGGATAGGCGGGCAGTTCGCCCTTCAGGAAGTCGCGGAAGCTCTGCCCCGCGGCGTCGATATACTCGCCGTCGCGGTAGACGAAGTACATCGGCACATCGAGCGCATAGTCGGTGTAGCGCTCGTACCCGAAGCCGTCCTCGAACACGAAGGGCAGCATGCCGGTGCGCGCCGGATCGGTGTCCGACCAGATATGGCTGCGGAAGCTGAGGAAGCCGTTGGGCTTGCCTTCGGTAAAGGGCGAATTGGCGAAGAGCGCGGTGGCGAGCGGCTGGAGCGCGAGCCCGACGCGGAACTTCTTGGCCATGTCGGCTTCGGAGGCATAGTCCAGGTTCACCTGGATCGTGCAGGTCCTCAGCATCATGTCGAGCCCGAGATTGCCGACACGCGGCATGTGGCTGAGCATGATCTTGTAGCGGCCCTTGGGCATGATCGGCAGATCGGCGCGCGCCTTGTCGTGCCACATGCCGAGGCCGAGAAAGCCGATCCCGAGCTTGTCGCCGGCCGCCTTGACCTGCTTGAGGTGCCGTCCGGCCTCGGCGCAGGTCTCGTGGAGATTGTCGAGCGGCGCGCCCGAAAGCTCGAACTGCCCAGCGGGCTCGAGGCTGACGGTGCCGTCGGGCCCCGACAGCGCGATCACCTTGCCACGCTCCTCGACCGGCTTCCAGCCGAAGCTGGTCAGCGCCATCAGCAGGTCGCGGATGCCGCCGGGCTCGTCATAGCTGGGGGCGTGATGATCGGCGGTCGAGAAGACGAACTTCTCATGCTCGGTGCCGATCCGCCAGCGCGCCTTGGGCTTCTCGCCGCGCGCGAAATAGTCGACCAGCTGGGCACGGTCCTCGATGACCGCTGCGTTGCTGTTCGAAACGGTCTTGGTGCTCATCCGCGGGCCTTTACGCGCGCCCGATGACGCGCGCCAGTGGCAATTTCGTACCGTTCGGTCACCAATCCCCGGCCGCGCCCATCCAGAGGCTGACGGCCGCCGCGGCCGCGGTCTCGGCGCGCAGGATGCGCGGGCCGAGCGCGATGCCGACGGCCTGGGGATGCGCGCGGATCGCCTCGCGTTCCTCGGCGTCGAAGCCGCCCTCGGGGCCGATCAGGATCGCGGCCGGACCCCGGTTCGCGCGCATCGCCTCCAGCGCGGGTGCGCCGCCGGTCTCGTCGGCGAAGAACAGGGTTCGCCCGGCGGGCCAGTCGCGCAGCAGTGCGGGCAGCTTCACCGGCTCGACCAGTTCGGGAAGCGCGGTGCGGCCGCATTGCTCGGCCGCCTCGATCATGTGGCTGCGCAGCCGGTCGAGGTTGAGCTTGTCGACCACCGCGCGCCGGGTGAGCACCGGCGCGAGCCGCGCGACGCCGAGCTCGCACGCCTTTTCGGCGACCCAGTCGATCCGGCCCTTCTTGATCGGCGCCGCGCAGAGCCACAGGTCGGGCACCGCCTCGCGCTCGCGCAGCTTGCCCGACACGTCGAGCACGAGGTCGCGCTTGCCCACCGCCTGCGTCACGCCGAGCCATTCGCCGGTCTTGTCGTCGAACAATTTGACTGGATCGCCAGTCTTCAACCGCATCACCTGGATCAGATAATGCGCCTGCGGGCCGTCGATCCGCAGCGGGCCGGGGGCGAGCGCGGTCTCGACGAACAGGCGGGGGGTGGATTGGGGCGGCCAGGCGGGGGTTGCGGGCATGGTTTGTCCCTAACGCCCCCCACAAACTTCGTCACCCCGGCCGAAGTGCCGGGGTCCACCGGGAGGCGAGGGCAAGAATGGAGGCGATAGGGACTCCGTTGCCGCGCAGTGGACCCCGGCACTTCGGCCGGGGTGACGGTGGGAAGTTAAGGCACCTACGGAATATCCTGCCGCGCGCCCTTGCCCTCGGCGCGCGAGCGGCCGAAGCCGCGCAGCTTGGGCAATTCGCCCTTCTCGAGCTTGCCGTCATGGTTGGCGTCGAGCATCGCGAAGCGCGCCGAGGCGGCCTTGGCGAATTCGGCCGGGTCGACGCCGCGATTGAGGTTGCGGTCGGCCACGGTGACCGGCTCGGGATAATCGAGATAGCCGAAGCGCGCGGCGCCCTGCTTCATGCGCACTTCGCGCCCGGCGCCGCGCGGGCCGTCCCCGTCGCCGCCGCCGGGGCCCTCGCCGCCGCCCGGCCCACCCGGGGGACCGCCGCGGCGTCCGCCGCGACCACCCCCACCGCCCGGGCCGCCGCCGAATCCGCTGGTCCGGATCTCGGGGGCGAGCACGGTCTCGTAGCGCTCGATATCGTCGGGATCGATCTCGCCGTCCTTGCGCTGGTCGAGCGCGGCGAAGAAGCGCGCGGCGTCTGCGATCATCTCCTCCTCGCTCAGCGCGCCGTCATGGTTGGCGTCGGCGCCGTCGAACCAGGCGTCCTGGGGCGCGGGCCCCTCGCGCGTGCCGCGAAAGGGCTCGCCCATCGGGCTGATGAACAGCGGGCCGCGCGGCGGGCCGGCCAGGCCGGGCGCACCCTCAGGGCGCCATTCGCCGGGCGGCGGACCCTTGGGCGCGTCCTGCGCCGACGCGCTGCCCGCGCCGGCCAGCACGACTAGGCTTCCCAACAAAATTGCACGCATGCTCGATCTCCCGCGATTCAACCCCCGCCGGAGCCCTGCGCGCGATTTGTCGCAGGATTATGCCGGATTGTTGCAATCGCCCGCTTGATCTTTGCCCGCCCAGCGCGAAGGACGGGGCCATGGCCGCCGCACCGGAAATCGTCCCCGACACCGAGCATCGCGGGCTGGTCGGGATGCTCCCGCCGACCGTGCGCGCCTATGCGCTGCTCGCGCGCTTCGATCGGCCGATCGGCTGGTGGCTGCTGTTCTGGCCCGGCGCCTGGGCAGTCGCCCTCTCGGGCAATGCGCTCGACCGCTGGGACCTGATCCTGTGGTTCCTGCTCGGCAGCATCGCGATGCGCGGCGCGGGCTGCGTCTATAACGACATCGTCGACCGCGACTTGGACCGCCGGGTCGCGCGCACCGCCAGCCGCCCGCTGGCGAGCGGCGCGGTGTCGCTCAAGGCGGCATGGGCCTGGCTGTTCGCCTTGTGCGCGATCGGGCTGGTCGTGCTGGTCCAGCTCACGCCGCTCGCGGCAGCGGTGGCGCTGGGCAGCCTCGCATTGGTCGCCGCCTATCCCTTCATGAAGCGGATCACCTGGTGGCCGCAGGCGTGGCTCGGGCTGGTTTTCTCCTGGGCTGCCCTGGTCGGCTGGGCCGAGGCGCCCGATCGGGGCTGGCTCCCGGGGCTGCTCCTCTATGCCGGCTGCATCTTCTGGGTGATCGGCTACGACACGATCTATGCGCTGCAGGACGTCGAGGACGATGCGCTGGTCGGCGTGCGCTCCTCGGCGCGGCGGCTCGGCGGCCGGGTCCGCGGCGGCGTCGCGGGCTTCTATGCGCTGGCGCTGGCGCTGTGGAGCGCGGCGATCTGGCAGCTCCGGCCCGATCCGATCGCGCTCGCGGCGCTGTTCCCGATGGCGCTGCATCTCGGTTGGCAGGTGATCACGCTCGCCCCCGCCGACGGCGCCAACGCGCTCCACCGCTTCCGTTCGAACCGCAATGCCGGGCTGCTGATGTTCGCCGCGTGCTTCGTAGTCGGGCAGACGCTTTGACGTCAGCGGGTCGGCTCCCTAAGTCGCTGCGATGCTGACCGAGTCCCAAGCCTGCGAGCGCGTCCACGACATCGTCGATCGAGCGCGCGCCGCGGGCGCCGATGCATCCGACGCCGTGATCGCCGCCGATCGCTCACTGTCGGTGTCGGTGCGGATGGGCGCGCTCGAGGATGTCGAGCGCTCGGAGAGCGAGGAACTCGGGCTGCGCGTGTTCGTCGGGCGGCGATCGGCGAGCGTCTCGACTTCGGACCTGAGCACCGCTTCGCTCGATGCGCTGGTCGAGCGCGCGATCGCGATGGCGCGCGAGGCGCCCGAGGACAAATGGGCCGGGCTCGCGCCGCAGGAGCGGTTGATGCACGGGCATCCGCCGCTGCTCGATCTCGACGACGGCGCGAACGACGCGCCCGAAACGCTCAAGGCGCGTGCGCTCGCCGCCGAGGATGCCGCGCGCGCGGTTCCGGGCGTCACCAACAGCGAAGGCGGCAGCGCGGGCGCCAGCCGTTCGGTGATGGCGATCGCCACCAGCCACGGCTTCACCGGCGCCTATGCCCAGACCAGCCACGGCGTCTCGGCGAGCGTGCTCGCGGGCAGCGGCGGCGCGATGGAGCGCGACCATGCCCATCACAGCGCGCGCCACGCGGCGATGCTCGAGGCGCCCGAGGCGGTCGGGCGGCTGGCGGGCGAGCGCGCGGTGGCGCGGCTCAACCCCGCCAAGGTGCCGAGCGGGGCGATGCCGGTGGTGTTCGATCGCCGCGTCTCGGCCGGGCTGGTCGGGCATCTGCTCGGCGCGATCGGCGGCTCGGCGATCACGCGCAAGACGAGCTTCCTGCTCGACTGCCTAGGCAAGCAGGTCTTCGCCAAGGGGGTCACGATCTGCGACGATCCGCACCGCCCGCGCGGCCTGCGCTCGCGCCCCTTCGACGGCGAGGGGCTGCCGGTGCTGCCGATCAAGCTGGTCGACCAGGGCATACTCGAGACCTGGCTGCTCGACAGCGCCTCGGCGCGCCAGCTCGGGCTCGAGCCCACCGGCCATGCCGCGCGCGGCATCGGCGGCGCGCCGGGCGTGGCGCCGAGCAACCTCTACATGGCAAGCGGCAGCATCCCGCCCGAGACCCTGGTCGGCGAGATCGAGCGCGGCATCCTCGTCACCGAATTGATCGGGCAGGGGGTCAACAGCGTCACCGGCGATTACAGCCGCGGCGCCGCGGGCTTCCTGATCGAGAAGGGCGAGATCACCCGCGCGGTCTCGGAGATCACCATTGCGGGCAACCTCAGGGACATGTTCCTCGCACTCACCCCGGCCAACGACCTCGAGTTCCGCTACGGGATCAACGCGCCGACCCTGCGCATCGACGGGATGACGATCGCCGGTGAATGACCTGGCTGCCGAGGTCGCGAACATCGCCGCCGATGCCGGGCGGTTCGCGATCAAATTGTGGAACACCGATTTCCGCCGCTGGGAGAAGTCACCCGGCAATCCGGTCTGCGCGGTCGATCTCGAGGTCGACGGGATGCTGCGCTACCGGCTCGGCGAGCTGCTCCCCGATGCCGGCTGGCTCTCCGAGGAGACGATCGACAATGAGGCGCGGCTCGATGCCGAGCGGATCTGGGTGGTCGATCCGATCGACGGCACGCGCGACTATCTGCGCGGCCGCAACGGCTGGGCGGTGTCCATCGCGCTGGTGGAGCGCGGACAGCCGGTGATCGGCGTGCTCGACGCCCCAGCACGGCAGGAAGTGTGGAGCGCCGTGGCCGGCCAGGGCGCGTTCCGCAACGGCGAGCGGCTGCGCGTGGCGGAGCGCGACCAGTTGGCTGGCGCCCGCGTGCCCGCCGACCAGCTCTCGAAGGTCGATCGCGATCTGGTGATGGTCGCCAAGCCCAATTCGATCGCGCTGCGCATCGCGATGGTTGCCGCGGGCGAGGCCGATCTGCTCGCGACGATCCGCTGGGGCAACGAATGGGATATCGCCGCCGCCGTGCTGCTCGCGCAGGAAGCCGGGGCGGCGGTCAGCGATGCCTTCGGGCGCCCGCTCGGCTTCAACACGCCCGAGGCGCAGGCCTTCGGCGTGCTGGCGACGAGCCCGGGCATCCATGCCGCCGCAGTCGAGCGGCTCGCCGACCGCGCCCGGGAAGCGATCGGCACGCGCTGAGGCGGGTCAAGGGCATGTGGACACCGCGATGAGCGCGGTCGACGGCACCGGCAGTACCTCCCTGCCGCCCGCGCGCCTGTGCACTTCGTCCACCACCGCCTTCTGGTCGTCCGGTCCGAGCGCCCCCCAATCCTCGCTCAGCCCGAACTGGGTCTCGGGATCGAGATCGGTCATCCGGAGCATATAGTCATGGGTCATCGTCTCGATGCTCGGCGCAGCGAAGCCGGCGGCGACCATCTCCGCCGAAAGCCGTTCGGGATCGCCGAGGAAGGTCAGGCCCTCGGGCAGGCCCGAGCGCCATTCGCGATCCGGAAATAGGTCGCGGACGACCTCAGCGAGCAGCAGATGCGTCGCCGCGCCCTGGCTCTGCCAGGTGGCGACCACGCCGTGCCCGCCCGGCCGCGTGACGCGCGCCATCTCGGCCAGCCCCTTGCGCCAATCGGGGAACATCATCACCCCGAACACCGAGAATGTCGCGTCGAACGCGGCGTCGGGCAGGTCGAGCGCCTGGCCGTCCATCGTCCGGCCCTCGAGGTTGGGCAGGCCGTGCGCGGTCACCCGCGCCACCATTCCGGGCGAGAAATCGACGGCGAGCACCTGCGCGCCCGCGCGCGCCGCCGCCAGCGCGAGCGCGCCGGTCCCCGTCGCGACATCGAGCAGGCGCGTCTGCGGCGTGACCTCCACTCGCGCGAGCGCCGCCTCGGCGAAGGGCGCGGTGAACGGGTGCGCGGTCTCCTCATAGTGCTTCGCCAGATCGTTCCATCGATCGGGGTCGTTCATTCGGCGCATTCCAACACTCCCGCGAATCATGTAACATCAAATGTATCATGACTCGCGCCGCTTGCCAAATGCCCGGCGCGGCGCACAAGGATCGAGCGATGCGACGCGACAGCCGCCTTTCCCGGATGCTCCACGTGCTGCTGCACATGGCGCGGCACGACGGGCCGATGACCTCGGAAGCGATCGCGACGATGCTGCGGACCAACCCGGTGGTCGTGCGCCGCACGATGGCGGGGCTGCGCGACGCGGGCTATGTCCGCTCGGAGAAGGGGCATGGGGGCGGCTGGGCGCTGGCCTGCGACCTGGATTCGGTTTCGCTGCTCGACGTCCATCGCGCCGTCGGCGGGCCGCAAGTCTTCGCGATCGGCAACGAGATCGGGCCGGCGCACTGCCTGGTCGAGAGGCTCGTCAACGAAGCCGTGGCGGATGCGCTGCAGGAAGCCGAGGCGCTGCTGATCGCGCGGTTCGGCTCGATCAGCTTGGGCGAACTCGCGCGCGGGTTCGACGCGCGCTACGCGGGACCGGTCTAGGGACGGGTCGCCTTTCCTCTCTTCCGTCACCCCGGACTTGTTCCGGGGTCCACCGGGAGGCAAGCCTTGGAGGAAGAGGCGAGAGGTCAGTCGGTGAGGCTTAGTGGACCCCGGAACAAGTCCGGGGTGATGGTGATGGCAAACGACCGTCTAGCCATGTCTTCGAACGTCGACCCGATCTAGGCGCCGTCGCCCTGGTACTTGATCTGCAGATAGCGCCCGCGCGTCGCGAGCAGGTCGAGATCGCCCTGGGCGAGGTGCGCCGACATCTCGGCGATCTCGTCGTCGATCACCTGCAGTCCCTGGGCGAGCTGCTGGTCGGGAGTCAGCCCGTTGCGCTCGACGCGGCGGAGCGGCTCGGGAACGCGCGAATAGCCCTTGATCAGCTCGGGCAGTTGCTCGCCCACCAGTTTCCGCACTTCCCCGGCCGCCGGCGATTTCTCGTCGAGCATGGCGAGCTGGGGCGAGAGGATCTCCAGCTTCACCCCGATCGAATCGACGAGCCCACGCACCGGCGAGGGGAGGGCAGGCCGCTGCGCCTCGAGCCAGCGCTCGGTGGTCACCGGCAGCGCCTTGAGCGGCACTTCGGCGAGCTTCTCGACGCTGGGCGGTGCGCTGAGCGGGAAGATCGCGAAGAACAGGGTCGCGGCGATCAGCAGCCCCATCACCGCCAGCGCGCCGAACATGCCGAGCGGCATGACGAAGCCGATCGCCAGCGCGGCGACGAGGATCAGCCCGTCGGCCACCGCGATGCGCCCGACGCGGCGGAGGATCTCCGCCTCGCGCCGCTGCCTGCTGCGCTTCGATACCGAGGCGTAGCGCTCGCGCGTGCGATCGAGCAGCGCGTCGGCTGCGGCAAGCTGGCGATCGACGTCGGTGGGCACGCTTACATCGCCTCCAGCTTGAAGGTATCGGCCCCGCCGCCGCCCTGGTTCTGCGCGGCACCCTCGGCGCGGGCGATATAGCCCTTCGACTTCTCGACCTCGCTCGAGAGCGTGTTGACCGTGGTCTTCATGCTGTCGAGCGCCTTGAGCTTGAAGGTGTCGATCGCGTCCATCGTGTCGTAGATGTTCTGGAAGGCGCGCTGGAGCGTCTCGACGGGGATCGTCGAGTTCGCCGCCTGCTCGTGGATCGCTGCGGTGTTGCTCTTCAAGAGCTGCCCGGTCGAATCGATCAGTCCGGCGGTGGTGGTGTTGAGCGCGGTGATCTGGTCGAGCACCAACTTCTGGTTGGTCAGCGCCTGCGCGACGGTGACCGCGGTGCGCAGCGCCGAGACGGTGGTGGTCGAGGCGCGGTCGACGCCCTTCACCAGCTCCACATTGTTCTTCTTGACCAGGTCGAGCGCGAGATAGCCCTGCACCGTCACCGCCATCTGGGTGAGCAGGTCCTGGGTGCGCTGGCGGACATAGAAGAGCGCGGTCTCGCGCACCGCCTTGGCCTTGGCGGGATCGGTATGGTCGAGCTCTTCTGCCTTGTCCTCGAGCTTCGCGTCCATCGCCTTGGACAGATAGATCATCTGCTCGAGCCGACCCATCGAGTTCCACAGGTTCGCGCGCTCGGTGTCGATCGCGGCATTGTCCATCAGCAGCTCGTCCTTGCCGCTGCCAAGGCTCTTGAGGATGCCGTTGATGTGGCTCTGCGACGACTGGTACTTTCGGAAATACTGCTTGAGCGGCGAGCCGCCGAACAGCTTCGAGAGGAAGCCGTCATTGCCGCCGATCAGCTTGCCGTTGCGGCCGGGATCGAGCTCCTCCACCGTCTTGCGCAAGGCGAGCAGGTCGGCGCCGACGCCGCTCTCGCTGCTCATCGCGCGCACGGGGCGATCGAGGAAGCGGTTGGACTGGCCCGCCGCGTCGCGGATCTCCTTCTGCCCCATCGCCGCGATCGCATCGACGCGCTTGCCGAATTCGGGCGAGTTGACGTCCTGTGCGACCAGATCGTCGATGAAGCCGTCGACGCGCTTCTCGAGCTCGTTCTTCTTGGTGTCCTCCACCGGCACGAGCCCCGCCGCCTTCTCGGGCGCGACCACCTTCACCGGCTCGGGCGGGGTGAGCACCAGATCCTGTTCGGCCACTGCAGTCTCGGTCGCCATTCCAAACCCTCCAAAGCTGTCGCGATCCTCCATAAGGACTTCGCGGCGGCTATCCAAGTGTATGATGTAGATAGTACACTGGGGCTGTTCCCGCAACGTACCTCAAATCCCGTCATCCCGGCGGAAGCCGGGATCTCGGGCGGAGGCGCGATACGGCGGGAGATCCCGGCTTTCGCCGGGATGACGGCGAGTGGGCGTCCCGAGCCTAAGCTTCCCGCGCCGCCTTGAGCGCCTTCCCCCACCAGACCAGCTCGTCGAACAGATGGCCGGTCCAGCGCAGGTCCTTGTCGTCGCCGGCGAAGACACCGCCCTGCACCTTGCCCCATACCCCCATGATGTGGACCGACGCCTCGAGCGGCGCCATCTGCAGCTCGCGCGTCACGCAGGTGAGCAGCTCGATCGAGCGCGCGCCGCCATTGCCGCCATAGCCCATGAAGGTCACCGGCTTGCGGTTCCATTCGGCATAGACGAAGTCGAGCGCGTTCTTGAGCACCGCGGGCGGCCCGTGATTATATTCGGGGCAGATGAGGATATAGCCGTCGGCCGACGCGATCTTCTCCGCCCAGCGGATCTGGAGCGGATCGGCGTAGTTGCCCTGCGCCGGCGGATGCGCGAACGGATAGAAGGGCAGGTTCCAGTCCTTGAGGTCGACCAGCTCGCAGGCGAGATCGGCGCGGGCAGCTGCCTGTTCGATCACCCAGTTCGCGACCGGCAGCGCCATGCGCCCCTCGCGGACGCTGCCCATGATGACGAGAATCTTCAGTGGTTCGCTCATGTGTTTATCCCTAACCCTCCTTCCCCTTCCCGCAACGCACAAATTGCGCTAAGGGCGCCGCCGAAACGCGCTCCCGCGTAATTCAGGATATCGCATGAACCTCCGCAACGTGGCGATCATCGCCCACGTCGATCACGGCAAGACCACGCTCGTCGACCAGCTCTTCCGCCAGTCGGGCACCTTCCGCGACAACCAGCGCGTCGAGGAACGCGCGATGGACTCGAACGACCTCGAGAAGGAGCGCGGGATCACCATTCTCGCCAAGCCGACCTCGGTCGAGTGGGAAGGCACCCGCATCAACATCGTCGACACCCCCGGCCACGCCGATTTCGGCGGCGAGGTGGAGCGCATCCTCTCGATGGTCGACGGCGTGATCCTGCTCGTCGATTCGTCCGAAGGCGCGATGCCGCAGACCAAGTTCGTCACCGGCAAGGCATTGAAGCTCGGCCTCAGGCCCATCGTCGTCGTCAACAAGATCGACCGTCCGGACGAGCGCATCCAGGAAGTGCTCGACGAGGTGTTCGACCTGTTCGTGTCCTTGGACGCCACCGACGAGCAGCTCGACTTCCCGGTGCTCTACGCCTCGGGCCGCAACGGCTATGCCAATGAGGATCCGTCGCTGCGCGAGGGCACGCTCAAGCCGCTGTTCCAGAAGATCGTCGATCACGTGCCGCCGCCGAAGGTCGAAGTGGAGGGCACGCCCTTCACCTTCCTCGTGACTTTGCTCGATCGCGACAATTTCCTCGGCCGTATCCTCACCGGTCGCGTCAATTCGGGCGTGGTGAAGGTCAACCAGCCGATCCACGCGCTCGACATGGACGGCAACGTCGTCGAGGCCGGTCGCGCGTCGAAGATCATGTCGTTCCGCGGCCTTGATCGCGTTCCGGTCGACGAAGCCAAGGCGGGCGACATCATCAGCCTCGCCGGCCTCACCGTCGCGACCGTCTCGAACACCATCGCCGACACCTCGGTCAGCGAGGCGATCCAGGCGCAGCCGATCGATCCGCCGACGCTGTCGATGCGCTTCGCCGTCAACGATTCGCCGATGGCGGGCCGCGAGGGCACCAAGGTGACCAGCCGCATGATCCGCGACCGGCTCGAGCGCGAGGCCGAATCGAACGTCGCGATCAAGGTGACCGAGAGCGAGGACAAGGACAGCTTCGAAGTCGCCGGCCGCGGCGAACTCCAGCTCGGCGTGCTCATCGAGACGATGCGCCGCGAGGGCTTCGAGCTCGGCATCAGCCGCCCGCGCGTGCTGTTCCGCGAGGACGAGGACGGCAAGAAGACCGAGCCGTACGAGACCGTCGTGATCGACGTGGACGACGAATATTCGGGCACGGTCGTCGACAAGATGAACCAGCGCAAGGGCGAGATGACCGACATGCGCCCCTCGGGCGGCGGCAAGACCCGCATCACCTTCAGCGCGCCCTCGCGCGGGCTGATCGGGTACCACGGCGAGTTCCTGTCGGACACGCGCGGCACCGGCATCATGAACCGGCTGTTCGAGAAGTACGGCCCGCACAAGGGCAATATCGAGGGCCGCAAGAACGGCGTGCTGATCTCGAACGGCGCCGGCGAGGCGCAGTCCTATGCGCTCGGCCCGCTCGAGGAGCGCGGCATCCTGTTCGTCGGCCACGGCGAGGCGCTCTACGAGGGCATGATCATCGGCGAGAACGCCAAGACGGACGACCTCGAGGTCAACCCGATGAAGGCGAAGCAGCTCACCAACTTCCGCGCCTCGGGCGGCAAGGACGACGCCGTCCGCCTCACCCCGCCGAAGAAGATGACGCTCGAGCAGGCCATCGCGTATATCGACGACGACGAGATGGTCGAAGTCACGCCGAAGAAGATCCGGCTGCGGAAACGCTTCCTCGATCCGCACGAGCGCAAGCGCCAGAGCCGCGCCAAGGCGGCCTGAGATAGAGGGCGTCCGGAGCTTGTCCGGGCGCCCTTTGCTTTTGGGGGTGGTCCTCGTCCTGGCGAAACGATGCCGATATTGCGTACCGCTCGCAATGGCGGTTTGTGGGTCTATTGTGTTGAAAAACTCCGGATAGGGTCCGAAGCGCTTGAACGGCAGCAATATCCATGCTCGTAGCGTAGCTTACGAGCACGGATATTGCGCATATGGCGGCAGCGGTGCAGCATTATGTCTCAGCCTGAGCCTGCGGGCGGAGCCGCAGGAGTTTTTCAACAGAATAGGGTCGTTAGCTGCCATGCCGCTTTAGGGGATCGGCTTCGCGACGCGCGAGCGCCCTCATACGGGTGGAAAGCGGCCTCTCCTCTTTCGGGCACCGCCTCGTCGCTTCCGACATCAATCGGTCGGAGCGCCACGGCAGCTACGCGCCCTAATGTTGGTCATCCAGCGGGTCCGGTCGATGTTCCAAAGCTGCTGTTTGCCACGAGCTGCGCTCGCAGCAAATAGCTGACCGTGCGCTGTCGCAGCGCCGCACCAACTTTCTCAATCAACGTCAGGCTGTCAATTCCTCGGCGAAGGCCACAAGACGCGCCGTCCGGCCCTTCAAGAAACCATCGTAGTCATCGTTAAATTCCCCCGCTTCACAGAAAGCAGACGCGAGTGTCTCGTCGACTTTATGCTCGGGTCCCCCTAAATCCCGCAGGTAAACAGAGGGGCGTTTCTTGCCAATATTCCTATTTTCGGCAGCGCTAAGAAAACAGAAATTTGCGAGCATATTTATGTATGGTTCTTCATAGCCATTTTCGCGCAAAAAAGCACGGGGGTAGGTGTGGTGAAACTCAGACCGATTATAGCTTTGCAGCACTCGATCTAGATCGATTTCTTTGCCAGACAATAGGCTTCGCGGAGAATTATTAGACAATAGCAAAACGAAAGTTTTCGTGGCGGCCGAACCAATGCGAAATGAATTTTTAAAAAATGTGTCATCGATTTTTAAGTCAATATCGCCAAACGTATTTGGCTGGCCGTTTTTCAAAAGCTCTGCTTGTTGAATATCGTGGATAGTCGTTTTGCGAGTTTGACTAGAATACCGAGCCGAGAAGCAGGTTCTCCAGAACCATCGTCTCAAACGGTGATAAGTTTCCGCATTGTAAACGACATCTTTTCCCTCAGGCTCAGCGAAAAAAACGGCCAGTGGTACAAGCATTGATGGGTAAGGTAATAGCTTTAAATGAACTACCTTAAGCTGGGTTCTCAGAAAGTCGATGGCGCCACGGATGCCTTGTTCGACACGGGGAAATTGAGCGCGAACGTCTGATCCGTTTAAGCTTAGGAGTGTCTCGGGGCCTGGCTCTTTTGCCAAAATCCCGGCAACGCAACTTAGGATCAGGTCCGAGTCGTCGCCCACGCCGGCGAACCCGAAGTCTGACAGCTCATCTCTGAGGTCGCGGAATTTATCCAAGAGATCAAAATCCTCGCTCCAAGTCCATGCGGACAATAATTGGAGAGTATCTAGCGCTACGCCTAGATGGTTAATTCTCTCAAAGACAATTGCCACGATGGACCGGTCTTCACTCTTCAATACTTGGACCGGAATTGTGACCTCTTTAAACTTCTCTTGGAGTTTATCGATAATCGCAATTTTAGATTTTTCTAAATGCTCTGTGTTGGCTCGATATCCCACAGAGTCGAATAGAACGCGCATCGGGAAATATCGATGACGTTCTGAATCATCGACCTTCTCCAGCGCTACAAAAGCGCTGTCTTGGGGGTTGTCGCCTGCGTCTAGGTCGAAATAGATGTCTGTCCACTCAGGGTTAATTTCAGGCTTTAGCTCGGTCTGAAACACAGTGAAGATAGATGTCAGACGCTGCTGTCCATCAAGCACATAGTCGATCGGATATTCCACCTCCGGGTCGGGTAATGTGAAGGTGCCCAAGCTGCGTTCAGCTGCTAATTGTTGTTTTGTACGCCAAAAAAGCAGGGAGCCAAATGGATATCCCTTATAAATACTGTCTAGTAGATGGGCTACTCTGTCCATTTCCCAAACAAAACCACGCTGGAAGGCAGGTATTCTAATCTCACCGCTAGTGACCGCGTCCAGTATCTTGCGGATGGAATAAGACTGATAGTCCACATGTGCCCCCTCACAAACCGACACCTGCGCTTACCCTGATGGCGGCGTCAGCCGTCGGACCGTAGTATGTTATTTTGCAGATATCTACGTTTCACGCTGTTGCCCCGCTCCGGCGCTACGCCAGCCATTGGCACGCTGCTCCTCGAATGTCTGTTATCGACAGCCGAGATAGCGAAGACTGCAGTTCGTTATCGGCCCAACTTTGGTCGAAGATCGTAGCGGCGTGTGATGTCCGCTTATGGGGAAGGGCGAGCGCACCCCCAACGACCGACTTTGGGGCGCAAGCCGCCGGCAATGCGCCCCTCGAAGCGTTCCCGCCGGTCCCAAGAGCCACGGCCCGACGCATCCGGCCTCTCGATCAAGGAATCCGGCCAATCGATCATATTGCCGCGCGGCGCCGCAGGCTAAGGCGCCGCTCCGCGATGAAGAGCCACATGGAGCTCGACACGCGAATCCCGGTCGCATCACCTTTGTCTCGAGCATGCAGGATGCGTGAACATGTCGGATATCAATACCCTGGTGCGGGTTCGCACCATGATCGTGCTGTTCTGTGCTTCGATCGCGACCACCATGAGCATTCTCGTCGCGATCAATCCTTTCACCAATGCGTGAGCGCGCCGCCGGCTAGCCTCCGGCCCTCCGTTCCATCCCGAGCAGCGCCTCCTTCGCCGCCAGCCCGCCCGCGAAGCCGGTGAGCGCGCCGTTGGTGCCGATCACGCGGTGGCAGGGGGCGATGATCGAGA
The DNA here is from genome assembly GCF_026460985.1 of Sphingomonas sp. GTDB lineage: Bacteria > Pseudomonadota > Alphaproteobacteria > Sphingomonadales > Sphingomonadaceae > Sphingomonas. The sequence continues at coordinate 75,809 of NZ_JAPKNM010000027.1, forward strand.
TGGGGTTGCGGCCGTTCGCCGCGCCCACTGCGCGCGACGCGCTCGGCCGGCCGATCTGGCGCGCGATCTCGCCATAGCTGCGCGTCTCGCCGAACGGGATCGTCAGCAATGCGGCCCATACGCGCTTCTGGAAATCGGTGCCGCGGAAGTCGAGCGGCACGTCGAAGCGCTCCCGCTCGCCCGCGAAATAGCCCTGGAGCTGACGCTCGGCCTCGGCCAGCACCGGATGGTCGGGTGCTTCCTCGAGGTCGCCGAGCTTCACGCGGCCGGGGCGATCATTCTCCCAGAGGATCGCGGTGAGTCCGGCATCGCTCGCCACCAATGTCAGCGCGCCGACGGGGGAGGGGATCGTCTTGAACTTGTACGTCATGGCATGTCCTTTCGACGGACGGTCCTAGCGGGCGGCGCAGGCCGGCGCTTCCCGCAGCTTGCGCTCAACGTCCCGGCCCCGTCACCCCGGCGAAGCGCGGCCGGCACCCCGAGCTCTCCGCGCGATCGCACGAATGGAACAAAACGAAAACAAAATCCTTTCCTACACGGCCTGAAACCGGTACAGCCTGGTCGATTTGCGATTCGAGAGGAGGAATTGCCATGCAGGACCATGTTCCCGTGCCGCGCGCGCGATGCAGTGGACAAGTTCGTCAACGGCCCTCCACGCAGGAATCGCGGAAAACCGCGCCCTGCGCTCGATTCCGGACCCAACCGAAAGGTTGGCGGTCAGTTGCCGCCCATTTCCAGCAGCACCTTCCACTCGGCGTCGCGGACGGGGGTCACCGACAGCCGCGACTGGCGCAGCATCTCGAGCTCCTTGAGGCGCGGCTCGGCCTTGATGTCGGGGAGGGGGACCGGCTTGGCCAGCTTCTCGACCGGCTTGACCGCGACGCTCGCCCATTTGCCGTCGTCGCCGTCGGGCTGCCAGGCGCGGGTGATCTCCATCACGCCCACCGCGGCCTTCTCGGTGTTCGAATGGTAGAAGAGCGCCAGGTCGCCGGGCTGCATGTCCTTCAGGAAATTGCGCGCGGTATAGTTGCGGACGCCGTTCCATTCGGTGGCGCCGTCGCGGACCAGGTCGTCCCACGAATAGGCATCGGGTTCGGAGCGGAGGAGCCAGTAAGCCATGCCGCTCCGTTAGGGTCTGTGCTCGGTATCCGCAACGGCCGTGATCGCCCGGAGACGTGCGCTGGCAAGGAAGCTCGTGCAGCGCGGGCTGGTGGCCCGTGCAAGCGGGCTGACGCAGTCCAGCGTGCGTCTCCGGGCGACCGCGAAGCGGCGGGCGGATTTTGGCGCACAGC
>NZ_JAPKNM010000028.1 GCF_026460985.1 Sphingomonas sp.
AAGAAGATGGCGCTCGAGCTGTTCAAGCCGTTCATCTACGCCCGCCTCGACGCCAAGGGTCTCTCGATGACCCTCAAGCAGGCCAAGAAGTGGGTCGAGAAGGAGCGCAAGGAAGTCTGGGACATCCTCGACGAAGTCATTCGCGAGCACCCGGTTCTCCTCAACCGCGCGCCGACGCTTCACCGTCTGGGCATCCAGGCGTTCGAGCCGGTGCTGATCGAAGGCAAGGCGATCCAGCTTCACCCGCTCGTCTGCTCGGCGTTCAACGCCGACTTCGACGGTGACCAGATGGCCGTGCACGTTCCGCTGAGCCTCGAGGCCCAGCTGGAAGCGCGCGTCCTGATGATGTCGACCAACAACATCCTCAGCCCCGCGAACGGCAAGCCGATCATCGTGCCGTCGCAGGACATGGTCCTCGGCCTCTACTATCTCTCGATGATGAAGGAAGGCGAGCCCGGCGAAGGCATGATCCTGTCGGACATGCAGGAGGTCCATCAGGCGCTGAACGCGGGTGCGGTTACGCTGCACACCAAGATCACCAGCCGCGTGCCGCAGACCGACGAGAATGGCGTCGTCAGCATGAAGCGCTACGAGACGACCCCGGGCCGCATGCTGCTCGGCGAGACGCTCCCGCAATCGCACAAGGTGCCGTTCGAGACCGTCAACCGCCTCCTCACCAAGAAGGACGTGGGCGACGTGATCGACGAGGTCTATCGCCACACCGGCCAGAAGGAGACCGTGCTGTTCGCCGACGCGATCATGGCATTGGGCTTCCGCCACGCATTCCGCGCCGGCATCTCGTTCGGCAAGGACGACATGATCATCCCGGACGCTAAGGAAGGCCTGGTCGACGAGACCCGCGCGCTCGTGAAGGATTACGAGCAGCAGTATCAGGACGGCCTGATCACGCAGCAGGAGAAGTACAACAAGGTGATCGACGCCTGGAGCCGCTGCGGCGATCAGGTGGCCGGTGCCATGATGGACGAGATCAAGGCGGTGAAGCGCGATCCGAAGACGGGCCGCGAGAAGGACATCAACTCGATCTACATGATGGCCCACTCGGGTGCCCGCGGTTCGCAGGCGCAGATCAAGCAGCTCGCCGGCATGCGCGGCCTGATGGCCAAGCCGTCGGGCGAGATCATCGAGACGCCGATCATCTCGAACTTCAAGGAAGGCCTGACCGTCCTCGAGTACTTCAATTCGACCCACGGCGCCCGCAAGGGTCTCGCCGACACCGCGTTGAAGACCGCCAACTCGGGTTACCTCACCCGCCGCCTGGTCGACGTGTCGCAGGACTGCGTCGTCATGGAGGAGGATTGCGGCACCGAGCGCGCGCTCGAGATGAAGGCGATCGTCCAGGGTGGCTCGACCATCGCGTCGCTCGGCGAGCGCATCCTCGGTCGCACGACCGCGGAGGACATCGTCGACAGCAAGACCAACGAAGTGCTGATCCCGACGGGCACCCTGCTCGACGAGGCGATGATCTCGCAGATCGAGGCCATCGGCGTGCAGGGCGTCAAGATCCGCAGCCCGCTGGTCTGCGAGGCGCGCATCGGCGTGTGCGGCAAGTGCTACGGGCGTGACCTCGCCCGCGGTACGCCGGTCAACATCGGCGAGGCGGTCGGCGTGATCGCGGCGCAGTCGATCGGCGAGCCGGGCACGCAGCTGACGATGCGTACCTTCCACATCGGCGGCGCGGCGCAGCTCAACGAGCAGTCGAACCTCGAGGCGCCGACCGACGGCACGATCCAGTTCCGCGATCTGCGCATCATCGTCGACCAGCGTGGTCGCCGCGTGGTGCTCAGCCGCTCGGGCGAGATCGCGATCGTCGACATGGACGGCCGCGAGCTCGCGGTGCACCGCATCCCGTACGGCGCCTATGTGCTGTTCGACGACGGCCACATCGTCTCCGCGGGCGACCGCATGGCGGAGTGGGATCCGTTCACCATGCCGGTGATCACCGAGAACCCGGGCATCGTGAAGTATGTCGACGTGATCGACGGCAAGACGATGACCGAGCAGGTCGACGAAGCGACGGGCATCGCCCAGCGCGTCATCACCGAGAACCGCGGCGTCTCCGCCAAGAAGGAGGATCTGCGTCCGCGCCTGACCCTCACCGGCGAAAGCGCCGAGGAGGCCGGCCGCTACATGCTGGCGGCGGGCGCGGTGCTCTCGGTCGAAGACGGTGCGCAGGTTCAGGGCGGTGACGTTCTGGCCCGTGTCAGCCGCGAGTCTGCCAAGACCCGCGACATCACCGGCGGTCTGCCGCGCGTCGCCGAGCTGTTCGAAGCGCGCAAGCCCAAGGAAAACGCGATCATCGCGAAGGTCTCGGGCCGCGTCGTGTTCGGCAAGGACTATAAGGCCAAGCGCAAGATCGGGATCATGCCCGAGGACGGCGGCGAGGTCGTGGAGTATCTGGTGCCGAAGTCGAAGGTGATCGACGTCCAGGAAGGCGACTACGTCAAGCGCGGCGACAACCTGATCGGCGGCTCGCCCGATCCGCACGACATTCTCGAGGTGCTCGGCATCGAGCCGCTCGCGGAATATCTCGTGTCGGAGATCCAGGAAGTCTATCGACTCCAGGGCGTGAAGATCAACGACAAGCACATCGAGGTGATCGTTCGCCAGATGCTGCAGAAGGTCGAGATCATCGAGTCCGGCGACACCACCCTGCTGGTGGGCGAGCAGCTCGATCGCGACGAGATGGACGAGCAGAACGCCAAGCTCGAAAAGGGCCAGACCCCGGCGCAGGGCAAGCCGATCCTGCTCGGCATCACCAAGGCGTCGCTGCAGACCCGCAGCTTCATCTCGGCGGCGTCGTTCCAGGAGACCACCCGCGTCCTCACCGAGGCGGCGGTCCAGGGCAAGCAGGACACCCTGCTCGGCCTCAAGGAGAACGTGATCGTCGGCCGTCTCATCCCCGCCGGTACCGGTGCGGGCATGAACCGCCTGCGTGTCGCTGCCTCGTCGCGTGACGCGGCGCTTCGGGTGGCCCAGCGCCGCATGAACGAAGCCTCGCTGATCGCGCCGGACTCGGCCGAGGAGCTCCGCGCGGCGGAGAACGCCCGCTCGACCCGCGACGCCGCCGGCACCGGCGACGACGCGCTGGCGAGCGTGGTCACCTCGGGCCACGGCACCGACGCGGATGCCGGCGAGTATCTGAACGAGAGCGAATGATCGCTTTCGTTCGGTCGCTCATGCGCTGAACAAGAAAAGCCGCCGTCCGGAAGCCCCGGGCGGCGGCTTTTTCGTTGCGGCGGATAGCCAGATCGCCGCCGGCGCCCTATCCACGCGCGCATGGCTACCGAACTCTACGACCTGACGGTCCCCGTCTTCCTCCGCGGCTTCAAGGCGATGGCCGCCTTCCTCGAAAAGGCACGCGCGCATGCCGACGCGCACGGCATCGCGCACGAGGAGCTGCTGACCGCGCGGCTATACGAGGACATGGCGCCGCTGACGTCGCAGATCCAGCGCGCCAGCGACGCCGCCAAGTTCGCCGCCGCGCGCCTCGCCGGGATCGAGGCCCCCGCCATGCCCGACACCGAGGCGAGTTTCGACGACCTCCAGGCCCGCATCGCCGCGACGGTGGCGTTCCTCGAATCGATCGCGCGCGAAGCGGTCGACGGCCGCGAGGAGGCCGATGTCGAGCTGAAGACTCCGTCGCGCAGCTTCCACTTCAAGGGCCGCGGCTATCTGCTCGGCTTCGCGCTGCCGAACTTCTATTTCCACGTCACCACCGCCTACGGCATCCTGCGCCACAAGGGCGTACCGATCGGCAAGATGGACTATCTGGGCGGGATCTGATGGCGCGCATCGCGGTCATCGGCGCGGGGGCGATCGGCGGGACGCTCGCCGCCTGGCTCGCGCGGACGCACGACGTGACGGTCTGCGCGCGCAGCCCGCTCGCGGACCTCGAGATCGAGACGCCGGAAGGGCCGATCCGCGCCTCCCCGCGCATCCTCACCGATCCCGCCGCCGCCGAGCCGGTCGACTGGGTCCTGGCGACCACCAAGGCCTATGACTGCGCCTCGGCCGCGGCCTGGCTGCCCGGGCTGATGGCCCCCGACACGCGGCTCGCGGTGATCCAGAACGGCGTCGAGCAGCGCGACCGCTTCCCGATGGTGCCGCCCGCGCGGACCGTGCCGGTGATCATCGACCTGCCCGCCGAGCGCACCGCGCCGGGCCGCATCGTTCAGCGCCGCGACGGCACGATCCATGTGCCGGAGGGCGAGATCGGCGAGGCCTTCGTCGCCTTGTTCGCCGATACGGTGATCGACGCGCGGACCACCCCCGATTTCGTCACCGCGGCCTGGCGCAAGCTCGCGATCAACTGCGCGGGGATCGTGAGCGCGATCACGCGACGCGCCGCCGAGGTCGCGCACGACGAAGGCGTGGCGGAGGTGATGCGCGGGCTGGTCCGCGAATGCATCGCGGTGGGCCGCGCCGAGGGCGCGACGCTGCCGGACGGGCTCGCCGACCAGGTCGTCGAATGGACGCGGAAAGCGCATCCGGACTCGGTCAATTCGCTCCACGCCGATTTCGTCGCCGGCCGCCCGATGGAGCTCGACGCGCGCAACGGCGTGATCGTGCGGCTGGGCAGGAAGCACGGCATCGCGACGCCGCTGAACCAGGCGCTGGCGGCGCTGCTGGGGGCTAGCACCGTCTAACTCCCCTCCCTGCAAGGGAGGGGCCGGGGGTGGGTGCGAGCGCAGCGAGCCCATCCATCCGCTGGAGTGAAGCGGAAAGCGGGGCATCGAGCCCCGCCTCCCGCACCCACCCCTAACCCCTCCCTTGCAGGGAGGGGGACCCGTTCAAATCTCCACGATCCGGCTCCCGAGCCGCTCCGCCTCCGCACGGTCATGCGTCACCATCAGGATCGGCAGCCCCAGCGCGTCGCGGAGCCGCTCGATCAGGCCCATGATCTCCTCGCGCCGCGCGCGGTCGAGCGACGAGAGCGGCTCGTCGAGTAGCAGGAAGCGCGGGTTCGAAAGCAATGCGCGGCCGATCGCGACGCGGCGCGCCTCTCCCCCGGAAAGCGTGCGCGGCCAGCGGTCGAGCAGCGCCGCGAGCCCGAGCAACGCGATCGTCTCGTCGACGTCCACCGCCCCTTCGCCCGCCCGCCAGCCGTAGAGCAGGTTCGCCCGCACGCGCTTGTGCGGGAACAAGCGCGGTTCCTGGAAGACATAGCCGGCGCGGCGGCGCTCGGGCGGCAGGTCGAGATCCGGGATCCAGCGATCGTCGCTCGCCTCGAACAGGGTCTCGCCGCCGACGCGCACATGGCCCGAATCGGGCGTCAGCAATCCAGCGACCATGTTGAGCACGCTGGTCTTGCCCGCGCCCGAGGGGCCGAACAGCACGGTCAGCCTGTCGCCGCCCTCGATCCGGCACGTGATCGCGGCGTCGCCCAGCCGCTTCGCGACGTGGACGTCAAAGGACATGCAGCCCCCGCCCCGCGCGCCGCGCGATGACTTCGGAGAGGATCAGCGCCGCCAGCGAGAGCAGCACCGACACCCCCGCCAGCCGCAGCACCAGCGCCTCCCCGCCGGGAGTCTGCAGCGCGGCGTAGATCGCCAGCGGCAAGGTCTGGGTCTCGCCGGGCACGTTCGAGACGAAGCTGATCGTCGCGCCGAACTCGCCCAGCGCGCGCGCGAAGCCGAGCACCACGCCCGCGATCACGCCGGGCAGGCTGAGCGGCAGGGTGACGGTGCGGAAAGTCCGCCAGCGGCCTGCCCCCAAGGTCCGCGCGGCGTGCTCGAGCCGCCGGTCGACGCCTTCGATCGACAGCCTTATCGCGCGGACCATCAGCGGCAGCGCCATCACACCCGCCGCCACCGCCGCCCCGGTCCAGCGGAAGAGCACGCTGACGCCGAACCAGCTCTCGAGCCAGCCGCCGATCGGTCCCGCCGGCGCAAAGGCGAGCAGCAGCAGCCAGCCGGTCACCACCGGCGGCACCACCAAGGGTAGATGCACCAGCGCGTCGAGCAGCACCTTGCCGGGAAAACGCTTCCGGGCGAGCAGCCAGGCCAGCGCGAACGCCGGCGGCAGGCTCGCCAGCACCGCCGCGCCGCCCACCTTGAGCGACAGCGCGACGATCCCCCATTCCTCGGGCGTTAGCATGGGAACCCAACAAATCCTCCCCCGGAGGGGGAGGGGGACCGCGAAGCGGTGGAGGGGTATTCTCCACGAGCGACGCCGTTTGGGGAGACTACCCCTCCACCAAGCTGCGCTTGGTTCCCCTCCCCCTCCGGGGGAGGATTAAAATGACCCCAGCTATCCGCTCTCACGGCGCCGTGAACCCGAACCGCGCGAAGATCGCCTTGCCCGCGCCCGAGAGCAGGAAGCGGCGGAATCCCTCGGCATCGGGACTGGTCGAGGCCTTGAGCCGCGCGAGCGGGTAGCGGATCGGCGGATGGCTCTCGGCCGGCAGCATCCGCACCGCGCGCACGCGGCCTGAGGCGCGCGCATCGGTGGCATAGACCACGCCCCATTCGGCGGCGCCGCGCTCGACCAGCGCCAGCGCCGCGCGGACATTCTCGGCGCGCACGACGCGCGACGAGATGGCGTCCCAAAGCCTCAGCCGCGTCAGCGAGGCCTGGGCATAGCGCCCGGCGGGTACAGAGGCGGGGTCCGCCAGCGCCACCCGGCCGCTCGCCAGCAATCGCGACAGCGGGACCTTCCCCGGCGCCTGCGCGGTGGCGGGCTGCACCACCACCAGCCGGTTGCCGACCAGGTCCGCGCGGCTTCCCGGCACGATCAGCCCGCGGCGCTGGACGTCGTCCATCCACGGCTCGTCGGCGGAGATGAAGAGATCCGCGGCCGCCCCGGCGGCAACCTGCCGCGCCAGCGCCGAGGACGCCGCGAACGACAATACCGGCCGCGCATGGCCAAGCCGCGCCCAGGCATCCGCCGCGGCGCTCAGCGATTCCTGCAGGCTCGCCGCCGCCAGCACCAGCGGCCCGCGCTGCGCCGCGAAGGCACGCGGTGCCGCCAGCGTTGCTCCGAAACCGATGAGGAAGGTGCGCCGATCGATCATCATGCCTCGCTATGACGCACCTGCGGCATCAAGAGCAAGGACGCGACACGCAAACACGCCCCTCCCTGCTCGCAGGGAGGGGTTGGGGGTGGGTGCGCGCGTCTGCGCGCCTAAAAGACTCATTAAACGTGCCGCAAAAGGCACCGGCCGGGGCATCGAGCCCCCGCCGGTGCCAACCCACCCCTAACCCCTCCCTTGAAGGGAGGGGAAATTTGCATGTCGATCCGCTCTAGCTCGTCCGATGCGGCATAGTGGACCCCGACAATCCGGCCGAGGTGACGATCGGGTTCGTGACAGCCGCCGCTTCACCGAATGCATCCCCCCTTGACTCAATTAGATAATTAGCTAATTGTCGAATTATGAGCCAGGTGTTCAAAGCCCTTTCGGATCCCACCCGTCGCCGGGTGCTGCAACTCCTGCGCAAGGGCCCGATGAGCGCAGGCGATCTCGCCGACCAGTTCGACGTCTCGAAGCCGACCATGTCGGCGCATTTCGCGGTGCTCAAGGAAGCCGACCTCGTCCACGCCGAGAAGGCCGGCAAGTCGGTGATCTATCACCTCAAGCTCTCGGTACTCGAAGAAGCCTTGCTCGGCTTCGCCCATTCGTTCGGCCTCGGCGCGGAGGCGCCGGCGCCCAAGGAGGAGATCGCACGATGAACAAGGACCTGATCGGGAGTCTTGCCTGGGGCGGCGGCATAATCGTCCTCGCGCTCGGCATGACCTTCGCACGCCAATTGGGCTATGTCGACGGCGACACGGTCACCCGCGTCGTGATCGGCGCCAACGGGCTGATGGTCGCCTGGTTCGGCAATCGCATGCCCAAGGCGTTCGTGCCCAGCATCTCGGCGCGCAAGGTCCAGCGCGTCGGCGGCTGGTCGCTGGTGCTGAGCGGACTGGTCTATGCCGGGGTCTGGGCGTTCGCGCCGATCCAGACGGCGGTGATCGTCGGATGCGGCGCGATCCTCGCGGGAATAGCGGTCACGATCGGCTATTGCCTCTCGCTGCGGGCGAAGGCGAAGACCGCCTAACGCCCCGTCAGCCCGCGCTTCACGGCACGCATCCCGCCGATCATCTGGCTGGCGACGAGGTCCGCCGCCTGTCCCAAGGGCAAGGGCTGGCTGCCGAGCGTGCGATGGAGCAGCAGCGAGCCCGAACGCACGCTCGCGCGACAGATCCGCCACCAGAGCTGGGCGATCTCACGGTCGACCGCAGCGAGGTCCTCGCACGGACGCCCTGCCCCGAACGCCGCGCGCAGCCTGCCGATGCCGGCGAACAGCGCGTTGAGCGTCTCGACGTCGGACACCGGCTCGCGCGCCATCACATGGCGGACCAGCAGGCCGGCGATGTCGGGCGCCGCGTCGCCCAGCAACGCCGCATGCCGCTCGCGCAGCAGCAGTTCGGCATGCGCGCGCATCGTCGCGTTGAACATCTGCGAGGCGCCGCCGGCATGGCAGCGATAGAGCATCAGCACTTCGTCGATCTGCGCCAGCCGCCCGAAGGGGCGCAGCCGCTGGTACAGGTCGAAATCCTCGACATAGCGCATCGCCGGCCGCTCGAACGGATCGAGCCGGCGCGCGGCATCGGCGCGGAACATCACCGAGGACCAGGCGATCGGGTTCTGCACGAGCATCAGCCAGTCGATCAGCGCCGGGGCGAGCGGCCGCGGCCAGGTGCCGGGCAGGCGCTTGCCGTCGACCAGATAGTCGGTCGCGCAGCTGACCAGCGATACGTCGGGATTGGCGTCCAGATAGGCCACCTGCTTCGCGAAGCGCTCGGGCAGGCTGATATCGTCCTGGTCGAGCCCCGCGACATGGCGCCCCCGCGCCTCGGCGAAGGCGCGGTTGCGCGCCGCCACCGGCCCGCCATTGCTCTCCGAGCGGATCACCCGGATGCGCGGATCGCCCCAGCCCCCGAGCAGGGCGGCGCTGTCGTCCTTCGAGCAGTCGTCGACCGCGACCAGCTCCCAGTCGCCGAAGGTCTGGGCCTGGAGGCTCGCCAGCGTCTCGGGCAGCAGCGCCGCACCGTTGTATACGGCCATGATCACCGATACGGTCGGCACGCCGCTCATGCGACCGCCTGGGCCTGGTCGTCGAGCAATTGGTCGACGATCATCTGGCCGATATCGTTCTGCCACAGCCACAGGCCATTGGCCTTGCCGCTGAAGCTCGCCTCGCCGCCCAGCCGCCCGTCGGGCACGTGCCCCGAGGCGAGGCCGATCCCGAACACACCGGGCACCGGCCGTCCCTCGGCGTCGATCACCCGGCATTGCTGGTCGACCAGCCGCGGCCGGCCCGGCGCGTCGGCGGCGAGCGCGATGCGATCGCCGTGCACGTCGAACAAGGGCAGCGCGCGCGGACGATAGCCGAGCGCGCCGATCACCACGTCGGCCGCCTCGATCTCGGCGCGGATCGCCGCGTCCTCGATCGCACCGATCCGGCGCAGCGCCATGCGCGGGTCGGGCGCGCGCCCGCCGACGCCGAGCATGCGGAGCACCAGCTCGCGCGCCTCGAGCCGGAAGCCCGCCAGGCGATAGACGAAGCCGCTCACCGGGCAGATGTCCTGCGCCCCGAAATCGGTGAAGCCGTCGGCGCGCGCTTCCTCGGCCGAGCGGTAGAAGGGCCGCAGCGGCCGGCGGTGATAGAGCGCGAGCGCCCCTGCCCCCAGCGGCAATGCCGGCGCCGCCTTGAGGATCAACGCCGCCGCCGCGAGCGCGCTGGTCGATCCGCCGACGATCGCGATCCGGGGGGCGGGCGTACCGGCGATACGCTCGCGCAGGACATCAAGCCCGCCGATACGCAGGAACTCGTCCCCCGCCATCAGCCGCTCGCCCGCCAGCGTCCCCAGCGCGACCCCGGCGACCTGCTGCGCCTCGACATTCGCCCGCGCCTGATAGCCGCCGGTGGCGATCACCAGTTTCTCCGCGCGCATCACGCGCACTTCGCCGGTGACGAGGTTGCGCACCCGCGCCGCCCAGACGCCCTCGGCGGTCCGCCGCGCCTCGATCACGTCGCTGCGCGTCACCACCGTGCCGCCTTGCCCCGCGACGATCGCCGCGAGCTCGGCGCCGGTCGCCTCGAGGAACGGCGTGGTGCGCGCCAGCGGCACGCCCAGTTTGCCGACATGCATCGCGACTTCCTGCCCCGAGCTATGCGCCTCCAGCGCGGCGATGCCGTCATGGGCATTGCCCTTCACCGCGGTCAGGAAGGTCTCCGCGGTGCTGTCCGAAGTGATCGCATAGGAACCGATCTCGCCGCGCCCGAGCACCGCGTCGCGCTCGACCACCGCCAGCCCGCTTGTCGCCAGCCGCACCAGCGCGTCGCTCTTGCTCGCCGCGGTCAGCAAAGCCGTCCCCGCCGGCCCGCCGCCGACGATCAGCGCCGAATGGACGTGCCCGCCGCGCCGCTCGGTGCTCGGCAATCCCTTGAGGCCCGACGCCGCGCACGCGTCGATCAGTACCGCGCAGACGCGCTCGACATCGGCCTCGGTCATCCCGTCGGTGACCGGCAGCGAAAGCACCCGCGCGCCGACATCGTCGCACACCGGCAGCGGCTCGCTCGCCCCGTGCGCGCGGAACCAGGGCTGCTCGCCCAGATGCGGGCTGAAATAGCTGCCTGCGCCGATCCCCTGCCCGGCGAGCGTCTCGATGATCGCGCGGCGGTGCCCGGCAAAGGCGCGCGGCAGCAGCAGCGACTGGAATTGCAGCGCCGGCCGCGAGCCGCGCAGTTCCTGGAACTCGAACCCCTTCTCCGCCGCGAACCCGCCCAAGGCCGCGCGATAGACCGCGTCGAGCTTCATCCGGTGCGCCGCCACCATCTCGATCTCGTCGAGCTTGGCCCGTGCCGCGAGCCCGAGCACCTCGGGAAGCTTGGCGTTGAACCCCGGCCCCTCGGCCGAACGCCCGCCGGCAAAGCCGAAATTGCTCATCCGCCGGAGCGCCGCGATCAGTTCCCCGTCGCCCGAATGGATCAGCCCGCCCTCGGCGGTCGCGAACACCTTGGTCGCGTGCATCGAATAGACGATCGCGAAGGGTGCGCCCGCCCCGAACTGGCGCCCCTCGGCATCCAGCGCCCCCAACGAGGCGGCGGCGTCGATCACCACCCCCACGCCCCGCGCGGCATAGCCCCGGTAGCGCGCCAGATCGATCCCCGCGCCGAAGGTCGCATAGGGCACCACTGCCGCGATCCGCTCGCCATATCGCTCGAACGCCCGCGCCTCGGCCGCGGCGCTCGCCGCCCAGTCCTCGGGGTCCACGTCGCAGAGCAACGGCGTCAGCCCCGCCCATTCGGCCGCGTGCGCGGTCGCCGCGAAGGTGAAGCCCGGGATCAGCGCGAAATTGCCCTTGCCCGCGCGCGGCCCCGCGGCGTGGCGGATCGCCAGCATCAGCCCGAGGGTCGCATTGCCGACCGCAAGGCAGTCCCCCGCCCCGCCGAAGAGCTGCGCGGTCGCCGCGGCCTCGAAGCCGCGCACCACCGGGCCGCCGTTCGAATAGATCCCGCGCGCCTCGATCTCCGCGAGCGCGTCGCTCATCTCGCTCAGCTTCGGTGGGCGCGGCGCGATCAGCGGCAGCCGATCCATAAGTCTCTCCAGCTCCAGTCCGCCGGACGCGCCGGCACTTGTCCGGGGAGCCTAGCCGCGCCGAACCTTCGATTTCGTAAAGCCCTCGGGACCGAACGCGTGGACGGGTCCGCACGCACAGGCTAGCGCGGAGCCATGATCCTCGGCCCACCAGAACAGATCGATTCGGCGACACGCGCCTTCTGCGCGACGATCTCGGCGGAGACGCCGCTCTATGTGCCGGTCCGGCCCACCGCAGCCGCGAAGCCGGCTTATTGCTTCGACAATTCAGTCGCCCATGCCGAGGCGAACGGCGGCGAGGCGGTCTATGGCTGGGCGATCTGGCGCTGGCCGGGCCGCTGGTTCGAGGCCGAGCATCATGCGGTATGGCGCAGCCCCGAGGGCGCGCTGCTCGACGTCACGCCGCAGGCCGGCGAGCCCGCGCGCATCCTGTTCCTGCCCGATCCGAACGCGGCCTATGATCCCAGCACCTTCCAGCGCAACATCATGGCCTCCGACGGCCACGAGGCGCTGGTCCGCGAGTATATCGCGCTCGTTACGAAGCGCGGCGACATCACCGATCCCTATTGGGAGCCGGGGATGGACGTGCTGCCGCTGTTCACGCCGGAGGACCAGCAGCGACTGGATCCGATCGATGCGCGGATGGCCGAGATCCGCGCGGCGATGGCGTAACCGCCGCCGCATCTCCCAGAGCCGATCAAGCGATCAGCAACACAGTCACGTTCGTCGCGCCCGGGTCCTCGCCTGTCGCCTTTCGATGGTCACCCCCGGCCGTCGCCCCAGGCTGAGCGTGGACCAATCGGAAAAGCGGGGGAGTTTCGATGATTATTCGGTGGATGCTGGTGCTTGCGACGATGTCAGCGGGGGTCGCCGCTTTCGCGAGCCACACGGCATTTGCCCAAGCGGCGGCCCAGCCAGGCTTCGGCAAGGACCCGCGTCGCCCGCAGGGGACGCCGTTCGCGCTGCCGGCGGGCGTGGAGCTCGCGGGTCCGCTGCTCGGCGCCGATGACGATGGAAACTGCCCCAAGCCGCAGACCGCGAGAGCCGGCAGCGGGCTATGGGTGCGGGCGTGCATGCCCGTCAGGAACCGGACCGGGGCGCCCGTCACAATCATATTCCCGCCCGGCCTCGTCATCGTCACCACATCGGAGGGCTTCCAGAACGGGCTGCTGGTCGAACGCCAGGTCGTCGTCATACCGCCGACCGTGACTGGCGGCGGCAGGCTGCTGGACAAGGACGGGAAGCCGACCGACATCGTCCACGTCCCGCTGCATCTCTATTGCCTCAACCAGGGCAAGGATCCCTCGGTCCCCGGCGCGCGATACGTACTCGGGCCCGTCACGCAGCATTCCGGACTTTCAGACCTGTACGCGTTCATGGCCGACAAGGACTATAAGGGCGACGGCCAGCGCGTCGAAGCCATCCAGGAGGTCGTCTGGGAAGTTATCAAGCGAGGCCGTTTCACGGCCAAGGACGGCGCCGATATCGTCCAGGGCTATATCGCCGACGAATAAGCGCCGCTCCCTTGACGCTTTGGCAATACCCGCTCGCCGATCACGCCCGCACCAGAGAAGGACAAGACATGCACAATCGCAATCTCATCCGGGACGAGACCGCCGCCACGGCGATCGAATACGGGCTGATCGCTGCATTGATCAGCGTCGCCTGCATCATGGCGTTCCAGTCGCTCGGCCTGAACCTGGCCGACATCTTCACGACCGCGACCAACGCGATGGCGGGGCGCTGAGGGCGCGGGAGATATCATGCCCGGGTCGTTGTAGGCCGCGACGTTACAATAGTCACAATAGACGAAGCCACGGGGATCACGACGCGGGCGCAGCGAAGAACCGAAAAATGTTTGGCTATGGCCTATGCGCCGGCACGCCGGTGCATAGGCCAGTCGCGTAATCAATCACATGGATGGGGATCGATCGTCGCGCCTATCCAACGGCGACGGATTGAACCATGCATTTCGCAACCTGGGTATTGCCCTCGTTTTCGCTCTTGAGCATCGCCCCACTGCCGCACTGGCCTTGATAGGTGGCACAATACCGCTTCCCCTCCGAATCGCGAACGGTCGTGCACGCTGCATAGAGATTGGGCCCGCCATGCGAGTAGCTTCCCGGCGTCCCGCAATAAGATTCACCGGTTCCCGTGGTGTAGCACG
This sequence comes from Sphingomonas sp., assembly GCF_026460985.1. Taxonomy (GTDB): domain Bacteria; phylum Pseudomonadota; class Alphaproteobacteria; order Sphingomonadales; family Sphingomonadaceae; genus Sphingomonas. The sequence continues at coordinate 13,775 of NZ_JAPKNM010000028.1, forward strand.
GCGTGCAGTTGATCAGCGGCTGGGACGTAGCGGCGCTGGAAAAGAGGGCGGTCACAACCACAGACGATGCAATCAACTTCCTCATCACAAATCCCCTTGCTTGAGTTCGAAGTTAGATTTTCTCGAGGTATACGAGAAAGCTGCGACCTCTTTCTTTTATTATCTCAGATCTTATTATCGTCATCTGCCGTAGATTGTAATTCCTAGCAACATGATCTATCGACCTAGCGACAATGACCTCCGAAGAACTATAGTCCATGGATGGATTCCAGGCGTTTACGATGGTGATCTCGCAAATTTTTGCTTTGCATGATGCCGAAATGCGCTTGCCATCGTCTGAATATATTCCACGATCACGCAATGATGATATTATTGTCGATTCAAGGATATACGACGTTGATAGGTCAATCTTCTCCAACAGGAAGCGCCTATGCATTGCTGCTGGATGAGGTGAAGCATTGTTACTCATAGAGATCGGCTCACCGTCCGCGATATTTGTTCGCCAGATGGCGTCGAACACGGAATCTGTCGATGGGATTACCTCTTGTGGTACGGGCGACACCAGAATTAGCGCACACACAAATGTCGAGATCATGGTATAAACTACCATCCTTCGCCCCCTTCACTTCCCCGAGCTTGTCAAGAAAGAGAAAGCGAGTCTACAGTTTGGCAGGTATTTTTTATACAAAACTGTATTTACTCGATTTTCCAAGAGGTTGCCGTGCGACGCAGCGTGAATCTGACAGGCATATTGGCTTGCTGCGTCCTGATTTCCTGCCCGCGCGCTCTCGCGCAGGTGGCGGGGGTCGGCGAGAGGGCGCGAGAGGAGCGCCCTGACATCGTCGTGGTCGGCAAGCGGCTTCCCGGATCCCTGGCCACGGACGAGAAGCCCGTCGTGTTTGATCGCAGGGCCATCGCGGACACCGGCGCGACGACGATCGGCGAGTTGATGAAGGCAGTCCGCGCTTCTTCGCGGTCGGCCGACGGATCGGATGCGATTCTACTGCTGAACGGGCGTCGCATCGCCAGTTTCGACGAGATTGGAGCGCTACCTCCAGAAGCTCTCGAGCGGATGGAGGTATATCCAGAAGCAGTAGCGGCTCAACTCGGCTATCCACCCACTCGCAAGGTCATGAATTTCATAACTCTGCGGCACTTCCGCGCCCTCGAAACGGAAACGACTGGCGGCACCACGAGCGATGGCGGCGCAAATAGCGGAGGCGGCACTGTTTCTCTCGTCCGCCTTCGCGACGACACCAGGATTACGCTGAAGGGCGAGTTCTCTCATCAGGATCAACTGCTGGAATCTCAGCGGAGAACATCTCCCGACACCCAGCTGCTGTTCGATACGATCGGCAACGTCGCCGGAAAAAACGGCGGAGAAATCGATCCGGCGCTAAGCTTGGCGATCGGCGCTCCCGCCACTACGGCCGCGGTCCCCGCGGAGCGCGCAGATAGATACTCGCTTGCAGGCTACGTCTCCGGTGCCAATAATCCGCGCGTTTCGGACGTGCGGCGATTTCGAACGCTCTCGCCACAGAGCGACGTTCTCAAGTTCACCGCCGGCTATGCCACTCCTATCGGCTCTGCCCGAGCGTCCTTTACGGCGTCCGCGACCATCAATCGCGACCGATCCCTTCAGGGGCTCGGGACCTCGACAATCGATCTTGGGGCCGCAAATCCGAGTTCCCCGTTCGCATCGGAGGTAGTGGTCTATCGATATATCGACGAGCTCCCTCCGCTGGCGAGGCTCGGTAGATCGCAGTCTTTCCGGGGGTCCGCTGCGATAGACGGTTTTGCCGGGGACTGGTCATGGAACGTGCTGGGCTCGCATGAGCGCCAGGAAGCGAGGTCGGAGAGCCAGATCGCGGTTGATCCCGTAGCCATTCAAGCTTTGGTGGCAGCCGGTGGCGATCCGTTCGCGCCGCTGACTGCACCGGGCCTGCTTGAATTGGTGAGGGGCGCATCGCGCTCCGCATCGGATTCCTCCGAAGTCCGGATGGCGATAAACGGGTCCCCTATGTCTCTGCCCGCGGGACCCGCAACCCTCTCTCTCGTTTCCGGTTTGCGCAGGGATGCCGGAGACATTTTTGAGACTGTCGGCGATAGCAGCAGTGCAACCCACTTTGTCCGGGTGAGCGCCAGTCAGGTAGCGTCGGGAGTGCTCCCCATCGCATCGCGGCGGAACAAGGTTCTCCCGGGTATCGGAGAATTGTCTGCAAATTTCTGGATGATGATTGAAGAGACATATTACGGACCGCTGTTTAGTCACAGCTACGGCATTACTTGGTCGCCGAAATCTAATTTTCAGATCCAATCCTCTATAAAATGGTCACGCTCACAGCCTTTGCTGTCCCTTCAGGCAATCCCTACAACGATAACTGCGAACACCCCGTATTTTGACTTTGTTCGCGGCGAGAATGTGTTAATAACATCGATATCGGGAGCAAATCCGGATTTGCGCCCCGAGCGGCGTCGAACGAGCACGATATCCGTGAGTTATCAGCCATTCGCCGAGAAGGACCTCAGGGTAAGCGCGCGCTATAGCGATGTGGCGATCAGGGATCGAGCCGGCTTCGTGTCCGGAGCGACGATGTTGAACGAGACAATTTTCCCGGAGTTGTTCCACCGAGACGGCTCGGGGCGATTGATTTCCGTCAGCTTCATACCGGTCAATGTGGCGAGCGAGATTCAGCGAACGATCGGACTCGACATCAACTATAATGGCAGGCTCGGCCGGCCTCCGGCCTCGCCCAAGGAGGGAGAGCCTCCACCGCCGGATAGCCGGCCCAGCATCTTCGCATCGCTAAGCCCCTCACTTCTCCTGGATAACCGGGCACGGATAACCTTGGCCACGCCCTATCTCGACCTGCTTCGCGGCGACACGATCGATGGAAGCGCCAGCCGCTCCCGTTGGGAAATGAGTGGGTTCGCAGGGCTGACCTATAGCGCGATAAACTTCAGCCTGATGGGCTCCTGGGGCAGCCGCACGCGCGTGCGCAGCGATAACGCGGCGTCGGACATCAGGTTTTCGGACTCCTTCGCGCTAAGCGCTCATGTTCGGGTGGCGCTCGAGCAGCGCTTTCCAAAAGCCGGTTGGGCGAAGCGCACGCATTTTGGCCTGGCTGTAGAGAACCTGACGAACAGTCGACGATCGGCACGGGATCGCAACGGGAATGTTCCCTATCGATATCAAGGAGCCTATCTGGATCCCCTGGGTCGGGTGGTGAGGCTTTCCTTGCGGAAACTCTTCTAGCTATTCGATCCAAGGCACGCCCTTGGTCAACCAGGCCGCGCATCGATATCGGTCTAGGTTGTATCGACATTCAAATTCCCCCTCCCTTCAAGGGAGGGGTTAGGGGTGGGTTGGCACCGGCCGGGGCTCGATGCCCCGGCCGGTGCCTTTTGCTGCACGATTGGCGAGTCTTCTAGGCGCGCAGACGCGCACACCCACCCCCTGCCCCTCCCTGCAAGCAGGGAGGGGAGCCTTCAAACTGAATGTCGACGACTCATCGGTATGCGGCCCCAAGCTTTCGCGCGTTGATCTTGCAAACACTGGTCTGCATGCGATGAACGAATGGCGGTTTTGCCAGGCTCCCCCACTCGGCGTCACACCCCGACCCCGGCCGCCCCTATTCCTCTCCCATCCGCAGCGCCGCGATGAACGCCTCCTGCGGGATCTGCACGCTGCCGTATTCGCGCATCCGCTTCTTGCCCTCTTTCTGCTTCTCCAGCAGCTTGCGCTTGCGGGTGGCGTCGCCGCCATAGCATTTGGCGGTGACGTCCTTGCGCATCGCCGCGATCGTCTCGCGCGCGATCACCTTGCCGCCGATCGCCGCCTGGATCGGGATCTTGAACAAGTGGCGCGGGATCAGGTCCTTGAGGCGCTCGCACATGCCGCGGCCGCGGCTCTCGGCGGTCGAGCGGTGGACGATCATGCTCAGCGCATCGACCGGCTCGTTGTTGACGAGGATGCCCATCTTGACGAGGTCGCCCGGACGGTGGCCGATCTGCTCATAGTCGAAGCTCGCATAGCCGCGGCTGATGCTCTTGAGCCGGTCGTAGAAGTCGAACACCACTTCGTTGAGCGGCAATTCGTAGGTGAGCTGCGCGCGGCCGCCCACATAGGTCAGGTCCTTCTGGATGCCGCGGCGGTCCTGGCAGAGCTTGAGGATGCTGCCGAGATACTCGTCGGGGACATAGATCACCGCCTTGATCCACGGCTCCTCGATCTCCTCGATCCGGTTGGGATCGGGCATGTCGGCGGGGTTGTGGAGCTCGAGCGTCTTGCCCTCGGCCTCGCCCGCGGACTTGGTGAGCCGCATCTTGTAGACCACCGAAGGCGCGGTGGTGATCAGGTCGAGGTCGTATTCGCGGCTGAGGCGCTCCTGGATGATCTCGAGGTGGAGCAGGCCCAGGAAGCCGCAGCGGAAGCCGAAGCCGAGCGCCGCGCTGGTCTCCATCTCGAAGCTGAACGACGCGTCGTTGAGGCGCAGCTTGGAGATGCTCTCGCGGAGCTTCTCGAAGTCGGCGGCGTCGACCGGGAACAGGCCGCAGAAGACCACCGGCTGGACTTCCTTGAAGCCGGGGAGCGGCTCGGGGGTGGGCCGCTTGGCGTCGGTCAGCGTGTCGCCGACGCGCGCCTGCGCGACTTCCTTGATCTGCGCGGTGATGAAGCCGATCTCGCCGGGGCCGAGGTCGGGAAGCTGCTCGATCTTGGGGCGGAAGGCGCCGACGCGGTCGATCAGGTGCGTCGTGCCCGCCGCCATGAACTTGATCTGCTGGCCCTTTTTGATCGTCCCGTCGATCACCCGGACGAGGATGACGACGCCCAGATAAGGGTCGTACCAGCTGTCGACGAGCATCGCCTTGAGCGGCGCGTCGGGGTCGCCCTTGGGGGCTGGGATGCGTTCGACGATCGCGTCGAGGATCTCGTCGATGCCGATGCCGGACTTGGCGCTGGCGAGGACGGCGTTGCTCGCGTCGAGGCCGATGATCTCCTCGATCTCGTTGCGGACCTTCTCGGGCTCGGCCGAGGGCAGGTCGATCTTGTTGATGACCGGGATGATCTCGTGGTCGTGCTCGATCGACTGGTAGACGTTCGCCAGCGTCTGCGCCTCGACGCCCTGCGCCGCGTCGACGACGAGGAGCGCGCCCTCGCACGCGGCGAGGCTGCGGCTCACCTCATAGGCGAAGTCGACGTGTCCGGGGGTGTCCATCAGGTTGAGGACGTGGCCCTTCCAGTCGAGGCGCACGGTCTGGGCCTTGATGGTGATCCCGCGCTCCTTCTCGATGTCCATGTTATCAAGGACTTGGGAGGACATCTCGCGCTCGGAGAGGCCTCCGGTGCGCTGGATCAGCCGATCGGCCAGGGTCGACTTCCCGTGGTCGATATGCGCGATGATCGAGAAATTGCGGATCTTTGAAAGTTCGGTCGCCATGATCGCGCGGCCCTAGCAGGCGCGGCCCGCCGCCTCAATCGCCGCCATGGCATTGCGGAACCGCGCCTCGCCCTCCCCCTGCACCAGCGCCCAGCGCAACCCGCGGCGCTCGAGCTCTGCCTTGGACAGATCGAAGAAGCGTCGGCGCAGCTGCGGCGTGCCGAAGATGCGCGTGCCATCGGCCACCCAGGGCAGATCGATGTCGAACAGCAGGTAGAAGTCGGCGGTGCCCGTCCAGGCGTCGAACCACGGGTCGCGCTTGCCGAACAGCATGTCGGCCCAGACCGCGGTCATCAGCGGGTCGGTGTCGAGGATCAGCGGATCGGCGCCCTGGGCGAGCAGCATGTGCGCGCCCGCATCGTGGTTCTGCGCGATCTCGACCAGGTCGCGCATGGTGAACATGATGCCGTGCGTCTCGGCATAGTCGCGGCCATATTCGTCGAGCAGCTCGCCGCCGAGATGCTCGGCGAGACGGCGGGCTATCGTGGTCTTGCCCACGCTTTCGGGACCGTGGAGGCAGATGGTACGCGGAATCATGCTTTGGCTTTGGTCCAATGGATCAGGCCCCAGACGGACAGGGCGAGGAAGACGAGATAGAGCCCGGCGGTGAGCCAGAGTCCCTTGACGGCGAAGAGCGGCACCGCGGCGAGATCGACCAGGATCCACAGCACCCAGCTTTCCCAGTTGCGGCGCGACTGGAGGATCTGCGCGGCGATGCTGAACATGGCGATGCTGCCGTCCCACCACGGGAAGGCGGCGTCTGTGTAGCGATGCATCAGCGCGCCCCAGGCGCCCGCCGCGACCACGCATCCGGCGAGCCAGCCGAGCCGCGCGAGGTGCCCCAATTGCTCGACGCGGACCTCGCCGCTCTCGGCGCGCGACCGGGCCCAGTTCCTCCAGCCATAGAGGTTCACCACGGCGTAGAAGAGCTGGAGCAGCGCGTCGCTGTAGAGCTTCTCGTGGAAGAATATCCACGCGTAGAGCGACACCATGAGGAGCGCGAACGGATAGTTCCACATGCTCCGCCGGACCACCAGCGTCACGTTGATCAGCCCGAACAGGGTGGCGGCGGCTTCGATCGGGCTCACGCGCGCTGACCTAGCAGCAACTTCCGGCAGGGGTCGAGTGGGTTGCCCTGCGGAATTGTCGCGCTACCCTGTCCCAAAATGCGAGAGGACAGCGCATGCGGCATATCGCGGTGATCGGTTCGGGACCTGCCGGCTATTATACCGCCGAGGCCTGCCAGAAGGTGTTCGGCGAAGGCGTACGGGTCGACATCATCGATCGCCTGCCGGTGCCCTTCGGGCTGATCCGCACCGGCGTCGCGCCCGATCACCAGTCGATCAAGGGCGTTTCGCGCCGCTACGAGGCGGTCGCGCTGACCGACAATGTCCGCTTCGTCGGCAACGTCACGATCGGCACGGACTTGTCGATCGACGAGCTCCGCAACCTCTACGATGCGGTCGTGCTCGCCACCGGCGCGCCGCACGATCGCCCGCTCGAGGTGCCCGGCGCGGCGCTGCCCGGCGTGGTCGGATCGGCGGCGTTCGTCGGTTGGTATAACGGCCATCCCGATTATGCCGATCTCGCCCCGCCGCTCGACGGGCCGGCGGTGGTGATCGGGAACGGCAATGTCGCGCTCGACGTCGCGCGGATCCTCGCCAAGACCGAGGAAGAGTTCGCCGGTTCGGACATCGTCGGGCACGCCCTGACCACGCTCAAGGCGGCGAACATCGACACGATCACGATCCTCGGTCGCCGGGGGCCGCACCAGATAGCGATGACGCCCAAGGAGCTGGGCGAGCTGGGTGAACTCGATCGGGCGCGGCCGGCGGTAGACCCGCGCGACTTCCCCCCCGCCGCCGAGGACGCGGACCTCGATCCCGGGCAGCGCAAGTCGGTCACCCACCTGCGCAACTTCGCCGCGACGGCAAACGGCGCGGACAAGCCGATCGCCATCGTCTTCGATTTCTTCGCGATGCCGGTCGCGATCGAGGGCGACGGCAAGGTCGAGCGCGTGGTGGTCGAGCGGACCGCGCTCGACGTGCAGGGCCGTGCGAGCGGCACCGGCGAGCGCTACACCGTGCCGGCGAGCCTGGTGGTGAGCTGCATCGGCTATCGCACCCCGCCGATCGAGGGCGTGCCCTATGACGAGCGCTCGGGACGGTTCGCCAATGACGAGGGACGCGTGCTTCCCGGCCTCTACGCGGTCGGCTGGGCGCGGCGCGGCCCGACGGGCACGATCGGCACCAACCGCCCCGACGGCTTCGCCATCGCCGACAAGATCGCCGCCGACATCGGCGAGGGCGCGGGCAAGCAAGGCCGCGCCGGGCTCGACGCGCTGCTTGCCGGGCGCGGCGTGGACCTGGTGACCTTCCGCGACTGGCAGAAGATCGAGGCCGCCGAGATCGCCGCGGCAAGGGCCGGTTCGCCCCGTGAGAAATTCACCAGCATCGAAGCGCTGCTGGGCGCCAGAAATCCCTGATCGCGGACGCTTGCGCGACTCGATTCGCGTGGCTATAGGCCCCGCTCCAGCATCGATCCGCCCCCGAGGCGCGCAGGATCGATACTCCGTCGGGGAGTAGCTCAGCCTGGTAGAGCACTGTCTTCGGGAGGCAGGGGCCGGAGGTTCGAATCCTCTCTTCCCGACCATTTTCCTACATCGCCAGCGACTGCGGAGCAGGCACATCCCTGCCCGCCCCGCAAAACGAAGCGGGCGAGGAGTTCCCTCCCCGCCCGCCCGGCCATGTCCTGAACTGACGCGCCTACTCGTAGCGCAGGGCATGGACCGGATTGGTGCGCGCGACGCGGAAGGCGTGCGCGCCGATCGTGGCGATGGCGATCGCCAGCGCAAGCGTGCCCGAGAGCACGAAGGGAACCGGGGTCAGATCGACGCGGATGTCGAACTGGTTGAGCCAGTCGCGCATCACCCACCACGCCACCGGCCAGGCGATCAGATTGGCGATCAGCACCGGCCGGCTGAACTGCCACACCAGCAGCCGCACGATGTCGCGGGTGCGCGCGCCGAGCACCTTGCGGATCCCGATCTCCTTGGTCCGGCGCTCGGCGGTGAAGGCGGCGAGCCCGAACAGGCCGAGGCAGCCGATCACCGCGGCGAGGATGGCGAACATCCCGAACAGCTGGGCGCGGGTCTCGTCGCGATTGTAGAGATTGTGGACCACCTCGGTGACCGAGCGCGCCTCGAAGGGGAGTTCGGGTACCAGCCGCTTCCAGATCGCCTCGATCCTGTCGCGGATCGGCTTGGCGTCGCCGACATGGCGCACGAGCAACGTGTAATAGCCGCGGGTCTGGTAGAAATAGACGATCGGCTGGAGCGGCTGGCGGACGCTGCGATAGCGTACGTCGCTCACCACGCCGACCACCGTGGCGGGGACCCAATTGCCCGCCTCGGGCACGGTGAAGCCGATCTGGACCTGCTTGCCGATGGCCGCCTGCGGCGTGGCGAAACCGAGCCTTTTGGCCGCCATCTCGGAGAGGACGACGTTGGTGCCGCGCGCGACGAGCGCCTTCTCCGCCGCGATGTCGGTCGGCGACGGCGTGGTCGAATCGTCCATCGCGATCGCTTCGGAGAAGTTGCGGCCGGCGAGCAGCCTCATCCCCAGCGCGTCCTTGACCCCCGGATCGATGCCGTAGACGCCGAGCTGCACATATTCGGTCTGGCCGGGCAGCCGGGCCGACGTCATCGAGTTGTTGCCCGGGGCGACCGCGATCGTGGTCCGGCCGGCGGCGGTCACGCCGGGGACCCGGCGGACCTCCTCGACCATCGTCCGCATGACGGCCTCCGCCTGCGGCTCGTTGATCCCGCCTACCTGGATCAGCCCTTCGCGCTTGTAGCCGGCGTCCATCGTCCGCGCGTAGATCGTCTGCGAATAGACGATCGCGGTGCAGATGATCAGCCCGATCGACACCGCGAACTGGCCGACCACCAGCAGGTTGCGCAGCCGCCCGCTCCCCTCGGCATCGGCGGCCGACTTGTTCGCCTTGAGCACACGCGCCGGCTGGAAGCGCGAAAGGTACAGCGCCGGATAGACGCCCCCGGCGAGGCCGACGAGGATCGCCAGGAGGACGACCGGGAGCAAGATGCCGTCGCTGCCCAGATAGCGGATCTGCATTTCCGCATCGAGGAAGTCGTTGAGCAGCGGCAGCGCGAGCTCGGCAAGGGCCAGCGCCACGAGCGTGGCGATGCCGGCCACGAGGATCGATTCGCCAACGAACTGGACGATCAACTGCCTGCGCGTCGCGCCCAGCACCTTGCGCAGCGCCACCTCTCGCGCCCGCTGCGAGGCCCGGGCGGTGGCGAGATTGGTGAAGTTGATGCACGCCATGCCGAGGATCATCAGCGCGACGACCGCGAAGGTGAGGATCGTCTGCTTGTCGCTCCCCGCGGTCTGGGTGGCATTCTGCGCCTCGCCGAGATGGACGTCGCGGACATTGGTCAGCCGCCAGTCCTGATGGTCGCCGGGATTGGTCACCGGACCGCCATCGGCGGGATCGTTCGGGATGTTGCGCTTCTCCCAGGCCGGGAACTGCGCCATCAGCTGCTTCGCATGCGTACCCGGGCGCAGCTTCACATAGACATAGCCGCCCTGCGAGTTCCACGAGGTCAGGAAGGTGGGGATCTTGCCGAAATAGCTCTGGGGATTGAAGCGGGCCACCGCGCCCATGCGCAGATGCGTGTTCTTGGGCAGATCCTTGAACACGCCGGTGACGCGATAGTCCTCCTTCAGGTCCGAGCTCAGCACCGTGATCGTCTTTCCGATCGGGTTCTGGGAACCGAAATACTTCTTCGCCTCGGTCTCGCTCAGCACCAGCGCGCGGGGATCGTCGAGCGCATGCACCGCGTCGCCGCGCACGAACGGCAGCTGTAGGATGTCGAAGATGTTGCCGTCGGCGAAGAAGGTGCCCTCAGGACTATAGGCTTGCCCGTTCAGGATGAAGGTGAAGCCCTGGTTGGTGATGTAGACGCGCTTCTCGACCTGCGGGAAATCCTTCTGCAGTGCGAGGCCCGAGGCGTAGCTCGTCACCTGCAGCTTGTACTCCTCGCCGCCCTGCTCGGTCGGCTTGTAGAAGTCCTGCAGCTGATACGCATTCCCCGCGCCCGGCATCCAGCTGTCATAGCTGAACTCGTAGCGGACGAAGGTGAGGATCAGCAGGCACGCGGCGATGCCGAGCGACAGGCCGAAGATGTTGATGAAGGCATAGACCTTGTTCTTGGCCAGCGCCCTCAGGCCGACGGTCACATAATTGCGCCACATGTGCAGGTTCCTACTCGTAGCGAAGCGCGTGGATGGGGTTGGTGCGGGCGACCCGCAGCGACTGGCCGGCGACGGTGGCGACCGCGATGGCGAGCGCGAGCAATGCGGCCAGGACGAACGGCGTGGGCGTCAGCGCGATACGGATGTCGAAGGTGTTGAGCCATTCGCGCATCGCCCACCAGGCGACCGGCCAGGCGACCAGATTGGCGAGCACCACCGGCCTGGAGAACTGCCAGACCAGCAGCCGCACGATGTCGCGCACCTTGGCGCCCAGCACCTTGCGGATGCCGATCTCCTTGGTCCGTCGTTCGGTCGCGAACGAGGCGAGGCTGTAGAGGCCGAGACAGGCGATCACGATCGCGAGCAGCGAGAAGGATGCGAACAGCAGCGTGCGCGCGCGATCGGCCGCGTAGAGTTCGCGGACGATGTCGTCTGCGAAGCGCGCCTCGAACGGGATTTCGGGCTCGAACTTGCGCCATACCTTGTTCAGCGCCGCCATCACCTCGCCTGGGCGCGCCGCGGCGAAGCGGACGAGCACCGTGTTGGTGCGATCGGGGTCATAGGTGAATACCATCGGCTCGATCGCATCGCGCGCGGTGCGGAACCGCGTGTCCTCGACCACGCCGACGATGGTCGCCGGAACCATGTTGAAGCCCCCGACGGCGATTTGCACGACTTGCCCGATCGCCGCCTGCGGCGTCCGGTACCCGAACTTCGCCGCAGCCGCGCGGTTGACCACGACGTTCATCCCGCGCGCGATCAGCGCCGGGGGCGCCTGCCCGCTGATCCGGTCGCCGGCAAAGCGGTCGCCGAGCAGGCGGCCGGCGAGCAGGTCTATTCCCATCGTCTCGAGGAAGGGGGCGTCGACGCCGAAAAAGCCCATCGACTGATAGTCCGCGGCGCCCTGCACGCGCATCAGGCTCTGCGTCTTCGCCGTCGAGGCCAGCCCCAATTCGGTGCGCGCAGTGACCGTGACCCCGGGGATGGCGAGCATCGCGGCGCGCGCCGCCTCATATTCGGCCCCTTGCGTGAAGCGCCAGGCATTGGCGATCTGGACCAGTCCGTCGCGGCGATAGCCGGGATCGACGGTCTCGACGAAGCGTGTCTGCGACCAGATCACCGAAGTACAGACGATCAGCCCGATAGCGATCGCGAACTGGAAGACGACGAGCGCGGCGCGGAACCGCCCGCTACCCGGCGTCTCGACCGAGGACTTGTTGGCGCGGAGCACCTCGGCGGGCTGGAAGCGGCTGAGATAGAAGGCCGGATAGAGGCCGCCCAGCAGCCCCGTCGCCGCGAAGAGCCCGAGCGCGGGCCAGAACATGCCGCCCTTGCCGAAATAGGCGATGTGGAGATCGGCACCCACCAGGGCAGCGATCCACGGCGTCGCGAGCTCGACGATCGCCAGTGCGAGCAGCATCGCGACTGCGGCCAGCACCAGGCTCTCGCCGAGAAACTGGACGATCAGTTGCCCGCGCGATGCGCCGAGCACCTTGCGGAGCGCCACTTCACGGGCGCGCTGGGTTGCGCGCGCGGTGGAAAGGTTGACGAAGTTCATCACCGCCATGCCGAGCGTCAGCAGCGCGACCACCGCGAAGGTCGCCAGCGAACGCGGATCGCCGCCGGGGGTCATCGCCTTTTCCTGCGCCGCGCCCAGATGGACGTCGCCGAGCGGCACCAGCCGGAAATCCATGAGGTCGGACATCGTCGCCGGCTTGCCCTCGATCGTCTCGACGGGGATCGCGCGCTTTTCCCAGCCGGGAAGCGTCCTGTTGATCGCCACGGCGTCGGCACCGGGGCGGAGCTTGACGAAGTGCTGCTGGTCGAAATTGCCCCAGCCCTGATAGGGGACCTGGCTCGGGTCGCGGCGGAAAACGATGCCGAGCTTCAGGCTGGTGTTGCGCGGCAAGTCGCGCAGCACGCCGCTCACCCGATAGTCGCGCTTGCCGGGGCCGGCACCAAGGCTCAGCAGCTTGCCCAGCGCATCGGCGGTGCCGAACTGGCGGATCGCCTCGCTCTCGGTCATCACGACCGAATTGGTGTCGGGCAGCACGCTCGCCACCGAACCCTGCGCAAAGGGTAGATCGAAGACCGTGAAGAAGGTCGGGTCGACCGTCGTCGCCTCGAGGAACATCGGCTGGCCGTCATGCTCGGTGACAGTCTTGCCCAGCGCCACCGAGGTCATGGCCTCGATCTGCGGAAAACCGCTGGCCAGCCTCTCGTACAGCGGGAAGGCGCTCGCCTGGCTGTGGACCGCCGGCTGCGCGGGTGGATGGATCGTCGTCTGGACCTGATAGACACGATCGCTGTCGGGCAGCCAGCTGTCGTAGCTTTGCTCGTAGCGCACATAGCCGAGGATCAGCAGGCAGCCGGCGAGCCCTAGCGCCAGCCCGCCGATGTTGATCGCGGCATAGGCGCGGTTGGCCGCCAGCAGCCGCAGTGCGATCGTCAGATAGTTACGCCACATATGGCATCCCCTTCCTGCTCCCCTCCCCACCTGCTCGGCGGGGGTAGGGAGAGGGACATGGCCGCGAGGGCGAGCCACTACCCCTCTCCCCTGCCCTCTCCCCGCGAGCGGCGAGAGGGTGACTTCTTCACGCCGCCCGGCGCCGCTCCTGCAGGATGCGGCCGTCGAGCATCGACACGATCCGCCCCGCGTAATCGGCGTGCGCCGGCGAGTGCGTGACCATCACGATCGTCGAACCCTCGGCATTGAGCGTCTGAAGCATCCGCATCACTTCCTCGCCATGGTGTGTGTCGAGGTTGCCGGTCGGCTCGTCGGCGAGGATCAGCTTGGGGTTGGCGACGAGCGCGCGCGCCACCGCGACGCGCTGCTGCTGGCCGCCCGAGAGCTGACTCGGCCTGTGCCGCGCGCGATGGGCGATGCCTACCTTGTCCATGACCTCGTCTACGCGGCGCTTGCGCTCGGAAGCGGAGACATTGTGATAGAGCAAGGCGAGCTCGACATTGTCGCGGACCGACAGTTCGTCGACCAGGTTGAAGCTCTGGAAGATGAAGCCGATGCTCTCCTTGCGCACGTCGGCGAGCTTGCTCTCGGAGAGGCCGGCGACTTCCTTGCCATTGAACACGTACGACCCGGACGAAGGGCTATCGAGCATCCCGACCATGTTGAGCAGGGTCGACTTCCCGCAGCCCGAAGGCCCCATGATCGCGACGAACTCGCCCTCGGCGATGTCGAGATCGATCGCGTCGAGCGCGGTCGTCTGCACCGTGTCGGTACGGTAGACCTTGGAGAGTTCGCGCATCGTCAGCATGGAATTCCCTTTCGTTGGAATTATTTGGTCAGGTCCAGGCGCGTCTTGTCGGTGTAGCCGGTATAAGGCGAGGTCAGCACCTTCTCGCCGGCATCGAGCCCCTCGAGCACTTCGATGAACTCGGCGTTGCGGCGGCCGAGACGGACGTTGCGCTTGACCGCGCCGGTACCGTCCGGGGTGACCACGAAGATCCAGTTGCCGCCGGTCTCGTTGTAGAAGGCGCCGTTGGGAACGAGCAGAGCCGGAGCCGGATCGCCGAGCGTCAGGCGCGCCTGCATCGTCTGGCCGCGCTGGATGTTGGCGGGCTCGGCCCCGACGAACTGCAGGTCGACCTGGAACTGGCCGTTCTGCACCTGCGGATAGATCTTGGTGACCTTGGCGTCGTAGCGCTTGCCGCCGAAATCGAGGCTCGCGCGCTGCTGGAGCTGGACGCGGCCGAGATAGAATTCGTCGACCCCGGCGATCAGCTTGTTGCGGCCGGGGCTGTCGATCTGCCCCACCCGCTCGCCGCGCTGGAGTGACTGGCCGACCTGGACCGAGAAGCCCGAGAGCTGCCCGGCGACCGGCGCGCGCAGCTGGAGCGCGTCGAGATTGGCGCGCGCGATGGCGAGGCCCGACTGCATCGATTGCGCCGCCGCCGCCTGCTGCGAGAGCTGGCTGCCCTGGAGCCGCTCGTCGGTGGCCTGGCTGCGCTTCAGCGCCGCGAGGTTGCGCTGGCTGAGCGCGTAATCGGCCTGGGTGTCGGCGAACTGCTTGCCGGAGACGAAGCCCTTCTCGGCAAGCGGCTTCTCACGGTCGTACTGGCGACGCGCCTTGTCATAGGCCGTCTCCGCCGCGAGCACCGCGCGCTCGTTCGCGAGCCGGGTCTGGGCGAGCGACAGCTCCTGGCTGCGCATGTTGTTGATCTGCTGCTCGACCTCGGTCTGGCGCGCGAGCGTCGAGAGCTGGAGCTCGGCGTTGGAGAGCAAGGCGATCGGCTGGCCCTGGGCGACGGTCGCGCCGTCCTCGACCAGCATCTTCTCGACCCGGCCGCCCTCGACCGCGTCGATATAGACGGTGAGCAAAGGCGTAACCCGCGCGCGCAGCGGGATGAAATCGTCGAACGTGCCTCGCGTCACGGTGGAGATGGTGACATTGTCGGCGCCGACGGTCTGGCTCGATCCCGAAGGCGCGAACCACCAGAACAGCAAGGCCGCGACCAACGCCAACGCCCCGCCGAGCGCGGCCTTGACCTTGGTCGACAGCTTCCGCGTCTCGACCACCTGGTCCATTCCGCTCCCGGTGACGGGGCGATCCCCCGCATCTTTCTGCATCCGAACGACACCCATGGTCATGACTTAGCAACCCCCGTGCCAAGCCCGGACCGGAGGCATGGTTCGAGACTGATCACAGGAAGGCACCGGTACAAGCGTCCGATTTCGAACACTTCTGTCCGAAATCGAACGCCAGGCTGATCGATACGAAGCCCAGCCGGAGCAGCGCGTGGCCGCTCTCCGCGCGCACCGCCACGTCGAGCGCGGCCTGCGGCTTGCCCGCAAACGCGGCCGCCGCGCAGGCGAGCGCGCCCAGCAGCACTGCATTTCGCGCCACTTTTCCGCGTCGGCTCCCAGACACTTGTGCATTCCTCGCCAGCTATTGCCTGCGCTTCTCTCAGCAGGAGCCGTGCCAAATGCCGCGCCAGCGAGGTGATAGATCTCCTTCTCCCCTTGTGGGAGAAGGAAGGGGCCCGCTCGCGAAGCGAGTGGGAAGGATGAGGGGGACATGAGTCTCACTCCCCCTCACCCTTCCGTCGACTAACGTCGGCTCCCTCCCTCTCCCACAAGGGGAGAGGGAAGATGGACATTGGCACGCATTTTGATTGTCCGGAATCGCACAGCCGCTGTACGGGAGTGGACGGCATGGGGAGCGGGCCTGAATTCGACTATTGCGTCGTGATCGACGACGACGACGACATCCTGATGGCGTCGCGGCTGCTGTTGCGCCGGCTGTTCAGCGACGTCGCCACCGTCCGCAGCCCCGACGAAGCATTGCCCCTCGTCGAGGCGCGTACGCCCGACGTCGTGCTGCTCGACGCCAATTTCGCGCGCGGGGCGACCGACGCGGCAGAAGGGCTCGCCTGGCTGGAGAAATTGCTCGGCATGGATCCCGAGATGGTGGTGGTGATGATCACCGCGCATGCCGGGGTGCAGGTCGCGGTGGCGGCGATGAAGCGCGGCGCGACCGACTTCGTCTCCAAGCCCTGGTCCAACGACAAATTGCTCGCCACGGTACGCACCGCGGCCGCGCTGCGCCGCTCGCGAAAGGCGGCGGTGGCAGGCGGCGCCGCGCCCGCGCCGGCTTCGTCGGTGATCGCCGGAACCGCGCTGCTCGGCCAGTCGCCCGCGATGGCGCGCGTCCATTCGCTGATCGCCCGGGCCGCGCCGACCGACGCCAATGTCCTCGTCCTCGGCGAGAACGGTACCGGCAAGGAACTCGTCGCGCGCGAACTCCATCGCCAGTCGCTGCGCGCCGACCAGGTGATGCTCACCGTCGATCTCGGCGCGGTCTCCGAGGATCTGATCGATTCGGAGCTGTTCGGCCATGTGAAGGGCGCGTTCACCGACGCGCGCACCGATCGCGTCGGCCGTATCCAGGCAGCGGACGGCGGCACTTTGTTCCTCGACGAGATCGGCAATTTGCCGCTTCGCCTCCAGCCCAAGTTGCTGACCGTGCTCGAGCAACGCCAGGTCACCCCGGTCGGCGCCAACAAGCCGGTGCCGGTCAACATCCGCGTGATCGCCGCGACCAATCTGCCGCCCGAGAAATTGCGCGACGAGAGCCATTTCCGCCAGGATCTGCTGTTCCGGCTCAACACCGTCGAGATCGACCTGCCGCCTTTGCGCGAGCGGCTCGAGGATGTGCCCGAGCTGATCGAGCATTATCTCGACCATTATGCCAAGCGCTACGGCCGCCCGCATCCGCAGCTCAGCGCCGCCGCGCGCGCGGCCCTGCTCAATCATGACTGGCCGGGCAATGTCCGCGCGCTCCGCCACGCGCTGGAACGTGCGGTGATCCTCGCGCGCGACGTGCCGCTCGAGCCGGAGGACTTCGCGCTCGTCTCGGCGGCACCGCGGATCGCGCCTTCGGCGGTGGTGGCGCCCCACGCGACCGAGGACCTCAACCTCGAGCGCGTCGAGCGCCGGCTGGTCGAGGAAGCGCTTCGCAAGCACGGCTACAACATTTCGCTGGCCGCGCACGAGCTCGGCCTGTCGCGTGCAGCACTCTATCGGCGCATGGAGAAGCATGGGCTTTGACCAGCGCTTCACGATCGGGCTGCTCGCCTGGATCGTCGCGCTGGTGGCAGTGCTGCTGGCGTGCATCGCGGCCTTCCTGGCGCCCGGGCTCGGCGCGGCGCGGATCGTCGCGCTCGCCATCGCCGCCGCGACCTTCGCGGGGCTCTGGCGCCACGTCACGCGCACCAACCGCACCGTCGCCCGCTTCCTCGAAGCGCTCAAGTTCGGCGATACCGCGCTCCAGTTCGATGCGCAGGGTGGCGCGGGGTTCGACGAGCTTGGCAGCGCGCTCAACGAAGCGCTCGCCCGCTTCCGCGTCGAGCAGGACCGCATCGCCGGCGAGCTGCGTTACCTCGACGCGCTGGTCGACGACATGCCGGTCGCGGTGCTGACGGTCAGCGCCGACCGCCATGTCACCCTCGCCAACAAGGCGGCGCGGCGGCTGTTCACCGGCGAGCATGGGACGCGGCCCGAGGATTTCGCGGTCTATGGCGCGACCTTCGCGCGGCGTCTTGCGAACGCTTCGCAAAGTGAAGAGCTATTGATTCTCAATATCGCAGAACGCCCGCAGCGGATGCTCGTGCGTGCGGCGACGCTCGAGCGGCTCGGCCAGCGCACCCGCGCGATCAGCGTCCAGCCGATCCAGGGCACGCTCGACGCCGTCGAGATGGCGGCGCAGACCGACCTCGTCCGCGTGCTGACGCACGAGATCCTCAACTCGCTCACCCCGGTCACGTCGCTCGCGGCGACCGCGGCGGACCTGCTCCGCGATCCCGATCTCTCGGCCGATCCGCGCATCGGCGACGCCCGTATCGCGGTCGAGACGCTCGCCCGCCGCGCGCAGGGGCTCAGCAACTTCATCGAGGCCTATCGCGCGGTGGCGCAGACCCCGGAGCTCAAGCGCCAGAGCTTCGCCGCACGCCCTTGGGCCGACGAGCTCGCGCGCATCTTCGCGGCCAAGGCGCCGGCCGTGCCGCTGCAAGTGGAGGTTTCGCCGGGTAATCTAGCCCTCGACGCCGATCCGGACCTGCTCGCCCAGGTAGTGATCAACCTGATGCAGAATGCCGCGCAGGCGATGCAGGAGACCGCGCAGCCCCGGCTCGCGCTACGCCTGCTCGGCGACAACCAGGCGACCGTGATCGAAGTCGAGGACAACGGCCCCGGCGTGCCCGAGAGCTTGCGGCAGGACGTGTTCCTGCCCTTCTTCACCACCCGCGCCACCGGCACCGGCGTGGGGCTGAACCTCGCCCGCCAGATCGTCATCGCGCATGGCGGCGCGATCGACGTCGGCGATGCGCCCGGCGGCGGTGCGCTGTTCCGGATCGTGCTGTAACTTATCCTCCCCCTGGCGGGGGAGGATAGAAATGCCGCTATCCCCTCACCCCCAACACCGGCGCGCCAGGCGGCACCGCCGCATTGCGCCACCGCTCGACGGGGACGGCCTCGACCGTCCCGTCGTCCAGCCGCCGGCGCTGAATCAGCGTCGCGGCCTGCTGGCTGGTCCCGCCGATCGTCGCGCGGGTGCGCACCCAGAAGGTGTTCGAGCGGAACGACGTACCGCGGGGCAGCGAGACGTTCTGGTCGCTCAAATCCTTGGCGGTCAGATAGCCCTGCCGCGCGCGCACCTCGACCAGCCGCTGCGCCACCACCGGATCGCGGAAGAGCAAAGCGAGCATCTCCTCGTCGGCGGCGTTGAGGTTGAGCGTCGTGGTCCCCGGCAGCGCGGTCACCAGCCGTTCGAGCCGGTCGGCGACCTTGGGCTCTACGCCCGCCAGCCGCAACGGCCGCAGATCGGTGACCGGGCCCTGCAACCGCACATATTCAACCGCGGCGACGATCTGCTCGGGGGTCAGCCCCACTTCGTTGCCGATCGTCTGGAACAGGATCGTCGACGCGACCTCGCCCGTGCGCACCGAATTGATGTTGAAGCGCCCCTCGGCGTCGGCAATCGCGAGGTCGAAGCTGCCGCCCTCGATCGGCGCGCCATTCTCCGAGAGCTTCGCCCAGGGCTCGCCGACATGATCGACCTCGGGCGCCTGCTCGCCGTCGCGACGCAATGCGACCAGCGCCGAGAGCTCGCCGCCGCGTACGATCGCCAGCGCGCGCGCCGCCTCGCGGGTGCGCAGGCCGCGATCGAGCGCAAGCTCCTCGCGGTTGATCATCAGCAGCACCAGCCCCGCGGCGATCGCGACGAACATCAGCACGTTGACGAGGATCATGCCCTCTTCGTCGCGGCCGCGGCTCACTGCTTGGGCTCCTCGGGCCGGACCGGGAGCGCGATCACGCGCCGCAGCGAGCCCGGCGTGCCGCCCGGTCCCTGCACGACCATCTCCAGCGCAACCGCGCGCGGCCAGCGGTCCTTGTCTTCCTCGCTGATCGGCCAGCGATCGACCCATGTCCCGTCCCAGAAGCGCCAGCGCACCCCTGTGACTCCCGCGAGCACCAGCTGCGGCGCCGGCCCCACCGTCCGCACCAGCGCGCCGCCGGCGGCGCCGTAACGCAATGGCACCGCCACGCCGCCCATGCCGGGGGCCGTGCGGTTGAAGGAGAGGTTGGCGCCGCCGCCCGACAGCGGCCCGCTCGCGATCTGCTCGACATCGCTGGAGACGACGAACATCGTCCGCTGCAGGTCGGCGAGCCGGTCGAGCCGTTTCTCGGTGCGTCCCTGGACGTTGATGATGCCCTCGACCAGCGCGAGCCCGGCGACCGCGATCAGCGCGAACAGCCCCAGCGAGATCATCAGCTCGATCAGCGTGAAGCCGGATTCTTCGGTAGGGGGTCTGCACCGGCCCGCTCCCCCACCCGGCCTCCCATATGATCCT